>NZ_SAYM01000001.1:0-897522 GCF_004023655.1 Apibacter sp. HY039 | reverse complement strand
GGATTCTGAAAATTCGTCGGGGTCGGCGGTAAGCTCAAACTCGTGGTGTCCGCTAAAGGACTGCTTCAGCTCCAGCTTCAGGTTGGTCTGGTTGAAATAATCCACTCCCTGTATCTGTACGCTTATGCTGACCAGCGAGCTGTTGCCGTACTGGCTGTCTTTGTTTCCTCCGTAGCGGGCATAGTAGCTGCCTTTGTTTAACTGCTCTATCTCTTGCTGGGTATAGAGTTTAAAAGATTCACTTTCATTAGGACTCAGTGATTTCATAAAATATTAATAATTAGTAAGATTTATAAATATTTACTGGTAAAACGAAGTAAAATTACTATTTTTTTTTATATGATTTACTCAGACACCTATATTTCTAAGAAAAAAAAGTACAAAAAAAATAATAAAACCTTGTATCCTTTATCTATAAAGAAACATAATCTCAGTATTTTTTTATTATTTATATGTTTTTGTTGGATTTTCATAACAAAGACAGAAAGTATTCTGCCATAATTTTCGGGTAAAAGGGAAAAAACGGGAATCTACGATAAAGCCTAAGTCAATTGATCCCTAATTTTAATAGTTCCTGGTAGGATAATGGACGTATAAAATAAAAGTCACCTGGATAAAATTATCCCGATGACTTTTTTTATACTTATTTATTTGTTTGTTTTTTTTAGAGCATCACAATATTTTCAATACCTGCTGCTTCTTTGTAGTATTCTATCACGGATGTGGAATCTGCCACATACATGGTTATGGTTACACTGGTATATTTGTTGTTTTTACTTTCCTTCATTGAAAAGGTGGCTGAACCGTGATCAAATATTTTATGTAACTGTGCAATCTTTTTACTTTCTGTCGGAATTATAAATTTAAACATATAATTTCCAGGAAAACTATGTTCTTTATCTAATTGCTCCTGGAATCTTGTATAAAATTCTTCCGGATTCTGGTTGGCATTTTCCAAGATTTCAATTTTATTTTTCTTTTCCATACAGTAGTAATTGCAAAACTTAAGCCAATTCTTACACCTGTCATAATGTCCTCTATTCCTGGTACATTTTGTTATACAAATCGATGTATTTTTCTTTGATTATTTTTCTTCTGAGCTTGAGGGTAGGTGTTAGTTCCCCTCCTTCCACGGACCATGTCTGAGGAGTGAGCTCTATTTTTTTAATCTGTTCCCAGTGTCCTAAAAGTTCGTTCACTTTTTCTACTTCCTTCATGATTCTGTTTTGAATACTTTCATTTTGGATGATTTCTTCCTGCGAACCGGAGGTACTTATGGGTAAATGCTTGAATTTAATATACTCTTTGATAAATTTGAAATCGGGCTGTATGAGAGCACATGGCATTTTTTCACCGTCTCCTACCACCATCGCCTGCTCTATAAACCGGGATTGTTTTAAAAAGTTTTCCGTAATCTGGGGCGTAATGTATTTTCCGCCTGAGGTTTTAAATATTTCTTTTTTTCTGTCGGTAATGGTTAAAAATCCATCTTCCATAAAGCCAATATCTCCAGTTTTAAACCATCCGTCTTCCGTAAATGATTCTTTGGTTTTTTCTTCCTGATTATAATAACCGATAAAAACATTGGGCCCCTGAGTCAGAATTTCCCCGTCTTCCGCTATTTTTACCTGAGATTCTTTAATTAGCGGGCCCACGGTACCGAAGCGAAATAAACTTTTGTCATTGCCATTTACAGCTATTACCGGGGAAGTTTCGGTTAATCCGTATCCTTCCATGATCGGAAGTCCGGCGGCAAAGAATATACGGTTCAGTTTTCCGGAAAGTGCTGCACTTCCACAAACTATAAGCCTGATATCTCCCCCCAATCCTTCTCTCCATTTACGGTAAACAAGCATGTCTGCGAGTTTTTGCTTAAATCCGGCCGGCTGAAAGGGCTCAAATTTTTCGGCAACTTTTAACGACCATAAAAATATCTGTGATTTTAACCAGCCTCCGGAGGTTCCTTTGGAGTAAATTGCGGTATACAATTTTTCGACCACCCTGGGTACGGCAGTAATGATATGGGGTTTTACTTCTTTTAAATTCAGGGCCAGCTTTTCAATGCTTTCGGCAAAAAATATACTGTACGATCTATACATGAATATATAGGTAACCATTCGTTCCAATACATGACAGATGGGAAGAAAACTCAGGACTCTGAAATTTTTATCGTGCTCCATCAATACTCGTTCGTGGCTGTTCAAAACATTGGAAACAATGTTTTTATGGGTAAGCATCACTCCTTTGGGTCTGCCTGTGGTACCGGACGTATAAATAAGGGTAACCAGATCCTCCGGCTGAGCCATATCTTTCAGGCTGTCTACTTCGTACTGGGTGGAATCATCTTCTCCCATATCGCTTATAGCCGTCCAACAGGTAGCGCCTTCTACCTCATCAAAGGTAAAGATGCTTACCAGCTCAGCACAATCTTCCCTGATATTCTGTATTTTATCGTATAATTCTTTATCGGAAACAAAACAAAATATAGATTTACTATCGTTCAGGACATACTTAAAGTCTTCTTTACTCAAGGTAGGGTAAATAGGTACGGTAACCGCTCCGACCTGCTGCACGGCATAATCGATAATCAACCATTCCGTACGGTTTACGTTAGTTATAACCGCTATTTTATCTCCCGGCTTAATTCCATATTTAAGAAGCCCCCTGCTTACCTGGTTTACCTGACTTATCAAAGACTCGGTTGAGGTTTCTTCCCATATTCCGTTTTTTTTAGTCACCAGAGACTTTTCAATCGGGTGATTCTTCGATTGATGCGCCAGGATATCAAATAATCTCGTTACTCCCATTTTTTTGTTTTTTGTTTTTATGAAAATACTAAATATATATGATTGTTACAAAACTATTTTATATAAACACAACCCGTTGGGCAATTTTTTATTTTATTACGTTAACGGATTGTTTTTACTTTGTTTTTTTTGGGTCTGATTGATTGTTCTCCTTATTTGTATCCTATAATATCATCTTCTGCTTCCAATACTTCTTCTACAAATTTTTTAAATTCGGGATATTGCTGTACAGATACATCTTCCCAGGAAGTTTTTACTTTTTTCGTCACTTTTAAATGTGCCGGGGAAAGCATGTCATACGTGAGCTCATATGTTCTGTTTCCGTACTGATATTTCTTAGCGGAAGGAATTTCAACAAAGGTGGAACCTTCGGGTAATTTCAAATGAATTTCTTCTTCATATTCATTTTCCGATTCGTAGTTTACATAGTAAATATCTGAGGTTCTATTCTCAGTAATAATCACCTGCTTGTTATACGCCTGTGATAAAAACGGTACTGAAAGTAAATTCATACTTCCGATTTTTTTAGGCTTTTCGGATATCTGAATTTCAATTTCAATCTGGAGAGGATCGGCTGTTAAATCTTTTCCTTTTACTACTTCCATAGATTTAACGGCTATGGTTTTATTGAGTATTCGTCCTATGATTTCCTGTATGCTCTCTTTTCTTTCTTTTTCTGAGTATGTTTCAGAAAATAATCGATTGTAGTAGGATTTGGATGCTCCGTAATAAGACTGAATCACTTTAATTTTTTTATTATCCGGATTGACCTCTACGTAAGCTTCTATCTTGGTTTTACTCTGAAGATTATTCTTAAAATCCAATTCTATGAGCTTCGCCTGATCGTGAGTATTTTTATCCTGCTTAATAACTAACGCTTTCGCTTTATAGTTATGTAAAGAGCCTGCTTTGAAAGGAAGGTAATTATCCGTTAATTCTAAAAATAAATCTTTACCCTCTATAGTTACCCGGGCAATGCAGTGGTTAAAGTTTGCACTTGGAAGCGACAAGGCATTAGCGGCATGATCATTCGTCAGAACCAATACCAGATCAGCTTCTAATCCGGCTTGTCTGGCTAAAATCACAAAAAGGGTGGATAAATCTTTACAATCTCCCAGTTTGGTTTGAATGGTTCTTGAAGGTTTCTGCGGGATGTGCCCGCTCTGCCTGAAATCGACATAGCTGTATTTAATATTTTTCTGTATATAGTTGTATATTTTTTCTGCTCTTTCACTGGGTGATAAGGAAGAAGTTCCGGAAGGAAATATTTGATTAAATGCCAGTTCTGTTTTTTTATCATATACCATGACCTTGTTTACCAAATCGGCATACCAGTTAACAATATCTCCCCAGGTTTTAATGGTGGATACCCTCACTGAAATTTGTGAATCTGAAAAGGGTCTTGAGAAATATTCGTTGTTGTCTAAAGGTTTTAGATTGGTCAACGTCCAGGTTGTATAGATTTTTTTATTTATCTTTTTTGTTTTTGCCTGCACGTTACTGTGGTTGATATAGGTCTGATAGGTGGTTTTTTCCGGAGTAATGACTGTAAAAGTGGACTCAACCACCGGATAGACACTGTTAAAATAGGATACTTCGTTAAAATCTTTATAGAAACGCCCGGATGTGCGTTCGATTTTTTCGTATTGGATAAGCACTACGTCGCCAATTTCCAATTTAGGAAATACTAAGGTTCCGGAATTTTTATCTGCAGGAATTATAGTTTCATCTGGTTTCACTATTTCTGATTTTACGATATTTACCGCATATCCTAAATAATATTCTTTCAATTCTTCTATTCCCTGTTCTGATGTTATTTCATAGATAAGTGTGGCCCGGGTTTTATATCCTCCCTCAGGAAAAACATTGACAATATACTCGTCCAGCAACCGCGTAGTTCCTTTCTCTCCTACCCATGAAGTGTTACGCCTCTCTTTTATTAATTTATATAAATCCTTTTTGGCTACCTGATCTATCTCATCATCTTCATTATTAATATCTTTCAAGAAGTTATACAAACTAATATTCGTAGAGTTATGGGATAAGGATTTATTTATATATTCTATCGATTTCTGTTTATCGTTCACATTCATATATAAGTATCCTATATTTGATAATACGGTATATGAATATGGAAAATTAGCGAGAGACTCGAAAGACTGTTCTAAAGCTTCTTCAAATTTTTGTTCTTTGTTTAAAAGCTCTACATACTTCATCCTGTAAACATTTAGTTGCGGATATTTATCTATAAACGAAAGCAATAATTCTTTATATTTTTCGTCTTTATTTTCTATGCTATATCTATTCAACAACTCATTTACTATATCAAAATTATCCATTTGCTCTAAAGCTTTTTCCAACCTCAGAACCGCATTGTCATCTGGATTTTTTATGTAATCAAATACATTAATAAATTCTAATAGTATGGAAGAGTTTTGATAAGATGTATCTAAAATTTTATTTGACTTATCTAACATCCCTGCCAAGTCCTGCTTTCTAGCATCTATAACCATATCAATGACAAATTTGAAAACTTCAGCTTTTGTATTTGCCAGATTTCTGCTCATTTCTTCCAATTCGTTAATAGATGCCGTTGACATCCAATTGGAATCTTTAATTTTACTTACATATGATAAATAATACTTAGGATCATCCATCTGAATATTTTTTAAAATTTCGTTGGCTAACTGATCTTCTGATATGTTTGTGTTATACTTCATTTTCAGTACTCTTAGCAAGGAAGATTTAGGGTATTTATTTTCTAATTCAACCAACAGATCATGTGCCTGGGTATTCTGCTTATTATTTAAATACCCATTGAGCAAGAGAAGCTTATTTACTATAGACGATGGCTGCTCTTTTATTTTTTGTTTTAAAAATGTTACAAATTTAAATTCCTGTTCTTCAACGTTAAGTTCTTCAATGCTGGATTTTTTATATTCTGTGTATTGATCATAAAAATGTAATCCTGTAACCGGTCGATCATGTTCATCTGTAATACGTGCTATTATAGTGGTTTTATCCTGTAATTCAGATTTAATTACTAATCGGTTTACTCCCTGGCTGAGCTTTACTTTAAGAGAGACTCCTCCATATTCATAGTTTCCTTTATTTAATGTTGAATAGATCTCGCAATCATTTAAAAATATTTTATATTCACATTCTGTGCTCACCAGTAAATTTACTTCCTGCTCTTTCGGATTATCGATAAATGTTTGAGCATACATGATCCCTGAACCATATTCCAGTTCATTGGAATAAAAATGAAAACCTCCTAGATTCTGAAAATGTTTCTGATTGTACCACCCCACTAACCCATGCGTATTGGTTGTAAATAATTTATCATTATTGGCATAGGTTTCCGGCTCATATTCTATATCCATACCGCTTCCGTTGAGATTTTCAAATACTCCGCAGTACTGCCAGTGAATGATGGGTTGAATTTTTTCTAAAATTTTCTTTGAGTTTTCATTGTTTCCTCTCAAAACATCGTAATAGGCTTTTAACATACCTACAGATAATTCGGAGGAATATTTCTCGTTTGATGATAAAACATCTAGTTTGACGGGTGTAAATAAATCAATGCCAAATGCTTTGTCAGTTAGCATAAACGGATAAGAAAGCAGAGGATATACATAGGCTTCATCCGGCGAAATCTTTACAAAATTTTTAACAAAGGTATCATCAAAAAAAAGCATTCCTTCTTCCATACTGATTACCGCATCGAGGTATAAATGTTCAAAGTTGGTAGTTCGGGTTTTACTTAATTGTTTGTCAAAGAGATTTCTTGCTTCGTTTCTTTGATTATTTAACAGTAAGTTCCAGATTTTTTCTTCTGTTTTGTTTTGAGAAAATAGGCATAGACTGAGTAATAATAAAAAAACTGATATGTTTTTTTTCATCATAATTTTTGTTTACAAGTAGTTATAAATAAACAAAGTTATAAGCGGTATAAAAATAACGTTATAACTTGTTTTTAAACACTTTACGTGTTTACTATTTTAGAGAGTTTTTTTATAAAAGTTTGAGGCAGGTACGATAAAAGAGTATCTTACCCACCTCCATTTTAGGATTTATTTACCATTGAAATAATGGTCTGGAATTCATAAGTGAATTCACTTCAGCTTTTACCTTGTTTATTTTGCTTTCATCTTCCGGATGACTGATTACTTCATTAACATATTCAGCCACTTTAACCATATCTTCTTCTTTTAGTCCACGGGTTGTTACAGCTGCAGTTCCAAAACGAATTCCGGAGGTAATAAACGGACTTCTGTCATCGTATGGAATCATATTTTTATTACAGGTAATGTCTGCCTGTCCTAAAACTTTTTCCGCCACTTTTCCGGTAATATTTTTATTGTGCAGATCTATCAGCATTAAGTGATTGTCTGTACCTCCTGAAATAATTTCAAAACCACGCTCCATCAAAGCTGAGGATAAGGCCTGTGCATTTTTAAGCACTTGCAAAATGTACGTAAAATATCCATCGCTCAGCGCTTCGTTAAATGTGATGGCTTTAGCTGCAATGATATGCTCAAGAGGTCCTCCCTGAGTTCCTGGAAATACTGCACTATCCAAAATCTGAGACATCATTTTAACTTCTCCTTTGGGTGTTTTCTGCCCCATAGTGTTTTCGAAATCTTCTCCCAGCATAATCATCCCACCTCTGGTTCCTCTTAGCGTCTTATGGGTAGTTGTAGTTACTATGTCACAATACGGCATGGGATCATTCAAAATTCCTTTAGCTATCAGGCCTGACGGATGAGAAATATCAGCCATTAAAATAGCTCCGACTTCATCTGCAACTTCTCTGAATTTTTGATAGTCATAATCTCTGGAGTAAGCAGATGCTCCTACTATAATCATTTTTGGCTTTTCCCTTCTGGCAGTCTCAGCCATTTCTTCATAATTAATTCTTCCGTCTTCTTTATTTACTTTATAAAAGACAGGATTATAAGTTAATCCTGAGAAATTTACGGGAGAACCATGAGTGAGGTGTCCTCCATGCGCCAAATCCAACCCCATAACGGTATCTCCAGGCTTTAAACAGGCTAAAAAAACGGCTGCGTTTGCCTGTGCTCCTGAATGCGGCTGAACATTTACATATTCTGCTCCAAATAATTCTTTGGCTCGATCAATGGCCAGCTGTTCTATTTCATCAATTACTTCACATCCGCCATAATATCTTTTTCCCGGATAACCTTCTGCATATTTATTGGTTAAAACCGAACCTGCGGCTTTCATTACTTCTTCGCTAACAAAGTTCTCAGAAGCAATTAGTTCTATTCCTTTAACTTGTCGTTGTCTTTCCTTTTCAATTAAATCGAAAATAATATCCTGACTCATAATTTAGTTTAATTTTATTCAAATATACATAGTTTGGAAAAAATAAAAACCATTTTATTTTAAAATAAAATGGTTTTTACTTATATGGATTTATTTTTAATACTGTTGGTTTTTCATTGATATTATCAAGAAAAAAAACTACTTCATCTCGCTCCTGTATTTTTTCTCCCAATTCCAGGCATCAACAACCATATCATCCAGTGTTTCTTCTGCTTTCCACCCCAGAATATCATTGGCTTTATCACAGCTTGCATAAATACTTTCAATGTCTCCTTTTCTTCGATCTCCTATTTTATAGGCTACTGACTGATGATTCACCTTTTCAAAAGTTTTGATAATTTCCAATACTGAATAGCCTTGTCCTGTTCCTATATTAAAAACTTCATAAGAAGAATTTTGTTTCTTTTGTTTTAAATATTCACAAGCTTTGACATGTGCTTTCGCCAGGTCTACAACATGTATATAGTCTCTTACGCATGTTCCGTCGGGAGTCGGATAATCACCTCCGAAAACTGTTAATTTTTCTCTTATCCCTATGGCCGTTTGTGTTATAAAAGGCATAAGATTGGAAGGTATTCCTTTCGGTAACTCTCCTATTAATGATGATTTATGTGCTCCTACAGGATTAAAATATCTTAAAGCCAGTGCATTCAACCAGCCGGTAGCTGAAACTTTTTCTAAAATATCTTCTGCCATTTGCTTGGTACTTCCGTAGGAAGATAATGCCGGCTGTAAAGGTGAATCTTCATTGACAGGCAGCTTCTCTGGCTGCCCGTATACGGTTGCTGAGGATGAAAAAACCAAATTTTTAATTCCATAATTTTTCATTTCATCTAAGAGCGTAAGCAATGAGAGCAGATTTACTCTGTAATACTCCAGTGGAATTTCCATAGATTCTCCTACTGCTTTTTTAGCAGCAAAATGTATACAAGCTTCTATTTCTTTATTTTCATTGAATATTTTTTTTATATTTTCAGATTCCGTAACATCGTAAGGATAAAATTTAACCTTTTTTCCTGTAATTTGTTCTATCCTTTCTAAGATAAATATTTCTGAATTACTTAAATCATCTACAATTATCGGTTCGTATCCTGATTGTATCAATTCTACAACTGTATGAGAACCAATAAATCCTAATCCTCCTGTTACTAAAATTTGCATACTCATTTATTACTGATTTTTAATTATCAAATAATTATTTATTTATTCTTTGTACATTTTAACTCTTTTAATCCTGCTTTTATAGATTACATCTGTCAACATAGGAACCTCTTCTACCTCAACATTGTATGTATCCAGACCTAAAGCTGCTGTATCTGATATTCCTATATATTTTACAAGATTGTAAAATCTAAGAATAAACCTTTCTTTGATAGACAATAGATATTCCTGGTTGAAAACCCTATCTATGAGTATATATTTAAAATCTGCAGGAATTTCATATTTTTTTAATGAGGCATAATTACTGGTAAGATTAATTCTACCTGAAACTTTTAAATCTTCTAATACCTGATTGAAATATATGTTAACCAAAGGTTCCACTTTAAACCCTAATTTAAAATTAACCTTATAAAGTGTATTGGGTATCAGCTCGAGCACGTCGTATTCGAACGTATAGGGATTAGTGTCGTTCTCTACGCGTATAAACCAATAATAGTCTGCACGTTTTGGATTTTTATTTACAATGGAATAAATAATTTTCGCTTCTATTTCCTCCGGCTTTTTTGCTCTTGTCACATAAACCAGATTGGTCGAGTATTTAGGTATGTCTTTGTCAGTTTTCATATCCCGCATTACGGGCAAATAGGGCTTTAAGCTTATATACTGAACATACTTGTTTTTTAATTTTCTTCCATTAAACCAAATGTACATACAAAAGGCAATAGCTCCAGCCAGGAACATGGTTATCCATCCACCTTCAGCAAATTTAAGCACGTTGGCATAGAAAAATCCTCCTTCAATAGCAAAATATACGATAGCGAAGAGCAAAATAAGAAATATATTGACTTTTTTTATGTGAAGGTAAAATAATAAAAGTACAGTGGTCATCAGCATAGTAATTGTAATGGCCAGACCATAGGCTGCTTCCATTTTTGATGATTCTTCAAAATGAAGGACTATAAATATACAGGCCACCAGAAGCCCCCAGTTAACCACAGGTATATACATCTGACCTTTTTCGTGTGAGGGATACTCAATTCTTTGGCGTGGCCAAAAATCAAGTGACATAGCTTCACTAAAAATAGTATAAGAACCTGTAATTAATGCCTGACTGGCAATAACTGCTGCTAAAGTAGACATTGCTATACCTGCAATAAGGAAGTCATCAGGCATCATCATAAAAAACGGATTTCCTCCGCTTGCAGCTTCAACGGGGTTAGATAATATCCAAGCTCCCTGTCCGAAATAATTAAGTATAAGACATATTTTAACAAAAAACCAGCTGATTCTTATATTTTTAATTCCGCAATGCCCTAAATCTGAATAAAGAGCCTCAGCTCCGGTAGTACATAAAAATACAGCTCCCATAATCAGCAGTATCATATGCTTTGCCTCTAATGCTGTACTGGCACTACCTCCGACCTCAAACATAAGATTAATTGCATAATAGGGATTTAAGGCTTTAATAACATATAAATGCGGCAGAAACTCTATAATACCTAAAACGGCAAGCATAACAAACCATAAGGTCATGATTGGTCCGTAAAATTTACCTATAGACTGAGTTCCAAACTGCTGAACAACAAATAATGCAATTAAAATAAAGATGGTAATGGGTATAACTTGAGTTTGGGGATTGTAGTTTTTTAAACCTTCTACAGCAGACATAATAGTCATTGATGGAGTGATTACGCCATCCGAAACTAAAGTAGCGGCTCCAAAGATAGCTATAATATATAACCACTTCTTTTTCATCTTTTTCACTAATGAATAAAGAGCGAGAATACCTCCTTCTCCATTATTGTCAGCCCGCAGAGCGATGATTACATACTTAACGGTTGTTTGTAGTGTCAAGGTCCAGATAATACAGGATAAAGCTCCTATAATAAAATCTTCAGAAATTTGGTGTTCGTGATTGGCTGCGACTATAGCTCTCATTACATAGAGAGGAGAAGTACCTATATCACCGAAAACAATCCCAATGGTAACTACTAAGCCTACCAGTGTAAGTTTAGATGTTTTAGAATTACTTTGTTGCACTGTATAAAATTTAATTTTAACAGATGCAAAGTTAAATCTTTTTGTATTAGATTGAATTTTAAATAGCTGTTATTTCAGTTTGTTATCTTAATTTTCTTCAATTTCCAATACAGCAGTGACCGGATTGTGATCCGAATAATTGACTTTTGTATTTACAAAGCTTTCTAAGGGTAAAAATTGGGAACTGGTAAAGATGTAGTCTATCCGTATGGGGTAAAAATAATCGTAAAAAGTCATTCCTAATCCTTTTCCACTTAACTCAAAAACATCCTGCATATCCTGTTTTAATGCAAAATACTCATAGGAAAGCGGAACAGAGTTAAAATCACCACATATAATTACAGGATGCGGTGATTCCTGTATATATTTGGTTAAAAGATCAATCTGAACCTGATGCTTTTTAAAACCTGTAGTTAATTTTTCAGCCACAATTTTTGTTTTGGAACCGGCTTCATCTACTTTTTTAATTTTGAAGTAATTTTTATTTAAAAACATGGGCTCCAGATAAATGCTCAAACATCTTATAATCGATTTCTCTGTCTGAATATCTGCTGAACAGGCATACCCATTTCCCGGAAGAATTATTTTCTGTTTATTGATTATCGGATATTTTGAAGAAATCCCAACTAAATCAAATACCGCATTGTACCTGTCTGCTAAAAAAGTTTCTTTAGACCTCCACTGTCTTGTATAAATTTCCTGAAAAAATGCAATATCAATATCCTGATCTATAATGTACTGCTCTAACGCTCGTAAATCTTTACTGTTATTTGCATACCTTATATTGTAAGTTAAAATTTTAAGCTGATGACTTTTATTCTTTACTTTATCTTGAGTATAATTGTTCCCGAAATGAATGTATTTTTTTAATGGAAAAAATAAAACTCCTGTAAAAAGCATAAAAAATATAAATACTATTTCTTTTTTTAACAGCCATATAAAGGTTAAAATTACATGAATAATCAGTAATATCGGGAAAAGTATTGCAACAATACCTAAATACGGAAAGATTTTGGGGGTTATAAATTTATTTAAATAAACCGAACATAAAAGTACTACTATAATACTGTGTATTATAAGAAAAATGTAATTACTTTTTTTACGGTTTCTTATTATCATTTTATCTGGATGCTTTAAATAGAAAATCTTTTTCTTCTCGTGTTAAGCTTTCGTATCCACTTTGAGAAATCTTATCCAATATTTGGTTTATTTTTTTCTGTTTATCCAACTTATCCATCGAATACTCCTCATCGCTTTTAGGTCTTTTGGAATACGTATTTCCTCCTGGTTCTGCTTTAAATTTGCTTTTGGGTCTACTTATAAATATTTTTTTCCAACTTCCCCATTTATTTCTATCAGGAATTATAAACCCTAAAAAATCATTCCCAGCCTGATAAGATTTCATGTAAAAATACCCAAATCCTGCAGCAGCAAGACGAGCAATAATCAAAGGAAGTGTTTCTGAATGTGACCAGGCTGTTATCAAATCCAAACCTATGATGATCATTCCTAATATGTATATTGGAAATTGTACCGGCAGTGGAAACAAGGAAACTTTCATTTTGGGATTATATGAGATAACAGCCAGTAATACACTATAAATACCTAAGGTTGCTCCTTGCAAGTACTGACTTCTGAATCCAGATAAAAATGAGCATAAAATAAACGCTAAAGCTCCTGCAAAACTTCCTAAAAAGAAAAATTTAATAAAGCTTTCTCCATTAAAAAACATTCTGAATATTTTTTCAACAAAGTAAATCATAATCATTGTTAAGGCCAGATCTAAAAAATTCAGATTAACAAAGATAAAGGTTACAAATGTCCATAAAAAAGGAAATACTGAATTATATGAAAGCAAAATATATTTTTCAATAGAAATATTGAATCCAGAAAACAGCAGAAAATTAACAATTCCGAATACTACAGTAGATATTACGGATATATATATAAACTTTATTCCCTCGCTTCCCGATTTATAAATTTGGATCCATTTATTTAAAAATTCATTCATAATTTCTTATTTAATTCCATCGATATCTGTTTTTTATCCAATGTTTAGTTAAAAAGAATCCAAATACTGCACCGCCTAAATGGGCAAAATGGGCAATATTATCACCTTGAACCTGATTGATTCCTAAATATAATTCAAATAATATCATTAAAGGAATGAAAAATTTTGCTTTTAAAGGAATAGGTGGAAAAAGTAATACTAAAACTGTATTTGGAAACATTAATCCGAAAGCTACCAAAACTCCATATATAGCTCCACTTGCTCCCATCATAGGAACCACCAAATCTAAATAAAATTTTGATGCCTGAGCATAATCAGTATTTTTAGGAAGCGTATTTAACCATTGATTTCCCATTTCCTGAATATTATTATTTGAAGTGAAATTTAATTTTGAGTATTTACTAACTTCATTTAAGGGAACATTAGCTTCTACTAAAGAATCATAAACCTGCTTGAATTCAAAATAATTAACTAAATTAAACAAAGCAAATGCCCCTAACCCACAAACAAAATATAAAATAAGAAACTTTTTTGCACCTAATGCTTGTTCAACCGCAGAGCCAAACATCCATAAGGTAAACATATTGAAGAAAAAATGGGTAAGTCCAGCATGCATAAACATATGAGAAAGAACCTGGTACCAATGAAAATTGGGAGATAACGGAAAAAAAGCTCCAAAAATAACATCTAAATCTACTCCATACATACCTAACAGGTATTTTCCTATAAAAAATATTGTATTGAGTATTAGTAAATTTTTTGTAACCGGTGGTATATATCTGTTCATTATTGTATTTATCTAATTATTAAATTAATCAAAGTCAGGTATATTTAAAATTTCATAATTCATTTTGCCAAATGGATTAAATTTTGGACTGCCTATACTTTCAAAGTTCTGCCAGATAGGAAAAAGCTGAGAGGCTTGAATAAATTCATTTCTTTTTTTTGCGGAGACTCTGGACACTGATTTACTAAAAAAAACGGAAAACTCATTTTCCGAATGTTCGGAAAGCTCACAGAGTAAATCGTCAATAAGTTCTAAAATTTTATCCTGAGGAATATCTGAGGGTATAGCTGTAATAGTGACAATGTCCTGTTCTATATCCATATCAAATCCCTGTGCAAAAAGAAATGTTTTAATAGAATCTAATTTTTCTTTTTCCATTTCGTACACAGGCCTCTCCAGGGGAAATAGTAATTGCTGACTTAAAGCATTACTCTTTGAACTTTTTAAATGTGTCTCATATAATACGGTCTGATGTATTCTGTAAGGATCCAAAATCCATAAACCTTTATCTTTTTCAACCAGCCATTTCCCATTGGATAATCGTATCAATGAACTTTCTTCGACTTGCTGAACAGGTAAATCAAATAAATCTGATGTCAAAATTTCATTTCTTGATGAAGCGTATATTTCTGTTAAATTTATCTTTTCAGCATTAGTAGCTTTTGTAATTGATGAATTTTCAAAAGGATTATAAGAGGGATTTATCTTGATTTTCGGCTCTGCAATGGGTGTATTTTTTTTTACTGGAGGCAAATTCCAATCAGGATTTTGTTCAAAATCAAGACTTGGAGCAACATTATAAACTCCTAAAGATTTTTTTATCGCAGTTCTTAAAAGGGCGTAAATCGATGATTCATCTTCAAATTTTATTTCAGTTTTTGTAGGATGAATGTTTACATCAATTTTTTCAGGATCTATATCTATATACAAAAAAAAGGAAGGCAAATATCTTGGAGGTATTAAACCTTCAAAAGCATCCTGAACTGCTTTATTTAAATAATTAGATCGGAAAAAACGCTGATTCACAAAAAAAAACTGCTCTCCTCTTGCCTTTTTTGCACTCTCGGGTTTACCAATAAATCCATGAATCTGAATCCAGTCAAGCTGTTCCGAAATAGGAACCAACTGGTTTTGAATTTTCCGTC
Organism: Apibacter sp. HY039; assembly: GCF_004023655.1. Classification (NCBI taxonomy): domain Bacteria; kingdom Pseudomonadati; phylum Bacteroidota; class Flavobacteriia; order Flavobacteriales; family Weeksellaceae; genus Apibacter; species Apibacter sp. HY039. Next base: position 882,222 of record NZ_SAYM01000001.1, on the reverse strand, counting down.
CGAATATTTCAGAAATTCGTTGCAATAAACTTCCCGGTCTTAAACGAAACAATTCCTCATTGTTGTTAAAAAATTGAAATTGAATTGCCTCATGTGCCAAGGCCACCCGATGAAATTCATCCATAATATGTCGAATTTCAACGGAATTTGATTTTAAAAATTTCCGTCTTGCAGGTACGTTAAAAAATAAATTTTTAACCATAAAAACAGACCCTGTGGAACCGGTAACCGGCTCCTGTGAAAGAATGTCTCCTCCTTCTATGATTATATGAGTACCCACTTCATCTTCTTCCTTTTTTGATTTTAGTTCCACTTGTGCTACAGCTGCTATAGATGCTAACGCTTCCCCTCTGAATCCTTTTGTTTTTATACGGAATATATCTTCAGTAGCTGATATTTTTGAAGTAGCATGTCTTTCAAAAGCCATTCTTGAATCCGTTATACTCATCCCTAATCCATTATCTACGACCTGAATTAAATTCCTGCCTGCCTCTTTAATGATCAGTTGAATTTGTGTTGCTTTCGCATCCACGGCATTTTCCAAAAGCTCCTTAACCACAGAGGCCGGTCTTTGCACAACCTCTCCTGCAGCAATCTGGTTAGCTACGTTTTCTGGAAGTAAACGAATAATGTCTGGCATAAATACAAAGTTATTTAAAACTTTTAAATTTCGAAACGTTCCTCTTATTTATATTTTTGATTAGTTAATAACAGATTCATACGCAGATATAAGTAAAAAAAGCATTCTTTATCTATTATGTGAAAATGAAGAATATTTATTATTTTTCATTCTATTTGATTGATCCTTTTTTTTTTGAAAAAATAACGTATCATCATGTAAAGGTTTGTTGAAGCCTGAAAATCCTGCTTTCACTTCTCTTTGATTAAATTCTGTTATTCTTTTATGCTTTTTACTATAAAAATCAATAACATTATCATATCCCAGGTATTTACATATAAAATCAATGATCCTACGATTAGGTATACCTGTAGCATTATCCCTGCCATCAATAAATTTATCGTAATACCTCACAAACGTTTTTTCGCTTACATAAATTTTATATAAATTTTCAATTTTAAAAGATAAATATTTAGAAAGAGGTGTTTTCAAATTTTGCAAAGATTCTTTCCTAGCCTTTTCGAAAGCTAAAATGATCACTTCTCTTATAACCTCTTTATATTCCATAGCTCCACCCCTGATTACAACTCCAATTTTAGCAATATAAAATATATCAACAATATTTATAGTAATATTTCACAAACTCTAAATTGTCTATAACAAGTCGTTAGTTTGTCTCTATTTTTATTACCATAAATTATTTACTTTGCCTCAGAATTTGATTTAGTACTTATTACAAATGTACAAAATGAATTCAAAAACGAAATACAAAAATAGCTGAACATTAAGTGGATTGGGAAGCATTTGACAACAGTTATTTTTTTATTTCACACTTCCCAAAATCCTAAATAAAGTATTAAAAAAACTTTCAATTCGACTTTATTAATTAGTTGGATAGTATCAAAATTTTAAATTATAACAAAATGAAAAAATTATTATTTTTAACAATAGCCAGTTCTTTTTTATCTCTAACTTCATGTGTAGATGACTACAATGACATCTCCAATTCTCTACCACTAAACGATAAATCAGAATTAAAAGCCGACTCAACAAACACATCCTCTAATGTTAACAGCCAATCTACAGCTGTAACTACCCCACCAACAAGTGGAGAAACAGGACATGTTGCCGCTGAAAATGCTAAACCAACCAGTGGAGAAACAGGACATGTTGCCGCCGAAAATGCTAATCCAACCAGTGGAGAAACAGGACATGTTGCCGCTGAAAATGCAAATCCTACCAGTGGGGAAACCGGGCATGTCGCTGCTGAAAATGCAAATCCAACCAGTGGAGAAACAGGACATGTTGCCGCTGAAAATGCTAAACCTACCAGTGGGGAAACCGGGCATGTTGCCGCTGAAAAAGTTAGTACTAATAATAAAAAAACCAGTGGAATAATATCTAAATATTCAATTTTAACTAGTGGAGAAACCGGACATGTTGCTGCTGAATAAGTATAAAAAAATGAATAGATAATATTTGAATATATTTGTAAAGAAAAAAATCACCTTATATACAATAAAGAGCATATGACAAAATTATGCTCTTTATTTTTGTTTTTATCTAAAAAAATTAACTAAATTTCATTTTTTAATTTCGTTACTTATCATTTAGCTGATCCATCTAAATGAAATTTTTAAAAATGAAAAAAAGTTTTATAATATCTCCCATTTTCTGTCTCCTTCTTTTTTTTCTTTGCATCCATTGCAAAGATAAGAATCCACTATCTTTAAAAAACACTCTTTCTAATGACAATGAGAAAGTCACAAAGTATAATGATTCTAATTTTAGGAATAGTAATAAAGATATTGAAAAAGCAAAAAAAAGTGATAATACTACGAAGCTGGGACAAATATATTTTCAAATCGGACATTATTTTTTAAATAAAAATATTAACGATAGCGCATATTTCTATTTTAATCATGCAAAAGAAATATTTATCCCACTAAGAGATAGTTCATACACAGGTAAAAGTTTATTGAACATGGCTATTTGTCAGGCAAATGAAGGAGATTATTACGGAAGTGAAGAAACGGCTGTTGATGCTTTAAGATTTCTTAAATCCCCCAAAGATGATAATTATATAGCTTCTGTTTACAACACTCTTGCTATATGCAAGACTGAACAAAAAAATTACTCGCAAGCTATCGAATATTATCAGTTGTCTTTAAATGCTACTAAAACTAAATTTCTAGAACTGAACATAAAAAATAACCAAGCTGTTGTAAATATTAAGGCAAAAGAATATGATATTGCCATTCAGCTTTTAAATTCTTTAAATAATGATAGTATTTTTCTAAATGAAAAGTCTGAAAAATACATTAGTTTAAAAGCCAGAATAGAGGATAATTTAAGCTATGCCCAATGGTTAAACGATCCTGGCTATGATGCAGCTCCCGAAATGTTTAAAGCTTTAAAAATACGAGAAAACATTAATGATCTATCCGGTCAGATAGCCAATCACTCACACTTAACTGACTATTTTACTAAGAAAAATATATCATTAGCTATATTTCATGCGAAGAAAATGTATGAAATAGCCAAAAAATCTGGTACTCCTGATGATCAACTGGAAGCCTTAAACAAACTGATCAATCTTGAAAATCCGGTATCTTCAAAAAAATATTTCACTGCTTATATCTCACTTAATGACAGCTTGCAAACAGAAAGAAACTATGCTAAGAATCAATTTGCGTTAATACGCTATGAGGTAGGAAAAAACAAAGAGGAAAATTTAAAGTTAAAAGCAGAAAATGCCCAAAAGAACTATCAAATACTTAGGCAAAAGGTTATCGCAGCCTCTATAACCGGAGTTACAATTATGGGTTTGGTTTTCTTTTTAATCTGGTTTAAAAGAAGACAAGAAAGATTTGAAAGGGAAAAACTTGAAGAAGTACATCGTACCGAATTAAAATATTCTAAGAAAATTCACGATGAAGTAGCTAATGGTATTTATTATTTGATGGTACAACTTGAAAACAACCCTTCCATTAAAGTTGAAAACATTAACAATAATCTGGAAGAACTATACAACAGATCCAGAAATATTTCTCATGAATCAGAACTTAAAACTGACATGAAAAATGACTATTCAGGTCTTTTAAAAGATATGCTGCAACCTTACGGCACTAATAATCTCAGAATTATCATCATTGGAAATGACGAAGAAATCTGGGAAAAACTTTCAATCGAAAAACGAGAAGAGATTTATTATATCCTTATCGAACTGATGACTAACATGAAAAAACATAGCAAAGCCTCATTGATCACTTTAAAATTTAAAAAAGAATACTCTAAAATCTTTATCGAATATTTTGATAATGGCATAGGATTAGATAGTGATAACTGGAAGCCCGGCCGTGGAGTAAAAAATATGGAAAACCGTATAAATTCTGTTCAAGGTAAAATTTATTTTGATACAGATAATAAAAAAGGAACATCTATCAAAATCACTATAACTACTTAACTAAATGCTTACAGCTATGTTTAAAAAAATACTTATTGCAGAAGATTTTGACAGCTATAACATAGCTGTTAAAAAAACTGTTGAAGAACTAAATGTTTCCGTAGTGGATCAGGTCTTTTATTGTGACGATGCGTTGCTAAAAATACAACACGCCTTACTGGCCGGAGCACCGTACGAACTACTAATTTCTGATCTTTCTTTTAATTCAGATTACAGAGAACAACGATTGCTGGGTGGAGAAGATCTCATACAGGAAGCCAGAAAAGAGCAACCTTCATTAAAGGTTATTATTTTCTCTATTGAAAACAGATTTCATAAAATTAAGACCATGTTTGATAAATATCAAATAAATGGCTTTGTTAGTAAGGGGCGAAATGATGCTAAGGAACTTAAAAAAGCTATTACAACCATTTATGAAGGTCAAAATTATATTTCTAATAATGATTCTGTTCAGCAAAACAACATATACGAGTTTTCTGAATATGATATTAACTTATTAAAGTTGTTATCTCAAGGTTATACTCAAAAAGAAGTCGAGCATTATTTAAAGAAAAATAATATAACACCTAACAGTGAAAGCTCAATTGAGAAAAGATTAGCTATTTTACGTGAATCACTGGACGCTAAGGATACAAAACAATTATTGAGCATAGTCATAGAACTGGGAATCATTTAAATTTTCTGAAACAAATTCAATTTTTTGTCCTCTTTACGGATTTCCGTAAGGATCTGAATATTTCTTACCATACCTTTGTTTCATCATTGATTTAAGGCTCTTTTAGATAAAAAATCGTTACCAAATTTTATCTAAAGGAAAAAATTAGTAAATATTCAAACATAAGTTGTACAAAAAATGAATTGTTAGCAAATGTTCTTCCCGTTTAAGATGCTACTTTAATTACTTTTAGTAAAATTAGTATCTATCGGCGGATGTTTAGTAACAACAATTTTGAAGGTATTGATGAGAGAGGCATCAATACCTTTTTTTATTTCTAAACTTAAATACTTAAGTTTTTTTACAAAAATTTAAGTATCTTATTCAATTAACGAATTTCATTTCGAAATTGATTTAATAACATATCTCTTATTTAAACACTTCTTTGCTTAAATAATTTCAAAACTTTTATTTTTAAGGGATTAATTATTTAAAATTTTAATTACAATTATTTGTAGCTATCTTCTAAGTTCTCATGCACATTCTCTTTGTAGTAAATGATTATTTTTTCAAGCAGATAAAATTAATTTGTAAAATAAAAGCACTTTGATCAATATTTAAAGATTTAGTCAATTTCACAATATATAACTACAAGAAGAATTTTGCTTTGAAGTTTTGACTATTTAAATAAAAATATTGTCCCGGCATAATAAGTTAATGGTAATATATTTAATCAATTAAATTATCAAAAGTAAACACGTAGCTTTGCTGTCAATTATCTTTTATTATAGTAGTTTAGGTGACGTAAGTTTTTCTTCTGCATTTACTTTCTTCCAAATAAAACCACAACATGTTCTGTTGGGGTATTTGAGTGCTTTTATGATGCTACTGAAAGACATATTATATTTTTTAACAGCATGTGAAATACTTGGATAAGTTCCAATAAATTCCCCATCAAGTGTATATTGCACTATAGAGATGCATTTTCCTTTACAGATCTTATTATAGATATCTACCGGAAGCTCATTTATTTTTGGCGTTCTAAGTCGTCCGGCTTTGATATTCCGAAGATTTAACTCTGTATAAGTTTGAGGATAAAGATTATTAACATGGTTATTTAAAGAATCTTCATCATAATGAGAAATAATAATACGTTGTTTAGATTTATTAATAATATCTTTGACAAAAGTTCGGTATACTAATCGAGCAAGACTTCCACTGAATAAAGTGGATTCTGTTTTTATTGAAAAAGTTAAATGATAAACAGCTTTACCTGTAAAATTATTTATCATATTTTTTCTTGAATATTGTTTAATTATCTTATCACATTTAAGAACACGGCGAACACGATATTTTCATTCTCTATAGAAGTTCAACTCTCTTGCTAATGATTTAATTCTTCCTAAATTAGACACCTGATAATATCCCTCATAGTCTGGCATATCTTTCCAAATTTCATCTTCCATATCTTCCAGCAAAAGATTTTGATATGGATATTCATATATTTCTTTCATATAATTAACTGAGTATGTTAATCTAAAAACCTGCTTGGAGGAAACTGTTTCTTATTTTCATGTTTATTATTTGTGATGCCTTTATATTCTTCCCAAAGCTCTTGCTCTTTTATTTTCCATTCAGATTCCGTATAATTTTTTCCGTTATACGTTTTATAAACACTTGGATCTTGTGATTCAATTATACTTTTTTTGGCTTTATTATGACGTTTTTCATTAGTAGCTGTTGGTATCTTAATACCTCTCAACAACATCTTTATGGGTTTAAAGTAAATGGTTTGGTTTCGTATCCATTCATCTATTATTTCTACTTCCCGATATTCATTCAGCAAATAAACACCATCAACAGTCTCAATCATGGGTTTGGTCTGATAAATTTCTAACCCCAAACCAAATTCTCCCCAACTATCAAAATAACTACCCGCTTCTGCATCATATTCCGTTTCATCATAATCATGATTTTCATCCTCTGGATCTCCTTCTATTATTTTCACCAGTTCTGGAATAAATTTATACCCAGTTTCCATCCATTGGTAGGTTCCTTTTATTGTATCCTGTGGAAGTTCTTTTATTTCTTTTTCTGTTTCCGGATAGTAAAAAACTGTATCCAATATTTCAATAACACATTCAACTTTCCTTCCTATATATTTATCCAAAGGCATACTTCTCCTTTCTATAAAAGTATAAATTTTTCCAGATTCCGATTCTGCTTTAATTACATGAGCAAAAACCTGATTTTTTTTTTCTAATGAAGGTATAACTTCTTTTATAGTAAATATGGGTAGCGTAAAAGTATTAATTTTATTATTCATCTTTCCGTAGGTTAATTTTCTTCGGCAACAAATTCTTCATCTGTTAGAGTTATTCCTTTTAACTGATTGGAATAATATACTTCCATTATCTGATCTGTAATTAATAGATGAAAAGGAAGCTCAGGTATTCGAAATATCGGGCAGTTAATTTTATCCGAATATACAAATAATTCCTGAAATTCCATAATTTGTCCACTAGGCAATGCCGTGAAAACAGAATTTTCTTTATCTAAACAATCGGTAGTTAGAACAACATTCAATAGAAAAAAATCTTCTTCATCGCTTTTAAATTTTAGTATTTCAACGGAATTATCTAAAATAGGAAGAAGTAATTCATATGCCCGCTGGCTAACAATACAAACTCCTATATCTTCGATATCGTAAAAATCTACATCTATCTTAGGCTCTTTTTTCAGTAATAAAAACTCTTCCCAATCATTTGTAACTGAAGTAAAATTACTGACTTTTTCTTTTGCTAAAATTAAAAACAATTCCCGCTCTTCCTCAAGAGGAAATTCTAGTTGGGTTGCATTATTATCATCTATAGCAAGCTCATATATTTTCATAAAATTCAAATTTGCACTATTTAATACAATCAATAACCAATAAACTAAAATGCTCTAGCCTTTTCAATATTGACAAACTCTATTCCTGTTGGGTTAACTTCCATTACGGCTTTTACTATAGATTCATGAAATAAAATTTTTAAAAGTGATTCTCTTGGTTTGAAAATCAACCGATTTTGAAGGGGAATTTCTACTAATAAAGATTTATTCAAAACAAATTTTTTAATAAAATAAACTAATCTTGGTTTTTCATATAATGATTTTTCTTTATCCATCACTTCATATTTATTATCTGTTAGCAAACAAAAATAATCTTCTATACAAGCTCCTTTTTGAGTAGTAAGCTCGGTAGCAATAAATTTTACATAAGGTAGAGTAAAACTTTTAATCACCTCACAAACTTTCTCAGTAAAAAACAACTCTGGACCTGAAAGAAAATCAGCCATAACCGGATTTTTAGGTATAGTTCCGTTAAACTCTAGATTAATCAATGTTGGATTAAACTCATTATCTCTTTCTGTAACACAAAGTAAAGGATAGGCTTGATCTGATTTTCTTCTGACAAAATAATAATTTTCCATATTTATTCAAATTTAAAAGGGGGGATGTTTTTTCTTTCTAAAAAACATCAGCCTCATTTAAATTCCCCTGCAACTTTCAGTATATTATGTATATAAATTTAAAAATATTTCTATCAAAACTCATATTCTTCAATATTGACAAAAGTTACTCCGCTTGGGTTCATTTTTTTTATTTCGTCTATTACTGATTTATGATATAAATAATAACCCGGAGCCTCATATAAACGAAACCCTAATCGTTCTTGCAAGGGTATTTTTTGTAATGCTTTTCTATCTAATACCATTTTCTTAATAAAATAAAAATCATCATCATCATCATCATCATCAAATTCATTATCAAAAACTGTTTTTTCTTTATCTAAAGCTTCATAAGTATTATTATTTACATCTATACAAATGTAGTCCTCAATAATTCCTCCTTTCAAATCAGATAATTCTACAGAAGTAAACTGTACTCCTTTCATATCCAATGCCTGCATAACTTTAGCTATTGGTTTTGTTACAAAATCTTTTGCACCAGTTAAAAAATCTGCCATAACAGGATTACGAGGAACAGGTTCACCTATTTGGGCTTGTATTGACTCGTTCCCAAACTCTAAAATATCTATCATTGGATAGGCTTGATCCTCCTTACTTTTCATTATGTAATATTCAAAATCACTCATATTTTTAAAAATTTTAATTATTAATTAAATCCTTCAAATTTTTTTATATTATTTCTTTCTTGAAAAGGAATATTTTCATTATTCCTATAATGATTATCCATCTTAGTACCTGCTTTACAGATAAAATCTTTTTCACTAATTTCTTTACAAAGTTCATCTGAAGTTAAAATTTTCCCCCAAAATTTTTTAGGTGACTTATATGAGAGTTTTATTTTGTTTTTTAATGACGAACCTATTAATTTACGCTTATCTTTTTGAGTATCACATTTACAACAACCAATACCACCAGACCTATAATTTAATCCATCTGAAGTAAGAGTCCAACAAAATGTTATTATTCTTTTAAAAATAATCATGCTGTGCTTATCCATAATTTTTATGAAATTTTTAGAAACTTCCAGTCTCTCATTACTTTTACAAATATCTTTTAACAAGTATTTTTCTAAAATGTTACGAACTAAATCTTCAACATGTTTTTCATAATTTAGCTTAAGAAGCTCATCTAATGTGTCATAATTCTTAAAAATAGGCTTTATTGCTTGTTCATTTTTTTCATCATTCCAAATATTCCTATCTAAAATAAAAGTTGCAGAATGATTTCCATTATGAAGAGGTACTGCATAAGTACAGGCTACTTGCATAATAGTGGGTAATAATACTCCATTATTTCGATGGTTTATGCTATAGATTCATGAAATAATATTATAGAAAGAGATCATCTAACAACAAAAATCAATTTTTTTTCCAAAATAAAATGATTTAATATTTTTTTTGATCTAAAATAATTTCACGAATCAATAATCATAAACTAAAATACTCCTGCCTCTTCAATATTCACAAACTCCATTCCTGTAGGATGCACCTTCATAATAGCATCTTTAACCGTTTCATGGAACAATACCATATCAGGCGATTCTTGTAATACAAAAACCAGACGTTCATTTAAAGGTATAATATTTAGGGATTCTCTATCCAAGACCATTTCTTCTATCCAGTAAGCATCATGCTCAAACTCAAAATCCGATTCTTCCTTATCCATGGCCTCTATATCATTATCAACTTGCATACAAAAATAATCTTCTATACAAGCTCCTTTTGGAGTAGTAAGCTCGGTAGCAATAAATCTTACATAAGATAAAGCAAAACTTTTAATCACCTCACAAACTTTCTCAGTAAAAAACAATTCTGGACCTGATAGAAAATCAGCCATAACCGGATTTTTTGGTATAGTTCCGTTAAACTCTAGATTAATCAATGTTGGATTAAACTCATTATCTCTTTCTGTAATACAAAGTAAAGGATAGGCTTGATCTGATTTTCTTCTGACAAAATAATAATTTTCCATATTTATTCAAATTTAAATGGGGGTATGTTTTTTCTTTCTAAAAAATAAGCAGAACTGTTATTAGTTACTTTATGCTTTTTATTTCCTGCAATGCATTTTGTTTTCAGTTGGCTTATATCTATTGTTTTTTTATAAATAGCTTCCATAAAAGCTTTTGCTCCCAGCTTTTCGGTAACCCCTAATTCCTGTTGCATTAAGGCGCGTTTATCGCCAAGTTTATATTTACCACAACAACCAATTCCTCCTGGTGCGTAGTCAAAACCATCTGAAGTCAAAGTCCAAGCAAAAGAAATTAACTCTCTAAAGATAGCCTGACTTAATTTATCCAAAGCATTAATGAAATTCGTAGCTTTTTCTTCAATTTCTTCCTTTTTATATTCACAAAATTTATTTCTTTTTAAATTAAATTTACAATAACGACTAACTTTTTTATTTATTAAATCTTCATAATTAATTGTTGTAAGTTCATTCGCCTTATCATATTCTGGAAAAATAATCCTACCCTCTTTTTCTTGTATATTTTCATTCCATTCATCTAAACTTTTAAACATTTTTGAAGTTAAGCTTCCTTGTCCACTTTCTGTTTTAATAAATGTAGCTCTATGTCCTCCTTTATGTAATGGAACTCCATAGTGGCAGGCAACGCTCATTATAGAAGGTAGTAGAACCCCATTTTTCCAATAATTAATATTGTATCCTAAAAAAAATGCTAATCGTTGGTATTCATAATCTTGCTTTAAAGAGAAACTAGTTACTAAATGATGAGCCTCAATTCCATTTCTATCTTTGTCGTTACCCTTACCACCTGACATATAAAAAGGATGCTCCTTAAAGGTACTTTTATAATATTTTTTCACAATATTTTCGCCTAATTCCCCACCATTACCTACCGGATCACCTCTTTTAATCCTACCCATTTTATGACTTCCATCGTTTTGTATTTCTTTTTTACAAGATGGACAGGTAAGAGGTTCTTTCCATTTACCAGACTTACTCATACTATTGCTTTGTTTTCTTAATAGTTATTTTTCCGGCAGCCCGGGGGCAGATAAGATACGAACTACCTATCAGACATTTATGCCCACTAACAGTTTTCTTTTCGTAAGTCCCTTTCCAGGGACCGGTAGGAATAAACGTACATAAACAGCCGGGCGGAGGAACTGCTTTATAGGGTTTACAGGTACCAAAAGTTACCAACGGGGGAAACATATTGGCGTTAGTACAGTCCATTTCGGTAGCTACCCGGCTATCTTTTATAAAAGTTTTAAAATTGGAGGTTACTTTTAGAGTAGCCGATTTGTCTCCCATTGAGCATTCGATGGTAGCTCCGTCTAAAACAAATTCATCATCTTTAGCCATAGTTTTGTTTTTTTAGTTTTCTTTAATTTTTGACCCTTTTATTACTGCTTTGCTTTTCCCTTCCAAAAAGGTTTGTTTACTTTCCATTATAGCTTTTTCCTTAGCATTAATCTGTATATGGTTATTAGATTGTACCTGTACTTTCTTTTTTGCCTGCATATGTGCATTTCCTTTTGCATTTAGAACCATGGATGCTCCGGAACCTGAAGAAAAATTAGCATCTTTCCCTCCTTCGGCAGAAAGGGATTTACCTGCTTTAAACTGCACATCTTTTGCAGCAGATAATACGGAGGTTCCCCCGGAAAACATAGTGGTAGAAATACCCGATTCTCCGGTAATTGTTGCACCCCCGGTAAAGTTTAGTGCTCGTTTGGCTACTATGTTAATATCTGTAGCATTTAAGTTTATCACCCCGTTAGCAAAAATGCTTATGGTATTGCCTACGGTATCAATTTCTATTTTATTATTCTCAATATCAAATACCTGTATTTTTTCCTTTCCTTCAGTATCGTCCAGTTTGATGGTGTGTCCGCTACGGGTTTTCAGAACTTTATAATTATTTTTGGCGGTATGAAATCCGCTTTTTTGTTTTCCGTTATATAAAGAGCCTGTTACTACAGGCATTTCCGCATTGTTCCCCCGAAAAGAAATTGCTACCTCATGCGATATTTCAGGAACAAGATGAAACCCTTGATCTGCTCCTCCGTGTGCCTGTATAAGACGAATCCACGGGGTAGTTTCTCCTGATTTTTTCTGCCAGGGAAACTGGACTTTAATACGATTTAACTGTAACGGATCGTTATTATCCGTAACCTCAGCCATTTGATCTTCCGCTTTCGGATATGCTTCCATATTCCAATACGGAGCTATTTCCTGTTCCCTCGGAATTGCGGTAAATTGATTGCTATATCCTTCTGCTGTGTAGGTGTGCTCTATTTGTGTAATTAAATAACTTTCTATAGGCGTACCGGAATCTTTATGCCCGGAAAATTCAGCAACACAAGCTAACATACCGGCAATATCCCCCAACCTGAGTTTGGCATTGGTAGTTTCTGCCTGTATGGTAACCAGATTCTCCAGAGCTTTCTGATGCTGTTCTAATTTAAGCTTCTGTACATTGCTTTTCTCTTCAGACAGGGCATCAAAGTAAACTGCATCCGGCAATTTTATATATACTTTATGTGCACTGTCTACCGCTTTCTCCTGAAAAGGATTCGTCTTTCCCGCAGCATTTTCACTTTGTGCTGTTTGAATTTCGGATGAATCCGGATGATAGTTTTCATAATGCAGGTGTTGCGGTGCAATTCCTGCACTCAGGCGATAATCCAGATAATCTCGTCCTTCTTTTAATTCCGTGCGTATTTGATTTCCTCTGCCAAAAATTAATTGTGATCCGTTCCAGAACATATACTCTCCATAACGAACAGCTAATCTCTGAATAAACTCATATGCAGTCTCATTATAACTTACTGCATAAGGAATGATACTTTTATGATTAGGCTCGCATATCAATTCAATTTTATTCCCATTATACTCACTGAAAGCAGACTGAACCATTTCTTTAAGAGTTTTATTATGATAGGTACGACAGTGTTTCTGACTATCCAGTAAAGCGCTGTAAGATTTCCCTCTTAAAACAATAAAAGGATATTTATTATTTTTTTTGTAATCTACATATGTTATTTGGCCGGTAAACAAACTTTCGTTCTCGGCTTGTTTTCTAAATTGTATAGTAACATCTCCTCCCAGTAGTTTTAATGAATTCTTTAACGGATAGGTGTTTTTATCGTTAAATGTTTCACTGGGACAAATAAGTTCAAAGGTGCTATGTTCCAACATAGCCTGATTAATTTTTACTGATATCGAATGTTGTTTTGAAATATCCTGTCCGTTAACAGTAACAAGTGCAAAGGTAGAAGAAGATTCTCCATAACCACTACGATGATAAGTACTCATAATTAGAATGGTTTAAAAAGTATTAAATATTATCAAATGCGTGTAAAAGTTTACATAGTCCAGTCATTTTGGTATTCCAAATGATTAAATTTTAAAGAGCGGGCAACAATGGTTAATGTAATACACATAGGCTCATTATCGACCGAATTAAATTCTTCTTTGAAATTTATGCAGTAGGCTTTTTTAAACTGTATTTCCAACAATTTACTCATTGCATCGCGACGATAAAAAATAATGCTCCCATCTTTTTCTTTGTCCGGAGCAATAATCCATTCAAGCAAGCCAACATTGCCGCTACTCTCAATAGATAATTTAATTTTTCCGCCGGTAACCTCTCCTGACGGCTTAGTAGTAGAATCAATAGGCTTATTAAATTCGTATTCACATTTTAAAACAGTGTAATTTTCACCATCTAGCTCTAGTTTTGATAAAAAGGATGACATAAATATTTATTTTAAATTAAGTTAATTATTATAAAATATGCCGAAAGATATAATTTTTTTTTAAGATAAAAAATGTTTTTTATCATCTATATATTTATCCTTATAAGATCATTTGTATATCAATATGTTAATAAAAACAATAATAAATAACTCTAAAAATATGAATACGATGTACCTGAAATTATAAATTATTTTACTTTTTTAATATTATCATTTATATTATTAACTAGTATTAGTATACTTCTATTTACCTCATACTAAGGAACTAGATTCCCACTATCTGATGATCATAAAATATTATATAATCGTTAGACAGTTTTTTTTACAATTTTAATACTGAATTGATTTGCAGAACTTATACAGGTCAAGAAAATAACTTTTATACAAGTTTAATGTTTATTGAAGTAGTGTTATACAATAGAAACAGGAAAATTAAACTTCAAAATATTTAACAAAAACTATTTAAAGAACGATCATTATATCTATACCTTAACAAGAAAACTTAGACTACAATTATGCTAAATATAAATAAATTTCAAATTGTACATAATAAAAACCAGACTGATGGATTGATTATAAGAAGTTAATTGAAAATTTACAGAGTTAGTGTACATATAATTTAAGATAATATTACATGATCCAGCATTTGTAATTAGTTTAGAGTTAAATAATAAAAGGACTTACAAATATTGTAAGTCCTTTTTATTTAGCTCCTCCTGCTGGGCTCGAACCAGCGACCCTCTGATTAACAGTCAGATGCTCTAACCAACTGAGCTAAGGAGGATTTTGCGTGTGCAAATGTATTTTATTTTCCCGTAGTATCCAAATGTTTTTTTATTTTTTTTCTTTACATTTTTTTAATAAATTAATTATCAGCCTAAAAAGAAATATTTTTTATTTATTAATCATAATTTTTACTTTTTACAATTAATATATTATTTTTGTTTAGACTTTAATTCTTTCTGATGGACAGCACTTATCTCTTATTATTTATAATTATCATACTAGTTGTAATTGGTGGCTTTTTTTTAATCATACACCGTTTTTTACAATCTGAAAAAGAAAAACAAAATTTTGAATTACGACTCAAATATTCTGAAAACTTATTACCTTCCAAATTGCAGGCATATGAACGCATGGCTCTTTTTTTAGAAAGAATACGTCCTTCTTTTTTAATAAGAAATATCTCAGCATCCGGAAATGTCGAAAATTATGAATATTTACTTATTGAAACCATTCAAAAAGAATTTGAACACAATCTGGCTCAACAGATTTATGTATTCCCTAAGACATGGGAAATTATTTTATCTGCTAAAAATGCTACCCAATTACTTATCAAAGAGGCTGCCCGATCTCTGGATAAACAAAGTCCCGCTGAAAACCTTCAGCAGGAGATTATTAAAAGCTCTTTAAATGAACAGTCGTCTCCATCTACAACAGCTCTATTATATTTACAAAAAGACATTCAAGGATGACATAATTTAATAATAAATCAATTATGAACATAAAATCTCTTGCTTTAGATGAAAGACCCAGGGAAAAGCTTTTAAGTAAAGGCAGAAATTCACTGTCGGATGCAGAACTTTTAGCTATTATCATTGGAAGCGGCTCGAAAGAAGAAAGTAGTATTTCTCTGGCTCAAAGAATTTTAGTTTCGGTTAATAACAACTGGAATGAGCTTGCTAAATTATCCATTCAGGATTTATGTAAATTCAACGGCATTGGAAAGGTAAAAGCGATTGAAATAATAACTTCACTGGAAATAGGCAGAAGAAAAGCATTACAAGAAGCTTTAAAACGAAAAACCATATCATCTTCCAAAGATGCCTTTCAAATTATTCATCCTATTATAGGGGATAATACTGTTGAGGAATTTTGGGCTATATTTCTGACCAGATCCAATAGTGTTCTACGTACCGAAAAAATTTCTCAGGGAGGAATTACAGGAACGGTCGTAGATTCCAGGCTAATATTTAAAATGGCTTTGGAATTAAATGCCGTCTCATTAATAATCTCACATAATCATCCTTCAGGAAACATTCATCCCAGTAAATCCGATTTAGACATTACAAAAAATATTAAAGAAGCAGGTAATTTATTAAACATTAAATTAGTCGATCACCTTATAATCACTCAAACTTCCTATTATAGCTTTGCGGATGAACATATTTTATAAAAACTAAAATTAAAGCAATGATTCTGATTTATGTTCCCGAAATTACTCCAAGAATTAAATACATCTTTACGTTTATTTTCGAACATATTTTAGAAAACCCTATCCAAATTACTGATAATCCCCACTTCTTTACAACTCAAACATCGACCAAATTCTCATATTGTCAACATCCATTAGCCGATGAAATACATATTCCCTGTAAGCACTTGTTATTTGAAAATGGTATAAGGGAACAAAATACAGAAAAGTTATTAAAAGATCCTTTTGCCTGGAGCTTTTATCTTCTTTCCAGATACGAAGAGTATTTACCTTATGAAAAAGATTCACATAACCGGTTTTCTTACCAATCTTCAAATGCAAAAAACAATATTGATATTTTAGCTCCCTGGATTGATCTGTTTGCTTATGAATTAGCTGAAGATCTTAAAATCTCCGCTAACATGAATGATCATGTTAATAGAAAATTTAAGTTTTGTAATACTATAGACTTAGATCATCCCTGGAAATATAAGCATCATTCCATAATCAGAATTTCAGGTTCAATAGCAAAAAAATTAGTACGGGGTAATTTTAAAATTTTAAAGGATCAACTCAGGGTATTATTGAACTTAAAAAATGATCCATATTTTATTTATAAAAAAATATCTGGATTAAATATACCTACCACTTATTTTATACCTTTTGGCGGGAATGGAAAATATGATACTAATCATTCTCCTAACAACTATCATTATAAACAGTTAATTTTAAAATTAAATAATAAACCAAATACTTATCTCGGAATTCATCCCAGTTATTTTTCTAATTCTAATGCTAAAACTTTAGAAAATGAAAAACTTGGTTTGGAACATCTGATAAATCAACCCATACTACGTTCCAGACAACATTATATTATGTTACAGATACCTCAAACGTACCATAACTTATTAACATTAGGCATTAAAGAGGATTATACTATGGGTTATCAGGATCATGCCGGATTCAGAGCCGGAACCTGTACTCCTTTTTATTGGTTTGATCTGACAAAAAATAAGGTCACTGAATTAAAAGTATATCCATTTTGCATTATGGATGTAACTTTGAAAAATTATATGAATTTATCTGTTAAAGAATCTAAAGTGCTGATTGATGAATTAATTAAATCTGTACGTTCAGTCAACGGACACTTTATTTCTATTTTTCATAACGATAGTATTTCAGGCTATGGAGAATGGAAAGATTGGGAAACACTCTACGATTATCTGATTGAAAAATGTAAAAATGATTAAGAAATTCTCCCACAAAACGATTGATAAAAAGGTTTACGGCCTTGCATTGGAAAGCACTAAGAATTATATGGTTTATGCGGAATTATGGTTTTTGGATATAGTTTCTCCAGATGGATATGATATATGGATATTAAATGATTTTGAAGCCATAATGCCTGTACCATACCAAAAAAAAGTAGGATGCAAATTTGTAATTCAACCTCCTTTTTGTCAACAGTTAGGAATCTTTTACAAAAAATCTATTTCCATCAATGATTTTTCAGCTTTATTTTCAAAATTAAACCAATATAAAGTACGAAATTATCACTTTAATGAGGATAATACTCAATACTTTAAAAATGAAATGCCTGTATTATTCAGAACCAACCAAACATTATATTTAAATAAAGACTATTCAGAACTTTATAAAAAGTTTAATAGCAACCGTAAACGTGAAATAAATAAACTACAAAGGTTAGCAGATTTTAAAGTAACTGAAAGTTTTTCTATAGATGCAATTTTCAAAATTGTTAACGATAATGAAGATATTTTTCCCCATAGAAACAGATTACTTCTTCGTAAGCTATTAGAAACTGCTGATCATAGGAAAAAACTATATTCTTTTTTTATTATACCTGATTATAAAGACTCTCCAATCACATGTCTTATCCTGATAAAATCCTGTAATAGAGTTATCAGTCTTTTACCTTTACGTGCAAAAAGTACTTTTAAAGGAACTATCAGTTATTTATATGATAAATTATTTAAACAATTTTCAAACTCTCCTATCCTCTTCGATTTTGAAGGATCCGAAATATCCGGAATCTATAATTTTAATAAAAGTTTTGGAGCTGAAAACATAACTTATGCCAGCTTTACAAATTTTAAATGGTTTGAAATTCTAAAAAAAATCAGAAATTCAAACCATTAATTTATTTGAGTTTTAAACTATTTTAGTTTAGCTAAATTAAACCTGCCCTTTTTAAAAGAGCTTCCGGCTGAGGTTTTCTCCCTCTGAAAGCTACATAAAGTTCCATAGGATCTTCGGTACCTCCCTTACTTAATAAAGTTTTAAACTTTTCAGCTGTTTCTTTGTCAAAAATTCCCATTTCCTGAAAGAAGCCAAATGCATCGGCATCTAATACTTCTGCCCATTTGTATGAATAGTATCCTGCTGCGTACCCTCCCTGAAAAATATGTGAAAATGAGGCACTCATGGCTGTTTTATCTATAGTTGGATATAATTGGGTTTTAACTATCTGATTTTTTTCAAAACCTTCCACAGAATCCGAGATATCTAATTTATTGGTATGATAAGCCATATCTAGCAATCCAAAACTAATTTGCCTTACTGTTTGATATCCTTGCATAAAATTGGCAGATTCTACAATTTTATCTATTTTTTCTTCACTAAGAATTTCCCCGGTTTGATAATGTTTGGCAAACGTTTTTAAGAATTCTTTTTCAAAGCAATAATTCTCCATGAACTGCGAAGGTAATTCAACGAAATCCCAGTAAACATTTGTACCGGATAAAGATTCAAAAGTAGTATTTGCTAAAATACCGTGCAATGCATGTCCAAACTCATGAAATAAGGTAGTAACTTCTGTAAATGTTAATAAAGAAGGTGTTTCATCGGTAGGGCGTGAAAAATTACATACTATGGAAACATGGGGTCTTATATTTTCCTGCAACGTTTTATATTGACCTTTATAAGATGTCATCCATGCTCCGGCACGTTTTCCTTCTCTTGGAAAAAAATCTGTGTAGAATAAAGCAAAATGTTTTCCTTCTTCGTTCAGTACTTCATAAACATTTACTTCCGGATGGTATTTTTGTATATCATTTCTTTCTACAAATTGCAAACCGTACAATCGTTTAGCTGCATCAAAAGCCGCATCTAAAACCTGATTTAAAGGAAAATAAGGTTTCAATTCTTCTTCTGAAAGAGAAAATTTTTGTTCTCTCAGCTTTTCTGAATAATAAGCATGATCAAATGGCATAAGTTCCTCAATACCATCTGATTCTGCTAATTTTTTAAGCTCTTCAATCTCAGATTCTGCTTTGGGTTTTGCTTTTTCAAGCAAATCATTTAAGAATTCGATTACCATATCCGGATCTGAAGCCATCCGTTCCTGCAAAACCAAATCAGCATAGGTTTTAAACCCTAATAGTTTAGCTTTATCTTCCCGTAACTTAACAATTTTATGAATTACAGATTCATTATTATATTCATTATTTTTAAATGCTTTTTGTGAAGATGCCAAGTAGATCTTTTCCCGCAAATTCCGGTTTTCTGAATATTTTAAAAATGGTACGTAGCTGGGAAACTGGAGTGTAAAAACCCAGCCGCTTAAGTTGCGATTTTCAGCTTCCAGTTGTGCCATTTTCTTAATTGATTCAGGAATACCTCTTAAATCTGCTTCTTCTGTTATATGAAGTAGATAATCATTGGTTTCCTTTAATACATTTTGTCCAAATTGTATACTTAAAACCGAGAGTTGATTAGATATATCTCTTAGTTTTTGCTTATCTTCATCAGATAGCAAAGCCCCATTTTTAATGAAATCTTTATACGTTTTATCTAATAAGCGATGTTCTTCCTGACTCAATTTAGATTTGAGGGTTGATTCGTAAACAATCTTTACTCTTTCAAACAGTTTTTCATTAAATATAATATCATTACCAAATTCTGTAAGCATAGGAGATATCTCCTGAGCAAGATTTTGTAAATAATCATTGGTTTCTGCAGAGTTTAGATTAAAAAAAACAGAAGAAATTATGTTTAGTTTTTTTCCTACTTTTTCCAATGCTACAATGGTGTTAACAAAGCCTGGAGGAGCTGAATCCGTAGTAATTTCTTCAATCTCTGTTTTTGCTTCTGCAAGAGCTTGTTCTATTGCAGGTTTAAAGTCTTCCTGCTTAATATTTTCAAAGGGCACGCTCTGAAAGGGCGTATCAAATTCTTTTAATAAACTATTCATTGTCGTTAGTAAAATAAAGCCGTTTAATTTTAGATGATAAACGGCAAAAATACATATTTATATTTGAGTTATAAAAACTATACAAATGTGTTTACATCAACCGTTCCTCCTATGGGAAGAAAAGTCAGGTGTTTTTCTTCGGATAAAAACAAATGCTGCGCTTTATCTTTATTTACTCTGATAGCGGGAAAAGTATCGTAATGTGACGCTATGGTATTTCTTGTATTTACAAATTTTGAGGCAGCTACTGCATCGTATACTCCCATAGTGTAATTATTGCCTATCGGAAGAACTGCTACATGAATATATCCATACACATACGGTAATAGTTTCATATCCATGGTTAATGCTGTATCTCCTGCATGATAAATCACTTTTCCATCCATTTTCATTAGGAAACCACAAGCAAGTCCACCATAAGAACCATCGGGAAATGATGAACTATGAACTGCCGCCACCATTTTTACTCTTCCAAAATCAAACTTTTTAACTCCTCCTATATTCATGGATATTACCTTAAATCCTAATTTTTCATAATGGGAAGCAATTTCTGCATTGGCAAGAATAGTTGCATCATTGTTTTTGGCAATAGTTTCCACATCCAAAATATGGTCGAAATGAGCATGGGTTAAAAATATGTAATCAGCTTTTATCTGATTAATATCTATATCTTTTGCCAGCTCATTACCGGAAATAAAAGGATCAATGATTACTTGTGATGACGAAGTCTTGTAGCCAAAGCATGCATGGCCGTAATATATTATTTCCATTTTGGTTTTTATTAATTTTATATCTATATCAAATGTAATAAATAATAATTATCTTTGAAAAAATTTGAAGGAAAACATTTCATTTATGATTAAAAAATTGTTTGTTATCAGCCTGCTTTTAGTTAGTATAAATGCTTTAGCCCAAATTAATTTAGGGGTAAAAGGAGGAATGGCTTTCGGATATTCCGGGAATTTGAAACAAACAATAACCGATATTAAAGAAAGTAATGCTAAAAATAATATAGGCTGGCATTTGGGAGCATTTATGCGGATAAATATTTCTCACTGGTTTTTACAACCTGAACTATATTATTCTGATATGAAAACAGAATTTAATTCTTACTCTGAAGGAAATTTTGCCTCCCACTCTCAACGGCTTGACATTCCTGTTTTAGCAGGCAGAAAAATTTTAGGAATAGGCCGAATTTATGCAGGTCCTGTTTTCTCTTCTTCTCTAAGTGAAAAAATCTCCCTGAACCATATTGAAAAAACGAAAACTGACGATTTTGCTTTAGCAGGGCAATTGGGAACAGGTATAGATCTATCATCTTTAACTTTCGATGTTCGATACGAATTTGGATTTACTCAAAGTCAAACTAATTTTGTTAATAAGTATACGAATCAGGAGTTTAAAATCGAAAAAAGACCCAATTCTTTAGTTGTTAGTATAGGATATAAATTTTAGTAATGGTACACCTCATTTAAATAAAATAAAATGAAAAAAATATCTTTATTTTGTACGTTGTTGTTTTTTACAGTTTTAATTTATTCATGCCGTGACGATTATAAATTTGATTCTGCTTCACATCCGCTCAGATTCTCCAAAGATACGGTTATGTTGGATACTGTTTTTGCAGAAAACCGTTCGGAAACTTATGTATTAAAAGTTTACAATCAGCAAAACGAAGATGTAACAATTCCACGTATATACTTGGAAAAAGGGAGCTCATCGCAGTTTAAGATTAATGTAGATGGTATTGCAGGAAGCTCCGTGAATAATAACAGCTTTGAAAATGTTCCTTTAAGAGCTAAAGACAGTTTATATATTTTTGTCGAAATAGCACCGAATGCTATTACTTCTACTGAAGCCTTGGCTGATGAAGATTTACTTTTTTCAACAGTTGGTAGTTTACAAAAAGTAAAGCTCTTGTCACTTGTTGAAAATGCTGATTTTTATTTTTCAAAGTCCGGAACCCGGGAAATATCTTCCGATGTTACCTGGGATAATTCAAAGTCTAAAGTGATTTACGGAAATCTTAAATTTACTCAAGGAGCCAAATTAACTATAAAGGAAGGAACCCGTGTGTATCTTCACAAAAATGCAAATTTAATTATTGATGAAGCAAGTAGCTTGGCTATTGAAGGTAAATTAGGAAACGAAGTTACTATCCGTGGTGATCGCCATGATACGAAATATGATTCCCTTCCAGATAACTGGAACCAAATCAAGTTATCTTCGGGTTCAACTGCTTCTATTGATTATGCTATAATAAAAGGCGGAAATACTGGTCTTTCTCTTGATAAAAACGCTACTGTAAGCATTTCTAATACACAATTATTCAATTTCAGAACTGCGGGTATTTATTCAGCCGGTGCTAAAATAACCGGTTCTAATGTTGTAATAAACAATTGTGGTTCTGCTGATTTATATTTAGAAAACGGTGGTACCTATGATTTTACTCATTGTTCTTTTGGCAATTACTGGAATCTGACGGCAGGTAATGCATATTCTCTCTATTTATCAAATTCCTATAACCAATCGGGAGCAACTGTTTATAATGCTTTAAATGCTATTTTTAAAAATTGTATTTTCTGGACACTTCGTGCAAACAGTATTGCAATGAATAAAAATTCAAATGCTGAATTTGTGTATAGTTTCGATACAAATATAATTAAAAACGGAACTAATGGCTTAGTTATAGATAACGACCCCTGTTTTAAAAACATCCTTGTTAATAAAGATCCTCTTTTTTATAGAACAAACTATTCCAATACCCTCCTACGCCTGAAAGAAAATTCTCCTGCTCTGGGTATTGCCAATACGATATATTCTAATCTGGTACCCAATGATATCAACGGAGTTTCAAGAATTACTTCTCCTTCGCTAGGAGCTTATCAAAAGTAATGAAATAGTTTATACTGTTTTTTAAGCTGTTTGTAGTTTTTTAAAAAACGGATTTTGCAATTTTAAGGGCCTCAGTAACCTTAGGAAAGCCTACATAAGGTAAACAATGCAATATAACATCAACAATTTCCTGAGGCGTTAGTCCAACGTGTAAGGCTCCTTTGATATGACCTTCAAGTTCTGCTTCCACTCCTCCTTGAGTTAAAAGACTTGTAATTGTAACTATTTGTTTGGTTTTTAGCGAAATACCTTCTCTTGAATATATTTCACCATAGGCAAATTCCGTAATGTATTTAGCAAAGTCCGGATTCAGGTTTACCATATCACTCAGATTTTTACTTCCAAAATCACCATAGATAGCCTTAATGTTTTCCAACCCTTTTTCTTTGTAATCTTCTGCCATTTTAATAAAGTTTTAAGTTATTAAATACAAAAATACAGAATATATTTACACTGAAATCCTGTATTTTGTATTTTAAATAATATGTTACTGTTTAAACGGGAATAATCAAAAATTGGCTCTTAATTGAACGCTTCCTGTATGTATAGTTTTGGATTTTTCATTTTTACGACCATCATAAATTACATTTAAGGTAAAAGTAGCACTCAGCTCTCTTTGTATGTATGCTTTCCAAACCATATTTTTACCATCCAGCAAGCCTTCCATCATTTGATTTGCAACCATAGAATAATTGTTGCCTGTTAAATCATTTTGTATATAAGAAAATGTACCATTTAATGAGGTTTTTCTTTCATCATTCCATCGTAACTCAATACCGGCCTGTTTCCAGATAAGTTTTTCATCTCCTGTCCTATTTTTCTTATTTTGATATTTGAAAAAAGCACTGGCACTGATATTTTTCTGAATTTCATAAGTTACGGAAGGATGTATGCCATAACTTTCGATAGTAAAACGCTTGGTGGAAAAAAGCTGGGAGTAACTTTTATCGTTCATAAAATTGTTGCGCAATCCGAATATCCATGAATTCCAGGGTTTATAATTAATCAAAACCTGATAATTCCTATTATCACGTGTTTCTTTCCCGGTATAAACATATTGTGTATTGTCACTTTTAATAAACTGTAATACTCCTGTCCACTTATGAATACTTAAACGGTTAAAAGATAAATTTCCTGTTACACTACGAACCTGAGTCAATAATTCTTTATCAGAAAATGGATTTAATTCTGCTGTTTTATTTTTTTTCCAAAAGGTAGAATATGACTGAAAAGAAGATTGGAAATTTACCCTTTCCCACCACAGGGCCTTCATAAATCTTGAAGGATTCAGCTGTAATGTAAAGTTTAACCTGTTACGATTTGATTTTTGATATTTTATATTGTCTGTATAAACTCTGATATATTGTGCCTGATCACTGAATTCAGCTATTTCGAATTCATCGAGCTCTTCTATTCCGTTTTGATTATAATCCGTCCATTTGTAAATTCCCTGACCGTCTGTAACCTTTACATATTTGAACTCACGTTGAGCTTCCTGTCCACTAGACAATTCATATAATGCATTTAAGATAATACCATTATTTAAAAATAATTTATTCCAACGGATAGCTCCCAGTGCATAGTTTTCATCTTTTTGGTTTTGATATATATCTTTATTATAGTGTACTTTTCGGTAATGAGCTTCGACACTCAAGCTATGGTTTCCGGTTTTAATAAGCTGGGTATTTAAAACAACGCCATAAGTATTAGTAAAATTCTTCATATTACCGATTCGCACTGAATCATCGGAACGCATGTATAATTTCAGCTGTGTAACCATACGAACACTGTCTAACGAACCATAGACATATAGTTCCCTCCACGAAAAACTTGCCCGGCTGTATTGAGATGTTATTTTATCCTTTATCTGATTATGTTCACCTTTAAATCCTAAACCGGATTTAAAAATATTGAATCTTTTGTTTATCTCTGAAGCATGTTTTACATAATCAGATTTTAAACTGTCTTTGGCTGTCGTATGCAAATAACTCCATTGAGTAAATATGTGTGTTGAATTACTTTTAAATTCAGCAAATAAATCATTTTTATATCCTTTATAGAAGTTCTGTTCTTCCAGATAATTTAATGTATAATTTATAGTCCAGCGTTTATGAATAACATTTTTCCAATCTAACCTGAACTTATTTTGGTTTCTGTTGTTAAACTCTTGTGATATATTAAAATCTCTTCCAAACTCAACATTATTAATTCGCTCAAGTATATAAAAATTCTTTTGCAAAAAAGCATGTTCCAAATGTAATTCGCTCTTCCACCTTTCTCTGGTTATCTTTTTATCTATATAAAGCCTGCTGGCAAAGCCTATGTTTTCGGAATTACCTATAGATGAAAATGTGTTTTCATCTCGGTTACTGATTGCTAAATTTACTCCTACTTTACCGTTTTCAAACCTATACTCTGAATTGGATGAAAAGATTTGTGTTTTTTGAGGAGGTATGAGTTTGGTAACCGGCTCGTAATCACCTTGTAAAACATTATTTACAGGAGGAATATATTCATAAACTCTTCCGTTTACAGGTAATTGGACAATCCGGTAATTCCCTTTATTGGCTCCCATATAAGAAAATGAAAGTGTATATAGAATTTCGGAACTATCAGTAGAATATTCGTATATACTTATCCCTTCCCAATCTATTTTCTTATATAAAATTTTGTTGGGATCATAATCTGTTATTACTTCATTGACAGCAAACATTCTATCTTGATCGTTACCTGCCTGACTAAGTACTATTTTCTGAGCATCGGTTAAATCCTGGTTACTGTTTTTACCATCTGTTTCTGAGAAAATATGAGCATTAAAACTAAATCTTTCAGATTCATATTTTCCTCCTGCATAAAATAAAAAACGATTGTAGGTTGTGGTATTATAAATATATTCTACTACAATCCGACTACTGGCAGCTATATAGCTTCTCGAAGTAAAGGTTAACTCTCCTGTGTTATAATTAATGATATAGTCTTTATCTTCACCTCTGACTAAGAGAGCTCCATTAATATAAACTTTTTCAGAGCCGGATATGACTATGATAAACAATTCCCCTTGTTTTCCTTTTAATTTGTATGGTCCCTGATT
Source organism: Apibacter sp. HY039 (assembly GCF_004023655.1). Lineage (NCBI taxonomy): Bacteria > Pseudomonadati > Bacteroidota > Flavobacteriia > Flavobacteriales > Weeksellaceae > Apibacter > Apibacter sp. HY039. The sequence goes on along the minus strand of NZ_SAYM01000001.1, from coordinate 855,848 downwards.
TCCTTCCACTCCATTGAACTGCATTCTGTTAAACTCTCCTCTTGATAAGGACCCAACAGCATATAAATCTGTATAGGAATTTTTATGTTCTAACCGTGTTCCTATTTGTATACCTGTAATTTTTCTGGAAAAATTTGCAAAATAATCTGAAGACTGAACTAAATCCAAATGTCCGGCCCGAATGTATGAAGCCTTATTAGAAAGCTCTATATAAATTTTGTCGAATTCATCAAGCCTTTGAGTATATCCATCTGACTGTATAGGAATATTATGATCGGAAATTGCAGCTTTAATTCGTATGTCTTTACTCAGCTGTCCTGACAGTTCCAAATCCAGAGATGATTGTACTGAAGCACTTTGATTATTACCGAAAGTTATTCCCCTTACCATTGATCCGGAGCTAGTTAAACCCTGAAAAAAATCATTTTTCTTTTTTCTTTCAGCTGTTATTTCATATAATTTGCGGGGTTTATTTAAGGTTACAATAAGATTTGTATCTTTGGAGTATACTATATTTTCTTTTTTTACAGGGAAAATATAATACCCAATGGTCAAAGTTTGATTGAGCAAAGAATGATCTACTTTTAGTAAATTCGCAGAAGAATCAAATTTATAAAGATTCGGAAGAACTGCCTGACCCAAACTATCCTTAATATTGATTTGTCCGGGAATAATGCTGAGTGTATCAAGGACTATGAGACTATCCTGAATCTGCAAAGTTTTAATCCTGAAATTTGAATTTTTCCAATCAATATCCTGTGCATGGAAAATTAATCCCACGAACATAAACATAACTATGAATATTGATTTATTTTGCAATTTTTTAATGAATTAAACGAAATTACTATTCTTTTGTTATTTATTAATAACAAATCTCTTCTTTTTTGTAGTCGATTAACTGGTTTAGTTCATTATGAATTTTATTTTCCCACTCTTTATTGATATCTTCCAAAATTCCATGATGTGTTTCATTATCATATAATTCCTGCATCTTCATATATTCTTTGAAAAGTGGCTGATAAATCTCAACTTGTGAATCTTTAGGCTCTACAGGATTTTCTGAAAATGCTTTCCTTAATTTTCTTGAAAAAATTTCTGCTATATCAAAATGAAGTTGTTCATGCTTTAGTATATGCTCATTTTTAACTCTTACCCACGAAAGTTGAGGTACAAAAAAAGCTTTTACTTTATATTTGTATACATTTCCCTGTAAAATACAACTGTTATACTGTATGCCGCAAAAACTCAAAGCCGCTATTTTATTGTTTGAATTTTGGGACTTTCCTTTAAAATTTTTCCATGATAAACTGTTCTCTTCACTCCAGAAAATTTTCCTATATGCTTTTTCCTGACCATACGCAAACGAAATTATTCCTAAAAAAATAAGATACTTGATAATGTTCATACAGCTACTGGTTTTTAATTTATTGTAAAGTTACGGTATTAGAAATATACTATCTTACTCAGCCGGAGACTTATTGTCATTATTTTTGAATTGGATTGATTTTTGAATAATCTATCATATAACTAAAAAACAGAATAAAATGTCTAAATTTTCAGATATTATAAACAGCGAAAAAACCGTATTACTGGATTTTTCAGCTGAGTGGTGCGGTCCCTGTAAAATGATGACTCCCATACTAAAAGAAGTAAAAGATAAACTGGGTGAACAGCTCACTATCTTAAAGATTGATATAGATAAAAATCGTGAATTTGCTGATTCTTATAATATTCGCTCGGTTCCAACTTTAATGATTTTTAAAAACGGAAATCTAAAATGGCAGGAGAGTGGAGTTAAGCCTGCTGTTGAGTTAGAAAAGATTATTCATCAATTTTCATAAAATGTATTTATAACTTCATAAACTAAAAAACTTTCATATCCTTTCTGAGAAAGGTACATTGAAAGTTTTTTTCTTTTATTAAAAATGGTGGCTTCCCTGGGTAATATTTCCCATTTTTTCTTTGCCAATAGATTTAAAACTTCTAAGTAATCTTCTTCCTTAATTTCCTGAAGCCCCTTTTCAACCAATTTTTCAGGTATTTTTTTTTGCCTTAGCCCCATCTTTATTTTAATTTTACCCCAATTTTTTTGATAAAATTTACCTCTGGCATAAGAGCAAGCAAACCGTTCTTCATTCAGAAAATTATTTTGTATAAGCCATATTATAATTTCTCCACGTTCTTCTTCATTTAAATAACCGTAGCTTTTTATTTTTTGTTCTACCTCCCAGTGACTTCTATCCTGATAAACACAATAATCCGCTAACTTTCTTTTAATTTCTGAGATTGACACCAATTTTATATTGCTTAAATTCCGAAGTAAATTTATAAAATTATAATTAAGTCGATTCTTATTTTTTTTAAGTAATTTTAACAACTCAAAAAACAGATACATTATGAAAACAGGAAAATATTTCCTATCTTTTTTATTTATTTTTATACTAGGCGCTAATCTTCTATGTGCTCAGCAGGCTCCTAAAATAAACCCTTCAGAAGTAGCTGAGAATCAAATTAATTCTTTAAGCAAAGATATTCCTGATTTGGATGATTTTCAGAAACTTGAACTTCGTGATTTTATTATTGAAAACACAAACAAAGTTAAAGGTGCAATGGAAAGTAATGTTGACTCTGATAATTTACAATTAATAATCCTAAATACCAGCAGAGATTTCGATAATAAACTTAAAGAAGTTCTTCTTCCTGAACAGTTTGAAAAATACATGGAACTCAGACGGAAACAAGCCGCTGAGGGAGAAAATAAAAAGAAAAAAAATAAACGAAATAAGGACAAGAAACGATTGGGAACTGAATAATTTATATTAAATTATTCAATTTACATATAACTACCTCCTTTTTATCAAAAAATATTACTGAGAACATATTTATTTTTTTTAAACTACGAAATACGGAGTTTATTAATCATATTCTCTAAATGGAATTTTTAATTGTGCTCCAGATTTTATTTCCTCTTCGAAATCTGTTTCAGAGTTTTTAACGCTTAATCCAATAAGTCTTATTTTGGTTGATATATCTAAACCATGAAGTAATTCCAGTGATGTCTTATACAAATTTTGATATTCTGAAATTGGTGTTAAAAGAGTTTTAGATCGCGAAACAACTTTAAAATCAGAAAACTTAACTTTTAATGTAACTGTCCTCCCTTTGAATGAGTTTTTTTTAATTCTTTGGATAACTTCTTTTGCTACTAATTCCAATTCACTATACAAAGTTTGAAGTGAATCAGTGTCATACATAAATGTGTTTTCAGCACCTATGGACTTGCGTATCCTGTTAGGATTCACTTCCCTGTAATCTAATCCTCGCGCATTTAAATAGTAACTTTTACCTTGTTTACCAAATAGTTGAATAAGCTCTGATTCTGTTTTCTGTTTTAGATCCCAGCCCGTATTTATTCCTAGCAAATGAAGTTTTTCCGCTGTTTTTTTTCCAATTCCAAAAAAATCTTCAATATTTAAACTTTCAACAAATTTTTCTGCTTTTTGAGGAGTAATGATAAATAATCCGTCAGGCTTATTATAGTCTGAAGCAATTTTAGCTAAGAATTTATTAAAAGACACTCCTGCGGAAGCTGTTAAATTAGTTTCTCTAAGAATATCTACTTTAATTTTCTTAGCAATTTCCATGGCAAACTCCTCATTTACATGATTTTCAGTAACATCTAAAAAAGCTTCATCCAAAGAAAGAGGCTCTACTAAATCAGTATAATTATAAAAAATATCTCTAATCTGTCTGGACACGGATTTATAAACTTCAAAACGTGTGGGAGCAAAAAGAAGATCCGGACATTTCCGCAATGCCAACTTAGAAGACATAGCTGAACGAACACCAAATTTACGCGCTTCATAACTGGCGGCAGCTACCACGCCTCTGTCTCCTGCATAGCCTACCGCTAAGGGCTTACCCCTATATTCTTCATGGTCTCTCTGCTCTATGGAGGCATAAAAAGCATCCATATCTATGTGAATTATTTTACGCACTGAGTACAAAGATACGAAGGTTATCTATTTCTAACCCATATCTCTACCCCACTTAATAAATTTTAATTTTTTATGATTGTTAAATGGATATAATAAAACTATTACTAAAATTGCGATACCTGAAATCACCAGCCATCCTAACAGTATTTTTAGTGTTATGGTAAGAGCCTGAACCTGCAACAAAGCATTAATACTGGTAAGTGCATATTGTTGTGCCTGATATCCTCCTAAACCTTTTGCTATACCCATTTTATAGTATTGAGTATATCGTTCCATTGCTATTGGATTTGTATTGGTGATATTTTCCGATAATTTTACAACATAATGTTGCTGCAAACGGTAAATGGAATTTGAGAAAACGGAGGAACTTATTGCAGGTGCTAAAGCAGAACGTATACCTATCAGAAAAAAAGCATTATATACCAATTTTTCCTGTGGAATTCCTTGTACTACATATACTCCAAAAACTACAAATGTAATCAGCATACCCATTCCCCTGAGGAACATAGGGACATAAAGAAGACGATATTCTCCCTGCGGGCTAATAGTGAAATAAAGAATGGCACAAGAAGCTACCAGACATAGAAAACCTGCAAATATGATTAAATTAACTCTTCTTTCCTTTTTGAACCACCAGGCGCAAATAATACCTCCGATAATAAAACCGGGAATTGCTATAATATATAATTCGTAAAGACGATTGTTTTCCAGTTTTAACACGTTGATTACGTAGGTAGATACTAGTACGCTTGCCGACACATAAAACATACAGATAAACATTACGATATATCCTACTGTTGAATTCGTATTTTTGAGTATACTTAAATCAACGTATGAATCTTCTTTAATAAGCTGTCGCCTGATGAACAAGATCAAGCTAATGGGAATGACTAAAAAAGTAGCTATAAATATGGATTTGGATGAAAACCAATCTAAAGTTTTACCATAGGTAAAAACATAAATAACTGCAATGTAAAATATAGAGCATAAAATAACGCTGAGCCAGTCTGCATCTAGCAAAGGTACGATAGAAGGCAGTTCTGAGTACTTGAAAGTCAATAAGACTGCTATAACAGCCACCAGTAATAGGGCAATCATAAAATAATACATGTGCTGCCAATTATATCGGTAAGCTAATTCTGAAGTAAGGATCATAGATAGCTGACTTAATGCTAATGTTACCGGATAAAATTTAGCATAAAAGAGTCCTCGTTTATTATCCGGGCTAAGCATAGGCATTAAAATAAGTATAATTTCCAGTAATGCAAATGCTTTAAAAAAGCCGATGAAAAAACTACATACAGCAATAATAATCATTTTGTCTGTTTCAGCACAGATTATGCTTAATATAATCTGAAAGAGCAACGTAAATAATAATACATTTTTTACAGTGATAACAGGCCTCAGCTTAATAATCAACGGATATGCAATCGCCATTCCTGCTGAGGTGGAAAAATATGCCATATTAATATCTTCTGACATAACCCCCAGAGAACCGGATATGTCAATGGAACTACCTGTGTAAGCTCCATTAATTAACATAATAGGCGCCATAATGGTATAAGCTACCATGTACATTAACCAGCGAGGCGTACGATTTCGAAAAATATGTCTGTGAATCATTTAATTTCAGCTTCGGTTTCGACCATCATTCCTGCCCGTAATTTATCTTTATCTTCTTTCGACATTGCGGTAAATTCAATTCTAACAGGTATCCGCTGCTGAATTTTAACAAAATTCCCCGCAGAGTTGTCTGTTGGTATCATGGAATATTTGGAACCAGTTGCCTCAGAGATCGCAACTACCCTTCCCTCAAATACTTTATCTTTTACAGCATCAACTCTGATATTCACTTTCTGTCCTATATATATGTTAGCAATTTGTTTTTCTTTATAGTTAGCTGTAACCCATTTATCGTTATTTTTTACAATATTGGTAAGCACCTGCCCTGCCTGAACCAACTCTCCTATTTCTATAGATTTTCTGCCAACATATCCGTCATAAGGTGCTGTAATTACTGTATAGGTTAAATTTAATTTAGCCATATCCAGATTTGCCTGACTTCTCAATATTAAAGCTTCTGCATTCTCCTGTTTTTTACTTATACCCTCGCTACTCGATACATTGGTTTGTTTTTGTCTTACTAAAGATTCATATTTTGCCTGATAAGCCTCATATTCTGTTTTTTTCTGATCAAATTGCTGTTGTGGAACAGATTCTTCTTTTAATAAATTTTCATATCTTAAATAATCTTTTCGGGCATTTTCCATTCTTACCCTTGCTTCTGCTATATTGGCTTCAGAGACCGCTACAGTATTTTCGGAAGTTCGGATATTAAACGAAAGTACTTCCTTAGATGCCTGAGCATCTTTAAGAGCTGCCTGGGCATCCAGCAATCTGATTTTTAATTCACTGTCATCAATTATGACTAATGTATCTCCTGCTTTAACTTTTTGATGTTCATTGAAACGTATTTCTTTAATATACCCAGCTATCCTTGTATTTACTGGAGTAATGTATTGATCTATTACCGCATCATTAGTAATTTCATATTCATAGTATCTCCAGAAATAATGTATAACCCAGGCTATTCCAATTAAAGTGATCAAAATACAGATGCTGTTAACTATAATATTTCTTCTGAGTTTCTTTTTTAATTTTATATGCAACTGTTTATCTGCTTCTCTTTTTTTCAACTTATGCTCCTGCCGTCTGGCAGATGACGCTGATTGAGTTTTATTTCCCTTATTTTGTTCGGGATTTATATTTTCATCATTTTCTTTTATCTCTTCCATAAGTAATTATATATTAAAGATTACCGCTTGCATTTAATAATTGATAATAAGTGTAAATAGAATTAGCTTTGGCTAAAGTAAGCTGCAATTCTGCATTTAACTGGACCGATGAAGCATCTAATAAATCTGTTAAAATAGCCAGCTGATTGTAATATTTATTATTGGTGATCCTGTAATTGTCTTTTGCCTGTTCAACTGTTTTCATTAATACTTCTACACGGTTGACAGCTTCAAGATGTTTGGTATAAAAAGATTTTATATTGATTCTTATACTTTGCTCTGTTTGTTCCTTTATATTTTCCTGAAGATCGATATTGTACTTAGCCTGATTCATCGTATATTTATGATCAAACCACGAGGATAAATTATATGTTAATCCCAAGGTTATTCCCCAGCTATTCAAATATAAATCTTGTGCGGGACTTGTTGAAGTTATGGGGCGTGTTAAATTATTACCGGCATTGAGAGTCAGAATTGGTAAGTATTTTGATTTTGCTATTTTCTCATCTATTTTAGCTTTTTCAATATTGAACTTCGAAATTTTTAACTGAGGATAGTTTTCATAACTCTGCTTAACGTAATATTCTTCCAAGTTTACTACGAATTCTTTTTCAAGAAAATCCATATCCGGGATAATAATGTAATTTTCATTAAAGCCTAAAACGATATCCAATTGTTGTGAAATAATATTTATATCATCTCGTGTTTCATTTAATGACAACTGATAATTAGATACGACAATCTGATTTCTTAAAACATCATTGTTCGTTACAATCCCCTGATTTTTCAAATTTTGAATATTATGAAGATTTTTTTCGGCTTCTTTGATATTCTCCTCTAATACTTCTTTTTGTTTATATAATCTGAATAGATCCAGATAGTTTTTAATCAAAAATAATTTTATATCAGAAATATCTTTTTCCAGATCTAATTCCGCTATTTGTCGTTCCAACGAAGCCTCTTTAATCGTGTTTTTTATTTTACCTCCCTCATAAATAGGCTGACTTAGCTCAAGACTATACTTTTGTTGCCAGTCTGGCATTTTAGGATGACCTAAATATGATAAATCAGTATTATAGATAGTAGGCTTGCCAACATATCCATTACTTGCTGTTAACCCTATCTGAGGAAGTCTTTTGATTTTGGTCAGATTCTCTTTTTCTACAGATATATCCGACTTAATTTTACTGGCTCTTATTTTAGTACTTGTCCGGACTCCTTTTTCAAATAACTCTTCAACTCCCAAGTTATAAGTGAATTGTGAATATCCATACCCAAATAAATTAAGACAGATAAATATAATTAATTTATTCATATATACTCTCTTTAAATGCCTTTTCAATCGTCCCTAATTGTTTTATACATGACAAAACCTCTTGTTGTTCTACTCTTTTTAAGGTATTTCCATAAATATTTTTTAATATCTCCTGTATTTCAGTTTTCATTGCTATTCCTTTATCAGTAAGATGTATAAGTTTATTTCTTTTATCAGACTCATCTTCTATCCGACTAATTAATCCTTTTTTTTCCAGGTTTTTAAGTATGTAAGATAAACTGGATTTATCTCTAAACGTTTTATTGGCAATTTCTTGCTGATTAAGAACATCTTCATCAAATAAGCAAGACATAATCTGAAACATTTCAAAGGTTAAAAAAATTCCTTTTTCTCTCATTTTTTGTTGAAAAGCCTGCCTGTAAGAGGTTTGAACTTTCAATAATGCATAAATAAAATCTTTCATTATCTTTATTTGAAGCTGCAAAATTAAAAAAAATAGTTGAATATTCAACTATAGGGATACGATAATATTTTTAACCGTTTACCTAAAAGTTTTTGTAATTTTGCAATTGCACATCTATAAATTGTTAAAAAAATCTTAAATTTGTATTAAAATTATATTAAAATAGTTCTTAAATTTATTATGAAAACCATCTATTACACATTACTATTCACTTATTTTATTGCCTTGGGATGCAAAAAAGAAACTGTAAAAAACTATTCTTCCAATTATAATGACACTACTGTATCGACTGTTAAAGAAAAAGATTCGTCTACACTAACCGATACTATAAAAAAAAATAGCGATTTGCCTGTTGACAATGAAGAAAAAGAATCCCAACAAGAAATAACCACGACACCAACTGATAGCAGCAAATATTATATTTATTTTACATTAGATGACGGACCACAACCCGGAACGCGGATTTGCAAAAATATACTCAAGAAAAATAATGTTAGAGCTACTTTCTTTATGGTTGGAGCACATAATGAAGGTAAGGAAAGAAATGATCTGGTAGACTCAATTAATAATGATCAATTATTCATTGTAAGTAATCACAGCAATACCCATGCACACAACAAATATGCATTATTTTATAGTAAACCTACTTCTTCTTTTCAGGATTTTATAACTGCTGAAAACAAGTTAAACATAAAACACAAAATTGCTCGTCTGCCTGGTAGAAATACCTGGGCCGTTGGCAACAAAGTTAAAGGAGAACCTTCTGCTTTTGCCGTAGCAAAAAAATTAGATTCTGCCGGATATAAAGTTTACGGCTGGGATCTGGAATGGAGGTTTATTCACGGAAATATACCTCTTGAAAGTGCCTCTCAAATGGTAAAAAATGTAGAATCAAAACTGAAAAGTGGTAAAACTTTTATGCCTAAATCTATTGTTATTCTGGTTCATGACAGAATGTTCCAAAGACCTCAGTATGCAGATTCTCTACGTAAATTTATAACTGCTCTAAAACAAAATGATAAATACATTTTTGAAACACTTGATAAATATCCGACCTTAACTTCAATTGATAAAAAACCTTTAGAAAAAAAATAATTCGAATCTACCACATAGCTTTATACAAAATAAACAATTATTAAAGAAATACAGGATATGAAATATCCTGTATTTCTTCAATAATATTCATTATTCTTCAATCACTATCCTCCCATTTATTAAAATAAGCTTTAAGCATTTCTTACATAACTCAATTTTATTTTTTATATATTTTGTACATATAATAAAATATTTTCATTTCTGAACTGTCTACCTTTATAGAGAAGCCCTCAAAAATTACAAAAAATATAAAAGTAAATAATTATGGTAAGTCAAAAATTTAAGTCCAGTTCTTTGCGTGAAAATATATTTCCGTGGAATGAATTCGGTAAAAATCTTTTTTCAGCTAATGAAAATTTAAGTATTGAACAAAAAATTCAATTGATAGATCATCGGATAGTAGCTTTCAGAAAAAATTATTTCCCTTTGGCCCTGTTTAGTAAAAGATTTAAACATTTTAGGATATTGGAAGAAAATTGGTCAAAAATGAATACCCAACAAAAAATAAAATTTATTCTTGATAATGAATACACTATGAATGAAGAAATTAATGAAGTTTCATTAATTACAGAGTTGGATAAAAAATGTAATTCATGGCTTTCTATGTCTACTGATGATAAAAAGCTATGGTTACAACAAAAAAAGATTACAACTTTTAATCTTGTCGTTGAAAATTATTTTTTTTAATTCTAATTTATAAATATAAAGGGGTTCATAATTATGATATGAAAACCTTTTTAAATACTTTATATAATGAAACAAAGATTTTTTTTAATTAAAATAGCCGGCTTTGCCATATTGTGTCTTATAGTAATGCTTTTGTGGAACTGGCTTACACCTGTACTATTTACTCTCCCCACTATAAACTATCTACAATCAGTCGGACTGGTATTACTTTGCAGGCTATTATTCGGCAGATTTAATCCTGAATTTTACAATTCTGAAAATATGCGGAGAAATCCTATGAAAGAAAAATGGATGAAAATGTCTGATGATGAAAGGGAAGTTTTTATAAAAAAAATAAGAGAACGACCTAGCTGGAGAAAAGATCGATTTTTTAACAGAAATAAAACCGATAACGATGACTCCAGCACTGAACATGAAAAATAAATCAGGATCCCGTGTGGAAGATATATTTAATGAGCATCATTCTAGATTAAAGTCATTTATAGGAAAGCGTGTGAAAAATTCTGAAGATGTTCAGGATATTTTACAGGATGTTTTTTATCAACTTATTAAAACCATGCAAAATGATTTGAACCCTATTGAACAAATGACTGCCTGGTTATACCGAGTAACAAGAAATATTATTATTAATAAAGGGAAAAAGAAAAAAGAAGAAGAACTTCCTGTTTATAAAAATGATGATACGGATATTTTAACCGATTTTTCTGAAATCATATTCAACAAAAGCAATCGGGTTTCAACTCCTGAGACGGAATATCTTCGTACACTTATATGGGAAGAACTAGAAAAATCATTATCAGAGTTACCTGGTGAACAAAGAGAAATTTTTGAACTTATGGAACTTGAAGGACTTTCCGCCAAAGATATTTCTCTGACTTTAAATATTCCAGTTAACACTATTTTATCCCGTAAACATTATGCAGTTTTACATCTTAGAAAAAAAATGATAGCTTTATATAAAGAATTATTAACTGAGTAATTATCAAAAATAATTAAGTAGCTTAAAACAAAAACATCTGATGTTTTTCACATCAGATGTTTTTTACAAAATACATAAATAATTCTAATAGGTTAATCTATTATTCCGGCATTTTTGGTAGAACAGCTTCAGATAAGATCTCAACTACTGGGCGTTCTGTTCCAGCCAGAATTTCGTTTACAGCTTTTAATAATGATAGTTCTTCTACTAACTGCGGGGCAGATTGCTGAACTAATGTAGCAGCCAATCCTGCGGCCGGTACTCCTTCTACTGTTTGTTCCAGTCGATCCATTTCAGCTAATGCTTCTTTAGCAGTTTCACCTCTTCCGATTCTTACTCCGTAAACTTTATTTCTTCCGGATAAACCTGTTACTTCTAAATCCCCTACTCCGGGAAGACCGAAGGCTGTTTCCATTTTTGCACCTAAAGCCTGTCCCAAAAGAGACATTTCTCTAACCGCTCTGTTAAAAGTTGCCGCTTTTAAATTATGGTGAGGAAAGCCTGTGCCTTCTTCTAAACCATCAGCTATACCTAGAGCAATGGCATAAACATTTTTCATAGGAGCACAAATTTCCACACCGGTTTCATCATCGGTTGCTTCAATACAATATACTTTAGTTCTTGCCTCTTTTGCATATTTACGTGAAACCTCCAGATTTTTGCATCCGAAAATGGTTGCTGTGGGTTTTCCTTCTGCACATTCGTTTGCTTTTACTGGTCCGGCTATAGCTACTATCGGAGGAATAGATACTCCTTTTTGTTTAGCTAAAGTTCTGATGGCTTCCGGAAGTAACTGTATCTTGCCATTTTCATCAGGACAAAAACCTTTGGACGTTAACCACAGAGCTTTAGCTTTTGATATTCCATTGAGTGCTAACTCTGTTACTTTAGGCACCCCTACTGAAGCCACCGACATAACTACCACGTCTGCACCATCTAAAGCTTTTTCCAAATCATCTGAACGATATAATTTTACTCCTTTAGCTAAAGGAACATTAGTTCTTGGGTGTGGTTTACCTGCTTCACATGCATCCAGTAAATGATCATCCAGCCAGGTTCCCCATAACCGGACTTCCCATCCTGCATTAGACACCGGGGTACACAGTCCTGAACCCATCGCTCCTGCTCCTAAAATTGTTATAACTGCCATTATTGTTTCGTTTAATTGTTTATTATTTTATAATTCTGTTTTTGGTGATTCCGGACGGGTTGAAGGATATTTTTCTGATAATGTATTTAAACGCATAAAAATATCTTTTAACTGTGGATATATATCTTTTTGTATATCACCAACTTCTGTATATTGCTCATGTTTTTTCATGTCAGGTTCTATGGTTTCTCCAAAACGTGCCATCTGTTGTGAGGCATAAGCAATATCGGTATTACCAAATACACCAGTACTGGCCATAGCTTGCACTGAAGCTCCTAGAGCTGATATTTCATCTTCCAGACATATAGTGACCGGAATACCTGTAATATCAGTAACCATTTGTCTCCATAATTCGGAACGAGTTCCCCCACCCATAATTCTAAGAGATTTAAGTTTAGTCTGCGTACTTTTCTGAAGAAATTCCAAATTCATTTTTACCTCAAAGGTTATAGCTTCCAAGATCGAACGATACATATGTGCCCGTGAATGAGTTCCTCTCCAACCTACTACAGCTCCTCTTGCAAAAGCATCCCAGTAAGGACTTTGAACAGCATTCCAGTAAGGTAAAGTAACCAGCCCTTCACATCCCGGAGGTATTTTTGAAGCTTCTTCATCCAGCCGAATATCCGGTTCTCCTAACAGTTTGGGATCTCCTAATGCCTGGCGAAACCACCCTGCTAAATAAGCTCCTGAGTGCTGAACCACCTCAAAAATGTAATTTCCTGGAATTCCTGCTACATAACACCTATAGACAGGATCATATTTATATTCAGGACTCTGAACTCCAGCCACTACGGCTGTTCCTAAATTTAAATAGGCTATATCCGGAGTTACTGCTGCTGCACCTAGTCCAGCTGCCATACCATCACCCGCACCCGCGATGACAGGGATATTTTTTGAAAGCCCCCATTGAGAAACCCATTCGGATTTTAACATACCTAACACTTCTCCCGGAGGAACTAAATCTGCCATTTGATCACGTCTAACTCCTGCAATTTCAAGAAGTTCCTGACTATAATCTCTTTTTCTGATGTCAAATAAACCTAATGTATCTGCACAAGCTTCAGAAGAGAGCCATTCACCTGTCATATTCCATGCTATATAACCATGAACATCGACAATTTTGTATGCCTTGTCCAGTGTTTCCGGTTCGTTTTCTTTTAACCATGCCAATTTATATATAGCAGGAGGCTCTCCCGGTGGTTTTCCTGACAGATCGTGTATGTAATCTGAACCAAATTTCTGAATTTGTTTCTTTGCTCTGGCATCTAACCAGAGAATTCCATTTCTGATAGGCTTCCCTTCTTTATCAAAAGGAGCAAAACTTTCACGCTGATGAGTAATCCCTATAGCTGCTATTCGTTCTTTTTCTTTAGCAGATAATTTAGAAACAACCTGTGCAATGCTATCTCGGGTTGTTTCCCACCACCGGACGGGATTGTGTTCATAAAAATCCATTGCCGGTGTATGAAGCTGAATTGTATTTTTTGCTGTCTGTAGTACTTGACCAGACTGATCTACTACAATAGCTTTAGTAGCTGTTGTTGATGAATCTACGGCGATTACTAAAGGTCCTTCTGTTGCCATGTCTTTAGGTTTTAAAATTATATTTTTATAATTCTGCTTTTGGCGATTCAGGTTTAGTTGACGGGTATTTTTCCGACAAATTGTAAAGTTGTTCAAAAACATTTTTCAATTGTGGATATAATTGACGCTGTATATCTGCTACTTCATTGTATCTTTCGGTCTGTGATAAATCAGGTTCAACGGTATCGCCAAAGCTTGCCATTTCTTTTGCAGAATGGGCTACATCTTTAGAACCATGTGCCTGAATTCCTGCCATTGCAAGAACGGAGGCTCCTAATGCTGAAATTTCATCTTCCAAACAAACCGTAATCGGCAGTCCTATTGTATCAGCCATAATTTGTCTCCATAACTTTGAACGGGTTCCTCCTCCCATAGCTCTGATTGATTTTAGCGGCACTCCTGTACCTTTTTGAATAGATTCCAGATTGAATTTCATTTCAAAACCTATAGATTCCAGTATTGAACGATACATATGAGCTCTTGAATGAGTTCCTCTCCATCCGACTACAGCACCTCTAGCTACTGAATCCCAATAAGGACTTTGAACGGCATTCCAATATGGAAGTGTAACTAATCCTTCACAACCTGGAGGAATTTTAGATGCTTCTTCATCTAATAACGGATCCGGTTCTCCCAATAATTTAGGATCTCCTAATGATTGCCTGAACCAACCGGCCAGATACGATCCTGAAGATTGAAGAATTTCGAAAACATAATTATCTTTTATTCCTGATACGTGAGTTCTGAAAACCGGATCACATTTGTAAATTGGACTTTCTACCCCTGCATTTACAGCAGTTCCTAAGTTAAGAAATGCTACATCTGGAGATACAGCAGCAGCTCCTATGCCTGCCGCCTGTCCATCTCCCAAGCCTGCAATAACAGGTATTGGTTTAGGCAGTTTCCATTCTGCCACGAGTTCCGGTTTTAACATATCCATTACATCAGCAGGCGAAACCAAATCTGCCATTTGCTCTCTTTTTACTCCTGCGATATTTAAAAGTTCACTACTATAGTCAAAGTTACGAATGTCCAGCAATCCTAAAGAATCAGTGGCCGCCACTGAGGACACCCATCTACCGGTAAGATTCCAGGCTATATAACCATGTACTTCTACCACTTTATATGCTTTTTCAAATATTTCAGGTTCATTTTCCTTTATCCATGCCATTTTATAAATTCCAGGTGTAACTCCCGGTGGTTTACCAGATAAATCATGCACATGAGGAGAACCATATTTTCTTATTTGCTTGGTAGCCCTTCCATCTAACCAAAGAATACCATTACGCAAAGGTTTTCCCTGTTCATCAAACGGAGCAAAACTTTCTCTTTGATGTGTAATACCTATAGCGGAGACTCTTTCTCTGTCTTTTGCTGATAATTTTGAAAGCACCTCGCCTACACATTCTTTTGTAGTTTCCCACCATCGTAAAGGATTATGCTCATAAAAGTCCATAGCAGGTGTATGCAACTGAATATTTCTTTTTGCTGTTTCCCAGACCTTTCCGTTAACATCGACAATAATTGCTTTGGTTGAAGTTGTTGATGAATCGATTGCTATAACCAAAGGTCCATCGTTAGCTTTTTTTGCATTCATAGTTTTCTCTTTTTTTAATTTGGGTTTTAGTTGACAACTATTTTTATGTTCAACAAATATATTTACTAAATCGAAAGAAAACAATAATTAAACGCAATTTTTTTAATGACAAATGACAGATAGCAAAATTTTACGAAAGAATATGAAAATAAAAATACTTTATCATTCTTTTTCAAGAATCATTTAAAATGAGGTATTGTATAAAAAATAGTAAGAATATAGAAAAAAAACCATTGGGATTAAAACCAACGGTTTTCTTTCATTCAATAGTAAATAATTGTAATTTATAGTATTGGTTTTCAATAACATATTAACACCTATCCTCCTATCATTTTTTTTATCTGATTAAGTTTCATTAAGGCTTCGATTGGCGTTAGGGAATTAATATCCGTTTTAAGAATTTCTTCTCTTATATTTTCCAGAACTGGATCATCTAACTGAAAAAAGCTCAATTGCATATTTTCATCTGTTAAAGTTTTGGTTCTTTCTTTCAAATCTTCATTTTGGTTGTTTTTTTCCAAAGTCTTTAAAATCTGTTCTGCTCTATGTGTCAGCTTAACAGGCATACCTGCGAGTTTTGCTACATGAATACCAAAACTATGCTCGCTTCCTCCAGGCACTAATTTTCTTAAAAAAACTATAGTTCCCTTTAATTCCTTAATACTGACATTAAAATTTTTAATTCTGGAAAAAGAAGTTGTCATTTCATTAAGCTCATGATAATGAGTTGCAAATAAAGTTTTAGGCCGTGTAGGATGTTCATGCAAATATTCTGCGATTGCCCACGCTATGGAAACACCATCATAAGTGCTGGTTCCCCTGCCTATTTCGTCAAGTAAGATAAGGCTACGATCAGATATGTTATTTAAGATACTGGCAGTTTCATTCATTTCTACCATAAATGTAGATTCCCCTTTTGAAAGATTATCAGAGGCTCCTACCCGAGTAAAAATTTTATCTACTATACCTAATGATGCATTCTTAGCCGGAACAAAACTTCCTATCTGAGCCATCAAAACAATTAATGCTGTTTGACGCAACAAAGCAGATTTCCCAGCCATGTTGGGACCTGTAATCATTAATATCTGCTGTTTATCATCATCCAGATATACCGAATTTGCAACATAGGATTCGCCTAAAGGCAACTGCCTTTCAATAACCGGATGTCTACCGTCGGTTATATCAATAACTTTAGAGTCATTTAAATGTGGGTGTGTATATGAGTTTTCCAATGCCACTTCTGAAAATGAAAGCAAGGTATCTAGTGTTGCTATGATACGGGTATTGCTTTGGATATCTATAAGCTTTTCTTTTACTTTTGCACACAAATCCTTATATAAATCCGATTCTAATAGGGAAATTTTTTCTTCTGCTCCTAAAATTTGTGTTTCATATTCTTTTAACTCTTCTGTTATATATCTTTCTGCATTTACCAGCGTCTGCTTTCGTATCCACTCAGCCGGCACTTTGTCTTTATGCGTATTTCTGACTTCCAGATAATACCCAAAAACATTATTAAAATCAATTTTCAGACTTGGTATACCTGTACGCTCTGATTCTTTAAGACACAAATTTTCCAGATATTCTTTTCCATGATTTTTTAAAGTACGAAGCTTGTCCAAATCTTCACTAACTCCTTCCTTTATGACATTTCCTTTAACAAGAGCAACGGGTAATTCATCCTGAAGGTTACTCTGCATCCAGGTAAGTACATCCTGCAATTCTTTAAACTGCCCAAAATGTTGTGCCAGTTTCTGATTATTTTCTTTAAGAACTTTCTCAATTGATTTATATCGTAGTAAAGAGTCTCTTAAGTACCCTAACTCTTTCGGTGAAATCCTCTCTCCGGCGAGTTTCCCTAATAATCTTTCTACGTCGGATATTCCTTTTAAATCTTCTGCAATTTTTATTGAGATATCTGAATGTTGTATAAGAAAGCCAACAACATCCAGCCTTCGATTGATCGTTTCAACATCTTTTAGCGGTGATAATAGCCATCGTCTTAACATTCTACCTCCCATATTTGTATAGGTCTTATCCAAAATTTTAAGCAGGGATACAGATTGTGAATCCGCACCTCCGATAAGTTCCAGATTGCGTATAGTAAAATCATCCATCCAAACAAAGGTATCCTGAGGCAAGCGCTGAATATTGGTAATATGGTCTAATAGTTTATGATGTGTATCTTCCACTAAATATGCGAAAACAGAACCTGCTGCAATAACAGCTAATTCCATATTTTCTATTCCAAAACCTTTTAAAGATTTTGTCTTAAAATGTCCGGTCAATTTTTCGTAGGCATAATCATATTGAAATGCCCAATCTTCCAATTGAAATGAATAGGCTTTATGTTCGAATGGAAGTTGTTTTCGGCGTTGATGTATTATTTCTGTCGGTTTGAAATTATCTATAATATGCCTCAGCTTATTTGCATCTCCTTCCTCAATTAAGAATTCTCCGGTTGAAATATCCAGTAATGCTATTCCGACAGCATTTTTGCCTTGATGCACAGACATTAGAAAGTTATTGGTTTTTGCATCTAAGACCTTATCGTTAAAGGTTACTCCGGGTGTAACAAGCTCAGTTACTCCTCTTTTAACAATCCCTTTTGCCATAGAAGGATCCTCCAACTGATCACAAATAGCAACCCGTAGACCTGAACGAACTAATTTAGGCAGATAAACATCTAATGAATGATGCGGAAATCCGGCCAGTTCTATATGAGTGGCCTGACCATTTGCTCTTTTGGTAAGTACTATACCCAAAATTTTAGAAGCTTTAATAGCATCTTCTCCAAAAGTTTCATAAAAATCTCCTACTCTGAAAAGCAACATTGCATCCGGGTACCGGGCCTTGATACTATTATATTGCTTCATTAAAGGAGTTTCTTTTGTTTTGCTCATTCGTACTAAGGATTATGAATATTTCAAGTTATATTATTTTGCTAAATTAGCATTTCTTAATGGGAGAAAAAAATCATAGATAATGAGTGAATTGCTTCTTGAACATCTTCGTTCCAGAATATCTATTACTGATCAGGAATTTAAATTATTGAAAGGTAAGCTGGAGTTAAAAAAGGTTAAAAAAAAGGAAATACTTCTTCGTATTGGTGAAGTATGCAACTATACTTACTTTGTTACTAATGGATTGCTCTATTCTTTTTCAACCGATTTGGAAGGAAACGAGCATGTTATTCATTTTGCCTGGGAAGATTTTTGGATTTCCAACCTTTACAGCTTTATAAACAGAACTCCCTCCCAAATTAGTATTGTCGCACTGGAAGATTCAGAGCTTTATTTACTCAGACATGATGTTTTGGAATCAATTTTTAGTGAAATACCAGGGATGGAAAGATTCCACAGAATTTTGTTTCAAAAAGCATACACTTCTATGCAACAAAGGCTTGACTGTACGTTAAGCGTTCCTGCTGTAGAAAGATATATAAGGTTACTTGAGGAGAACCCTCAAATTTTGCAACGTATTCCTTTACATCTAATTGCTTCTTATCTAGGTATTACCCCTGAAAGTTTGAGTCGTATTCGCAGGAAATTAATGACAAAACCCTGATACACTTTTAATTTTACATACTCCTGGATATAATGAGGCTAACCGGAAGGCTAATAAATATTAGTAATTCATAATTGCCCCCCATAAAAAAGGCATAAATAAGAATCCAGAAAAGAAGATAAAAAACCAAAATGGTATGTTGTGAGGATATTTGTATATCGTCTGAAATATTAGGATTTGAATATTGATTTATCCATCCGTAGATTAATATAATGATGAGAATAATTAGAATAGGAATTTGATATTCAAAATGAAACTCCGGAATTGATAAATTGCCTACCCATTCCTGAATATAGTTTAAGTGATCTGAAAGATATGCGATTTCAAAAATAAGTATTGCTGTAACTAAAACTCCTGCTAGATATTGTGAAATATTGATTTTCTCTTCATAATAAACAACTGTCATAAAAAGGAATAGCAAGACTATAATCGCCACCGGAAAATATAAAAAACTGGATATAGTGACCAGCATTCCTATGTTAAAGTATTTGAGGGAAGAAGGAATAGAAAAAACATCGAGGAACAATAATAATGCTAATGATAACAAAACATAGGTAATTCCAATATTATAATTAAAAAACTCCTGAAATGAAGAAATAAAAAGTAACCCGTATATGGCTAATGCCCAGATTTTTCTTTTTTTCTTGAATTTAGAGTTTAAAATAGTCACTATATTTAATATAAAAGATAGTGAACTTAAAGCCAAAACCTTAACAATTTTGCCTGTTTCTTCTTGTTCGGGTTTAAAAAAATACACAAATATTCCAGAGAAAATAACCCATAATCCTAAAACAGCGAAAAAATATTTTTTGAATGGAGTGTTTGAGTGCATTTTTTTATATATTTGTTGCAAAAGTAAAATAAAATCATTTAATCATGACAGAATTAATTATTGGTATTGGAAAATTTTTTACCTGGTCTTTTAAGATATTACCGATTATCGGTCATTATGTTGATTGGTTATATGTTGCTATTATCAGCTTGTTTTTATTGTACTGGTGTAAACGAATTGTAGGATTCGGCCAAAAAGACAAAGGCTATGATGGTGATCATCTTTAGAATTTAATATTTAATTTCCTTTAACAATGGTTATGAGGCTACTGATTGCCATGTTTTCCCTAGTGCTTTCCCTTATTTCCTGTAATGGGAAAACCGAGACAATACTCTCATACCCAGATTCTTCAAAAGATTCACTTTCCAGATCTTCTTTTAGAGACACAATAACCATAACTGCCGTTGGAGATATAATGCTCGGAAGTAATTACCCATTGCCGAATGGATTACCCGGAGTAAACATTTTAGATAAAACAACTCCTATTCTTAAAGAAAATTCACAACTTATTATTGGTAACCTTGAAGGTACTTTGTTCGATTCTGGTGGTGTTGCCAAACGCTGCAATAATCCAAACTTATGTTTTGTTTTCCGCACTCCTTTTTCTTACGGTGAATACCTTAAAAATGCCGGCTTTGATTTTTTGAGTATAGCAAATAATCATAGTGGTGATTTTGGAAATTATGGAAGAAAAGCTACTCAGAAAAATCTAGATAGCCTTAAAATATCCTACGCAGGATTATTAAATGAGTGTGAATATGCAATAAAGGAAAAAGACGGTACACGCTATGCTTTTATAGGTGCGGGACATAATGGTGGACTGGTAAGTGTTAAAGAGTATTCTGCTATTAAAAGAATTATAAAAGAAGTCCGGAATAAAGCAGATATCGTAATTGTCATGTTTCATGGAGGAGCTGAGGGATCGGCTCATCAGCATGTACCTAAAAAACGTGAAATTTATGCTGGAGAAAACAGGGGAAATGTTTATGATTTTGCTCATAGTTGTATTGATGCCGGAGTTGATTTAGTTATAGGTAGTGGTCCGCATGTAACACGTGCAATTGAATTATATAAAAATAAATTTATAGCTTATAGCCTCGGTAATTTTGCAACTTACGGAAACTTTAATCTTAAAGGGCCAAATGGTGTAGCGCCTATACTTAAAATTAAAATTGACCGTAACGGGAATTTTATTTCCGGTAATGTAATTTCTACTGAACAGACAGAAGATACTGGAAAAGGACCTTCTGTAGATCCGGATAATAAGGCTTTAAATTATTTAAAAGAACTTACAAAATCAGATTTCCCTGAAGGAAATCTGATTATTACAGATAACGGTGAAATTAATAAGAATTATCCTGTAAATTAATCACCATCTCCAAATTCATTATTTCAAATTA
Source organism: Apibacter sp. HY039 (assembly GCF_004023655.1). Taxonomy (NCBI): domain Bacteria; kingdom Pseudomonadati; phylum Bacteroidota; class Flavobacteriia; order Flavobacteriales; family Weeksellaceae; genus Apibacter; species Apibacter sp. HY039. Next base: position 834,422 of record NZ_SAYM01000001.1, on the reverse strand, counting down.
TTTATAATTTTGTGTAAACATTCCAGCCGTGACTTTCAGATACAGAATCTGCCGGAATGGAATAGGCTTTTGCATCCTGAAGGGTAGAAAACTCTTTCTTAAACATATTAACAGTCGAAATAGTTATGTCTTTAAGAAAAATAACAAAATATTTATCTTGTTTAGCACTTCCTTCAGATCCTTTTAAAACCAGTTTATTACTTTTTGAATCGTAGTCTAACAAATCCATTCCATATTCTACAGAATACGCGCTACCTATCATTTGATAATTTACACGGTTTGTCTGAAAATCATGTATTGAAGTTTGTGTTCCCATATTAGGAATTTCAAAAACCCATTGATATTTACCGCTAACGGGTAAAGTTTGTTGCTGGATGGACACTATGTCATCGTCGTCTGAACAGGAAATTACTGTAATCATAACTGATAAAAGACATAAGCATCCTAGCCATTTTTTAATTAATAGTTTCGTTTTCATGTATAATATTTTTTTTATGTCTAACAAATATACATAATATACTTTAAATAATTAAATAACATAAATTAAAAGATTATGTGATTAATTACATAATTATCGAACTCATATAATTAAAACAAAAAAAAGCTGATTATAGAATCAGCTTTCATCATTGATATAAGTAAAGATTAATTATTAATCCTCATTAAATTCTAAAATAACGTTATCAAAATTCACAGAATTTTGAGAAGTACTAGATCCGCTTAAATCATTCCATTTCCTATCTGCATTTAACGTTATGCCATAAATATGACAAGAGCCTTCACTTCCACCTGAATTATTAGGTTCTCCAGAATTAAAATAATTTTGCGGAGTAGAATTTGGAGAGGTAGTCCAGTCAATAGTCCAATCCTCACCTGTAATCCATGTAAATGAGGTGGAGTTTCCAGGATAAGCGACTTTATTATACCCAATCCAAATGTTATTATTTAAGGCATACTTAGTTAAAATATTTGTATACAACCATATTCTTTCATCATTTGATGTTATGGTCACAACATAGCCGCCTACCTGTTTAGCAAATGAAAAAGTATCGTAAAAATTTTTAGCAGCTGAAAGTGTATAAGCACAATAGGTATGGCCGTTCACGCTCCATTTCTCACAGCCTTTTTCAGTAACCGTAGCACCTCCAAATGTTGCCGGCACAACTCTTGCAGAAGTTTTAGATGGTGTATATCCGAGAATTGAAGAACTAAACCTAGACTGTGTAATCGTAGTTGTGCTATTGGGAGCGATTAAGGTAGCTACCCATGTTACACCACTGGTAGCTCCATTACTTTTGATAATAGCATAATATCCTGAAGGTATGGTAACATTCGCCTGACTGTTAGAGTTGTTAGCAACATCTATTAGTTCCGAACCTGCGGGATAAACAGTTATGTTAACTCCACTTCCGTTTCTTATCTCATAGTATCTGCCAACAAAATTTTTATTCCCTGAAACGGCTGTGGGTAAATACCATAAAGATACTGCTGTACCTCTAAAATCTAAAAACTGATCTTGATCTGTAAAAGTATAAGCTGCAGTATTAATTAATTTGTAAGGCATAGATACTGAACCTCTAATATCCAGGGTACTACCCGGAGCCCCGGTATTAACTCCGACCTGTCCTATGCATAAGCCTCCTAGTAAAAAAACTGAAAATTGTAAATTTTTAATCATTAAACTTTAAATTTATAAATATTTATTATATTAATTTAATTAAAAATCATACCAATATTATATCCTTAATATAAAATATAAAAATATATAAACTTTTAATCAATACTTAATTTACATATATTATATCGATAAAATATAATAATAAATATATTTATCTTCACCTATATTAAATATTTATTTTCCACAATCAACTCTTAATCCCGCAAATTCATTTCAAATTATTATTCAAAATTAAGATTTTACTTAAAATTAAAAATATCATACATTTTCTATTTTGATTATATTTACATAAAAATACTAATTAATATACATAAACAAAATATTTATATCATTTAATATAATTTAACGATGTATTTATAAACATAAATTTAAATTAATAAAATAAAATCAATCATTATGAAAAATTTTTTATCAAAAATTGCATTTATCCTTTGCATAGGAATTGCACTAACAAGTTATTCTTGTACTAACAATGAAATTCTCTCCTCAATACCCCCATCAACTAATCCAGATAATTTATCAAAAACTGAAGAAATAAGCTCTTTAAATTTTAAAGAACTGGAAGATATAAAAAATAAACTTGAACAATCAGGAATTGATGTTTCCAATTTTAAATTTGATGATTCACTTGTAACTGAACAACAAAAGATTATCCCTTTTTTAAAAGCTGTAAAAATTTCAACTAAAACTCCTCACCCCAACCGTTTAGGTAGCTACATTGACGTATCCGGAGTCTTATTGCTTCCTTCCAAAACTATTTTTAACAGCCTAACAAAATACAGAATTATAGTTGCCCCACCTCCTACTTACACCTATAATAAAATGGCTCCGTCTAACGCATTTAAAGGTTCTTTTTTATTTGATAGTGATTTTCATTTTAATTATTTAGCATTCTGGACTTTACAAGCAAGTAATGGCTTTATTGTATTTTTTCCGGATTATCCAGGATTTGGCGATTCTCATCAACAATGTCAACATCCTTATTTAGACTCAAAAGCTATGGTTAATTCTACCTTAGATTTACTAAAAGCATCACTCAATACCTTATCTGCTCAAGGGTATCGGTATAAGTCAGAACTTATTATAACCGGGTATTCATTAGGTGGATTCATAGCTGCTTCTTTAGCTAGAGAAATAGAAACCAATCCTTCATTAGAGTATACAGTAAGCCTTCTGGTTACTGGAGGAACTCCCTGCAATTTAAAACAAATCACAGATATTGTTCGTAAATCAAAAAAAACGCAACATCATTATTTTCTTTCGTATGGTTTATGGGGATATAAGCAAAATGCTTATCCATATATAAATGTAAACGATTTTTTAAAAGAATCGTTCGCTTCTCAGTCTCTTAGCTATTTTAATGGAAATATTTATGATGTAAATAATTTATTTCCCAGTAATCCTGAATATTTATACACTGAAAAATTTATAAAAAATCTTGATATAGACCCCAGCCTGTCATATTTGAATACTATACTTGAAGAGAATAGTGTAAAACCATGGAAAAACAAATGCAGGTTTGTCATGAGTCATGGGATTTCTGATGTATCTGTTTACTATCAAAACGCTTACGATTTTGCACAGCAACAAAATAAAAACGGAGGCAAGGTGACGTTTTATTCAACTTTGGGTGATCATGTTTTAGGAATTGCACCTTATTATGCAAAGGCTTCGCTTTATACACTTTTATATAAATAATTAATATTACTAAAGTCGGTTAAGCCGACTTTAGTATTTAATATATCAATGATTTAATAATATTTCAAAAAATTCCAAAACTTACGATTTTTCAGGTATTCATTATTTTTTTCATTTGCATAGGCTTCTTTTTCAAAACTTATTTCCATATAAGCTTTATGAGAGTCTTTGTAACGAATTAAATTAACAAAATATTCAATAAAATAAATAACAAAAAAAAGTATCCAGATAAGTTCTAGTTGTTGCCTAAGGTGAATTTTCTCATGATTAATAACTTTTTTGTCATACTTCAGGTAATTGTACTTAACAAATATAAATGGAAAAATAGCCATTCCATGAAAACCGCCAAAAAATAACAGAGGAAAACAAATTATCATTACTTTATTTGATATTTATAAATTATATTGACCATTACTTTATAAAAGACATTTACTCTGTAAAAAATAATATTTAGTTAAAATATATGTTTTACAAAAAAAATTGAATACGTTTATTTTTTTTACAAATTTAGTACCTTTGTCAAGTTTTGGAAACAAATTTTATCGTTAAATCTATTTTCCCTCATCTGAAAAACAGCATTTTGGATACAGGGATACGTACTTATATAAAAGAAAAAAAAACTGTAGCACTTTCTGTAAAGGGAGCTGTAGGCTCATACCCTAATTTATTCAGCGCTTATTTATTTAGCGATCTAAAGATTCCAGTATTTTTATTTTTTGCTGATAAAGAAGAGGCTGCTTATGCTCTTAATGAAATTGAAACAATTTTCGGAAAAGATAAAGTTTTGTTTTACCCTACATCTCATCTGCATCCATATCAGATAGAAGAAATTCAAAATGCTAATATAGTATTACGTACGGAAGTAATTAATCGATTATCACAAAAAACAACTCCAAAATTTATTATTTCCTACGCAGAGGCTCTTTCGGAAAAAGTTATTGATAAAACTGAGCTTGATAATCTTAGTTTAAAAATAAAAACCGGGGATCAGCTAGATTCTGAATTTCTGAATGAGGTTTTATTTAGTTTTCAATTTGAGCGCACTGATTTTGTTACACAACCTGGTGAATTTTCATTACGTGGTGGAATTTTAGATGTTTTTTCTTATTCCGATGAACAACCTTACCGAATCGGATTTTTTGGAAATGAGGTTGAAACCATACGGAAATTTAATATAGAGACACAACTTTCTGAGGAAAAGATAAATCAATTTGTTATAGTACCTAATATTGATCGCCCTTCTGGCATTTCGAACAGAGTTAGTTTTTTAAATTATCTACCAGAAGATACTCTTTTCATATGCAAAGATTTAACCATTTCTCTAGCTAACATTGATAAAAAATATAATAAAGCTGAAGAAGTTTACCAAGATCTTAAACAAACAGTAAAGAGAAGCGAGCCAAAGGATCTGTATATAAAAAGTAATGATTTACTTAATAAAATTCAATCTTATTCCTTTATAGAATTTTCATCCTTACCTTATTTTACTAAGTATGAAACTGTTTTACTGAATCAGTCGGAACAACCCAGCTTCCATAAACAGTTTGATTTATTAGGCCAGGATCTGACAGACAAAGAAAAACTCAAATTTTCAAATTACGTTATTTTTCAATCTGATAAGCAAGAACAAAGACTTAAAGATATTTTTGCGGAAACAGAAAAAGAAGTTCCTTTTAATGGTATACTCGCTAATATAAGTAATGGATTTATTGATTATGACGCGAAGTTTCTAATTTATACCGATCATCAGATTTTTGAAAAATATCACAGATATAATTTACGCAATTCATTTTCCAAATCCGAAACCATTACTCTTAAAGAACTTACAGATTTAAAAGTAGGCGATTATGTTACCCATATTGATCATGGAGTAGGAAAATTTATGGGATTAGTCAAAATAAAGAATGATGATAAAGTACAAGAAACTATCAAGCTTATTTATAGAAATAATGATATATTGTACGTAAACATACATTCATTACATAAAATATCCAGATTTTCAGGCAAAGAAGGTGCTGAAGTTACTCTTAACCAGTTAGGATCTGCGGCATGGAAAAACCTGAAAAATAAAGCAAAGAAAAAAGTTAAAGAAGTTGCTTTCGACTTAATTAAACTTTATGCTGAAAGAAGAACTAAACAAGGATTTGCTTATTCTCCCGACGGATATTTACAAAATGAACTGGAGGCTTCTTTTATGTACGAAGATACTCCTGATCAGGAAAAGGCTACACAAGAAGTCAAATATGACATGGAGAAAGCTACGGCTATGGATCGTCTGGTATGTGGAGATGTAGGATTTGGTAAAACAGAAATTGCCATACGGGCTGCTTTTAAAGCTGCAACTGATGGTAAGCAAACAGCTATTATGGTTCCTACTACAATTTTAGCCCTTCAGCATTATAAAACTTTCTCAAAAAGATTACAGAATTTTCCTGTACGTGTAGAATATCTTAACAGATTTAAAACCGGAAAACAAAAAAAAGAAATAACTGAATCTCTTTCTGAAGGAAAGATAGACATAATTATCGGAACTCAGCAATTGATTGGAAAAGATGTAAAATTTAAAGATCTTGGACTTTTAATTGTTGATGAAGAACATAAGTTTGGTGTTTCTGTAAAAGATAAATTAAAAACATTAAAAACAACGGTTGACACCTTAACCTTAACGGCCACTCCTATACCCAGAACTTTGCAATTTTCTCTAATGGCAGCCAGAGATTTATCAGTTATCAAAACTCCTCCCCCAAATCGTCAGCCTGTACAAACTCAGCTAATAGGATTTAATGAAGAACAAATCAGAGATGCTGTGATCTATGAATTAGATAGAGGTGGACAAGTTTTTTTCATAAATAACAGGATTGAAAATCTGGATGTTTTAGCGGGTATGATCAAACGACTTGTACCTATGGCACGAATAGCTATAGGACATGGACAGATGGATGGAAAAAAACTTGAAAAAATAATGGTTGATTATATGGAGGGTGAATATGATGTATTACTATCAACAACCATTATCGAATCAGGGCTTGATGTACCTAATGCAAATACTATTTTTATTAATGACGCCCAAAGATTCGGTTTGGCAGATCTACATCAAATGAGAGGCCGTGTGGGCAGATCTAACCGCAAAGCCTTTTGTTATTTAATTACTCCGCCTTTGGATATTTTAACCTCTGAAGCCCGCAAACGATTACAGGCTGTTGAACAATTTTCAGATCTAGGCTCAGGATTCAACATTGCTATGAAAGACCTAGAAATCAGAGGCGCAGGTGATCTACTAGGTGCCGAACAAAGCGGCTTCTTTGCTGAGATTGGATTTGAAGCGTATCAACAAATACTTAACGAAGCTATTGAGGAGCTAAAAGAGAATGAATTTTCTGATTTGTTTGAAAAAGAAAATGAAAGTAAAGAGTTTGTTTCAGATGTTCAAATAGATACTGATTTCGAATTATTAATTCCTGACCAATATGTAAACAATGTTGAAGAAAGATTTTCTTTATATCAGAAATTATCTGATATATCTAATGAAAATGATCTTCATTCTTTTGAAAATGAACTAAAAGATCGTTTTGGAGTTTTACCTATTCAAACCGTTGAATTATTAAAAAGTGTACATTTAAAATGGCTATCTAAATATCTTGGTTTTGAAAAACTGGTTATCAAAAATAAGGTACTGTTAGCATACTTTCCTTCCAACTCTCAATCTAAATATTACGAGTCTGAAACATTTAAAAAAGTACTTGAATTTATTCAAAAAAATCCTTCGGGTGCTTTATTAAAACAAAAACAAACTTCTGAAGGGTTATTGCTATATTTGAGAAAAGATAAAATACAGTCTATGGAATGTATTTTAAATTTTTTCTTACAAATCAAGATTTTCGTAACTGAATAATTAACAAACAATTTCAATTAAAAGGTTTACCTTTGTTGTCTTAAAGATTATTAATATAATTCTATGAGTAATTTCTTTACAAAACATGCTTTCAGTAAAATTATTATCCTATTATTTTTATTTTCAATTATTCCTATATTAATTCTATGCTTTTATACAGAGCCAGCTTTAGATGATTATTCATACGCACTCAATTTAACTACAAAATCATTTATTGAAACTCAAATTCAAATATATTTACATTGGAGTAGCAGATATACAGCTACAGCTATTCTTATAACCAATCCTATTCATTGGGGTTATTTTTTCGGATATAATATTATTGCACTAATTATGATTTTATCATTTATATCTGCAGCTGCATATCTATTTTATCAAGTAACGAAGAACATCAAATTGACAATTTTGTTTACAGCTTTTTTCTGTCTTTCATATTTTATGTTTTTACCTAACGTATATCAGGGACTGTATTGGCTACCAGGATCATCCACATATCATTTAGCCAATGTTTTATTCTTAACTTTCCTAGGTATGCTAATTAATTATAATTATACCTCAAATAGAATCATGAAAATTATTCTATTTGTATTGATATTTTTCATTATAGGATGTAATGAAATCTCGATGGTCTTTTTAGATATATCTTTATTTACAGTATTTATTTTTAATTATATTAGTAAGAGAAAAGTTTCTTATTATTACCTTTCGCTTTTAATATGGGCTGGTATTTTAACATTATTTGTTTTATTATCACCGGGAAATAGTGTTCGATCTGCTTTAGTTGTTAATCCTTTAACGCCTGCCGAAATATTTTTAGCTTCTGTAAGAAAAACTTTGGTAGTAATAGTCAAATATGGAATTGTTCCCTTATTTATTAATATAATAATATTTTATGCCTTTCGTAAACAATTGAAAAATATAAATTTAAGATTTTTAAAGTATCCGATTTTATTATATATCGGATTGTTTATAATCCTGCTATTTTGCGGCTCTTTCCCCAGTTTATGGAGTTTGGGTATTTATCCGCCTTTACGTTCAGTAAATGTAATGTTCCTTATTATTTTAGTCTTTAATACAATTTTTTCCTATAAAATTGTCACTTCTCGTTTAATATTCAAAACAAATATCTCCAGAAATGTATTAAGTATGGCATTACTCTTTATAATTTTCAGCTATTCTTTTATTATTCGAGATAAAGATATACTGTTCATACCTAACAATATATATTGGGCCTATGATGACCTGTTAAGTGGTAAAGCATTTCAATACAAAAAGGAAATGAACCATAGATTCAATATGATAACTGAGTCAAAAAAAGATACAATATACGTTCCTCCTATTCAATCTAAACCCAAACTCATTTTTGAAATTGATTTAAGTCAAAATCCTAAGTATTTTTATAATATACATATGGCTGAGTTTTTTCATAAAAAAGCAATAATTTGTAAATAAATAATTTAAAGATAATGAAAATTAATTGTGTAGTTGTTCCTTGTTATAATGAAGAAAACAGACTTCCAGTCGGTGAATTTGAAAAAAGCCTTGAGACTGATAAAAGTCTTTATTTTTGTTTTGTAAATGACGGAAGTACCGATGGTACTCTTAACATTTTAAATATGCTAAAGGAAAAATTTCCAGAAAATGTATTAGTTGTAGATCAACAGCCCAATGCAGGTAAATCAGCGGCTATATTCCGTGGAATAAATGATTCACTCAACTGGAAACCCTTTGATATTATCGGTTACCTGGATGCTGACTTGGCTACTTCTATTGAAGAATACAAACGCATTTGCTCTTATATGAACGATTCTGTTGTAATGGTTTTCGGATCAAGAATACGAAGAATCGGTTCTCAGATAAATAGAAAATTACACAGACATCTAATCGGTCGTATTTTTGCAACTCTTTCCAGTACTATGCTGGATTTACCTGTTTATGATACTCAATGTGGAGCTAAGGCTTTTTCTAACGATATAGCAAGACAAATTTTTAAAGATCCTTTTATTTCAAACTGGAGCTTTGATATAGAAATTTTCTTTAAATTCATCAAAATTGTCGGTAAAGAAAACGTTGAAAACAGTGCTAAAGAAATCCCTCTTGAATCATGGCGTGATGTTGGAGATTCAAAAGTTAAACTTTCCTACTCACTGAAACTACCTTTTGAATTGCTAAGGATTAAAAGATATTATAAAAAACTTTCCTGATTTATTAGATGTAAATTTTTAAGTTTGCAGGTAAATTAAATTTATGAATAAATATCTTATTGTAGGGTTAGGCAACATGGGAATTGAATATGAAGATACCCGACACAATATTGGTTTTCTGGTAGCAGATAAGCTGGCAGAAAACCTAAAAGGTACTTTCAAATCATCTAATTTCGGACAACTTTGCGAAACTTCATATAAAGGAAGGAAAACATTCATCCTCAAACCGGATACTTATATGAATTTAAGTGGTAATGCGGTTAAATATTGGATCAAAAAAGAAAATATACAGCCTGAAAATTGCTTAATACTTTGCGATGATCTTAGTCTTCCTTTTGGCTCTATTCGAATAAAGAGCAGAGGAAGTAATGCCGGACATAACGGATTGAAGAGCATTGAAAATTCATTACAGACTCAACAATATCCACGCTTACGGTTTGGTATTGGAAGCAATTTTGAAAAAGGCCAACAAATTGATTATGTCTTAGGCAAATGGAATGATGATGAAAAAAAAATACTTAACGAAAGAATTATTTTAAGTGCTGAAGCTATTAAATCCTTTATATTTTCGGGCATTTCAAATAGTATGAATGAATTTAACGGAAAATAATTACGGTAATTCTATTTTCTCTCCCCCATATTTGGGCTTTTTATTAACTAAAAGATCCAACAATAGTTTTACTCTTGCCAGTTTTTCCCGAGCCATAGTTTTAAATCCATAATAAGCATTTACATCTTTTGCATTATACCCAATAGCATTCAACTCATACTGTTGAGCTAAAAAAACAGCTCTTTCGTTATGAAATTTTTGTGAGATAAGGGTAAATGTATTTTGACCAAAAATATCTTTTGTCCTAATAACCGAATCTAAAGTTCTAAATCCTGCATAATCAAGATATATGCTATCTTGCGGTATTCCTGCAAGAACAAGATCGTCTTTCATATCCTGAGGCTCATTATACTCTTTACTGCTATTATCTCCACTGACTATAAAAAAACTAACCTTACCCGCATCATACAATTTTTTTGCAGCCTGTATCCTATATATGAAATAATAATTATTATTCCCATTTTTTAACTTTTTAGAAGTTCCCAGCACTACACCTACTCTATTTGCCGGTATTTTATCCACATCATCAAATATATAATCTTTGGTTTTCAAAGAAACAATCTTATCTATAACAAAAACCATAACGATCGTTATCGTAATAAATATAATTAAAACATACATAGCCTTTCTTTTACCCCCTTTGTTTTGTTTTAACCCCATCTTCGTTATTTAAAACCTTAAATTTACACTAATTTATCTGCTTACACAATAAGCAAGATTTTAAATATTTGCACAATAATATTGCTCATTTTGAAATATATTTAAAAATGAGTATCTTTGTTTTTTAATTTTAACAGCTTTATGAGTAACATAGTTTGATTAAAGTTTGTTTACTATTAAAAACATTTTTGGGGCTGACCGGTTTTGACAGCAAGACCAATGGGTAAGTAAGCATGTCGAGTCACGTAATATAATCTCGTAAAACTTGTGTTACAAACTTATAACTGGCAACGAAGAATACGCTTTAGCTGCTTAATATAACCGAATCACAGTAGGTTGAAGCATTTTTTCTACTAGGTAGAAAAGCTAAATGTCTCTCAAAAGCCCTTCTCTGCGGCGTTTGGTTTAGAGGCACGGGAATGTAGAGATAGAACTGGATAAACATCGTATTTAGTTTGAAACTCATGATGATAAGCTGTAAATAGGGTGCAGTTCCTCGGTTTACAGTCGAAAATTAAAGAGCTGATAAGCATGTAGAAAGCTTATGTATTGCTTGTTTGGACGAGGGTTCGAATCCCTCCAGCTCCACTGAATAAAAAATTAGACAAACAAATAGGAAATTTGTTTAAAAGACAACTATACTTAAAAGTATTAATTGAAGATTTAAAATATCCGATAAGCAGGATAGAATTAGAGTACTCAGTATCTTTTGGCTGGAAAAAGAAGAGAGCAGACATAGTAATATTTTATTTGTAACAAATTATGTTTTTTCATATACCAGTGGAACTGAAAAATCACAAATTAAAAGACGGAAAGGAACAGTGTTTTATAAGTAAGTTTATCAAATTACTCATCTCTATAAGTTGATAGTTAGATTAATATGGTATAGAAAAATCTTAACATAGTAAAACAAAAGATTGATGAGTTACTCATATCATATATTTTAATTTTATGATAATCAATTAATTAAATATTTGAGCACAAATTAACCCGCCTGGATACATCTTCTCTGTTATTCTCAATATAATCTAGTAATCCCAAAAAGTATTGGCAATCCGATTCGAAAGTATAAAACTGTAGTTTTAAACATTGGACAGGCTGAATGTAATTTAATCTCATAAGGTATATAAATGCAATGTATCCTTTTCTTAAAAATTCTTTTTTTGAGCAAACCTTTATATTTAATTTTTCTTCATTTATAATGTTGTTTAAAAGGTATTTCAATTTTTCTTTATCAGCTTTAATTGTATTATAAGTAGAGTCTCTTTCAATAGTATTAGTAATTGTGTTCCAATTTAAAGATACTTTCGCACTAATTTTGACAGGAATAATTTCCTCTGTTTCAACTTCTTTAGGTTTAATCAAAGGTGGATTATTTTGGGTATTTTTATATCTTATAACTTATTATATGAATAGGTATTTATAGAGTGCTTATATAGCATTTAAGTTTTGAACAGTTAAGATGGAGCAACTGTAAATTAATTTTTAATCTACCATAATTAATATATAATCATACATAAGGTAGTTATCTATTTCTTCATTCATATATTTATAGTTTAATCTATATAAATAATTTTTTTTATTATAAATAAATTTTATATATGATTCTTTTGATGACAGGTTATTAAGAAATAAATTGTTACAGACTGCTTCAGTCGAATTTGTACCATATTTATCATTAATATATTTGTAGATATATTTTCTCAACTCTTTACCATCATCATCTAATAATCTTGTAAAGACCGGACATTTAACATACCTATAGTCTTTAGTAAAATCTTTATTTTTAAACGAAGTGCAGCTATTATACATTTCAAAATAGCTGTCCAGAAATAATGACGAATTTTCTAAAAATTTATCATGGCAAATAATCTTACTTAGAGTGATAAATTGTTGATATGCTATTTTATCATCTGATAATTTATCAATTACTTGATTTTCTAACCTTTTGTTTTGTCTGCTAATTCTTAGAGAAGAGCAAGAAGTGAAAATTAAAGTAAAGGTTAATAAAATTAAAGTTATTGAACGCTTCATAGTTTGATTAGATTAGTTTCCAAAAATACATTAATTTAAGTTGTGCATAATTATAACTTCCTCTAAAATATTTCCTTGTCAGAATATTGAAGTAATAAAATATCCTAAATCGTATGTTTTTTATCTGCATCAGGTATTTACCATTTTTGGTTTCTATTTTTAGTATTATTAAGTATATTTAGATTTATCTGTTTTTTATATTACCATCTTTCCTCTATAATTCCTCTAATCATAAGTTCATTTTATAACCTGTATTTTTAATTCTTTTTCTTTTATTTTTTTGAAAACACTTGCTAACTACTGTTTCTTTATTTTAAGTTTTTTTATCTAATTCAAAAGGGTTGAAGCTATAGGGATTTTTCTAAAAAGTAATTATAAAGATAATTACCTCAAATATATAAAACCAATGTATAGGGATTTGTAAGTTAATAACACAATAACAATTGAAATTTCTATATGTAAAAAATGAAAACTACTATAGGTTATTAGTTTATATTCTTGATAAACAAATTAAACAATCAAAATAGTAACAACTTAAAAAACAGATTTTTCAAATATACCTTGATCAAAATTAATTTGAAAAATAATGTATATTCTGAAGAATATTTTTTGTTAAAGGTAAAATGTTTCTATGAGAGTACTATTTATAAGATCCTTTTAAAGCTGCAACATCATTTGAGTGGAGTTGAAATGGTATGTATACCGGTTGTTGTTATACTAGAAAACTCGCTAGTGCCTTACTGCATGTGCTTTTTAGTTCTTTAGATAAATGGTTTTCTATTCGAGGATATCATTTCTTAATAAAGCGTCTGCATATTGAATATAAAAAATTATTTCTTACTGTTTTTTTAATCAATTTAACCTAACTCTTTTTCATCAACTTTATAGCGTAGTGGATCAGAAGCTGAAATTTTTTGAAATATATGTATAATTCTAAATTACAAACCAATCAATTGTACTTTGTTTACAGTTTATTTCCTTGTAAATTAAGGATATTTTACCAAATTTAAATGAATTTGAGTTTAATCTTCACTAACAAGCTTTTTCTCAAAAGCTTTTCTTGAACCTCCTCTAAAATAAACTTCTCCACAATACACATATCCTAGCTTTTCAAATATGCGTAACATTCCGGCATTATCAAAATTAGTATCAGCTTTAACACTATAAATATTCTTTTCCCGTGCAAAATCCTCAATGCATTGTAATAGTTGCACAGCTAATCCTTTACCTAAATAATCTTCTGAAACAGCTACCCGATGGTATACAACAAAATCACCGTTAGTCAACCATTTGCCTTTTATATCAGCATAAGCAGGTTCATCGTTAACTAGCAAAGCACAGTAAGCAATCACCGTATCATTATCCGCTAAAACATAACCGTGTTGATCTTCTATATCACTTTTGATAACCGATGGGTTAGGATATCCATCCTGCCATTGCTCACTTCCTTCCTCTTTTCTCCGTTGGATAGCCTTTTCTAAAATTGACCATATCTGCGCTGAATCTTCACTATTAGCCTGCCTGAAAATATATTTCATTATACCTATTTGTTTTTAATCAATCATTGAATGTTCAAAAATACCTATAATATTAATTACTTATAAAAAGTAAATCAACAAAAATATTATTGATTTGATTTTCTATATTCGCTGGGTGTATAGCCTACACGACTTTTAAAAAGTCTGCTGAAATGTTGGGGATATTTAAACCCCAGCTCATAAGCAATTTCATTTATTGTTTTATTTTTATCGAAAACTTTGTCTTTAGCTACCTCTATAATTTTATTCTGAATATATTCCTGTGCAGATTTACCCGTTTCTTTTTTTATAAGATCTCCAAAATAATTTGATGATAAATGCAATTGATCCGCACAGTAAGCAACTGATGGAAACCCTTTTTCAAACGGCAGCTCAGTTGCATAATAATTATTTAATAATTCTTCGAATTTCTCTAATATTCCTTTATTAACATTTTCACGCGTTATAAACTGTCTATCATAGAAACGTTCACAATAATTAAGAAACAATTCTATATGTGAAGCTATTAATCTTTTACTGTGCTTATCAGATCCATGTAGCAATTCTCTGGAAATATTTGCAAAACAATCCAACACAAGTGAACGTTCCTGCGCAGATAAATGTAAAGCTTCATGAGTAAGATAGCTGAAAAAACCATAATCTTTAATTCTTCTTGAAAGTATAGTACCCTGAATCAAATCCGGATGAAACACCAATCCGTGTCCCATTGGCTGATATAAATCCACCTTATTTTCCACATCTAATACCTGACCAGGTGAAACAAATACCAAGGTTCCTTCCTGGTAATCATAAGTAGCTCTTCCATATTTTAAATCCCCACATTTAACTTCTTTCAAAAAGACACAAAAAATCCCGAAATTCATTTTATGACCTTTTCTCATCCGGGCTTTTGAAAAATCAATGATACTTACCCAAGGGTTTGACGATTCATGATTATTAAATTTATTATATTCATTTACCGTATTAAAATTTAGAATCTGTGACATTATTTATACTATTGGATGAACACAAATTTAAACATTCTTTTCAGCTAAAACTACAAGTAATTCTTCATCAGTAATATTGGTAGTTAAAACCGTAAATAGTATACCCTATGTCATTATTATAAATCCGAATTTTACAATATCAAAATGACTAGATGCAGAAAAAAATAAATATGATTAATTTAAAAATAAACCAAATAACTAAAACATCATTTTCTCAATCAGGAAAACATGTTTTCAACCAGCAAAAATATGTAAAACTTATAGGGATAAAAATTTTATCAGCCGGCATATTTCTATTCTTAATTTATTCCTGCTCTCTATCTAAACAATTTACCGGTGAAAATCTGATGATTAAGGAACAAGGAACATTTTCCGCAGGTGGTAACATCATTACAAGTAAAGGAGTGTTTGATCCACTGAAACCCTGGAACGAAATTCAGGGAGGACAAACCCGACATGGAGACCATGCAGATGTGTTTTACCAAATACCTGTAAATTCAAACCATTATCCTATGGTATTTTTACATGGATACGGACAATCTAAGCGAACCTGGCAAACTACGGCTGACGGACGCGAAGGTTTTGCTAATCTGTTTTTGCGTAAAGGTTATGGAATTTATCTCGTCGATCAGCCCGGACGTGGAGATGCCGGACAAACTACAGAACCTTTAGAAATTTCAGCAATTCCTGATGACCAAACCTGGTTTACTCAATTCCGTATTGGATTATATCCCAATTTTTATGATGGAGTACAATTCCCTAAAGATTCGAAGTCTTTGGAGCAATTTTTCCGAATGATGACTCCTAATACTGGAAATGTAAATGAAACAAAAATTGTTGATGCTATGTCAGCAGTATTTGATAAGACAGGAGACGGCATCTTGGTCACACATTCTGCAGGTGGATCTCCGGGTTGGAAAACAGCCATAAAGAACAAGCATGTAAAAGCAATAGTTGCTTATGAACCTGGTGGGTTTACGTTTCCGGAAGGAGAAGTTCCCGAAGGCAATCGTGGAGGAGCAGGTGTTCCAATAGATGAGTTTATGAAGCTAACTAAAATTCCTATCATTGTTTATTATGGCGATAACATTCCTAAAGAAGAAACAAAAGTCGCGTCACAAAATTTCTGGCGAAATGTTCTTTCAACTGCACGTAAATGGGCTCAAACAGTTAATGCTCATGGTGGAGATGTAACTATTGTTCATTTACCAGAAACAGGCATCAAAGGTAATACTCACTTTATAATGTCTGACTTAAATAATCGGGAAACTGCAAATTTATTATCTAAGTGGTTGATTGATAAAGGTCTAAATAAATAATTTATTAATAAAAATTAAATACATGAAAGTAATATCCCTTGGATTGCTTTTATTCGGTATGAATATACAATTTTCATTTGCTCAAATATCGGAAAATAGTAATTATAGCAAATCTAAACAAGAAATAAATCATCATTTAAAAAAAACGACTTTAGATAGTGTGTTAAGTCTAAAAGAACAAAATATTATTATTATTTCATCATTAACAGCAAAAGGAGATTTAAACAAACTTAAAATAGCTTTAGGTATCGGTTTAGATTCAGGGCTAACCGTTAATGAAATAAAAGAAATTTTAGTACATCTATATGCTTACTGTGGGTTTCCAAGAAGTATCCGAGGATTACAGACTTTTATGACGGTACTTGATGAAAGAAAGACAATGGGATATGATGATTTGTTAGGAAATGAAGCATCAATTATTGAAAAAAAAGACAGTAAGTATGAGCGGGGAAAAAAAATATTAGAAGAATTGACTCAGACTTCCCAACCTATGCATCTTACCGGATATTCAGCATTTGCACCCATCATAGATTCTTTTTTAAAAGAACATTTATTTTCAGATATTTTTGAACGTGATATTCTTACTTATACTGAAAGAGAATTAATAACTATCTCTGTAATTAGTACAATAGGTAGAGCGGAACCTATGCTTCAATCACATTTGAAGATTTGCCTTAATGTAGGCTTATCTCCCAACCAATTGCAGCAATTTATATCTATAATAAAATCAACAGCCGGAAAAAAGAAATCAAAATCGGCAAAGAAAATCTTAAACGAAATTTTAAAAAGTGATAAATAATTTAATTCTTAAAAAAATGAAAAAATTAACCCCAATACTTGCAATTGCATCAATATTAAGTTGTTCAAACACTATGAAAGCACAACACTCACAGCAAATTTCTCAACAAAACAATCCTTACACTTTAGTTTATAAAGGAGCCATAACCAAGAATGAAAAAGGAAAAGTACATATTCATCCGGTTACTTACAAATTAAATGGAATTGAGATTGCTGCTAATGTATATACTCCTGCAAACTATGATTCTTCAAAAATATATCCTGCCCTAATTATAGCCCACCCTAACGGAGGAGTCAAAGAACAAACCGCGGGTCTGTATGCTCAGCAATTGGCGGAAAAGGGCTATATAACGATAGTTGCTGATGCAGCTTATCAGGGAGCCAGCGGGGGCGAACCCAGACACACGGATAAACCAGCTTACCGGGTTGAAGATATTTATGGTATGGCAGATTATATTTCCCGTTTTGCTGGTGTAGATGCTAAGCGTATAGGAGCATTAGGTATTTGCGGAGGAGGAGGATATACTCTTAAAGCAGCTCAATCGGACAAACGCCTGAAAGCTATTGCAACCTTAAGCATGTTTAACTCTGGAAAAGTCAGACGAAACGGATTTCAGAACAGTCAGTTAAATACAATACAAGAACGTTTAAAACAAGCTTCTGATGCACGACAGCAAGAAGTTATCAACGGAAAAATTATATACTCAGGTGTAGCAAATATAACTGATGAAGAAATTAATAAAACTGAGACTGATTTATACCGTGAGGGTTATCTGTATTATTACAGAACTCATGCACACCCCAATTCTACTTTTTTGTATACTACAAGCAGTCTAATGGATTTGATAACATGGGATGCTACTGATCAGATGGAATTGATTAATCAACCTTTATTAATGATAGCCGGAAGTAAAGCTGACACTAAATACATGACTGATGAAGCGTATACTAAAGCTACCGAATCTGTTAATAAAGAGCTATATGTCATTGATGGGGCTACTCATATTCAAACCTATTGGAAGCCTGAATATGTTTCACAAATTGTAAGTAAATTATCTTATTTTTTTAGTACTAATCTTTAATATATTAAAAGATGATAAAATTGATTTTCATACGTTATTTATTTCTATTTACTTTCACACTAACGATCACATTAGTATCCTGCAACGATTCAAAATATGAATGTTCAATAAATACTCCTGAACAAACCACTATTTTCCCGAAGGGACAAAAAGTAACAAACGAACATTTTACCGGTAAGGTCTGGCTTAATTATTTAGTTCCGGCTGATAGCATATATCAAACAAGTATTGGTTCTGTAACATTTGAACCAGGAGCTAGAACTCACTGGCACTATCATCAGGGGGGACAAATACTTTTAGTAACAGATGGAGAAGGTTTATATCAGGAAAAGGGAAAACAAATTCAAATAATAAAAAAAGGAGAAACAATAAAATGCCCTCCTAATATGGAACACTGGCATGGAGCTACTTCAAAAAAATCAATGACCCATATAGCCATAGGTCCTAATTCATATACTGCTAAGGTAATTTGGTTAGAACCGGTAAAAGACACAGAATATAATTATTAAACCAATAGTTTTAT
Source organism: Apibacter sp. HY039 (assembly GCF_004023655.1). NCBI lineage: Bacteria > Pseudomonadati > Bacteroidota > Flavobacteriia > Flavobacteriales > Weeksellaceae > Apibacter > Apibacter sp. HY039. The sequence goes on along the minus strand of NZ_SAYM01000001.1, from coordinate 815,400 downwards.
TGAATTAATTAATAATTCATTAAACAGTTACGTACTTAGATATAATAAATAGATTCTTTTGAAAAAAAATTACGAATACTTTTACATAATATAAAAAACATCTTACTAAATTTCAATAACTTACCAAATATAAAGTAAAAGGCAACTATTTAAAATGTTGCATATTTATCCTAATAAAAAATGTTTTTTATCTGATTGAAATCATTACTTTTAAGCTAAAATATTTACTTTTGTATTATGAGAAATTTTTTGATCTTTTTCAGTATTTTTTTTAGTCTTTATTTATCAGCCTGTTTAAATGAAATACATGTAAACAAGGAAGGAAAAACATTTGTATCTCAGGAACAACATCCTGTACCCAAACGTATCTATTCAAACAATCAACATTCTGAATATTTGAAAAAACTTGAGGAATATGATACTCGTTGGAACTCTGAACATAATATAAATGATTATATAAATTATGGAGTTTATCTGGTTTATCTAAACCACTTGGACGAAGCTTTGGAAGTATTTACCGAAGCCGAAAAAATTGAACCTGGACTATATGCGACTGCAGCTAATATGGGAACAACCTATGAATTACTTGGTGATAATGAAAATGCATTACAATGGATAGAGAAAGCTTTGAAAATAGATTCCACTTCGCATGAGAGTTCCGAATGGATTCATGTGGCTATTTTAAAAGCAAAAATAAAAGGAGAAACCAACCTAACTGCACTTTCATTAATTGGACAAGACTTTGGAAATGAAAATATCCCCTCTTCCGGATTAAATGAAGAAAAACTTAATAAGCTAGCCAAAGAAATTTTTTATCAACTGGATGAAAGGATTAATTTTATAAAACCTAAGGACGCCATAGTTGCTGAATTAATGTTTAACTTAGGTAATATATACTTTCTGCTGAATGATGCTACTTCTGCTTTAAGGGTATATGATGAAGCAAGGGTCTACGGATACTCTTCGGAATTATTTGAACGAAGATACAGAACTTTAATGGACATTCACCAAAATCTGGATCATACCCAATTTATTGAAGAAGGAAACGATTTAAGCCACATGCTTACAAAGCATAGAAATGATTTAATTCGAATAGCTATCATTATTACTGGTATTATTACACTTACCATTTTTTGTATCGTATTGTATTTTAACAAAAAAAAGAGAAAAAAAAGATAATAATCTTTCTTGAAATAGTTGCTTTGAGCTGAACTTTAAACAAAAAGGACTGCAATGAATGCAGTCCCCTTCTAAAAAGTATAATGAAAAAAAAGCTTAACGAGTTTTATTTCCACCGACTTGGCCAAACCAATCCGGAACATGACTGTGGCGTAAGAACGTGTACGGTTCCAAAATATAATTCACCCGGAGAATAGGTATCGCTGCAAATGGATTGATAATTTCCCCCGTTGGTCTTAAACATTGTATTCCCCTCCCTTGTTGTTGATGTTTTAATGCTTTGAGAACCATAAGGAGAAGGCACAAAATATAAAGAACTGGTTCCTCCGGTTCTCCCTCCTGTAGTTAATACTGATAAACCTGAATTTGTGAGAGAACTACCATCTTTTTTTCTTACATGCACCTGTCCTATATTCACATCCGGTGTAACAATCAAGCGAATATTTGTTTGAATTAAAAGCACATCAGGATCATTGGCTGCATCGTCATAGGTAGCATATCTTTTAGGAGTATAAAATCTTTGAGTTGCCGGAATTTGTTTTACCGGAAAGAAACCTCTGTTGACGGTACTGTATAAAATCCAATATCCAAACCCTGCCGGAGGTTCCAGTCTTTTAACATCAACTATTACTTCACATGTCTTATTTCCAATAATAATTGGAATTTTTATTTGTCCTCCAGCTGGTGCTGTACCCGATACTATGGCTTTAATAGTTCCTCCTGGAGCAGTCATAACCTGACCAACCGGATCGGCTTTTACACTATATCCATTAAGTGTTCCTAAAAGATCAGGTACTGTTAAAGTGCCATAATTTAAAGTATATGTTATATTTATTTCTTCATTAAATGGCTTATTTGGATCAACTGAAATAGCAGGAGGACAAGTTATTGAAAGTTCTTGTGGAACGGAAGCTTTTACGGTAACTGATACTGTACAATACCCCGGAATGTTAAAAGTAGCCACTCCTGAAGTTGTCGGCGTTCCTGTGATATTTCCAGAAAGAGTTCCGGATGTATTTGTTATTGCTGTTGGAGGAATTGTCAAGGTTAAGCCTGATACACCAGAACTTTCCACAGTTGCTCCGGGAAAAACGACCGGGGGATTTGTAGCTGTATAAGGAATGGTAACACTCGCATTTACATTACTTCCCTGAGTAAATTCTGATGGATTAATTGTTGCATTACCACAATTTAATGTCAGGCTTCCTGCTGATTTTACATTAATTTTAACTTTACATTCAGACAAAATATCTTCACGAATATTTAAATTAATATCATAAGTTCCTACGGGGACAGTCGCCTGCACTCGTACACGAACTGTAAGAGGATGATTACCTTGCATATATGTCTGTGAGTTTCCCCCATATACAATATAAGCTCTTCCAGGTAAGTTTGTAAGCTCTCCTAATACTTCCCCCTGACTTAAAAATATTCCTTTCGGATTATTTACTTCCAATTTAACCAAATCTGTATAGGCTACATCATAAACTTTTCCCTGCACTACGTCTATTTCCTGTGTGGGGCAGGTAAATTTATCTGGATTGTGAGGTGGACTTCCTACCACCAGATTAGTAGGATATACCTGCCCATTTATAAATGTCAAATTAATAACATCGCCAGGCTGGGCGGAAGCATCCACTGTTATTGTTACTGTCTGAGGAAGACCGTTACCGGGACCGGACATTGGACTAATTGTTGCTCCAAATACAGGGGTTTCAACCCTCCAGGGACCGCTGGAAAGAACAGTCACAGCAATTGATTCACCCGGCTGAATAGTATCCACAATCGGTGTTTTATTAACCGAACCATCAGGCCCAATTACAAAAAAGAAAGATTGAGCTTGTAATTCTGGTATTGAAAATAAACCTAAAATTGTAATTATAAAAGTTAGTATTATCTTGTTCATAAATTTCTGTCTTAATTTCTTATTTTGTATTATACCTTATTTTAGCATTTGTTTGAGGAACTTCATTTGTAAAAATCATCTGTTCAGATTTCTCATCCCAATTTCCCGTAATGTTTTGAGGCTCTCGGTCCTTATTAAGTTCACCAAATAATATGAATGATACTGCTGATTTTACTTCTTTTCCTAATAATTGAAAATTATCGTCCATCATTGTGAGTGTACCTCCCTCATATTTGAATGCAGAATTAGTTAAAACATAATTCCCTTTTTTTCCTTGAGGTGTTTTATATTCTATAGAAGCCGCATACCCTTGTTTCACAGGATAATAACTAATATTTATTAACGAATACCCCTCTGATGAACCATAAATAGACATCATCGTTTCCTGAAATGATTTTTCCAAATCAGCCAAATCTTTATATATCATTCCTCCGTGAGGAGATATTAATTTTGATACTAGTAGCTCTGAAGCCGGGCGAATCTCGCCAAAACCTTGTGTTTCATTTTCATTGTTACAACTCACCAATAGTAAGCCTGATAAAGAAAACAGGATACCCGGCAACCAAACTAATGTTCTTTTTTTCATATATTTAATATTAAATGATTGTGTTTTTAAATAATTTAAATTAAAGGTGCTTCTATCTGCTTTCATCTTTATTAAAGTCATCTGCCAGCAGAAATCGAAATCTTATAGGAATAAAAGGTCTGGGTCCGGCAGAAGTATCGTCATCATTGCCGAATTTAAAAGTTCCGTCTTCGTCTTCTACTGAATATAACCATATAGTAAAATCCCAGGTTGCAGGTGTTAATCCTGGGAAACCTCCATCAGACAATGACTTTTGCATATCATTGTAAGATTTTATTGTCATAGAAACATTATAATCTATAATTGTCCCTTTAGGAGTTTCAATATATTTGATCTGACCCTGAGATAAATTGATATTATTTTTATCATCATCCTTCAGGCAATAGGTTAGTAATCCGTCGTTTACTGTTGTACCACCTATAGGAACAAAGTAAACTCTCCAGGAAGCATTGGATCTGATAGTGAAGTTAATTGTCTTGAATGTATCTTCATTAATAAGCACTTTATAATAATTATAAGGAGCTCTTCCACCTTGTTTTAAAGGTCTTACATCCGAACCTATTTCCGTAAAAGCTTCTGCTCCATATTGTATTTGCCTGATAACGAAGTCCTGACTAACAGAAGGAGTTAAGGATAATGAGCCTGTAACGTTTGTTTCTGCAACGTATGATTTATAAGGTGACCAGGTTAATCCTTGTCCTGCAGATGCAGCAAGAAACAAACTTGAGTTTTTTATATCATTAAGTTTTAAAAAGCTTAGATAATTAGTTGAATTAGCTTCAAATATATTATAACTTCCTTCTGTTCTGGTAGGATTTACAAAAGAGACTAATTGACTGATAGAGACATCATCGGAATTACTGGTTTTATATTGAGGGGATAGATTTAACTGAGTATCAGAAATAGGAATCCATCTAGCAATAAAAGGCCAATATAATGGATCATTTTCATATAAGGGTCTTATTAATTTAGATGTTTCAGTAATAGTATATCCCCATTGATTCGGGTTTGTAGCAATTAATTTTAACCCTCTGCTGAAAGCATCTACTCCGCTGGTAAATAATAGAGAGTTAGGTTTGAAAAGAACAGGATCTTCTGAAGCTTCAATTATCAGAGAACACGAATTAATTCCTAATTTATCTATTAAAACCGGAAATGTTGTTCCACTGGAAGTGCCTGGTGGTAATGTTCCCTGAAGCCTTACCTCAATACGGAACATACCCCCTACCGGATTTGTAGGATAAATTGAACGATCCAACCCTGTATAGATCAGTTGGAATTCACCTGATGCTGAAGCTCCTACAACCTGATTAGTCGTTAATGATAGGGCACCCTTTGTTAGGGTTATTCCTATCGTCCCATCCTGAGAGTACGTAATACCAGGTTCTACTAGAATATTTTGCCCATTACTGAACCATACACAATCCACTTCTCCTTCCGCAGGATCATTTGAAATTATTAGACTGCGAACATTTTTATTCACAATCATATAATTCTGTGCTGACAGGTAAGCAGAAATAAACAAACTAAAGAACATTATATTTATAATCAAAACTGACTTTCTCATTGGTGTAGATTTATTTAACAACAAAAACTATGTTGATTAATGAATATGCCGTAGGTGCTGTTCCTGTGGGAGTATAGGTCATAATTCCAGATGCGGTAATACTATTAATAGTAACCACCGTATTATCATAATAAGTTACAATGTACTCTAGTTCATTTGAATTATATACAGGAATAGATGTTGAGCCGCTTGCTATATATTGAGCATTACCTGCTTGTGTGAATTGCTTTTTATATTCTGAATACAAATCAAATGTAGTAGTTGTTGTACCACTTAAACTTAAATTGAATGATGGCATATAAAACCATATTTTATCGTTGGGCACTGCCGAACTCATTCCCTCCCATTCAGATCCGTTCCAAACATAAACTCCTAATCCAAATCCATTAGTATTATTGATATTATATACAGTTAATCCTGCATGAGTTATATTCTCTTCAGCCGTAGCTGAAGTAATAAAAGGCTGTAAGCTGTTTTTGGACAATAGCTTGACTCTTGGCAAGCCTAATCCGCCTTGGGTAGATGTTATATTAGCATTATCAGTAACAGAAATAGGTGAAGAAGCACTTTGAGTTTTAATTTCTAAAATTGCACCTCTCCCTGGGGCAGAACCATGACCAATGGTAACCTGAGCATTTAACGATGTGAAAAATAAAAAAAGATTTAGCAGGATCACACCTGCACAATTTCTACTAAAATTTTGCTGTTTCATAATTGTTTTGTATTTCAAGTTTGCTTGATAGGATATTTCATATAAATGAACTCTTTATTAATTTCCTTTCTGTCTAAGGTTTAATTTTCATTCTTATACATATTTCTGCTTGAATCATTATAAATTCCTAAAAAATAAAATATACATATATTGTAATAAAGATTACATAATTAAACATTTTATCATTAAAAACATACTAAATTATACTATATAAATAATAAAATATAAAAAACAATAACAACAATTGCATTATCAATACATTTATATAATTATACAAGATGATAAGCCTTAATGTATACATCTATTTATACTTTATAAAGATCTTTTATTTTGAAATTCCATAATGTTTGATTTTTTTATGATTAAATAATAATTATTATGTCGCAATTTGAAGAAAAAAAACCTAAGGGACTTCTTCATATGTAAAATTTATTTATCAAAAAAGCCTCGTTGTGTTGCGTATTTGTTAAATTATTATTCTAAATGTTCACATGGATTTTTATTCTCAGATTAATGTTTGAGATTTGCGTTTCAACACCTGTTATTTTTATAATCCATTTAATATATTTTTATGATATTTAATAAGCAAAAAAAGCATAATTGCATAGGGCTTCTCATGTCTTTTTTACTTTTAATAATTTTGAGCTGCGGCAAAAAAAACGACCTGAACATTACCTCAGATCTTAAAAATAAAAGCAGTATATCCGAAGAATTATCAAACCAACATATTAATTGCTTTGAAGAAGATAAATTCGGATATATATGGATTGGGACTTCGCGAGGATTAAATCGCTATAACAGTTACGATTACCATCAATATTTCAGTATTTCCGGCGACTCAACCACTTTAAACAGTAATATTATAAAATCACTATTTAATGACACAAAAGACCAACTATGGATTGGAACATCAAATGGGATAGCTTTGTATGATTTTAATACCGATAGTTTTCATAGAATTAAAATCAACGGTCCTGAAAAAAATATTAAACAAATAATTGAAAGTGAGGATGGACGTATATTTGCAAGTATGTACACCAGTTTGTACGAATATGTTCCCCGAAAAAAAGAATTTAAAAAAGTACTGGAATTTGATTCGGATGTTTTTTATACTACATGCCTTATGGATAAACACAACCGTTTATGGCTTATTTCTGCTTCTTATATTAAATGCTACAATTTATCTGATCTCAAACTAATTCATTACATAAACTTATCCGAATATAAAGCTTCTAATTATTCCTGTTTTTTAAATAATGACAACGAATTATTTATAGGTATGGATAATTCGATTTACTCAATTGACATAACCAATACTAAACCTGTACTTATCAAAAGAATTAATATTCCATTACATTCCATAATTAATTCTATACAAGCTTACAATTCAAACTCATTAATTATTGGCACTAAAACAGAAGAAACATTTATTTACAATACTTTATCAGATATAATAGTTGATACAAACAACAAAGAATTTCCTTTCCCCGCTCCTGAAGCTCCGGTAAATACTTCTTTTATAGATTCTAACCAAAACCTATGGATATCCGTTTTAGATCAAGGGTATATTATTAATTATAAAAACAAACAACAACTAAACATCAATACTAAACTAAAATCACTTATAAATAATAAATCAGTTACAGCTATTACTACCGATAAAAAACAGAACCTATGGATAAGTACATCATTTAATTACGAAATAATTATTTATAATCCGATAAATGAAAGAATAAATCAGATAGATCTTAAAAAAACATTTAGAAAAGATCAACTGCAAGATGCTATCAGCAAAATATATGCAGACTCTGAAAACCACATATGGTTACTTATTAGCAATAAACTATATAAATGTAATTATGAAAATAATCAATTAAATCTAATTGAAACTTTTTCTTTTCCTATGGCATTACAAAGTATTGCTGAAGACAAATTTGGAACCCTATGGATTGGAGGTTATTCAGAATACATTTATGCCCTTAAAAAATCGGAACACGAGTTTTCTAAAATTAAGCTTTATACAAAACAGTATACTTATATTCAAGACATACTTGTTTTAAGCACAGGAAATTTGGTTATAAGTTCTTTTAACCAGGAATTCAAAATAATTGATACTGACACCTGGAACGTACGAAGCTTTGAAGTATCGGTTCAGGGTTTAAAAACTCCGGCATTTATGCCTTCATGCATTTTTGAAGATTCTAATCAAACTATATGGCTCGGAACATTAAACCAAGGTTTGTTCTCTTATTCTATGAGAACCAAAAAAGTACAATCTTACAATAATTTACTCTCCAGTGAAGAGGTTAATAGTATTGAGGAAGATATCTATGGAAATATCTGGGTTGGAACCAGCTATGGATTAAATAAAATTTACAAAAACAAACAATCAGCTGTTTCATATTTTTCTTACGACGGTATTGGCGGAAATCAATTTAACCGTCAGGCCGCATCTTCTTTATCCAACAGTATATTGTTTTTCGGTGGAACTCATGGCCTTACCATATTTAATCTTACAAAACCCAATAATAAGAAAAAGATACCGCTGTATTTTGAAAATCTTATCATAAATAACGAGATTGAAGAAGTATCCTCCTCGGGAGTCTTACAAAAAAACCTTTTATTCTCTCCAAAAATAGACCTAAAACCCAATCAGGATATAGAAATTACTTTTGCTGGCTTAGATTTTAATGAATCTCATAAAGTCAGGTATTATTATAAAATGGAAGGTTATGACAAAGATTGGATAGACTCAAAATACAAAAGAATAGCAAGCTATCCACATTTACCTTCAGGTTCCTACACATTTAAAATAAAGATTACAGATACTGAAAATATTCATACTGAAACTGAAGCTTCATTGCCGATAACAATGGAAAAAGTGATTTGGCTTAAATGGCCAATGATATTTTTATATTTATCACTGATTATTTTCCTCCTGTTTATATTTAATTATCTATTCCATGATGCCCGTTCTAGCAAAAATGAAGTAATAACCGCACATAAAGAAAAGGAATATGAAAGACATATAAACAAGATGAATATGAAATTCTTTTCTAAAATGGCCAAAGAGCTTCGAACGCCTTTAACAATGATGTCTGGACCTGTAACTATATTATCTGAAAACAACCTTCCGCAAGAAAACAGAAAAGAACTTTTAAAGCTGATAAAAACAAGTATACAGCGTATGTTCCGGTTAACCGGACAAATCCATGACTTTAATAAACTTGAAGAGAATGAACTTAAATTAGTTAAATGGAATGAAAATATTGTCGAACTTATTAATGATATACTAAGTATATATATGGTGAGCGCACAAAAAAGAGAAATAACAATTACCACAATCGGCTTTTCTATCCCAATAATTATTTCAATAGATAAAGACAAATTTGAAAGAATATTGGAAAACGTTTTATCAAATGCTTTTAAATTCACGCCTGATCATGGAAAAATAGAAATTACGCTGGAGATTATTACGAAAAATATAGTCCAGGAAATGTTCCCGAATAATAACGATTATATTTACCCTGAATATCTCAGGATTAGTGTTGGTGATTCAGGCCCCGGAATCCCTGAAAATATGCTTGAAGACATATTTAAACGTAATTTCCAGATAGACAATTCTTTTTACAATATAAAAAATACCGGAACCGGAATTGGTTTGTACTATGCAAAAAAATTAATCGAACTGCATAGTGGATTTATCAAAGCTGAAAATAAAGAAAAATTTGGAAGCATACTATCTTTGGCATTTCCTTTTTATAAAGAAAATTTAGCATTTATAGCAGAAAATCAAGGAATTAATTACGAAGAACTAAATAATCTAAATAATGAAGATGAAGAGCTGGAAGTTGATGATAAATCACATAAAAATATAACCATCCTTATCATTGATAATGATAAAGACCTTACTCATTATTTATACACAATACTTTCAATATATTATACGGTAATTTTAAAAAACAGTACGGACGAAGCCAGTAAATTATTACCTGAAAATAAACCGGACCTCATCATCTGCGATGTATTATTACCTGAATCAGATGGTTATAAATTTATTGAAAAACTTAAAGCAAATGAATCTTATCAACATATTCCTATAATTTTATTAAGTGTTAAAACGTTAATAGAAAATCAGATTTACGGTTTAAATTTAGGAGCAAATGCGTATATAACTAAACCATTTAATCCCTTATATTTACTATCTGTAATCAGATCACTAATTAACAACAGAAATTATATTCGTCACCCCATGAATAATATAACACTAAAAAAAGAACTTGATATGGATTCTATTTCCGTTCTGGACCGGGCATTCCTGGATAATTTATATCAATTAATGGATAAAGAATTATCTAATTCTGAATTAAATATTGAACAAATAGCGAAGCTATTAGGCATGAGCCGTGTTAAATTCTTTTATAAAGTCAAAGGTTTAACCGGTATTGCTCCTAATAATTTTTTTAAAGCATATAAATTAAATCGTGCAGCTGAATATCTTAAAGAAGGCAAATACAATATTTCTGAAATTGCTAATTTAACGGGATTTAAAACTCTTTCTCATTTCTCCTCCAGTTTTAAAAAACAGTTCGGTGCTCCGCCTACAGAATATAAATAATATTCCTGATTAAAGACAACTAATTAATTATTTTAAATCTTTGGCAAAATATCTTTTGCCAAAGATTTTATCTTTTCGTAAATATCACTTCTATTAAAAAAGTTAAATAGGTTTCCTATAATTTTTCACAACGAATTCAATACCAGTATCAACAATTTCTCCCATATTTTTACAGTGCTTAAAATGAAAACTATACGTAAGCTTCTGTAAATGAGTTCGTAATTGAACAACATTAGCCAAAGGAGCTATTTCATCCTCTTTCATTATTTTTATTAAATCCTGATACCTTTTATAACTGTTCATAATTCGCCTTGCAATTAAAGATCTGACTTCTTTTCTATATTGTTCAACAGAATTAGGCTTTAATTTTTCATCTACTAATCTAACCATTTCATTATTTTCCTTAAAATATTGAGGTAAGTATATTTTCAGATTACCTTCATAGCATTGTTGATCAAAATCTATAGCCCTTATTCTATAAACAATCTGATCGTAATCATGAGTAACTACCACCACATAATTATAAGATCTCATATCTCCCAGAAGCCCCACCATGCACCTTTCATTAAACTTGACAAATTCTTTGGCTATCTGGGATTTTTCCAAATCCGAACATTTAGGTAAATGTTTTTTTATAAATATATCACCCGGAATTCCTAAAATATGTTCTTCAATCAATGTATCCCGGTATACCATATAATTGACTCTGTGCGGAGACAGCATATCTTCCAGCTCGAGGCCGTATATACGCGATGCATCAGCTTTTTTAACATAAAAATTAGTATAATTATCATTTAAAACATTACGAACCCTTACACGAAATGGTTTTGAATTCCCAAAAGTGCAAAACTCAATGGAATCTACTTTTAAATATGGCAAAGATTCTTTATCTCCATCAGAATGTAATAAAGTGTATATCCTGTTAAGACTATTTTCAATTTCCGAATGTTCCCATTCAGTGTAGTAAACGCTCAACCACAAAGTATCATTTCCTTCTTTATCCTCAACCGAAGTATAATCACAAAAACGCAATAAATCATCATATAACAAAGGAGATACTGTAGTCCTGTTGTATTTTTCCAGATACGCCATCAACTCTTCCGATATAGGATATATAGGCTTACGAAATTCTATCTTTACATCTTTTTTGGGCTCTTTCATTAGAATACATAAATAAAAATATTAACTTAAATATACGTAATAAATTTAACTATTTTTAACTCTTTTAATACATGCTCAGAGATCCTGAACTCTAAAAATAAATTACAATTACTTATACCATTTTAAATAAAATTTAATCTATTTGCTTATTTTTAAAAAATATATTTACTGAATATTTCATCAAAAGTTAAGCAAAGAGAAATAAAATATAAAAAAGGCTTTGAATTAGAATGAAAAAAACTAATTTTGTAGACTAAGAAAAAAATCATATATGAAATTCATAGTTTCAAGCGGAGAATTATTAAAGGCTTTACAGCTAATAAGTGGGGTTACAGGAGGAAATTCTTCTTTACCAGTGTTAGAAAATTTTTTATTTGATTTGGATTCCGGAAAATTAACCATTTATGGTTCCGACGGAGAAACAACTATGAAAACCAGTATTGATGTTCAAAGTAACGATACAGGCAAAATAGCTGTTCCTTCAAAACTATTAACTGACACAGTTAAAACCTTCTCAGAACAACCCTTATCTTTTTCACAAGAAGGTAATCAGTTAGAAATTGTTGACGAAAAAGATAATTATTTTATAGCCCTTGACGATGTTGAGCAATATCCGACCATACCGGAGCTCGATACAGATAAATCAATAACAATAAAAGCTTCTGTATTAGGAGAAGCCATTGCTAATACAATATTTTCTACCGGTAACGATGCTATGCGCCCGGTAATGACCGGAGTTCTTTTCCAGTTTACTGATTCCGAATGCCGTTTTGTTGCTACTGATGCTCATAGACTTGTTAAATATACGAGAAAAGATATTTCTGTCGAGGAAGCTGTGGAATTTATCATGCCTAAAAAACCGCTAAATTTATTAAAAAACGCATTAATTGCTCATGAAGATGACGTTACTGTAGATTTTAATGAAACTAATGCCCGATTTACGCACAATCAGACCCAATGGGTTTGCAGACTGATTGATGGAAAATATCCCAATTATGATGCGGTAATACCTAAAGAAAACCCTAATGTCTTAACTATTAATAGACAACTTTTCCTAGGTTCACTAAAAAGAGCTGCTCTTTTCTCTAACAAATCTACATCACAGGTTCGTTTATCTTTAAATGGTAATCTTTTAAAGCTAAGCGCTGAAGATTTGGATTTTGCTAATAAAGCAGAAATGAGTCTTCCTTGTGACTACCATGGAGAGGAATTAAAAATTGGATTTAATTCAAAATTTCTAAATGAGATGCTGAATAACATATCCTCTGAAGACGTGACTCTGGAAATGTCAACCTCTAACCGTGCCGGAATAATTAAACCTGCGGAAGGTCTCGACGAAAATGAAGACATACTGATGTTAGTAATGCCGGTAATGCTTAATAATTAAAAAATATCAAAAATTTTAAAATATTCACTTACTTTTTATGCAAACAATAGTTTGCATAAAAAGTTTATTATAAATAGCTTATAGCAATGAAAATTTCATATAATTGGCTTAGTACTTATATAAAAACTGATTTATCTGTAGAAAAAATCGCATCTGTACTTACAGATACAGGACTGGAAGTTGAAAACCTGGAACTGATAGAATCTATAAAAGGCAGTTTGAAGGGTATTGTAGTTGGAGAAGTAATTAAGTGCGAAAAACACCCTAATGCGGATAAATTAAAAGTTACATTAGTTAATTTGGGCGATCAAGAGCCAGTTCAAATAGTTTGTGGAGCTCCTAATGTAGAAACCGGACAAAAAGTTCCTGTTGCTACAATAGGCACGACTTTATATACCAAAGAAGGCGAGGAATTTCAGATAAAAAAAAGTAAGATTCGCGGGGAAGAATCTTTCGGTATGATATGTGCCGAAGATGAATTAGGCCTTGGCAATGGTCACGATGGAATAATTGTGCTGAACCATGACCTTGAACCAGGAACTCCCTTAAGTGAAGTTTACCATGTAGGTACCGATTATGAAATTGAAATAGGACTGACTCCGAACCGAACAGATGCCATGTCTCATTACGGAGTAGCCAGAGATTTACATGCTGCATTGAAAAGCCGTAAAATTAAATCTGAATTACATCCCGTCACAACTGAAAACTTTAAATTGGATGAAGAAACAGAGAATCCTATTTCTGTAGAAGTAGAGAATCCTGACTTATGCCCTAGATATTCAGGAATTTACATTAAAGATGTTGAAATTAAACCCTCACCCGATTGGTTAAAAAATAGTTTAAAAGTTATCGGCTTAAGTTCTATAAATAATGTGGTAGATATAACTAATTATATCTTGCATTCCTACGGCCAGCCTTTACATGCTTTTGATGCAGATAAAATCGGGGGTAATAAAATTAAAGTTGGAACGGTTAAAAACGGCACCACATTCACCACTCTTGATGGTGTAAAGCGAACTTTGAACGGAACAGAATTACTTATAAAAGATTCCGACGACACTCCGATGTGCCTTGCAGGAATATATGGGGGTGCAGACTCTGGTGTTAGTAATAATACTAAAAATATTTTTCTGGAAAGTGCCTATTTCGATGCTGTTTCTGTTAGAAAAACTGCAAAAAAAGAAGGTATCAATACAGATTCTTCCTTTCGTTTTGAAAGAGGCGTAGATCCTAACAACACGGTAGTTGCTTTGAAGAAAGCATGTGAATTGTTTCAGGAACTGGCTAACGGTAAGGTTGTTGGACCTATAATTGATGAGTATCCTACTCCCGTTAAAAAGCAAAATGCTGTATTAAGATATCACAAAATAGATCAAATATTAGGAAAAAGAATTCATAGAGACCAGATAAAGGAAATTTTAAAAGCTCTTGAAATCACAATTATAAGCGATACAAATGAAACTTTAGATTTGGTTATTCCTGCTTACAGGGTAGATGTAACCCGTGAAATTGATGTTATTGAAGAAATTGCTAGGATTTACGGTTACAATCATATTGATATACCTCAAAAGTTCACATTTGCCTATGAGAGTAAAAATCACTTCGATGAAGAATCTCTGGAAAATCAAATTGCTAATCAATTAAAATACAATGGCTTTAATGAAACTATCAACAATTCATTAACTCAAAAACGTGAATCGGAAGGCAATTATGTTGAATTACTGAATCCGCTGAGCAATGAATTAGCAGTTATGAGACAATCCCTGGTTTATGGCTTATTAGAGTGTATTGCTTTTAATATTAATCGAAATCAAAAACAAATCAAATTTTTTGAATTTGGCAAAACCTATTTCAAAACTGCGGGTGGATATAATGAAAATAAAAAATTAGCTTTAGCATTATTTGGTAATTATCAGGAAAATAACTGGATATCTAATTCCAATACTTCTACATTTTATCATTTGAAAGGTGTGGTAAACCAACTATTGCAAACTTTTGGCCTGAATCTTGATGAGAAGCCTCTAGAGTCCAATTTATTTAATGACGGGTTAGAGCTATTCAGCAAAAAAAGTTCCATTGGAAAATTAGGTATCATTAATTCAAAACTTGCAAAAGAATTCGGAATAAAATCTGAGGTATTCTATGCTGAGTTGGAATGGGAGAAAATGGTTCAGGCTATAGCTGGAAAAGGAAAGTACAAATTACAGGACATTCCTAAATTCCCTGGTTCACAAAGAGATTTGGCTCTCTTGGTTGATAAAAGTATCAAATATCACGACTTATATAAAACTGCATTTGAAACAGAAAAAAAACTACTAAAATCTGTGAATTTATTTGATGTATATGAAGGTAAAAATTTACCTGATGGTAAAAAATCTTATGCATTGAATTTCTTCATTCAGGATGAAAATAAAACATTAACAGATAAGGATATTGATAAGGTTATTAATAAATTGCTGGAGAAATTCTCCACACAGTTTAAAGCTGAATTGCGAAATAATTAAAAACCAATATGCATAAAAAAGTAGTAGTTGTAGGAGCAGGTAGTGTAGCTTATCATTTAATTAGAGTATTACTGGATAATACGGTAAATGTTGTTCAGATATTTAACAGAACTCTAAGTAAAGCTCAGGAGCTGGCCAATAATTACAATATAAATTATACCGATAAAATTTCAGAAATCGTAAAAGCCGACATATATATAATATGTACAGCAGATAAAGCAATTTCTGAGATATCGTACTATATACCTTACGAAGATTGTTTAGTTGTACATACTTCAGGATCTACAGCTATTTCTGCATTAAAAGGCAAATACAGGAAAGGGGTTTTTTACCCTTTACAAACTTTTTCTAAACGAAGAACTATCAAAGACATTCCTTTTCTTATAGAAGCCGAGTTTCCTGAAGATGAGCTTTTATTACTAAATCTTGGAAAAAGAATATCAGAAGATGTAAGGGTTACAGATTCGGATACAAGATTAAAAATTCATATGGCTGCCATTTGGGCAAATAATTTTACCAATCACATGTATTATATAGCGAATGAAATTTGTAAAAAACAGAATATTCCTTTTGATATGCTAAAACCACTGATTAAAGAAACAGCAGGTAAAATTGAAGACGATATTCTTCCGTATGAAGCTCAGACTGGACCTGCCAGAAGAAACGAAGAATTAATAATTAAAAAACATCTAGAAATACTCGAAAAAGAATCTGATAGCCGAAAATATCAGATTTACCAACTACTAACTGATTCAATATTTTACACGTACAATGACAAATTATAAAGAAAAATTACATCACATAACTTCTTTTGTTTTTGATGTAGATGGCGTAATGACTGATGGAAGTCTTATTCTGATTAACAATCAGATGATTCGAAGTATGAACACTAAAGATGGATTTGTATTACAGTATGCTGTAAAAAAAGGTTATAAAATAGCAATTATTACCGGAGGTAAAGACGAATCGGTGGTAAGTAGAATGAAATACCTTGGTATAACTGACGTATATTTAGCCTCTCAAAATAAATGGGAGGATATGGAAGATTTCCTTTACAAATACGGACTTAAACCTCAGGAAGTACTTTATATGGGTGACGACTTACCCGATTATGATGTAATGACTAAGGTGGGTGTAGGAGCTGCTCCGAAAGATGCATGCAGCGAAATACTTTCAATTGCAGATTATATATCTCCTATTTCAGGCGGTCAAGGTTGTGTTCGTGATGTCATTGAACAGGTAATGAGAACCCGTAATGACTGGGACTATTTACAATCTAAAGATGACACAGCCTCTGTTTAACTATTTTTGAACGGAACTATAAATATTGTAATATTGTGATATATATCATGTAATTACATAAGTTATTTACTAACTTTATTGGTTAAAATTTCCTACTTTTATACAAGCCACAAGTACTTAAATATGAGAAAAAAAAACCAACGTAATTTCTGCCTGATCAAGTGTTCGGAAAATAATTACTTTCAATATCAAACCAAAAATCAAATTACATTTCAACAATTTATTTTTTTATTACCTCCTCTACAAAATTATATCTACAGATCTTAATACAGTCAAAATAAATTACGTCCTCAATATTCCGAAAGTCAATTTTGCTACTCTTCATAAACAATAATAAAAATAAGATCTAAAGTTTTTTTCAAAATTTTAGATTAAGTACAGCTTATAATTATTCATATACACATTAATTAGAAGAAGGTGAGAAATTTTCTCCCCTTCTTATTTTATAATCATTTACATTTTAATTCACATTTGTAATAATAATTATTAAATTTATATATTATTTATTAACCCGTAAGTATATGCATAAAATAACCGATGCGGCAAAGCTTTTAAACCCTGAAATTATCACACTTTTTATAACTATTATTTATTCTTTATTTATTCTTTACACAGTAATTAAAATAATTAAAGATACAGAAAGCCCTGCCAAAGCATTAGGATATCTGCTACTTGTACTGGTTTTACCGATAATCGGCGCCATACTTTATTTTTCAATAGGAGTTAATTACAGGCTCGAAAAACTGTATAAGAGAAAATATTTTCGGGACCGAAATTTTTACGAAACCATCAAAAATCAAATTTTTGAACATTCGGAAAAAAGAATTGAAAATCACAGAAAGCTTCTAGAGGGGAAAACACATCCTATCAGAATGCTTTTAAAAGATACCTCTTCAGCTTTATATACTGCTAATCGCACTAAACTTTTAATTAACGGCGAAAACAAGTTTACAGAAGTAATTGATGCTCTTAAAAAAGCAGAAAAACACATTCATATTGAGTATTACATTTTTTCCGATGATAGAATAGGCAATAAAATTAAAGAAATTCTAATTCAAAAAGCAAATGAAGGAGTAACCATTCGTTTTATCTACGATGATTTCGGTAGCCATTCACTTAATAAAAAAATGATACCTGAACTTCGAAAAGCTGGTGTTCAGGTAGCAGCCTTTTATAAAATAAAATTATATGCACTGGCTAACCGTATGAATTATCGAAACCATAGAAAAGTAATTGTCATTGATTCTAAAATAGGATTTATAGGTGGAATTAACGTTGACGACAGATATATAAACACTCCTGATACAAAGTTATACTGGAGAGATACTCACCTGATGATTGAAGGAGAAGCCGTTAACGGACTGCAATATAATTTCCTTAATGATTGGAATTTTTGCTCAGAAAGCCCTGTCGATTATTTTGACAGGCAATATTTTTATCCCAAAGACTCTAAGTTTACACAAAAAGATGATGAGCTAATCCAGTTTGCTGCCAGCGGGCCTGATAGTGACAGAGCTACCATCATGCTTGTATATAACGGTATTATCACTGCCAGCCAAAAACGTTTATACTTAACAACTCCTTATCTTATACCTAATGAAACGATTGTAAATGCGTTGAAATACGCTGCGCTTAGCGGAGTTGATGTACGCTTGTTAGTACCATACAATTCAGACAGCATGGTAGTTAATGCTGCCTCTTGTTCCTATTACTTGGAATTGCTGGCAGCAGGTGTACGTATTTTCAGGTATACCAAAGGATTTGTTCATGCAAAAACGATTGTTTCCGATGACAATCTTTCTATTGTCGGATCTGCCAACATAGATATGAGAAGCTTCGATTTGAATTTTGAAATAAGCGCTCTTGTATATAGTCGTAAAATCAATGAAGAATTATGTAATGCTTTTATGGAAGATTTAGCAAACAGTACAGAAATTTCTTATGCTGAATGGAACCAAAGAAATAAATTAGTCAAATTCGGAAACTCTATGGCTAAACTGATATCTCCTTTACTTTAAAACATAGGATTATCACTGATGCATATAATTTTCTTTTATGAACGGAATAATCTTACTATCTAGAAAATATAAAACCCCTTACAAATTAATTAAATTTTAAACTATAAAAAGCTGAAACTTTCTTATTAAAAATACCCATTATCAGACAAATCAAAAATAATGAATTAAACAAAAATTCAGACTTTCAACATTTGCCTATTATTTCTCACGCAAATGTCAATAAATCCTTTATTTAAATCAAAAATCAGGCTAACATTAATGGTGATTTTTTAACTGTAAAACTGATATTTTTTCGTATATTTGCCAACTAATTTTTTACCCTAGGCAGAGAATAAAAAATGAGCAATAAATTTCAAGAATACAAAGGACTCGATCTAAATAAATTTGCAGACGAAATATCTGCTTTTTGGAAAGAAAAAAACATTTTTCAGGAAAGTATTAACTCTCGTGAGGGAAAACCTCAATATGTTTTTTTTGAAGGACCACCTTCTGCTAATGGAATGCCGGGAATACATCACGTCATGGCCCGAACCATTAAAGATATTTTCTGCAGATATCATACACTAAAAGGAAAACAGGTGCACAGAAAAGCCGGTTGGGATACTCATGGATTACCTGTTGAACTGGGTGTTGAAAAGGAATTAGGAATAACCAAAGAAGACATTGGTAAAAAAATATCAGTTGAAGATTACAATAAAGCCTGCAGAGAAGCTGTAATGCGTTATACAGGTGCCTGGAATCAGCTTACCGAGCAAATAGGTTACTGGGTAGATATGAAACATCCCTATATTACCTATGAGCCCAAATACATGGAAAGTGTCTGGTGGTTATTAAAACAAATTTACAATAAAAATCTCCTTTACAAAGGATACACAATACAGCCTTATTCCCCAAAAGCAGGAACAGGATTATCCTCTCATGAATTAAGTCTGCCCGGTGCCTACCGAGATATAACAGATACAACTATCGTAGCTCAGTTCAAAGCTCTGAAAAATAGTACGGAATTGTTCTCTTCTATAAAAGGTGATGTATATTTCTTAGCTTGGACCACTACTCCTTGGACGCTCCCTTCCAATACGGCATTAACGGTAGGAACAACGATTGATTATGTATTAGTGCAAACTTTTAATCAATATACTTTTGAACCGGTAAATATTATCTTAGCCAAGGCATTGCTAAATTCTCAAATGAGCGGAAAATACAAATTATCCGAGACAGATGATGAGTTTGAAAATTATAAGGCTGAAGATAAGAAGATACCTTATAAAATACTTGCAGAATATAAAGGAAAAGATTTAGTAGGCATTAAATATGAACAGTTGTTACCATGGGCTTTACCTTACGAAAATCCTGAAAAAGCTTTTGTTGTTATAGACGGTGATCATGTAACTACTGAAGATGGTACTGGGATAGTACACACGGCCGCCACATTTGGTGCTGATGATGCTAAAGTATCTAAAGAGCACGGAATTCCTCCTATGCTGGTACTTGATGAAAATCAAAATCCGGTTCCGTTAGTAGACTTACAAGGTAAATTCCTTCAAAGTTTACCAGAACCGTTTGGAGGAAAATATGTTCGTATTGAATATTACAAAGATGAAGAAATGCCAGAACGTTCAACAGATGTTGAACTGGCCATTTTACTTAAAACGGAAAACAAGGCTTTTAAAGTTGAAAAATATTCACACAGTTACCCACATTGCTGGCGAACAGACAAACCGATTCTCTACTATCCGCTGGATTCCTGGTTTATTAAAATACCGGAAGTCAGAGATAGAATGTCTGAACTGAACAAATCAATCAACTGGAAACCTAAGGCTACCGGAGAAGGAAGATTTGGGAACTGGCTTGAAAATGCAAACGATTGGAATCTTTCCCGATCCAGATATTGGGGAATCCCATTACCTATATGGAGAACTGAGGATGCCAAAGAAGAAATAGTTATTGGTTCTTTAGAAGAATTAATGACAGAAATGAATAAATCAGTAGAGGCTGGATTCATGCCTCACAACATATTTGAAGGATTTATTTCCGGAGATTATACTGAAGATAATTATAGCAAAGTAGACCTGCATAAAAATATAGTAGACCAGATTATTCTTGTTTCAAAAAGTGGAAAACCGATGAAACGGGAATCTGATCTTATTGATGTTTGGTTCGATTCAGGCTCCATGCCTTATGCTCAATGGCACTATCCATTTGAAAATAAGGAAATGATAGATTCCGGAAAATCATATCCTGCCGATTTTATTGCAGAAGGAGTAGATCAGACCCGGGGTTGGTTTTACACACTTCATGCAATAGGCACTATGGTCTTTGATAGTCTGACGTATAAAAATGTGGTATCAAACGGATTGGTTCTGGACAGCAAAGGAAATAAAATGTCTAAGAGTAAAGGCAATGCGGTTGAACCATTTGAAACATTAGCCATGTTTGGTCCTGATGCAACCCGTTGGTATATGATATCCAACGCCCAGCCCTGGGATAATTTAAAGTTTGATTTGAAAGGTATTGATGAAGTAAGAAGAAAAATATTTGGCACTTTATACAATACTTATTCATTTTTCTCACTTTACGCTAATGTTGACGGGTTTACATTTAAAGAAGCTCCTATTCCTTTTCATGAAAAAAATGAATTGGATCAATGGATTATATCCGAATTAAATTTACTTATTGAAGAAGTTGATAATTTTTATGCCGATTATGAACCTACAAAAGCATTACGTGCAATAAACACTTTTGTTATAGACAACTTAAGCAATTGGTATGTAAGGCTTTCCAGAAGACGTTTCTGGAAAGGAGAATACTCTCATGATAAAATATCAGCATACCAGACTTTATATACCTGTTTAGTTAATGTTGCTAAGTTAATGTCACCGGCTGCCCCTTTCTATTCAGACAAATTATACCGGGATTTAAATCAGGTTACTAATCAGGAGCCGTTTTTATCTGTACATCTTGCTGATTTCCCTCTAAAAGATGCAAACAGTATAAATACTATTCTTCTGGAGCGAACCCATCTGGCTCAACAAATTACCAGCATGGTATTTTCACTAAGAAAAAAAGAAAATATAAAAGTACGTCAACCCTTACAAAAAATAATGATACCTGTGCTAAATGAAGAAAATCAATCCCATTTAGAAGCTATCATTCCTATAATCAAACAAGAAGTAAACGTAAAAGAAGTACAACTTCTTAATCCTAAAGAAGCTTCTGATTTAATTGTTAAAGCAGTTAAACCTAACTTCAAAGCTTTAGGACCAAAATTAGGTAAAGATCTAAAAACAGTATCCCAGGAGCTTCAGAATTTTTCAAATGAACAAATTCAGGAACTTGAGCAAGCAGGAAAAGTAAATGTTCAAGGGTACGAACTTACTCTTGAAGACATCGAAATCAGCACTCAGGACATCACCGGCTGGCTGGTTACCACTGATGGCAAATTAACCGTTGCCCTGGATATTACTATAACACCGGAATTAAAATCGGAAGGTATAGCCCGGGAATTGGTTAACAGAATACAAAATCTTAGAAAAGATCAAGGCCTGGAAGTTACAGACAGAATTTCATTGATTTTTGAATCAAATGAAGAGATTGAAAAAGCTGTAAATGCAAATTACGAATATATCTGCTCGGAAACCTTAACTGACAAGTTATCTTTTTCTGATAACATCACAGATGGAACTGAGCTGGATATTGACAATATTATTATTAACCTATCCTTAAAAAAAATGTAAAACTATGGCAGAAGACAGATTAAGATACTCGGACGAAGAGCTGGAAGAGTTCAAAGCAATTATCTTGGATAAAATTGAGAAAGCAGAAAATGATTTATCCATGTTAAAAGAGGCTTTTGTAAACGATTTAAATAATGGAACTGATGATACCTCTCCTACATTCAAAGCTTTTGAAGAGGGTTCTGAAACTATGAGTAAAGAAAGTAATGCTCAACTAGCATCCCGTCAGGAAAAGTTTATCCGTGATTTAAGAAATGCACTGGTAAGAATAGAAAATAAAACTTATGGTATTTGTCGTGTGACAGGTAAACTTATAGGTAAAGAACGATTAAAAGCTGTGCCTCATGCTACTTTGAGTATTGAAGCTAAAAATAAGCAATACTAAAAATGAAAAAAGTCCTAGGTATAACCTTTCTTATCCTGCTCATTGATCAGATATCCAAAATTTATATAAAAACTCATTTTCATTTACATGAAGAAGTAAAGGTTTTCGACTGGTTCTACCTTACTTATGTTGAAAATCCCGGAATGGCATACGGAGTACAATTGGGCGGGTTTTTAGGCAAGATAGGATTGAGCTTATTACGACTGGTTTTAATTGCCTTTATGGCTTTTTATATTAATAAATGGTCTAAAAAAGCAACTTCCTGGTTATTTATTATACCTGCAGGACTTATATTTGCGGGCGCAATCGGTAATTTAATTGATAGCATATTCTACGGAATTATTTTTGACACCGGCACTACGTACGATTCTGCTTTTCAGGTTTGGGACGGATATTCGGGAATTTCAAAACTTAATTTTGAAGGCTACGCTCCGTTATTCGGAGGTTGTGTTGTCGATATGTTCAGATTTCCGCTTATAGACAGTATCCTTCCCGAATGGGTTCCGATATGGGGAGGTGATCGTATTCAATTTTTTAACTATATATTTAATGTTGCAGATTCATCCATAACTGTAGGTGCAATAATACTTGCCTTTGCTTATTTTTTCAAGCCTGGCGTATTCCCTAAAGAATGGTTTAAATAATAAAATATATAAAGCTTTATATCATAAATGAGGAAATAATTTAAATTATTTCCTCATATTTTTTTCCTTAAATTTTACCAAGACTTTCTATTAATGTAAATTTGCACTTCATTAAAATACATTTATGAGAGTTTTAACAGGAATACAAAGTACAGGCACACCTCATTTAGGAAATTTATTAGGTGCTATTTTGCCCGCAATAAAATTAAGCAAAGACCCTAATAACGAGTCTTTTTTCTTTATTGCTAATCTTCATTCAATGACTCAAATCAAAGATTCAAAAATATTAAAGCAAAATACTTATGAAATTGCAGCAACCTGGCTTGCCTGTGGATTAGACACTTCTAAAACCTTTTTTTATCGTCAGTCCGATATTCCTGAAGTCACTGAGCTTATGTGGTACCTGCTTTGTTATTTTCCTTACAGCCGTCTGGCATTAGCCCATGGTTTTAAAGATAAAGCTGATAGATTGGAGGATGTAAATGCCGGTTTATTTACCTACCCTATGCTGATGGCAGCAGATATACTTTTATATGATGCAAACATTGTTCCTGTGGGAAAAGATCAACTTCAACATTTGGAAATGACACGAGATGTAGCTCAAAGATTTAATCATATACACGGAGAAGTTTTAGTACTGCCAGAATCAAAATTGCAGGAAAACACCATGTACGTGCCCGGAACTGATGGAAACAAAATGAGTAAGTCAAGAGGAAATACAATTCAGATTTTTGCTCCCGAAAAAGAGTTAAAAAAACAGATTATGTCCATAGTTACAGACTCAACACCTTTGGAAGAACCTAAAAATCCGGATACTTGTAATGCATTTGCTATATATAAGTTAATTGCCAGCAAAGATGAAACTGAAACTATGAGAAAAAACTACCTTGCTGGTGGTTATGGTTACGGACATGCAAAAAAAGAGTTATTGGAAATAATTCTCAGAGAATTTGCTGAAGCAAGAGAAAAATACAATTATTACATGGATAATTTAGATCTTTTAGAAAATATTCTTTTGGAAGGTGCAGAAAAAACCAGAGTAATAGCTTCAGAAACATTAAGCAGAATACGTAAATCTTTGGAAGTAAAATAAAAAAAATTGCAGCAAAAGAAATGACCTTTGCTACAATCTAAACTAAACTAATTAAACTAATATTCCAATTCTATTGAAAAGGATACAAATTTACTAATTTTTTTTATTACAAAATGAAAAACCTGATAGATTTTCTTTATAAAATGAAATTTATCAGGCTTTTTATTAACAAAAAAATTAAACAATTAATGTTTAATAATTTTTCCACCGGCTAAAGTCTGCTGGCTTACTTCAGGTTTGCCGTATATATCTATTACACCTCCTGCACGGGTTTTAGCATTAACTTTTTCAGTTGCCGTAATCATCGCATTCCCTCCTGCATTAATTGCTACTGATGCATTTTCAGAATCCAGATCTTTTCCATTATACTTACCTCCGGAAGTAATGACTACATCCTGCTCATCAGCATGACCTGAAACATTAATAATTCCTCCGGAATTGACTCTTGCTTCTAATTTAGAAGTTTCAACTTCAGCACTGACCATAGCTCCTTCTTTAGCATTTAAAAAAACTGAAGAAGAAGATATTTTATCCACTACTTTCACTACTGCTCCCTCACTGGCCTGCGCACTACTAATTTCTCCCTGATAATAAATCTTTACTTTTACATCATCTCCTGCTAAAAGTTTGGTAGTTTTCATTCTTACTTTTAATTCTCCGTTTTTATTCACCACATCTACATCTTCTCTTTTTAAACCAGTAATCACTACCTTATTTTCATCGGAAGCTATAATATCAGCAGAAATCCTGTCAAAGACT
The DNA here is from genome assembly GCF_004023655.1 of Apibacter sp. HY039. Taxonomy (NCBI): domain Bacteria; kingdom Pseudomonadati; phylum Bacteroidota; class Flavobacteriia; order Flavobacteriales; family Weeksellaceae; genus Apibacter; species Apibacter sp. HY039. The sequence goes on along the minus strand of NZ_SAYM01000001.1, from coordinate 789,845 downwards.
TTTACTATGGAAAAATCTCCCATGTCCAACTCTTTTTTTTCCTGAGCTGTCATTCCCAGAAATCCTAGGAAAAACAAAACTATAACAACTAATCTTTTCATATTTATATTACTTATATAATACATTTTCAATAATTAGGCCATACTCTAAGTAATCATTGTATCAATCGGGTACAAAATCAAGACAAATAGAATTCATACAATATCTTTTCCCGGTAGGTTCAGGTCCATCATCGAAAACATGGCCTAAATGAGATTTACACCTTCCGCATAAAACTTCCTCCCTCACCATCCCATAACTTGTATCCTGCTTATATACAACACTATTTTTGCGAGAAGGTTCGAAAAAAGAGGGCCAGCCACAAGTAGATGAAAATTTAGAATCTGAACGAAAAAGCTGATTTCCACATACTGCACAATAGTATATACCTAACCCTTTAAAATCATTATATTTACCCGTAAACGGAACTTCCGTGTCACCTAAACGTGCAACTTTGTATAATTCAGGATTTAAAATCTTTTTCCATTGAGCATTACTTACATTAATTTGTTGGGTATCTGTTCTTGAAAAATATGGATTAATCCTATTTTCAGCTGTTTCAGAACCGGATTTGATAGCATGTTTTTTACTTCCTGTACATCCTGTAAAAAAAAGGCAGAGAATAATAGTTCCGATAAATAATTTTAAATTAGTAATCATACCTTTAAGATTTATAATTAAAATTTAATTTAGTTATAACAAAAACTGAGCTATTTTATTACAAAAAAGCTGATATGGTAATTACTGATAAAAAAAATTAATTAAAAAATTATTTGCTGATTAATGAAAGCCAGGATATTAAGGAAAATACATCATTATTTTCAGATTCTATAGAAAAGTTAACCAGTAACTTATTTTCTTTCATATAATGAGTAATAATTTCCAAACGTTTCAAATTTTTCATATATGCTTTGTAATCTGAAAATTCCTTTTGAGTTCTCATTTTGTCAAAATTAACTTTCATATAAAAGATCACGTCAGAACTTATTTTAGGGGCAAATACAGCATTATTTACTGTGCTTAAAACCAAATAATCAGGCTCACTTTGAGCTTCTATTTTAAACAAAGGAAAAAACTCCCTACTTATTTCACCATTTTTCAGCAAAATATTTTCATGTGTCAGATACGTTTTTAAACCATAGGCATCTGATTTAATTTTAACATTAAATCCCGGAACAAAATTAATTTTTTCTTTGATTACTTCTACTTTTTCAAAGTTATCGTCATACTCATAAGAAATTTGCTGTTCTTTCTGCTGTACAGGCTCTTTAATCTCAACCTGAACTTCATTTTTAAAATAAGGTAAAATACTATCTGTATTTAATTTATATTCCCCAATTTTAAAAGACTTATGGGAAGCATAAGGACTTACATCGGCATTTAGCCATAAAGAAACAAAATTATCTTTACTAAATACAGGTGCTTTAATTGGTTTTGAAACACTAAATTTATGAGAATTTATTTTAATTTCTCCTTTTATAGCTGAATCTTTCCAATGAATGCTTCCTTCACTGCTTAAATTATAAAAAACTATTTCACCTTTTTTATTTAGTATATTTTTGAAAGGACTTTCTTTAATTTTTACTGTATTTTTTTTTGAAATTAACTCTTTTAAAATATCCGAAACTTTTTCCTTTGTAGCTGAATATGCAAATACAACGGTATTCTTGTCATATAATAATTTCCACTTTCTATCTTTACTTGAATATAAAGATGATAAATCCTTATCATTTTCTAAGTCCAGATGTGTAGTCACATATTTGTGAAATAATTTATAATCTTTTATGTTGAGAGATCCGAATATGGTGGTTTCTTTTTTTCCATCCACTGTAAAAAGAAAAATATCCGCCGGTATGTCGACTGTTCCTATTAGTGAATTTACATTTGTAAGAGAATCAGGTAAATTCCTCTGATTACTGATAAATTTTTTCATTAATCGATAAGTATCCAGCTTGATCAGAGTTTTTGTCTCATTATAAACTAAAATATTCTGTGATTGTTTTTTCTGATACCAAAAATATCCACATAAAAGAATAATTAGTGAAAAGAAGGCTGTGCATATCAGGTAAATAATTTTTTTCATTTTTACATATCGGTTAACATTTCCGACAATTTTAAAAAGTATTTCAATGAATTTTTATCTTCCTCAGTAGTGCTGAAATTATATTCTCCTACAACTGAATTTCCTTTTACCCCTTCATCTTTACCATTAATTTCGCCCATAGCTCCGAATAGGTTTCTCATTTTTATGAATTCCTCAATATTATCAAATCCGCTTTTAGGTAATTTCCCAACTAGCCTGTAGGGTTTAAAATTGAAATTAAATTTATTAGAAGTAAGATTTATTTTATCCTTTTTATCAAGATTTGCTTTGAATGTATTTGTTTTGATTTTTAACAATTCATCTTTTGATGATCCAACAAATACAATATTTTCATTCTCTTTTATAAACATATAAAATGACACCGGCTCTATATTGGTATGGTGTATATGATAGATACCATCTTCTACATTAACTGTACCTTTTTTCATACCGTAATTTAATATTGAGTAAATAATCCGCGGATTATCTGATGAAGCCATAAATAAGAAATCCGGCACATTATATGTTTTTACTTTTTCCACTTCAGTTGCATTATAGTCTTCATCATAGTCATACGTTTTATACGAGTGTTCTTTAGCAGTAAAACCCTTTAATAAAAAGAGAGCATCACCTTTTATAACTTCAGCAACAGATTTTTCATCTAAAAACAAAGAAAATAATTCAGCAAAAAGATTTATTTCATCTTTATTTTCTTTAAAAACTTCTCCATAAATACGAGCCATAAATTTAGGATATAATTCTAATAGTTTCTGAGTATTTATTGCCGAACTCATATAACCAACCACTTCGTCAGAATCAATATATTTATAAAATTTTTTGTTTAGTTTATGGTTATAAAGCTGCTTGTACATTTCTACATCTTTATCGTAAAGCTCAAAATTATATTTTAACCGTATAGCATTTTTATCCATGTTTAATGAGCCTGAAACATTTTTACTTAAAACATTTGTAAGCAATGATATGTTATAATAATAATACAGCTTTGAGTAAATGAATTTATTAGATTGAAGAAGACTCCAAGGTCTTGACATATTCACAAAGTAAGTTACAGCCGCATCCTTATCAATACTTTTTCTATATTCTTCATTTTCCATGATTGAAGGTTGTGCTTTAGTCCTTCTAAAAATAGATTCCCCATAAGAATACATCCAATTCTTTAATATTTCATTTTTGATACTATCTTGAGATGCTTGATATTTATCATAAGCCTTTTCATCATAATATTCCCTTTCTTCATAATTATCATATTCAACAGGCGAATCTTCAAAATTATCATCATCATCATCATCAGTTTGTTCATCATACTCAGAGTGAACAGCTATAGTATCTACATCAGAATAGCGATCATAATTATCAGAGGAAACTATTGCTGAGTCTGCTGCAACCGCTATATCTGAAAAATCTTCGTTATAATCATATTTTTTTAAAACAATTGAATCTTCCGGATAATAAAAATCGTAGCTTGATTTTTCTGTCAATCCATAACGTTTGGCAATAATCGTATCTTTTCTTAAATACTCATCATTTAATTCACCATAAACTAACAAAAGCTTTTTGGTATCCCAAATTAAATACTGACCCGATTCATAAAATTCTTTAGATCCATTATTGAGTTTTATTTTTTTATTTACATCTTCTTTTTGCTGTATTAGCCGGTCAAATTTTAAAGCATTATCCAATGAAACCAGATAACAGTTAAAGATAATACTATCATTAATTTGTTGATAAAAATACATATCTGCAGAAAAGTCGATACCTGTATCTCTTATATCTTTATCTTCTTTCTCTTTTTTAAAAAATTGGTTGAGAAGCACGCCTCCCATACGGGTTTTATTAAAATCTTCCAGACTAATGTGTTCTAAAAATTTATTTCCTTTGGCATGAATGACCATAGAAGCATCTTTAGGTATCTTATAAACTAATTCTTCCTGTGCTGAAAGAACCATGAAAAACGATAGAATTAATGTTGTAAATATAAATTTCATCAGGGTACTAATTGTATTTGGTTTGAAATATTGGCCGTATTATTTATCAGATGCAAAATGGATGTTTTCTGCATTACTGATTTTTTACTCTTTGAAAGAGTAGATTTTGTGTTTTTTATTTGCTGTACAGTATAAGGAAATCTGTAAATACTTGTATATGTTGCATTTTTAAAAATTTCCTTATCATCTTTTTTTAATTTATTAAAAGCTGTTTTTGCACTTGCATTATTATATTCGTATTTAAATATTTTTTTTGACGTCTGATAACTGTATGCAGGAACGTCATCTACTTTTATTTTGTATGCTGTAAAAATTTCTTTACTTGCCTTGTTAAGAATTGAAACGTGATCAAAATTAAAACTTACAGTTGCAATAAACTGAGTATAATCCGTATGATAAGTAACTTTACTAATACCTTTGATTTTTTTTAATTTTGCTGATAAATCTTCTAAATTTTTTTGTATATCTTTCTTTTTAGGAATTTTATGTCCGTTTATGCTATCAAGAAGCATAATTGAAGAAACTTTATTTTTACTCTGGCTCAAATTAATGGTTAAGGACATTTTTCCACTTCCGTCAGGATTCATATCTACCTCCTCCAAAATTTCAAAACATGAAGTTAACAAAGAACAAGTACTTAAAATAAAAATCACTTTTAAATATCTAAATTGGCCTGAAAAGAATAAAATCATGATATTTAATAATTAGAATCAACAAATATATTGAAATTAAACGATCTAATACTAATAAACGCTTTTTTCTACAAGGCCTAAGAATAATAATAAGATTTTTACGATGTTTTTACAATAATAAAAAAAACTACAACAACTTATCTTCCCACTCCTCAGGCTTAAATCCTACTAAAACAAAAGAATCTGTAACTAGCAAAGGTCTCTTCAACAACATTCCATTACTTGCCAGTAAAGAATATAGTTCTTCATCTTCCGCCTCTTTTACTTTATCCTTCAGATTTAGTTCTTTATATACTTTTCCTGAAGTATTAAAGAATTTCGATAAAGGGTAATTACTTTTTTCCTTCCAGCTTTTTAATTCACTTTCCGAAGGATTTTGAATTGCAATATTTCTTTCTTCAAATTCCAAATTATGTTCATCTAACCATTTTAATGCTTTTTTACAAGTACTGCAATTTGGATAACAAAGTATATGTATTTTTGACATTTGTTTTATTTTTAAATTCCGTTAAATATACATATTAAAAACAAAATATTTTCAATTTTTAAATCACTGATTATAAGCAAACAATCATTCGTAAAAGGGTTAAATTAGTAAAAAACTCATTATTATTAGTATCTTGCAAATGAATTTATAATTACATATTTGATGGCTAAAGAAAAGTTGGTTGCACCATTTTTAAAATGGGTGGGAGGAAAAAGGCAAATTATGCCCTCTATCATCAGCTTAATGCCTGAGAACATAGACGATTACCAATATATAGAACCATTTATCGGCGGAGGAGCCGTTTTATTTCACCTTCAGCCCAATCAAGCAATTCTTAATGACTCCAACACCGAACTAATCAACGTATATAAAGTGGTAAAAAATCATTTTACTTCTTTGATAAAAGATTTAGCAAAACATGAAAACACTTCTGAATACTTTTATTCCATACGAAACCTGGATCGTACGGAGGAATACAAAAATTTAACCGATGTCCAAAGAGCTTCCCGTTTTATTTATTTGAATAAAACTTGCTATAACGGATTGTATAGAGTAAACAATGCAGGTAAGTTCAATACTCCCTTTGGGAAATATAAAAATCCTACTATAATAAATGAATCCGTTCTGAAAGCAGTCAGCCAATTTTTAAATGAAAATGAAATTTTATTAAAAAATTCAGATTATGAAAGCATATTAAAATCAGCAAGTCCAAAATCATTTATTTATTTAGATCCTCCTTATCATCCAATATCTGAAAGCTCAAATTTTACAGGCTACGTTCAGGGAGGATGGAATAAAACCGATCAGATAAGACTTAAAGAAGCTTGTGACGAACTAAATTCAAGACATATCAAGTTTTTGCTTTCCAACTCTTCTTCAGAATTTATAAAGGATTTATATAAAGATTATTTCCAATTTACGGTTAAAGCCAGTCGCTCAATCAATTCCAAAGGTGAAAAAAGAGGAGAAATTGATGAAGTTTTAATAAGAAATTATGAATGAATCGAAAAACGAAAGTGCCTGGATAAAAATATTTGAAAAATATAAAATTCTGGAGAGACTTTCAGAAGAAAGCTGTATTGAAATTTCATCACTTGAGATTAATGAATTTCGTGAAGCTCGGTTGATGACTAAGTTCGATCATCGCTCACAATTACCTAAATTATTTAAAAACAACAACTTATCTATCTTGCCCATATCCAGAGGCAATTATATTATAGGCACATTTGAAACATTTCATCCGTTTGCCAAAAATCAAAAAATAATTACTGAAAATATTAAGTTCCCTCCATTGCTGGAAAGTTTAAATTACGAAAATATCACCAGTGAAGCCGCTGCTATTAATTGTGCCTATATATCTGGAATTCTTCAAGATTTTACAGAAGATGATAAACTTATGCCTACCGTTAGTGGCAGAATGAGTTCTTCTTGTTTTGATTTTATTATTGATCACAGTGCAGGCAAACTTCCGGTTCATGTAGATAATTCCCAGCTTGAAATTGATGGCGGTTATGAAGGTAGAAATAACTTGTATTTACTGGAGGCTAAAAATTACTTATCCGACGATTTTTTAATACGTCAGCTATATTATCCTTTCAGATTATGGCAAAAAAAAATATCAAAATCTATTGTGCCTTTATTCTTGACTTATAGTAACGGTTTTTTTCACTTACGTGAGTATTGTTTTAATGAGACTGAGCATTACAATTCTCTGGAATTAATCAGGGAAAAAAAATACACTCTTAAAAATAAACAAATAGACAGGGAAACCATTATTCTAATTGCTGAACAAATATCTTTAATTGAAGAACCAGAAATTCCTTTTCCTCAGGCCGACAATTTTGAAAGAATTATTAATTTAGGTGAGCTGTTAAAAGTTCGTGAATTTCTGACAAAAGAAGAGATTACAGATAATTATGATTTCGATCCCAGGCAGACAGACTATTATATAAATGCCGGAAAATATCTGGGAATTTTACAGTACACTCAGCGTAAGGGGCAAAATGGTTGTACCCTTACTGAAAAAGGGAATAATGTTTACTCGCTTTCTTTGTATAATCGACAATTAGAATTCAGCAAACTGATACTTCGTCATAAAATTTTTAACCAGACAATTAAAAACTACTTTAAACACAAAACTCTGGACAGAAATTTAGTGATACAGCTTATGAAGGATTGTTTGTTATTCAATATCCGTTCAGAAAATACGTACCATCGAAGAGCCTCTACAATTATTAACTGGACCCAATGGATTATTGCTCTGACCGAATCTTCTTCCCAAACTTATACATTATTTGACATGGAATAAACCATTTTTTATCGCACGACTGAGAAAATCATTTCATCCAGATAACTATCATTTTTATAAATAGCCTTCTTCAGAGTTGCTTCGTATTCAAATCCTGCTTTAACCAATACTTTCTGAGATTGTTCATTTATACTAAAAGGCTTTGCAAACACTCTGCTGATATCCCAGGTAGAAAAACTATAGTTTACCATCTCTTTTAAAACTTCCGGCATAATACCTTTTCCCCAGTATGATTCAGAAAGCCAATAGCCGATCTCAACACTTTTCCTGTATATATCAGGTTGAAGAGTTACTCCTACAGCCCCTACAGCTTTTCCATCTATGTGTATGGCAAACTCTTTAACCGGATTTTCATAGAGATTTAATGAAATAAACGTTTGTCCGTCTTTTTCTGTATACGGAAAAGGAAAGGAATCTCTTAAATAACGAAATATGTTATAATTGTTGGCATGTTTTACCAGACTCATAACATCCGACTCTTCCCATTTTTTCAATTCGAAGTTCATAAAATCATATATTTTAATTTTGATTGAAAATATTTGCTGACATTATAATATATGAACTCTTATTTCAACTTAATATAATCAGCCATATCATAACAAAAATAGAAAATAAAAAAATATAATGCATAAATAAGTATCAAAAACTATATTTGCCAACACAAAATAAATATATAATATCTAAAATCACAAATTAATGGAATTTTTAAACGGAATTAATGCTCTGACACTTGTATTTGTCTCAGTGCTGATTTTTGCCATAGCGTATCGTTTCTATGGTATATTTATAGCTAAAAAGGTTTTACGCCTGAATTCAAAAAATGTCACGCCTGCAATTGAATTTGCTGACGGTCATGACTATGTAGCCACCAACAAAAATGTTCTTTTTGGACATCATTTTGCAGCTATTGCCGCTGCAGGACCATTGGTAGGTCCTGTACTGGCTGCCCAGTTCGGTTATTTGCCCGGAGCTTTATGGATACTTATAGGCTGCGTATTGGGTGGAGGTGTACACGATATGGTAGTACTATTTGCTTCCGTTCGACACAAAGGACAGAGCTTGGCCACTATAGCTTCGAAAGAAATTGGTCCCGTTACAGGAACCATAGCCGGTTTTGCCATTTTATTTATCCTTATACTGACACTGGCAGGACTATCACTAGCTTGTATAAGTGCTATGCACGAAGCTTCATGGTCTTTATTTACAGTGATTATCACTATGCCCATTGCCGTTTTGATGGGCTTAATTATGAGATACAGAAAAGACAGCGTAACACTGGCCAGTATTGTCGGAGTTGTCTTATTAGTCACCGGCATCATCTCTGGGCACCACCTGATGCAGAATGAAACCTTAAATGACATGTTTCACTGGAATATTAAGACTATTTCCATAGCCATTCCTATTTATGGCTTTCTAGCATCTGTTTTACCCGTATGGCTGTTATTGGTTCCAAGAGACTATCTTTCCACTTATCTTAAAATCGGGACTATTTTGATGCTTGCTATTGGTATTATATTTGTTCACCCTACTATTGAAATGCCTGCAATCACTTCATTTGTGAACGGAGGAGGACCCGTGATCGGAGGACCGGTTTTACCCTTCATATTCATTGTTATTGCTTGTGGAGCTATCTCCGGATTTCATGCAATTATTGCAACAGGTACCACACCGAAAATGATTTCTGATGAAAAAGAAATATTATTTGTTGGTTATGGGGCAATGTTAGTAGAGGGCTTTGTTGCCCTGATGGCCTTAATTGCAGCCTGTACGTTGATGCCGGGAGATTATTTTGCTATCAATACACCAGTGGATGCTTATCAGAGCTTCCTGGCAGCACACCCGGATTTGCATAGTGTCGATCTTCAGTATTTTATAGACCATATCGGTATTGATCTTCACGGACGTACCGGTGGTGCGGTTTCCTTGGCAGTGGGTATGGCACATATTTTCAATAATATTCCTTATATGGATGAATTAATGGCTTACTGGTACAATTTTGCCATTATGTTTGAAGCTGTATTTATTCTTACTGCTATTGATGCCGGAACTCGTGTAGGACGGTTTTTCCTACAGGAAATGCTGGGAGGAGTCATTCCTAAATTTAACGATAAAAACTGGGTTCCTGGCATAATAATCAGCAGCATCCTGTTCACCTTTGCCTGGGGATATCTCGTGTACACAGGTAATGTGAGTAGCATCTGGCCTCTGTTCGGAATCAGCAATCAATTATTAGCCGCCTGCGGTCTCATTGTATGTACAACCATGCTGATTCGTATGAATCGAAAAAAATACGCTTTATGTTCTGCCATTCCGGGAGTCTTTATGGCTATTATCACTTTCTGGGCAGGATATATTCAAGTGGTGGATATATACCTTCCTAAAGAACAATACCTTCTTGCTTCCCTGGCTGTAATAGCTATGCTTTTAATGCTTTTTGTCTTTGTGGGAGCCTTTAGACGATGGGCGGAATTAATGAAAATTCATACAACAGTGGTTGACAAGTACGGAGATACCGTTAAAGAAATTGTTGAACCCTGATTCAACTGTAAATAAATTTTGAAAAGGCAGGATCACCTGCCTTTTTTTATTTAAAATAACTTAATTTGCATCATTATAATCATTCAAATAATGAAATATATAATTTTCACACTTACACTGCTTTTCAGCTTGTTATGCCATTCGCAAACTTTCGACCTGATACCTCTGGGTATATACGGAGGTTTAGATGAAGACAATCTTTCCGCATATATAATCAGTGAAAAAGACAAAAATGAATTTTTATGTATGGATGCCGGAACTATACGGACCGGAATAAAAAAAGCTATTGAAAAGCAATCTTTAGCTGGAAGTCCGGATAGCTTATTGAAAAATAATATTAAAGGTTATTTTATTTCCCATGGACATCTTGATCATGTTTCAGGAATGATTATTAATTCTCCGGACGATTCACCTAAAAACATTTATGCCCTTTCTCCGGTTATCGAAATTTTAAAAAAATATTATTTCACAGAGGGACCCTGGATCAATTTTGCCAATGAAGGTAATTTTCCCCAATTAAATAAATATTATTACCGGTCTTTTAACGCTTTTGATACATTTGCTATTGACAACACACAACTTACCGGACAAATTTTTGAATTAAGCCATGGAACTCCTTATAAAAGTTCTGCCCTTTTGGTGAAATCTGAAAATCAATATATTCTTTATTTAGGGGATACGGGAGCAGACCGGATAGAAAAGTCTACACAGTTGAAACTACTTTGGAAAACTATTGCTCCTTTAATCAATCAAGGTTCTTTGAAAGCCATACTTATTGAAGTATCTTTTCCTAATTCCCAGCCTGAAAATTTATTATTTGGTCATCTGACACCTGCCCTCCTTTATGAAGAACTCACTCATTTATCATCCTACTGCAAAAGCGGCAAACTTAAAAATCTACCCGTGATCATAACGCATCTAAAACCATCAGGTACGGCTATAGAAACTATAAAAAAAGAACTGATTACCCATAATGTTTTAGAAGTTTCGCTTATTTTTCCTGAACAAGGTAAAAAAATCTCTCTTTGAGGCTTAGTTTAATTTAGCTGATTAAAAAAAATATTCATAATCAATAATTTATAGATATAAGAAAGCATGCAAAGAAAAAATCCTGTTTTTTTTTGTTGTAAATCAAAAAAAAGTTGTAAAATTGCATCATAATTAAGCGGAAGTAGCTCAGTTGGTAGAGCGTCAGCCTTCCAAGCTGAATGTCGCGAGTTCGACCCTCGTCTTCCGCTCAAAAAAAGAGTATCTTAACAAAGATACTCTTTTTTATTTTGATTATTAAACGTTTACTTTTCAGTGATTTTTTAATTTTTTCACCAATTTCTTTTCCGATAATTCCCATATACCTTTTTGTGTAAAAAAATAAATCTGTTTTCCGTCGCTTTCTGCGAAAAGAACTGGTTCTGAGTGAAGAGAAGACGGTGCTCCTAAAAATTCATTGGTTAATTGAAAAGCATTGGTATCGTGCCCGCTGAAAACCTCATCATTGTGACTATGTTCTTTTAATGAACCTGATGGTAAAAGCATGATACCCTGCTGAGTGATAAACAAATAAGACTGATCTTTTATTCCGACTATTTTATATAATTTATTTTCTTTGTTACCTACATAAGAAAAGGTTGGAATTTCTCCTAAGTAATTATCACTTTTCTTAAATGCTATATTATCGGGCATAACTATCCAAACATTGGAATCATTATCAGAATAGAGTGATTCTACAATATTATCTGGTAGCCCGTTACCACTATGTGCCTCTTCTGCATATCTTATAAAACCAGATTTTTTCAAAGAAAGATTGTACATACCCAGATTGGTTCCCACATATATGTTTCCATCGGGTGTTGCTGTTATACAATAATTGGTGATAACATCCAGCATTTTTTCAAAGACATGGGCCATATTTTGTCTGTAAACTCCCTTAAAAAGGCTGACCAACCATATTTTACCTTCTGCATCCAATGTAAGATCCACAATTTTATCTGAAATAAATTCTTCTTTTAACTTTGTCAGGGTATGTATATCAAACACCTGAGCTCCACTATCAGTACCTAACCATAAATGATCTTGTACAAGCAAAGCTTTATAAACCTTATCAGGGAATTTAATCAATGATTTTAATTCCCCTTTTTTGTCAATTTCGAAAATTTCACTTTCATATACTACATACTTTTTGTTTTTACCAAACAGAAAACTTGTTTGTACTTCTTGTGCTGATAAAGCAATCATTGTTGTGAAAATAAAAATTAAACTCAGAATCAGTTTTTTCATTATTTATAAAATTTTTACAAATGAAGTGTAAAAAAAAATAGTATAAAAACAGCAGCTTCGATTTAACCATAATATAAACATTTTGTAACCGTATCTTAACTGAACGATACCATTTCTTGATTTTTTGTTAACCAAAAATTAATATTAAAAACAGACTTTTGCCTCAACTATCAGATAAAATAATTAATGAAAAAAATTTTCTTATTTTTAACAGCTTCCTTAGGATGGACAGGAGTATATGCACAGAATGAACTCCCAAAACAAATGATTATGTTCATTGGTGACGGATTTGGAACTTCGGCCAAAGTAGCTGCAAGAATGTCTTTGGGACAAGGAACAGAAGGAAAAAGATTTACTAAAGATGCCGGATATCAGATTCTGGCTCTAGATAAATTAAAGTTTCAAGGTTCATTAACTACCCATAGCTTAAATTCATGGATTACCGATTCCGGACCGGGAGCTTCTGCATATTCCGCTGGAGAATCCGGAAAACTGGATAATGAAGCCATTTCTTATAATGTAGGCAAAGGAGAATCGGTGGAAACCATTTTGGAAAAGGCTAAAAAGGAAGGCTACGCAGTAGGGCTTATAACTACTACACGTATAACGCATGCCACACCGGCCACTTTTGGTTCGCATATTTGGTTTCGGGATCTTGAAGACTACATAGCCGCACAATTTATTTCTTCAACTAAACAACAATATGAAGAAATATTTAATAATCCGGCTTCCGTTATTGCTCCCTACGATCCTGCCAGAGACTGGACTTTACCGGATCCTAAAATAGGAGTTGAAATTGACGTATTATTAGGTGGTGGTGCAAGGCATTTCTTACCGAATAATTATGCAGAAGATGTTCTGGATTCTCAAGGAAATACAATTTCATATAATGGGAAAACTGTAACCATTAAAGGAAAACGTGCTGATAATGTAAATCTTGTAGAAATTGCCAAACAAAGGGGATTTGTACACGTAAACAGCCGAGATGCATTATTAAATATAGATATCTCTCAGTTTACACCAGATAACAACACTAAATTAATCGGTTTGTTTAATGCTTCGCATGACAATTATGAGCAGGACCGGCAGATGAATGCTCCATGGGAGCCTTCATTACCTGAAATGACCGAAATGGCTATTAAAATATTGAAAGCCAAAGGGGGGAAAAAAGGATTTTTTTTAATGGTTGAAGGTGGTAGAATTGATCACCTGGAACATGCAAACAGCGGAGGTATTACTGTAATTTCAGGAAATGGAAAGAACACCTATTCCGTAGACTCTGATCAGCCCGCATACGTAGGTGGTGGAGATGCTATTTACAGTGCCCTGCCTACCACCGAACGTCACACCAATGTTTACGGTTCCGATTACCTGATTAAGGAAGTTTTATCTTTGGATTACTCCGTCGCCCAAGCTCGAAAACTACTGAAAGAAACCCATACACAAACATTAATATTTTCTGCTTCTGATCATGAATGTGGAGGAACAGCTATTGTGGGTCTACACGATGCAAATGACGCACAATCTAAAGGAACCTATGTAAGAACGTATGCTTTAGGACCCCGACAAAACGGGTCAAATGCATCTTCCAGCGGTTCTGCTACTGTTACTACTGTAGCTAATCCGGCCGGAGTGAAAAGAGGTGATGTAGATTTTGGAACAAATAACCCGAACGGATGGTACCCTAACTATTCTACTTATGTCTTTCAGGACAGAAGTGAAGAGCTGTGGCCTACAGTTGAAAATAACGGACGAAGAATCGTTGTTGCCTATGCCTCTAATCCTCTTACCAATGGAAATGGGGATGTTGCCGGCGGAACTCCGGGTAACCATACGCCCATGGATGTTTTTGTAGGCGCTGAAGACAACATAAATGGTAAATATGCGGGAAAAATTTCAGGAATCGGTCAGATAGATAACACCTTTTTAACTCACATCATGGAAGAATTTCTGCTTCAGGGAAAAACAGCTGGAACAGAGGACATAAAAACTAAATCCATAGGCTCTTTAACGGTATATCCTAATCCTTCTCATGGTAATGTAAACCTGGATATATCTTTAAAAAACGATTCATATATTTCTGTATCAATAAACGACTTATCTGGAAAACTGGTTAAACAGTTCCGTAAAGATGAGCGTGCAAAAAAACATACGATAGATTTTGATACTTATCCTTTAACTCAAGGGGTATATGTAGTTTCGGTTGATACCAGCCACGGAAAATTATCTAAAAAATTAATTATTAATCAGTAATATAAATTAATATACATACACAAAAAATGCCTGTAAACAGGCATTTTGTGCTTTATCTTACTGGTTTATTGCTTATTTCCTTCAGTTGATTTTTTCATTTTCTTTTTCGATATCTGCATACAAATAAGGTTTGGAATCCACATGATAGATATATTTACCATCATTAATTGCTCTTGATTTAAATTCTTCCGGTATTTTATATCCTAACACTTCTGCCATAATATAAATGGTGTTTGAACTATTAAGCAGCAAAGCTTCTTTATCGATATATTGAGGAATTATTTCATTAATCTTTTCAAACTCTCTGTTTATTGTTATATAGGGAATTTCAAACTGATGAGAGCCACGTCCTAAAAAACCATGCCCTTCGCCTATTCTTTCCCCATGATCAGGAAAATACATCATTAGATATTTTTTTTCTTTATCCGCAATTTGAAAAACTTCCCTCAGAACTCTATCCGTATGATGAATGGATCTATCATACAGCAGCTCAAAACCCCATTCACCATTAATTTTACTTTTATCAATTTCATCTGACTTGTCTCCATACCACATATGGCTTCCCATCAAATGTATAACAATAAACTGTTTCCTGCCCGGCTTAGATTTTTCCTTTAAAATATCTATCAGCTGCAAATCGTCTTTGGTTTTATTATCTCCGCGAACTTCAGTAAAGTAACTATCATCTGCACCGGAAGCTATAAAACCGATATAACTATCAAACATTCCTATTTTTGCCTGATTTGAAATCCAAACAGTTTCATATCCTGCATCTTTCGCCAGTTCTATAATATTTTTTTGATTGAAAAATGACTGACTCTGAAATGGGGTAGAAAAGCTTAGTATAATTTTTAAAGCTTCGCGGGTGATCGGAGACGGACTTACAGCGTTATAATATTTGAGGTTGTGACCTGCAGTGGACAAACTGTCTAAAAATGGTGTTGTTTGAACTGAATTACCGTAAAGAGAGTACCGGCTTCGCCAGGAACTTTCACCAATGACCATAAAAATTTTTTCCGGAGAATTTTCAGAATTTAAAAAAGTAATTTTTTCAGGCAACTTCCTGTCTATACTACTAAACTGTTTAAACCTTCTCATTTCATTTTTGTAAGCCACTATCGTAATCAGATCATTATAAACCACCGGTAAACATATTGAAGAAACCTTCTGAACTGTTAAAACAGGATTTTCTTTGTATTCCAAATTTAACCTTTCGGTCTGATTGATAATAAGTAGCAGACTGAAGGGAACAAATACACCTAAATAAATACTTAGGAAAATAATTGATTTTTTCTTTGAAATACCTGATGTTTTTAATTCTTTACGAGACAGTAAGACGATAGCAATACAACCTGCAATTGCAAGTAACCCGGGCACTAAAGCCTGCCTCATAGCTCCCCAGGCTTCTTGTGTGTTTGTTTCAAATATAGAAGCCATTCCTCCCAAAGAGACCGGATTTTTAAAAATAATTGCAAAATAGGCATCTAAAGCTATAATCAATGATAATATCAGAGTAAAGAACAATGAATATTTGATTTTTGCTAACCAATTAATAAGAAGTACTAAACTTAAAACACCGGGAATGGAAAGCAAAAATGCATAATAGAGCCCCTGTTTAGCGTATAAGAAGCAGAGCAGTGTAAGAAAACCAATAAGAACTACAGTAAATTTATAGTTATAAAAGAACTTAAAAACTTTAACCATGAGCAGCGTTTAAAAACTGCAAATATACTTATAAATATACATTTTTTTATACGGATTATTTTTTGAATTATAAAGATTTGATTCGCTGTAATAAATAGTATCCGTATAATTTCAATCTAAAGTTAATATTCTTTTTTTCAAATATTTACACACACATACAATCATGCCAAAGAAGTTTAAAAAAGAACATCATGTTCTAAAAAAAATGCAGCAACCTATATATCAATAAAATATAAATAAAAAAAACATGCAAATATTTTCAAACTGAATTCTAACGTTTTAAGGCAGTATTTTTGAAACTTATTATAAAAACAATTGAATAATATATCGTATAAAAACAAATTTTAAATAAATATTTAATTTATGAAAACAAAAGAAACAGAAGTTTTAATCATTGGTGCCGGATTTGCCGGATTGTCTGCTGCATTAAAATTAAAAGAAAACGGGATTTCCAGTCTGATACTGGAAGCCCGGAACCGTGTAGGCGGGAGAACTAAAACCAGATACCTGGAGAGCGGACTCCAGATAGATTTGGGAGGACAATGGATTGGTCCTACGCAGGATCGTATGTATGAACTGGTAAATAAATATCAGATTGATTTATTTCCTAGTCAGCTATTCGGAGCAGCACAATACATGGTAAACGGTTTACCAATAGAAGATGTACCGGCTGAGGCCTATGCCATAATGAATGAAATAGATCGGTTGATTGAGTCGATTAACCTGGAAAATCCTATGTTGAGTCCTAACGCTGAGGAATATGATAAAATCACTTTTTTAGAATGGATTCGTTCTCATACCTCTGATGATGTAATTGTAGAATTTATCAATAGGATTATTACCGGAGCTTTATTAACTGTGGACTCCTGTGAAATATCTCTCTTACAGGGACTTTACTATGTTGCCAGCGGACAGGGGGTAAAAATACTGACTTCTGCTGAAGGCGGAGCGCAGCAGGATCGCCTGGTCGGAGGACCGCAGGAACTGGCCTCCCGAATGGCTGATGATCTGGGAAGAGAACATATATTTTTTAATGCAGAAGTAGTAAGAATTGATCATTGCGATACTTGTGTTACCGTTCATACCTCTGATCATCGTATATTTAAAGCTAAGAAAGTTATTATCTGCACCCCTCCGGTAGTTACCAATAGTTACATTCGTTTTTTCCCTCCGCTTCCGGTTAAAAAGCAACGAACTATTCAAAATCAGCTTCCTGGCAGAGCGTTAAAGTATCACGCTGTTTATTCACGACCTTTCTGGCGGGATAAAGGACTTTCTGGGCAAACTCTAACTACCGATGGTTATATCACTGAAACCATAGACAATTCGGTTCCGGGACATCCGGAGGGAATTATCACCTTTTTCGTTTATGGGTTTAGTACGGATATAGTGCAGGCAGATAAACAGGTAAGAAAAGAAATTCTTTTGAAGGAGCTTGCTGTCATGTATGGTGACGAAGCTTTAGATGCTCTTGACCTGATAGAGTATAACTGGCAGGACAAAGCTTACACTCAAGGCTGTTTTGCCGCGCACTTTCCAACCGGTGGATTTATTCTTTATTCCGATCAGGTTCGTAAACCTGTAGGCAGCATTCACTGGGCAGGAACAGAAACAGCTACGGTATGGAACGGATATTTTGAAGGAGCTGTCAGATCCGGAGAAAGAGAAGCTTTGCTTATCACTGAGTCCCTGAAATCTGATACTCCAAGTATTTAAAATTGTACTACGCTTAAAAAAAACCAAAAAAAGTATAGTAAAAAAACAATTTTTTAAAATAGTGGGAAAACTTATAGTTCTAACCTCCTATGTTTAATTAAAACTACCGCCCGGAAGACACATCTAATCACAGATTTTTTCTTCCGGGCTTTTGTTAGGATATATTAAATCTAGTTTGCGCTGTTTCTCTACGAAATTATTTGAAAAATCTGTACAGGTACTTATTCTTCTTTTTTAATTACGTTTCTGGCTATTTCAATTTTATATTTTTTGCCTTTCATTTTCTCTCCTTTAATATTTTCCAGTAATGAACGAACCGCTGATTTGCGTACGGCAGCAAAGGAAATAAAGTCTTTTACTTCAATAATTCCTAAATCATTTTTCCCTAGTTTTCCTTTTTGTAAAAAGAATCCTACTATATCTCCTTTATTAAGCTTATTTTTTTTACCTCCGCTAATATAGATAGTTTTGTATTCCGGATCTTTAGGCAAAGGATTACCACTTTTTAACGGAAGAACTTCTAAATGATCAGGAATATAATCAGCTAATGCATCTCCTTCAAAATGTATAATATAAGCCGTTCCTTCTGCCTGCATACGCGCAGTACGACCGTTACGATGAATAAACTCGCTTTCTTTTCCCGGCAAATGATAATGGATCACATGATTCATTTCCGGAATATCCAATCCACGAGCAGCTAAATCGGTAGTTACCAAATAATTTAAACTCCCGTTTCGGAATTGTATCAAAACCCGTTCCCGATCTTCCTGGTCCATTCCTCCGTGATAATACCCGGCCAATATTCCTTTGTTATTTAATAAATCGCTCACCCGCTCGGTTACTTCTCTGTGATTACAGAAAATCAATGCAGGTTCAGAGTCTAAGGAGCATAAAAGATCTGCCAAAGTATCTATTTTGTCTTTCTCCGGAGATAAAACCTTCTTAAGCGATAGAGCCTCACTTTTTTCTTCTTCCAGATAAGAGAGAACTATGGGAGATTCCATTCCTACAAAATCGGGAATTTCCACATCAGAGGTTGCTGAAAGAAGAATTCTCTTTTCCAGATTAGGTAGTTTTTCAATAATCATACTCATTTCTTCCTGAAATCCTAACTGGAGACATTTATCAAACTCATCCAACACCAAGGTTTTAATAAAGGAAGTATCGAAAGATTTCCTTTCTAAATGATCGGTCAACCTTCCGGGTGTTCCAATAAGCAAAGCCGGAGGACTACTTAAATTTTTCAATTCGGTATCCAAAGAATGACCTCCATAGCAAACATTAACCTTGAAAGAGGTACCCATCTTTTTCCAAACCTGTTCTATCTGCAAGGCTAATTCCCGTGAGGGAACAACTACCAATACCTGTACTTTGGAAATGTTATCCTCTAACAATTGTAGAACAGGCAGTAAGAATGCTAAGGTTTTCCCTGAACCTGTGGGAGATAATAATACCACCTCAGAATCTTTCACTATAGCATCTTGCGCTGCCAGCTGCATAGGATTTAGACTTTCAATTCCGATATTGGATAATATATTTTTGTCAGGATTTTCTTCTTTCATACTGCAAAGATACACTATTATCTTATGGGTGTATACGGGTCTTTTATTTCACTTATTTTAAAGTAATAAGTTAGGGTAATTTATAAAAAGATCTTCTGTTTAAATATATACTACTTGCTTCCTTTATAAACGGAAAAACCATAATATTTCCAAATGACATCAATATCCTTAAATCCGGATTTTCCCAACACTGCAAGATGATTCATCAATGAGATGGGTCTATCTTCAGCATAATAATTAGGCAACCATTTTTCTTCGATTTCTCTTATATCCACAGAACGTTTCATATAGTTAACCCATTCCTCTGTAAAAGTTTCCTGTAATTGTTCTGTTTGAGCTTTGACCACATCTCCATTAATAAAAATTCCCTCTTTTTTTAAGGCTTTATAAATTTTATTGTAGAAAAGTTGTTTATCTGCATCTGTTTCTAAATGATGTAGAGCCAGAGAAGAGATAATTACATCATACTGTTTATCGAAATTGAAATCGTTAAAGTCTGCATGTATACTTTGAGTGGTTATTCCTAATTTTTGTTGAGCTATCCTAATCATATTTTCTGCAATATCCACCATTGTAAATTTAGCTAATGAATATTTTTCGCGAACGCCCAAACTAATGGTACCCGTGCCGCACCCCAAATCCATAACATCAATCTCTTTGTCAGAGCTAAATGGGATAGCAGCCACAATCGCATGAATCATTTCTTTATAATAAGGAATCAGTTTTATAATTATTTCATCATATTCTTGTGCTTCATTTTCAAAATGATTTTTTAACTCTATTTTCCATATTTTATCTTGTGTTTCTTAAACAATATCAATAAACCACCTAATATACAAAATCTTTTTATAAGATAAAAAATCTTATTGATTTGTTTAAATTTAGTTTGGGTATAGGAACAGTTAATACTTCTCCATTATATTATTCAAAAACAACACCGCTACATGGTATGTAGCGGTGTTGTTTTTTTAAATCATGTAAATTATGAAGAAAGAGATTAAATCTTCCAAATACTCTAAAACTCAAACTCTCCTATTAAAATACCTTCATTTCCTCTGTCAGGATTATTATTTTGAAAAGTAATCATTTTCTTAGTCTGTTTTCCTGAGCTATACATAAGGAATATTTCTACGGAAATGGTGGTAGGTCCGGTAATACTCATTTGTCTCTCAGCAAAAAAATTGGTTTGTATTTTATATTTGCCCGGAATTGCTTTTTTCAGCATAAATTGTTCGGGGCCAAATCCCTGAGTAACATCTTCACTGTTTCGTCCTCCAATTGCTGTAGAACGATGACCATAATAGCACTTTTCCCCATTAGGATCTGTTACCCATAAATCAATATCTGTCATATCTTTATTCCAATTCATGACTACACGTATATCTACCGGAATATCTACAATAATTTTGGAGTCTATTTTTGAAAGATTTAATTCTTTAGGATATAGTGAAACCAGATTATTAATTTCCGGTACTATAATTTCGGTAATATCACGATCTCTATTGGCTATTTCTACGGAATAGTCGTTAGTCAGCACCTTATATAAATGTTCTAATGCCTGCTGGTATTGTTTATTATCCTGCAAAGCCAATGCATAGTCACGGTAACTTTGAGCATCAAAAGGTCTCCAATCCAGAACTTTTTTTGTAATAAACAATTCTGCGGGATATTCTTCAATTTCTTTCAGCTTATAAGCCAGCATTTTATACAATTCTGCATTTTCTAAGCCTAAATCTGCCAATGAACTTAAAATTTTTAAGCCTGTTACCTTATCTTTTTTCTGAAAGAAATAGCTGGCTACATC
Organism: Apibacter sp. HY039; assembly: GCF_004023655.1. Taxonomy (NCBI): domain Bacteria; kingdom Pseudomonadati; phylum Bacteroidota; class Flavobacteriia; order Flavobacteriales; family Weeksellaceae; genus Apibacter; species Apibacter sp. HY039. Next base: position 768,379 of record NZ_SAYM01000001.1, on the reverse strand, counting down.
AAAATAAAAAGAAGGAGTTTCTATATATTCTTTTCTAAGTTCCAGATAAGTATCATACGGACTTTTTGAAGCCTCAATCAATTTAATATATTCCTTATCTGATTTTACATCCATAATTTTGATTTCGGGAATTTCACCAGCTTTTTCTTCCTTTATCATTTTACCTACTACCCGTTTATTGGAAGAAAAGGATTTCTGTTGATTTTCATCTAAAACAATACTACTGACTGACATATATTGTTGTTCGTGCATATCTGGCGGAGGTACCGGGTGTACATTTCTCATTTGGGCTACCTCTTCCCAATTGGCTATAACAGTATCTTTAACCGGCTGAGGGTATTTGGGTTTGACAGGCTTAAAATCTTTTTTCCACCAATCTTGTAACTCCCTGGCTTTGGCAATGGCTATTTGTAACAGATTAGATTTACGGGTCTCTTTTTGTGTCCAGCCTTGCTTTACTAATCGATTATACTCTTTCTGAAGTTCTGCGGGCGGATTGATTTGATATTTCACATAATCGGATACATTTTCCAGTACTATAAAACTGGTATGGGCTGTAACTATTGAAAATTGTTTTCCTATCTGCTCTATTTCCTCTTTATTTTTCTCAGCATTCATTTCCAGGAAATCTATTTTATGCTGCGCCCAAATTTTACTTATTTCTAAATTTTGCGAAGAGTTTTCTAAATCAATTTCTTTTTGAATTTCTACTTTTCCGTTTCTTCCTAATAAAATGATCAGCTTTGAATTCTTACTCTTAGAAATTCCTGAAACTGAAAAATCCTGATCCACTTCCGTCCCCAACATAGGGTAAACTTCAGAAACCGTTTCATTCTTAATTCCTAAAAACTGAAGCGTATTTCTGTTTAATTTAGTAAAAGCATCATCAACCGACTCTTCATTAAGATTTATAAATTTACCTCTGGTTTTTTGAGCAATATATTTAAGTACTCCTAAATTGGAGGTTGATGCGGAAGAAATGGTATACACAGGCTTGTTCAAATAAAGCTCATTAGAACCAAAAGATGAAATACCGTCTGAAAACATCAGGTATTCATCGGCTTTTAAGCTCAAACTATTTATTTTTGAATAATTGGTTCCTCCGTCATAGGTTATCGTTTGCAAATATTGTTTGAGCTCTGACCAGTCTCCATTCTTTATTTTAAATAGCTTACTTTTTTCCAGATTAATGTTTACTAAGGAAACTTCTATATTTAACTCTTTTTCCTGTGATACGATTTTATCAATAAGCTGCAATTCTTTTTCATGGTCTCTTTTTAATCCACTCAAAGAATTATCCCAGATAATTCCAATATTTTTAGACCACACTTTGGGGGTAGATGGAATTTCCTGCAATAAAGGTGCATAAAAACACACAGATCCATCTACGTTATTCTGGGTAAATGATTCTATTTTATTTTTTACCTGAGGCAATCTGATAATTAATGATTTCGTAGGAAGAAAGTCTGCTTTTGATAGACTGGCTTCGTAAACGTGGTTATTTTGAGAGAAATTAAAAGAGCCATCCGGCGATTCTACCAAAATAGGTTTGTAACCTGTCTGATATACTTTTGTTGTAAGGGTAAACTGTGAAATTTTTTTACCGGAATTCAGCAGCAAATGGTACTGATAACTAAATTTATCTGACTTTAGGGTCTGGTAATAGGATAACTGCACGGTTCGGGAACCTTGGGCCGGTATGGGGGATATTCGGGTTCTGAAATTATTTCCTTCCACTTTTTCCAGAATTCCGGGATCTACATTTTGCTTCTGTATACTTTCTAATACCTCAACTGCCCGAGCTTTAGCAACGGGAACCGCATTCCTCAATTTTCCGTTGATGTCTATCGCATACCCGCTGACCGATGCCGTTTCGGGTAAAGGAAAGACTAAATTTCCTTCGAGGTTGCGGTGAGAAGAATTGGTAAATACCAGCGTAGTAGTAGTTTTGGCCAGATTACCGAAAATTTCTACCTGTATATCCATAGATTTTAGTTGTATGGAATTTTCATCCGGACGGGAACCGTCAATGAGTATTCTTGGCATAACGGTTTTAGTTTCTTGTCCTGTTAAAGGGACAAAGGCAAACCATCCGTATAATGCGAGAATCATGAAAAATATGTTTTTCATACGTATTTGTTTTAATGAGTTACTTATTTTTATTATTAGATGCAACTCATCCTAATTTTCCATATATTTTTTGAAAAATTTAATCGTACTCATTAAATTCCCGTGCTATGGGATGTATAAAAACTACCCGCTGATCCTAAAGAAAAAAAACCGAGTTTCCCATTGGGCAATAAAGAGTAAGTGAAATGCAGATGCGGTTATCTCCTCATATTTACCTAGTAAATACTTAGCTATATTTAGATGTATCTGTAGTGTCCGTAATGATGTTTAAACTTTTGGTAACCTCTTCCCTTTTTGCATCGCTTTTAATACGTTGTTTTTGATGCTCAATATGGCTGGACTTTGATACTCTTCCATCATCTCAAGCGTTGTTCTAAGCTCATTGGTTAATTCCGGAAAAGGAAAGCACAATTCATAGGCTATCTTTATACACAACGATTTTACTCCGGGAAGTTCTTCGACAGAACTCATTCTTTCCAAACAGAAATCAAGAAAATCTACCCTAATCTCTTGGACGAAGGGTTGTTTGTAAAGTAAATTCAGTATAAGCCTTCGCTTACCTCCATGTTTACAAGTCAACACCTCATCTATTAATTCATTTTGTTTAGGGTATAACCATGGATTCTCTTGAGAGGTTAAATGGGTAAAAACCCAGGCGGCATAATACCCTACCGTTTCATCTGCCCCTCTAACCAGGGTATATAATTTTTCTTTTCGCCCCTCTTTATCACGAATCAGACAAAGTATCTCTTTGACATCCTCCATTCCGATGCGAGCAGAAAGTTTAGTAGTAAAATCAATCTTAGGCTTATTTATCAGCTTGACAAAATTTATTCTCTACTAAAGTAAGTAATTCTTCTTTAGGTCCAATTTAATAGTTAAAAATAAATTTACTTTCTGATTGAAAAATTATTTACTTGTTCTAACACTAATACTGTCTGTTGCATCCTGTACGGCTATATCTGCTAATTTCCTTCTTGCATTTTCAGAAAAATATCCACTTATCAATGGAACAAAGAAAAGAGCAATAGAAGCTCCTTTGGATAGTAAAGAATTAGGATTATTCAACGACCATTTATTATTATTGACACTATCATCCAAGTGAGATATAGCATTATTTCTCATTGCTGGTGTAACCCTGTTTTGATTATAATTACTATTTCTTTTGACTGCATTATAAACATTTTCATACTTAGGATTAGCTTGTACCTCTCTCCATATATTTTTAGCTAATTCACTAGTATTTAATTGTTGTCTATTCATAGTAGCTAATTTCTCAAATTGAGCCTGTAAGGCTGCATCTTGTATAATTAATTGTCCCGTTCTATATAATTGTACCACTCCTGCTAAATCTTTAACATTCGGTGGTGCTCCTGATAAAGCTGCATCTTTTAGAGATTTCCCAGTTTCTTCGCCTATAGTTTTAATATCGCTGTAATCCTTTGTATCTGCATTATTCATTCTTTGATAAATCTCATTATCTGCATAAGCTTCATTACCTCTCATTATGTACTGTTGATAGGAGGTCATAGCATAAGTTGTTCCGATACCTCCAAGAGTAAACAAAGCTCCTAATTTAGTAAATATACCTTTCATTGCATTCAAAAAACCACCTCCTTTACCCATTAGAAAACCTGATGCAATGGCTCCTGCTGTTACCACTGTTGTTTCCTTAATATTTTCCCAGGCAATAGCTTTAGCAGCTTTACAAGCCACATCATAGCTAATAATAGGCTGTAACATTCCTCCACTATCACACATAAGCATAGATGATTGGGTAATTGCTCTATGCCCATTAAAATAAACTGTTTCTTTAAAATTTATCCATTTCCCTTTTTGTAAATGAGAAGTGCAACTATGAGTAATAATTGTAACCGCTGCTGCCACCACTACTACGGCTATAGCTCCTGCTATAACCCAGCCAACAGGATTAGAAGCCAAAACAAGTCCTATAAATAGTCCTCCTATTCCCATGACTATATTCATAGGACTTTTACAAATAAATTTTTTATCTGTATTCTTATCTTCTACAGTTAAAAGAGCCTTATCTTTCTTATAAAACACAGAAACTTTAGCTCTGGTTACATCCAATTTTTTAGGGTCCGTATTTAGCTGATAAGTACAAACTACCCAAGTATCTTTAGGTATATAGGCTTTACTCATTTCTCATTTTATTTTTTCATATATAATATCAACTATTAGACAAATAAATAATCCTACAAAAGGTAGGATTAAATGACTATATTTCAGAAAAGTATCATAAGAAGTTTTACTTTCTGGAATGGAAGTGCTTTTAAAAAATATTTCAACTTCTTCTTTAAATTCTTTTCCAATATAGGTTATTAGATTTTTATCTTTTGTTTTTATTCGTAACATGAATAACTCATTAAGAGGTAAACAAATGTGATAGTTTTCAATATCTGACAATAGAATAGTATATTTATCAATAGTAATAGTTATACTATTTTCTGAAAAAATAATCTGAATAGATTTTTTCTTCATCTGATTTAAAATTAATCCGTACGTTGCAGCTCCTACTGTCAGAAACAAAAAAAAACGTAGTTTTTCAAAATAAAAACATATAAATAATACTACGGTAAAAACAGGCAACCATAAATAAGCGGTTTTCATCATAGTAGAATAATTATATGCTTTTCTCTTAATCATACTATAGATAACTAACTATTAATGAAGTGATAATCATAAATATAAAAATTACTACAATAGGTAGTATATTGATAAATTCCCCTTTTCTAACTAAGCTAATCGTACTATTTGAAAAGTAATCATTTATTATATCCTTTTCCTTTATGTCTATAAAAAAGAATTGTTGAGATATTTTTTTAGTTTTTATTCTTAAAACACAAAAATTTTGCAAAGAAAATTTAAATAAGTTATAATTTAATATTTCAGAGATATTTATCTTACAATTTTCTATATTAATATCATTTTCCTCAAATATAATTTCTGTTATGCTTTTTTTAATTTTATATAAAACTGTACTGTATATACATCCAAAAAGTATTACACACCCCACAAATAAGAACTTTGCATTTATTTGTGTTATCAAATAGATACCTAAAATAAAAAAGGGCATGCTTAATAAAATATATTTTTGAATTATCTTATAATTATATGCTTTGACCTTTATAATTTCATTCTCTTTATACATGTTTATAACTCTATCATTTTTAGCTCAAATTTAGTAATAATTTCATAATTATTTTTGATTTGTTCACTTAATGAAGCACTGGCATTAATTAACAACCCTGTTTTGTTCTCTATTACATAAGTAATTCGGTAGATATAGTCAAATTCCGTATAAGAGAATTTTATTAATGGTTGATACATCTCTGTATATAATCTTAGTAATTCTTTTTCATCCAAATTCTCTTTATTTAAAGTTCCTACTAATCGGTAGGTAGTAGTTAAATCATCTTCTGTAGCTATACTTTTAACTATTTGGGTTTGTAACTTTATATTAGGGAATATTTGTGATTGCTGATTTAAAGTGTATTCTTTTAAGTCATCCTCTAAATTTGCTTTGAGCAAAATATGATAGAACAAATTTTTATCCAATACTTCTGCTAATTCTCTATTACTGGAAAACTCTTTATTACCATTTTTAATAAAATCTTTAATAGTATCAGAGCTTCTTTTTTCCAGTTCCTGAAAAAAGGGAATATTTTTAACTTCTTTATTTAAAAACCTTTTCCAGTTATTCTCAAGTGTTCCTAAATTATGAATTTTAGATATTATACCTGTATTGTCTTGAGTAAAAATAATTTGATTTCTTATTAGTTCTATTTGTTTGATAAGTTCAAAGGCTTCTTGCATTCCTTGAGGCTGTATGGAAGTAATATAATCTTCTAATGTAACATTCAAGTATTTTTGTTCTTCTTTATCTAAAGTAGAAAATAAATATTGTGTTTTGAGTTCACAAGAGAAATTAGGAGTGCCATCTATGGTTATTAAATTATCTTGTCTGCATCGATAACGAGCTTGTTTTATAAATTCTCCTTCAGGGATGGTATCTCCTTGTTTTCGTTCTACATTTACTTGTTCTTGAATTTTAATTGGAATTTTAATTTTCTGCCCATAAGAAACAAACGTTCCTCCAATAAAACCTCCAAAAGTTTTCATATGGGGATTCAGAGCTTTTATCGCTTCTGGTGTGGTATTGTATTTATCAGCAATAGAAGATAGTTTCTCTTCTCCATCTACTATATGTATTTTGTATTCCATAGTTTTAAAAACAAAGCTATTTTAAGATAAAATTTATTTTGTTTAAATTTTACGTATAATTTTCATGAATAAAATTTCTTCTTTCGATATATGTCTTTTATCAAAATAGGATTTTGTATTAGCTTGAATATAATTTTTAAAAAATATTGAAAATTTCTTACTGAATGAAATATAATAAAAATACTGGAATAGAAATATAATCTTCCCATAATTAGTAGCAATTTGATATTTTAAATTATCCATAATCTTTGAATTTTAAATTTGTAAAGTTCAAAGATTAGAAATAAGCTAAAAACAATCAAGAAATAAAGACTTAAAAAGGGTTTAAATACTCTAAGGGTTCAATCTAAGGTTTTTTATAGTTTTGGTTTTAAATAAGATAAGTTAAAAAAATATTATCTTATTGGATATTTTTTTAATAGTTCTTTTTTTCCTCTTATATCTAATTTTTTATAAATATTTGACATATGTGCCGAAAAAGTTTTTTCTGAAATATGTAATTGTTCGCTTAAGTCTACATATTTTATTTCTGGATTTTCAACTACAATTATAAAAATTTCTTTTTCTCTAGGGGTCAAATTTTGAATTTCATCATGAGAGGATAAATCTTTATCATATAAATAATAAGAGATCATCAAAAATAAAAAACCTAAAGTATATAAACTCTGCTCTATATCCTGATTATCACCTAATATTAACATAATAATAGGTAAGGAATATATACTGAATAATCCCATTATTCCTGAAATAATTCTAAATCTATTAATTTTATCGTGAATAATTCCCCATTTTATAAACTCCTGATAACTAGTATTAAAGAAAACTATTGTAATAATAAGTATAGGAATTACTAAGAAAATATTTCTTGATAAAACAAGATTATTTGTAATAGTATAAGGAAGTATAAAAAGAAGTACTAAACTGAGGCTGCATACTATCAGTATAAAATAAAAATTTACAAATTCAATGACTTTAATATCATGTTCTGTATATATGTAATAAAAATAATATATAGTTGTACTTAATCCTACAACATAAGCCAATATATTCTGGGAAAGGATATTTATACTTAAGTTGCTATCTGGCAGAAGTCCAGATGTCAAATTATTTAATAGAATACATACTGATAGCATAAAAAATTTTATATGATATCCTTTATATTTCCTTTTAGTAATATTTAATAATACTGGGAATAAATTAATAAAAGCGATGCAAATATAAATGAATGTAATAAAATGAACTTCTGTACCAAACATTATTAATATTTATATATAAAAAAATAAAAATCAAATCCAAAATCATCTTTATTTACACCATATATTTTAAAACCATTTTTTTCATAAAATGTAATATTTTGCATAGTTGATGTTTCTAATACAATAGCTTCTTTTTTTCCTTTATAATATTCTATAATCTCCTGTAGAAAACCAGAACCTTTACCTTTTCCCTGCTGTAAGACATCCACTCCTAGAAACCATAACTGAATAAAATTCATGTTTTTAGGCAATGTTTCATGAGTGATCCTTTCTTTTTTTATTACTTTATGGGCGTTTTTTAATCCACTAATACAACAGGCAAATTTTATATCCTGTATAAAGGTTCCTGATGTAGTTTTCTTTATTTTGTGGTCTATAAGTATGGCACAGGCAGTTTCTTCTTCATTTAAAAATATATCTCCAAATTTTTCACCCTGATATAAAGAATAGTCCATTAATCTTGAAATATATTTTTCTTTTTTTTGTTTTAAAACATAATTCACAGATTTATTATTTACAAAAGCTTTTGTCAGTATATAGTTAATTTTAGTATAATTTTCACTTATTGCTTTTTTCATAAATCAAATTTTATAACTGGTAAGAATAAAATAAAAGGCTAATTTAAGATAAAATTTTATTTTTCTCAATTTTCAATAAATGCTCCTATTATTCCGCCTAAGATACTATAACGCTTTTTAGGCTGTTTTTTATTAAATATATCAATACTTATACCTTTCTCTCCTATTATATGCTTATACTCATAAGTAATTGTGTATTTTCCTTTTTTAAATATATCCCTCAATTGCTCTCTAATTTCATTAATTATATCTTCATCGGGAATATTCTCTAAAAATTCTATTTTATCATCCTTAATTTTTACTTTAGTGCTTCCTTTATACAATTCTATCTTATATAAAAGATATTTAGGTTTATCTATAAAAGATTCATAAATAACCGGAATTATCACACTTGCTTTATTTAATAAAATGTTTGCTTCGTAAACTTTAGCCCAACTATCTAAGGGTGCTTGTATTTTTATTATATCATAGCTATTTTCACATATTTCATCGTAAAAATAATTTAATGAATGAGTATCATTTTTTTCTTCTAATCTTTCTAAATAAAATATGTAATCTTTATTTTCCAAAGAATTAGACACTTTATCTCTAATAAAATAAAATTTATAGGAATTAGGAAAAAAATTTTTCAAATTATAAATAGATGTCGAGTCGTCTATCTCTTTTATATCATAAAACCTTGCTTCATAACCTGGTGAATATTTCATATCTAATGAAATAGGATCAACTCCTACTATATGACATTGTTTATTTTTCTGCAATTCTTGAGATTGAAGAATTGATTTGTAAATATTTAACTTAACTGTATCTATTTCAGAATCACATATACTATACATGGAACAGCTATCCTTAATTTGCCCATTAAGTAACGATGTTTCAATAAAGAATAAACTAAGAAAAAGTAAAACCTTCTTGTTATACATTTTCTTAATTTACCACTTTTACAGATTTAATTTCTCCTTCTTTAGTAAAGCGCACTTCATACAGCATATATTTTCGTTCTATTTCTTCATTATTTTTTATAGAACTATACATAACTGGTATGATTTCGTATGGTTTTCCTTCCGCTACACTTGACAAATAAAAATAAAGATTAATCCAGTTTGTCAATGGCTTATATATTTTAACATACATATAATTTGAATCATTCCAATCATTGTATTTAGAAAATGATTCCTGGAGCATTTTTCTTCGTTGATCATATTCAATATATTTTCTTTCATTCAATTCTTCATATATCTTATAATTATCAGGAAATATTTTTATTAACTTTTTAACTGTAATAGAATCTTTCTGTTCTTTAATTCTATCGTAAAAAAACACATTATCAAGAAAAAAGATTTTATTAAGATCTATATCCAAATCGAAAGTTTCAATATTAATTAAATAACTCTCATTTTGATTTTTTATCTCTTTCGATAAAAGTATAGATTTATAAATTTCTGCTTTCGTAGAATCAATTAATTTTCTATTTAAACATTTGTTATAACAATTTTGCCCTTGTAAAATTGAACTGAATAATAACAGACTAAATAAAATCGTATATATTTTCATTATATTTGTATTTTATTAAAATAGTATAATTTGTTTGCGCTAATTTTAAAACATTTTCTAAATTTATTAAAGCTTTACCTTCCGTATTTGGGCATTTAGAGGCTGGTTCAGGTGCTCCTGGCCATATGTAAGAATCTTCAATATTTTCATTACACTTTTCATGAAAACCAAATGTAGTTACAAAGACTTGTTCTTTTGTACTTGTCTCTATAATATTAGATTGTTTTCTCTCAGCAATTCCTATCTCAGCCCGTATAATATTACCTAATAATTTTTCTATTTCTGTAGCTCCAACGCTATCCAAAGGTGGAAGATCAAAATAATTTAATATAACATGTCCTATAAATTCATGTTCCAATCCTCTGGCTAATCCCATGTACCGATTAGAAAACTTGGGCTTTTCAATATGATAAATATTATATGCCTTATCAGATTGCGCCAATTCGTATTTAACTCCTAAAGGTTGTAACTCGTCATCATAATCCCCTAAATCAATTAAAGCTAAAGAATGCTTTCCTTTCATCTTTGGACAATCTCCTAGAAAAACCGGAAATACTTCATGAGCATTATTCGGAATACTTTCTTTCCATTCCGAATAATTACTGGTAATCTTATACCCAAAATTATATCCAAACAATAGTTTACCTTTAGATATAGTTTCCGGGTTCAGTTCCCTTTTCCAATGTTCTATAGCTGTAGGAGACACCTTTTCATACGCCGGGTCACAGTCACCTTCATGATATAACATTTCATTTTCTTTATCATAGGCAATCTTTATACCGTACTCTTCATTAAAAGCTTTATGCAGCTTGGGGGGTATTTCATAGATCTGCTGTCCCTGCTCATCATAAAACCGGGTATGGATTCCTCCTGCCTTAGCTTTCAGCACAGCTTCGGCTTTGCCTTCTTCTTCGGGAGTACTAATATATGCATAAATCGTGATTTTACGCGAACTTTCGTTTCCGGAAATATCTAATGTTACTTCCTGCTTACCCTTAACGCCTGTTACCTGTTGGATAGTTTCTTCATCACATTGTAATGCCCAGCAAACCTGCCGGGGTTCGGACGGCATTTTTATTTCACGGGTAAACCGGACAATCCGGAACTTATAGGATTTCCCTTTTTCTACTACTGAAACCTGTTCTCCCTGTTCATCCAGAGGGCCTTCTATTTGAGCCACCTGTAAAGGTAAAGGCGGCCGATAATCATTCAGGTATTGTACACCTCCATTTCTGCCTATCATATTGACCTGCCTGGCATTAAAAGTAAGATCTCCTTCTGTAGCTGTAAGGGTTATAGATTCTTTAGCTCTCTTTACACTTTTGCCTCCTATAATCCGGACTATTTTTCCTCCCTTCATCGATTTACAAAATACAATAATACACATTTATTTATCGCAAATATAATAAATTAAATTATAAATATTAATTTAAACCATAAATTTTAGATATAAATTATCTCATTATGTTTTATTGTTTAAACATTTTATACAATTACTCATTAAAAATATAGTTGGGTATTCTTTTTTTTAAATAGATAGTTTAAAGAACATCCAATACCTATGAGAAAAACCGGTTCAGATTCAATTCATTAGTTTTTAAGATTGATATACGTTTACCCTAAAAATAAGATTACAGGAATATACTGACGGATACAGATTCTAACTACCAGCGTGTCCAATGAATAAACTGATGAAATTTTTCAATTCCCTGTTCTCCCGGATAGGTTCTTGAAAAACGAGTGAGTGAAAAGGGAGCAAAATAATAAACAAAAGACCATAGTTCTTCCTTAGGATAATAACGTATATGCAAGGCTTCTTTTTGCGGGTCTATAGGAGGGTTTACACTGAGCATCAGCGTATTCATTGAGGTAATTCCAACTATGCGGTCTTTAAGTTCTGAAGCCTGAATTTCTAATACAAGCTCAAACATTCGAAGATACTCGTCTCCAAAGGAATCAAGAAAAAATTGGCCGATACTCTCCCAATGGACAGGCTTAAAATTGTCGTATTTTTAGTTATGACGATTCATATCTCTTAATTTCGAAAGCTATTAATGGTAAAGTTTACAATCTTTTCAATCCTATTTCATCATCAATAAAATTACTTTCCAATACAGAAATCAACTCTACACATAAATAGTATATTAATATGAAAGTAGTAACACATTTCGTAAAAACTACATTATAATTATACCTTCTAACAGTAGAAGTATTTACTAATTCTAAAGATATATTTCTCATCAATATATATGAAAAAATATTCAAATGAATTTAATTTAACTTCATCATATAAAAAATATTTGTTCCATTAATTTACAAGAAATCAATCTCTTTATTAATTTCAAAATTTGAACATTTACCTTAATAGTCAAGTATTATATATGCTTTTAATATCTTTTTCCCTCCCACTAGCTTTATATAATTTATTCAAATACTCATACATATATAAACTTTGTTTATTCTTAATTCTTAAATCTTCCAGAATTTTTATACACTCTTCCTGATAAGTTATAGCTCTATTAAGATCATCTTTTAATAAACTATATTTTGATAATTGATTATAATAACTCATCAATAAACCATCATTTCTATCTTCTACAGGAATCATATTATGATATTTAATTGCTTCTTCTATCAAAAGAATTGATTTATCAAAATCCATTGTAACACTATATAATTCAGCTAATATATTATATCCTACTCCTACTTGTGAATCCCTATAAAAGTTATACTTTTCCCTGATTTTTAAAACTTCAACAAAATATTTCAATGCATTCTTTACATCCTTACTATATATGTATGCTTGACTTAGATTATTCAAAACAGTTATTAATACTAATAATTTATTTTCTTTTACAATAGAATCTAAATTACCATAATATATATAAACTGATTTTTTTAAGTATTTTATTATATTCTCTATATCATTAAATGTATTTAGACTTAAAGCTAAATTATTATACATTGTTGCAAGTGATATATCATCTTTTAAAACATAGTTGTCAGTTCTTTTAATTAAATCCTTCCAATAATCTTCAATATTTTCTCTGATATAAAAAAAACTTGATAAGTGGAGATATTCATTTTCTAAAACTAATAATGGTAGATAAATTTCACTACGATATTCTTCTTTGATTGAATTCAGTATGGATTCTGCATATTTAAGATACTTAAATGATTTATTAGGAGAATTATATCCTTCTCTAAGTCTATGAGATAACCAGATAATATATCGTGCAAAAGGAAAGAAGAACTTTTCCTTTTGTATAGAGTATAAAACAGAATCTTGTATTATTTTATGAATTCTTATACTTTTTCTTCCATCTTCATATTCAATAAACCCTTTTCTTTCTAACCCATTTATCCAATTCGAGATTTCAATCTTATTACTCTCATAATATTCTTTTCCACATATTAAAACTATATCTTTAATTATAATATTTGTAGATGGTAATAATGATAAGAATTTCAAATATGATTTTTCGGAAGTACTTAAACCCTCAAATGTAAACTTTTGTAGTATATAATCAAAAATTTGAATTAATTCATTCTGTAATTCAATATCAATTTTAAAGATATTTTGATTTAAATTTTGTTTTTTTAATGATTCTAAAAAAAACTCAAGTGTCAAATCAAAACTATTTTCAATAGTCTTTGCTACTAATTCAACTATTAAATTATTACTACTAACATACTCTAAAAAATCATTGAAAACTAAATCATCTATTTCTATTCTCGTACAATATTCACTAAATATTTTTTTAGATTCTTCTCTTTTTAAATTTGGTAATTTATAAGAAACTATTGATTTAAAATAATTTCTTGATATTATTATAATTTTCCAATTATTTAAACTTAATATTTCATTTAAACTACATGGATCATCAACATCTTTTTGAATATCTAATATTAGTACATTATTTCCTCCTATTCTATTTAGTTCATTGAGAATAAACTTAAATTGTTGGTTGAGTGTATTCTTTTTATTTAATTTCAAATCTAAATTAGATAGTAATATTTGATTTAAAACAAATTCATTTTGTATGGACTTCTCAATACTTAACCAAATAATATGTTTAAATTGCTCATAATATAGAGATAGCAACTTCTTAACAAATGTAGTTTTACCAAAACCACCAATATTATAAATAGCAATAACTTTATTTTCAGATAATATTCTCTCTGCCTCCTTTATCTCTTCTTCCCAACCAAAAATTTTATTAGAATCAATATTAGGAAGTAACGTTAAATTTTTCTTTATTTGTTTTGGCTTTAATTCTTTTATTTCTGAATTAATGTTTTCAATATTCTTCTGAAGATTTTGTATTTCATTTTTTAAATCATCTATTTCTACCCCCATAAGAAGAATAAATTTATTATTTACTCTTTCTGATACTTCCTCATCATTAAATGATAATATTTTTTCTAAACCTATTTTATTTAAACATCTATTAGATATTTCAGATTCTTGAGAACATCTATAAATTTCAGATAATAACACTCTGAATAATATATCTACAGATCGATTTTTAAATTTCTTATTTGCTAAAATAGAAAAGATTTCTTCTCTTAAATTTTTAATAGATTCTTCTGTTGTTTGCTCTCCAAATCCCCAATGAATTGTCTTAGTAAAATTTAATACGATCTCTTCATTATCAATTATATACTTTATATTATTGTATTTATCATTAATCTCTTTTTTTAGTTCTAAATTCTCTTTTATAAATTTCAGTTTATTTTCTTTAATCTTTTTTATTTCATCAATAAGTATTTTTTTTATTCTTTTAAAGAAAACACATTTATCAGAATCATCATGAAATATTGTTTTATCAACCCATCTACTAAGCAGTTTTTCATTTTTTTTGATACTTGAATTTGTAGTAAAATAAAAAACAGGATCTAATTTTTCATTTTTATACTTTAAGTAAAGTATAAAAAAATCAAAAAGTGTTTTTTTTATCTCTTCAGAATTTAAACTAAATGATGAAGTATAACACTTCAATTGAGTAAACCTATACTCTTTTCCTACTTCTTTTATATCATTCTCTACTTCAGTATAAATTTCATCTTCACTTCCATTAACAAAGTTTGATATCCATTTTTTCAAAACAGATAGATATTGATAATAAAATCCTCTATTAGTAGAAATAGCATCTGTATTCCTTTTAAAAAAATCTATAGTATCAAAATCTAGTTTCAAATTTTAATTTAATTATTTCTTTCAAATTTAATAAATTATATTAATTTATCCCGCCTCCAAAAACTGTAAAGAAGAAGTTATCATATAACCAATTATTTTATCTCCATTTTTATTATGGTAAATTACTTTTACCATAGCTTTTGAAACTTTACCCCAATCCATAATAAAATCAATTTTATCTGCTTCTGTAAGTTTATAAATTTGGTATTTTTTAAATTATTCATTATTAAATAATTTAGAATACAGCTTTTACTTAATGTCTTTTATAATGAAAAAACTACTTTAGTAAAATATTTTCTAAAATATGAATGTGCCAAAATCTAAACCATTTGAAATATTAAAATCACTTCCTACGTACGGTCCTATGTATATTCCTATTTCCCAAAATGGAAAACCTTTTTACTATGAAGGCTTGCCTGTTCGTTTTTATAAATCAGACGGAAGCAGTTGGGTGGCCAATTTTGAAACAGGAATAACCGATTTTAATACTATTTTTGAACTAGAAACACCTTATATATTAGTTATTTCAAGTGGCAAATGTTTTATAATAAATCCAGATAAAACACAACCTATTGAAATTTTTGGAGGAGACTATATTAATTGCCTTTCATCTAACGACGGAAGAATTATTCTATATAACGACACACGCTTAACTGTTATAGATTCTAAAGGAAATTACTGGGATTCTGAAAAAATTTCATTTTACGGTTTAGTAGAAATGAAAATATCAGAGAATAATATAATTACAGGTCTTTTTTATGAACCTACGCCTACTGATGATTTATGGATTCCTTTTGAATATAATATTGACACGAAGAGTTTCCTATATGATAAAAGTATTATAAGACCTTATTATAAAAAATTTAATGATTCTTTCGTAGAAAATAAAAAACCGTGGTGGAAATTTTGGTGATATCTTTCTAAAAACTTTATTTTTAACTAAATATAATTACCTGTTATTTTCAAAAGTCTTTTACAAATTAATACCAACAAAAATTGATTCCAAGCCTCTTATTACAAATCACTTCAACTACAATAATTTAGGCTTTAAAATTGCAAATTACTTTCCGATACAAAACTTACCAAAAATATTTCCGAGCAATTCATCGTTAGAAACCTGTCCCACAATTTCACCTAAGGCTTCCAATGCTCTGCGCAGATCAATAGCTACCAGCTCACTACTCAGTCCGTTTTGCAATCCTTCTTTACACAAGACCAAAGATTCTTTCGCACGAACCAACGCATTTAAATGCCGTGCATTATTTACAATGGTTTGTGAGGTTGTTTTTTGCTGTTCTATATAGGCATACATTTTTTCCTTAAGCTCGGTGAGATCCGGATTGGTTTTCACCGATAAGGTAAGTACCGGGTAAGTTTGCAATATCTCTTCCGGTATTGATGAATTATCAAAATGGGATATTTTATCCTGCTTGGTCAGGCAAATCATCAGATACAAATTATCTCTGTGAAATTTATTTAAATCTGTACGAACTTCCTCCCAATCCAAAGATTCCATATCAGCCAGATATAAAATAATGGAAGCTTCTTTGGCTTTTTCCATTGCTTTGGCTACTCCAATCGCTTCAATCGTGTCTTCCGTTTCCCTGAGTCCGGCCGTATCAATAAAACGGAACTGAACCCCGTGAATAATTAAGGATTCTTCAATCGTATCCCGGGTAGTTCCGGCAATATCACTGACAATGGCACGATCTTCCTGTAACAGAGCATTCAATAGCGTTGATTTTCCGGCATTCGGTTTTCCTAATATGGTTACAGGCACTCCGTTTTTGAGAGCATTTCCATAGGAAAAAGAATCAATAAGCGGCTGAACGGTAGTAAGAATCTGATCCATTAGCCCGATAAGCTGGGAACGGTCGGCAAATTCCACATCTTCTTCCGAAAAATCAAGTTCCAGCTCCAGCAAAGAAGCCAAATCCAGCAATTCTATCCGAAGTTCCTTTAAAAGCGAAGAAAAACCACCCCGCATTTGGGACAGAGCCATATCGTGGCTGGCTTTATTTTCTGCTGCTATCAGATCCGCCACTGCCTCCGCCTGGCTTAAATCGATTCGTCCATGAAGAAAAGCACGCTGGGTAAATTCACCTGCCTGTGCCAGACGACAGCCTTGGGTTAATAAAAGAGAAAGTATTTTTTGTTCTATATAATGAGAACCATGACAGGTTATTTCCACCAGGTTTTCCGCAGTAAAGGTTTTCGGGGCACGAAATACGGAAACCATTACCTCGTCTATAATTTCTTCTCCGTCCCTGATATATCCGTATACGACAGTATGGGAAGAAGCCTGTTCCAGGTTTTTTCCTTTAAACACAGAATTAACTATAGATATAGATTCGTTTCCCGAAACCCGTATAATTCCTAAGGCTCCGATGCCCTGCGGAGTCGCTAATGCACAAATTGTATCCTGAAACATTTTAATTTCTTAATATTTGACAAAGATAGATCTAAGATCTTTTTTACTCTCGTTTTTTTATTATTAGTTTGTAGTATTTCTCCTTACCTTCTTCATAGCCTATTCCATAAACTTTTTCAGAAAAATAAAAAACATGATCATTTTCCCAAAAATATCGATGAATATTACACACATTCGAAGTTTCACTAAATATATTTCCCATTTTATGTAGCCTTTCTCCTTGATTAGCTCTCTGAATTATATAAGTTGAACATTCCTGACCTCCATAAATCCCGCTGATTCTATACAAACGTTAAGGAGAAAACATCTGGGTTGCCGGATTCCCTGCTTCATAAATAGACTCTCCGGTAGTTAAATCATAACCCTCATCACTGGAATGACCTCCCTCCATTAGTAAAAAATTATATTCCGGATAATAGGCTAGCAAAAGTCCTTCTTCCGTGTAGGGCAGGAATACCTTTTCTTTACCATTTAAAGCCTTAAAACTATGAACTAAAATAATATCATACTCATTTTTCTCCATTTCAACTTTACCCTTTATCAGAGTACGGATACTATCAATATCTGTCACACGAAAAGGTACTGGTTCATGAGTTTTAAATTTATCATATAGCCGATTAAATAATACGGAATCCTTGATTTTATAAAGAGTAAAAGAATATAGACTATCAGGAGAATATAAGCAGTCTATTTTACTGAAATGATTCATCTCTGAATTTTGTATTTTTTCAGATACATTCAGCGGATTTGTTGAGTTATTACTTTCCTTAGATGTAAAGGTGCAGGATGCATAAAGCCAACAGAACGTAATAAAGAAAAGAGTATGTTTATTCATTGCATTTCCGATCTATATAAAGTTTCCCGTTAATATGGTCAAACTCATGCTGAAATATAATTCCGGTATAATCCTCGGCACGGCTACCGCCATTAAAACGATTTCTAACCTTTTCTCCATTCTGGTTTATATATTCCACTTCCACCCAGGCATACCTTCGGGAGTTTCCATATTGATCCGGAACGGATAAACATCCATCGTTCCGAAAGCAAAACAGTTCCTCTGAATGAGAAACAATTCTGGGATTAATTGCCACCTCCACACTTTTTTCCGGAAGATCTAAACGATAAAATAAAAAAATATTCCTGTTAATTCCGATTTGAGGCGCTGCAATACCTACCCCGTTTTCAGCCAGCATAGTCAGGTATAGCTTTTTTACCAGCTGAGGCAGGTCTTTATTCTTTCGGCTGTTTTTTATATCTACCGATCGACGCCTTAAAATAAGGGAATCAGATGGATTTTTCAGCGTAATGAGACGCGCCGGAGATTCCGGATTTTGATAAATCAAGGTCTTTTCAGACTCCGTAAATACCGATGCACAGCCTGTAAAAAGAAATAATATTAAAAGAGGTAACCAAAGTTTCATCAGAACAAAAATACTAAATTCTGACGGCTTATTATAAAAAATACCCCTGAGTCTGTACAACTTCAGGGGCATTCCATAAAATATAAGCAAAAAATTATAGCAAACTGTAAAGAATTCGGAGACTGGAAATAATAACCAGTATAGCCACAGCAAGCACAGCTGCCCGCTGAGGTAATTTACCTGCCAGACGGGCCGCAATAGGAGCCGCAATAGTTCCGCCGATAATAAGTCCGGCCACTATGTACCAGTGGGTTACTCCTAAGTATATAAAAAATGTAATCGAAGCCGACAGTGTAATAAAAAATTCTGCCATACTTACCGTTCCCACCACATATCTGGATTTTCTACCCTTAGATAAAAGAGTGGATGTAACAATAGGCCCCCAGCCTCCTCCTCCGAAAGCATCAAAAAAACCTCCGGCAAAACCCAGAACTCCGGTATGCTTGATTTTCTTTTTTTCAATTTTCTTACGAAAAGCAATAACAATCAACCGTATACCTATAATCATCGTATACGTGGCCAGTACGGCATAGGCAATGGTTTCGTACTTGTCGCCTACATAAATAAGGAGCAAAGAGCCTATAATAGCACCAATACTTCCGGGAATAGCCAGCCAGAAAAGGAGTTTTTTGTTTACATTGCCGAATTTATAATGTGAAAATCCACTGATTCCGCTGGAAAACATTTCGGCAATATGCACACTCCCGCTGATGGCCGGAAGTTTTATTCCGAAAAGCATCATACTGGTCGTAGAGGTCACTCCATAGCCCAGCCCTATGGCACCGTCCACCATTTGTGCGAGGAAGCCTACTCCTATCATGGCATAAAAAATGGTAGGCACATCACTCATATACATTTGCAGTTCCTGAACTGAAATTAAGGAAGACAAACCATACCCTATAAAGACAGCCATGAATATCATGGAAATATCAAAAGCCAGGCGCTTATATTTTTTCCCTTCCTTTTTATTCAGCTCTTTCTTGCCTAATATTTCCGTAACTTCATTTAGAGCTTCGAGCTTGGTTTTAAGGTCTCCCTGATGTTGGTTTCTGAACCGGTTCAGGTTTTCAATGCTTTCATGAATATTTTCCGGAATTGATGCTTCCAGATATTCGCGAAGCCTTCTGGCCAGAACCGGAGATTTCCCGTTTGTGGAAATAGCAATTTTCAGATGCCCTTTATTCACAATGGAACCTAAATAAAAATCACACAGGTCGGGCTGATCTGCCGCATTTACCAATATGCCTTTCTGGTTGGCTTTTTCTTTGATTTGTCTGTTAAAATCGGAGTCGTCAGTAGCTGCAATCAGAAAATCAATCTCTGAAAAATCCGCATCTTCCAGCGTTCGTTCTTCCCATTCGATATGAGGGTGTTCCTTCAGAACTGCTTTCAGCTCACGGCTGATTTCTTTGGCTATAAGGCGGATGGCTACCTTAGGGTTTTGCCGCAAAAGTGTTTCGGTCTTTTCCAGCCCTATGTTGCCTCCTCCCACGATAAGAAACCGGTGAGTATCTGTTTTAAGAAATATAGGAAATAAAGTATTGTCCATGGTTTGATTTATTTTGAATTCCTCCGCAATTTCAGAGGATGGAAAGTAATTCGTGTATTGGGCTTTATCAAATCCCTCAGGCAGAAAAGCTGATTCTGTGGGTAAAGTCTCCGAATGTTTCATTGGGTAATTGTTCTTGAGTATATTGGGTAAAAAGTGTATCTAATTCCGAAAGAATTTCCGACTCATCCAGCTGTTTTTTGTACAGCTGATTCAGGCGCGTTCCCAGACGGTCTCCGCCCAGCATCAGATTATACTGTCCCGGACCGGTTCCTACAAACCCGATTTCTGCTACATAGGGTCGACCGCAGCCATTAGGACATCCGGTCATCCGGATACTTATTTCTTCTTTATCCAACCCATGCTTTTCCAGCAATGGCTCAATTTTAGTTACCAGCTCCGGCAGATAACGCTGTCCTTCTGCCAATGCAAGCGGACAGGTAGGTAAAGCCACACAAGCCATGGAGCTTTTACGCAGGGCACTATCTTTTTCCTCTATTCCGTATTTAGTAATCAGCTGTACCACCTTTTCTTTATCCTCTTCCGATATGGAACCCAGAATGAGATTCTGGTTACAGGTAAAACGGAAATCAGAAATATCAAGCAGTGAAAGCTCATGCAAAAATTCTTTTTGATAAGGTTTAACTACCCCGTGCTCTACAAAAAGAGTATAAAACCACAAATTCTGATGATTTTTCAGCCAGCCGTATCGATCGTTTCTTTCGGTAAATTCATAGTCCTCTGGAGGTAACAAAGAAAACCCCGTTCTTTTTTCCAGCTCAGCAACAAAGTTTTCAACGCCCATTCGATCCAGCGTATATTTCAGCCTGGACAATTTCCGATCGCTCCGGTTTCCGAAGTCTCTCTGGATGGTAATTACCTCATATAAAGCTTTCAGGATCTTCTCTTCCGTATCTGCAAAACCTATCAGGGTTCCCAATCTGGGGTATGTATCCGGATTTCCATGGGTGGCACCCATTCCTCCGCCTATAGCAATATTAAATCCCCTGAATTTCCCCTCTTTAATTATGGCAATTAACCCTAAATCGTTGGCAAAGACATCCACATCATTGGAAGGAGGAATGGCTATGGCTATTTTAAATTTACGGGGCAGATAACGATGCTGATATAAAGGATCTGCTTCTGCCGAACGTTCGTATATTTTTTCTCCGTCTATCCATACTTCATAATACGATTGCGTTTTAGGAAGGAGCAGACGGGAGATTTTATCTGCATAGGCATGTATTTCTTCAAATAGAGGGGATACCTGGGGATGCGCACTGCTGATTACGTTCCGGTTTACATCGCCGCAAGCAGCTATGGAATCCAGCTTAGCCAGAAGAAATCCCTGGATGGTCGGACGCAACTGATGTTTCA
This sequence comes from Apibacter sp. HY039, assembly GCF_004023655.1. Classification (NCBI taxonomy): domain Bacteria; kingdom Pseudomonadati; phylum Bacteroidota; class Flavobacteriia; order Flavobacteriales; family Weeksellaceae; genus Apibacter; species Apibacter sp. HY039. Next base: position 746,638 of record NZ_SAYM01000001.1, on the reverse strand, counting down.
ACAATCCGTGAAGCTGAATGGTTTGACGTGTGGTAATTTTCAGCGTACCTGTACCGTATTTTTGGGAAATTTCATGAATGGACTGCCATTGTCCGGAGGAAATTACTCCTCCCGGAATACGAAGACGAAGCATAAATGAATACAGCCTTTCCAGCTTTTTTTCGGCTCGTTCATTTCTCCGGTCTCTGTCATCCTGAACATACATTCCGTGAAATTTAATCAGGGCCTCATCATCCGGGCGAATAGTGCCTGTATAGTTATCCGTGAGACTAGCACTCAGGCTGCCTCTCAGCCCGTCACTTTTCTCTTTAATTATTTCTATAGGTGATAATTTTTCGTTATTCATTGCATTTTTAAGGTTGGGTTATTTAATAAACGTCTTTCTGGAAACGACCTTCGAGCTCTAAAGCTTCTAAAATCGAATGAGCTTCTTCCCTGCTCATCTTACCTTCTTCCGCGATGATAGCGGCCAGCGTATTTTCTACTTCTATGCTCATCGGATGTTTTTGTCCGCAGATATACAAATAGGCTCCTCCTGAGATCCAGTCGTACAATTCACGAGATTTTTCTTTTAATCGATCCTGCACATATATCTTTTCATCCTGATCCCGGGAAAATGCGGTGTCCAGACGGGTAAGTACCCCATTAGACAACCATTCCTGTATTTCTGTCTGAAAATAAAAGTCTGAAACAAAGTGCTGCTCTCCGAAAAACAGCCAGTTGCGTCCTTCTGCCCCGGTAGCATCGCGATGGGCAAGAAAACTTCGGAACGGTGCAATTCCTGTTCCGGGACCAATCATAATAATATCCTTATCTTCTGCCGGAAGTTTAAAGTTCCGGTTTTTATGAATATAAAAGGGAAGTATCTCATCTTTCGGATAATTGGCCAGGTATTGCGAGCACCATCCGGTTCTGGGTAGATTATCCACTGTAAAAGTATCTAGAGTAACCGCCAGATGGACTTCTCCGTCATGTGCTTCCGAAGAGGAAGTTACGGAATAAAGCCGGGGAGAAATAGCATAAAGATGATCAAGGATTTCATCGAATGAAAGATTTTCTTCAGGAGAATACTTTTTTAATACATCCAAAAGATCCAGTTTTTCTTCTTCTATTTCCAACCCTTTAAAGGCTGGAATTCTAGTCAGACTTTTCCGGGTCAGCCCCCTGATATTTTTTTCCAGTAATTCTTCAAAACGTTCCTCTGCCTGAAGCAAACGTGCGATTTCTTTTACTTCAGATAAATTATTTGCAGGATAAATTCCTACGGCATCCCCCGGTTCATAGGCTACTTCTTCCTGGGGAACTATTTCTATATGATAGGTTTCTTTGTTTGAACCTTTATCATTCAGCACTATCTTATGTTTCAAAGTTCCCAGGTAATTTTTTTTAATTGAAGATTCCCCTCCTTTCGTCAATTTATTTTCCGGAGCCGGAATTTTTCCGGAACTCTTTAGTAAAGGAAGCAGTTCCGCAAACCAGGCTTCAGCCACCGGCACATAATCTACATCTGCTTTTTGCAGTTCTTTCGCAGGCTGTGCTCCCAAACGGGCAAGCAACAATTCTATTTCCTCAGCCGCCTTACAAAAGAGCGGATAGGAAGAATCTCCCAGCCCAAAAACGGCAAAGCGGGTTTGGGTCAGAGTAACGCTGGAGTTTGCCAGCATATCGAAAAATTTGAGGGCATTCTGCGGAGGCTCACCTTCACCCTGAGTGCTCATTATTATAAGCAGAAATTCTTCCTTTTCAATTTTATCTACCGGATATTGAAAGGTATCATAGACTTTGGACTGAATTTTATTTTTTTTCAGCAAACTTTGTAACTGCAAAGCCAGCTTTTTAGAATTCCCTGTCTCTGTACCGTATATAATGGTTGGTTTTACCGGCGGAGCTTCTTTTATATCTTCTTTAAATTCCGGATCTGAAGCTGGCTGATTTTGAAAATTCTCAATAATTCCTGCCAGATACCCGCTGGTCCAGATCAGCTCTTCTCTGGAATATTTCTGAACCAGTCCTTTAAGTTCTATAAGTTTTTCGTTAGCTAGCATACTGCAGGTTAATTAAATGGTTATCAAAATAAGATTTTGTGTTTTGAGCTTCTGCATACCAGGCATATTGCTGGTGAAGATTCACAACGCTGCCTATCATAATCAGCGTAGGAACGTATTCAAAATCGGGCAGGTTTTGCTGTTTCAGTTCCCCGAATGAAAAAACCTTCGTTTTCTGATTCGGAGTAGTAGCCTGCTGGATTACCGCCAGTCCTTTGGTCGATTCTATTTTAAATTCTATGAGCAAATCGGCCAGCTGATTTAACTTTTTACCGCTCATGTAAAAAACCAGCGTATCTTCGGTAGAAGCCCAATCTTCCCATTGTGTGCCCGGTACGGAACCTAAGTCAAAAAGTGTTAAAAAACGTACCCCTCTGGAATGTTCTCTGGCTGTCAAAGGAATTCCGGTGTATGCAGCTGCTCCGAAAGCTGCCGAAATTCCGGGAATTATTTCATACTGAATCTGATGGTTCTTTAGGGTTTCCAGTTCATCCAGTATATTGGAAAATAAAGAGGCATCTCCTCCTTTTAACCGTAAAACCAGCTTATTCTGCATTGCAAATTCCACCATCAGTGCATTAATATCTTCCTGAGGCGTATGAATTCCACGGGAACATTGCTTGCCCACATAAATAACAACGGCATCTTTACGCGCATAATTCACAATAATTTCCGGGGACACCAGCCGGTCGGTTAAAATAACGTCGGCTATTTGTACATATTTCAGTGCCTTCACACTGATCAAGTCCGGATCTCCGGGACCTGCACCGGCTAAAACAACTTTTCCTTTAGTTACAGATATCATAGGTTTTCTTCGGTTTTTACTATTAAAACAATCCATCTACAGAAAGATATCTTTCTCCGGTATCATAATTAAAGGTCACAATAGTGGCTTCGTCCGGTAATTGTGATATTTTTTTAGCAACGGCCGCCAGGGAGGCTCCGGTGGAAATTCCTACTAAAATTCCTTCTTTACGGGCAATGTCACGGGCATAGCTAAAAGCTTCGTCTTTTCCTACCTGTATTACTTCGTCAATTAAATCTTTCTGCACAATTTCCGGTATAAACCCGGCTCCTAAACCCTGTAACGGGTGTGGTCCCGGCTGACCTCCGCTTAAAACCGGTGATAATTCAGGTTCTACGGCAATAATCTTCACATTGGGAAACTTATTTTTCAATACTTTAGCCACTCCGGTGATATGTCCTCCGGTACCTACTCCGGTAATCAGGTAATCTACTCCTTCCGGAAAATCGTTGATTATTTCCTGAGCGGTCGTTTTTTCGTGTACTTCTACGTTTGCCTGATTATTGAATTGTTGCGGAGACCATGCATTCGGAATTTCTTTTACTAATTCCGCTGCTTTTTCAATAGCTCCTTTCATTCCTTTTTCACGGGGTGTCAATTCGAATTCCGCACCGTAGATTTCCATAAGTTTTCTTCTCTCTATACTCATAGATTCAGGCATAACCAAAATCACCCGATACCCTTTTACTGCTCCTACCAATGCCAGACCGATTCCTGTATTTCCCGAAGTTGGTTCCACAATAACACTATCCGGCTTTAAGAGTCCTTTATTTTCAGCATCTTCTATCATTGCCAGTGCAATACGATCTTTTATACTGTTTCCAGGGTTATTTCTTTCGAGTTTAATCCAGACGTTTTTTGATTTTCCGAATAAATTTTCAAGTTTTACAACCGGTGTTTTTCCTATGGTTTCTAATATGTTTTTTGCTTTCATTTTATGTTTTTTATAAATTGGTTTTTTATTTCTACTTTTATTTTTTAAAGGAACATTAAGGCTCCTACTGTATTATATGTGGTTTCATCAATTAAAATGGCATTCCCGTTTTTAGGATTATCTTCAAAAGAATCGTAAAAAATCGGCTGATTGGAACGCAGGGAGATCTGACCGATATCGTTTAACTTAATTTCGTTTGTCTGATTAAACTCCCATTGATTGATATCCCATTTTTGATCGATTGACTGAATTTTAACTCTTGCAGTTTTAAACCGATGCTGAAGAATATAGGTTTTTCCGGTTTGAAGAGGTGTAGTATCCAGCCAGCATATCCAGCTTTTTAGTTCATTGGAAGAATGGGGAAGTTCCGTAGTTTTTACCAGAGTATCTCCTCTGCTGATGTCAATGTCGTTAGCTAGATGAATCACCACATTTTCTCCGGCTCTGGCTTCTTCCGTTTCCTTTTGATGCCGTTCAATTTTCTCAATGGAGGTTTCTATACCAGAAGGCAAAACTTTCACCTTATCTCCTACCTTGTAATTCCCGCTCAGCACTTGTCCGGCATATCCTCTGTAATCGTGATGCTCTTCATCTTTGGGACGTATCACCCACTGTACCTGAAAACGGGAAGCCTGAAGATCTCTTGCAGGTGTTTCAATATGTTCCAGTGTGGTTAGTAAGGCATCCCCCTCAAACCAAGGAGTTCTTTCCGATTTAGTGACAATGTTGTCTCCATTTAATGCACTGATAGGAATATAGGCGATTTCATCGTACCCCAGATTTCCTTTAATTTTTTCAAAATCCGATTTTATTTTATTAAAAACTTCCTCTGAATAATCTTCCAAGTCTATTTTGTTAACCGCAATAATTGCTTTTTTAATCCCCATCAGAGACCCTACGCTGGCATGTCTTTTTGTTTGTACGGTCACTCCTTTACGTGCATCAACCAAAATAATAATTAGGTCTGAATTTGAGGCTCCCGTTATCATATTACGGGTATATTGTTCATGCCCGGGCGCATCGGCAATGATAAACTTACGTTTGCCTGTTGAAAAATATTTGTATGCAACGTCTATGGTAATTCCTTGTTCTCTTTCGGCGCGAAGCCCATCGGTAATTAAAGACAGATCGATGTCTACTCCTTCTTGTTTTGTTTGTTTTTGAAGAACCCCGAGCTGATCGGTGTGTATACTGTCTGAATCGTAAAGTAACCTTCCTATGAGGGTACTCTTCCCATCGTCTACGTTTCCTGCGGTTATGAATTTAAGTGTGTTCATTTTTTACTTTTTAAATCTGCTTAGATGAATTGAATGTGTTAAAAATACCCTTGTTTTTTCCTGTCCTCCATAGCTGCTTCAGAAAGCTGATCATCCAGTCGGGTCTGCCCTCTTTCACTAATTCTTGTGACAATAATCTCATCTATAATTTCCTGAACCGTGGAGGCGGTTGAGGGAACTGCCGCTGTACAAGTCATATCTCCCACTGTACGATACCTCACTTTTTCCACCGTTACTGTATCTTCTGGTAAAGGCTGGATAAATTTAGAGGTAGCAACCAGTTTATCCTGATGTACGATACATTCTCTATCATGAGAAAAGTAAAGTCCCGGTAATTCTATCTCATTCTCCAGTATATAATTCCATACATCTAACTCTGTCCAGTTGCTGATTGGAAAAACCCTAACATTGTGTCCTTTTTGAATTTTACCGTTTAATATATCCCAAAGCTCCGGCCTTTGTAATTTAGGATCCCATTGTCCAAAGTCATCGCGAACCGAAAATATTCTTTCTTTTGCACGTGCTTTTTCCTCATCTCTTCGGGCACCTCCTATACAGGCATCAAATTCATTTTCCTGTATTGTATCAAGTAGTGTATAAGTCTGCAAAGAATTTCGGGAGGGAAATCTACCCTGGGTTTCTTTCAGGTTATATTTCTTTATACTTTCTTCGACTGACCCCACAATGAGTTTTTCTCCTATTTTGTTTACCAGATAGTCTCTGAATTCAATAGCTTCCGGAAAATTATGACCGGTATCTATGTGTACCAGTGGAAAAGGAAATTTTCCGGGACGAAAAGCTTTCAGGGCCAGATGTACTAAAACAATGGAGTCTTTTCCTCCGGAAAACAGGAGCGCCGGCTTTTCAAACTGGGCGGCTGTTTCACGAAGTATATAAATGGCTTCGTCTTCCAGCTGATTAAGGTAATTTTTTGATCTGTTCATGCTTATATTTTATTTTTTTAGACTATGTTTAGCTATGCAATCCGCATTCTTTTTTAGAGGCATCCTCCCACCACCATCTTCCTGCGCGAAAGTCTTCACCTTCAGCTACTGCTCTTGTACAGGGAGCGCAACCGATACTGATAAACCCTTTATCGTGTAAAAGATTATAGGGTATGTTTTTATTTTTTATATATTGATCAACTTCATCTGTGGTCCAATGAAGCAATGGATTATACTTATATAATTGATAGTGGTCATCCCACTGGACAATATCCAGATTGTTTCTGTTTGCGGAATGTTCGGCTCGTAATCCGGTGATCCATATTTTTGCATTTTTAAGTGCTCGTTGTAAAGGCTCTACCTTTCTGATGTGACAGCACTGCTTTCTAAGCTCAATACTTTCATAAAAAGGATTTATCCCGTTATTATTGACAAAATTTTCTATTTGAAGGGTATTTGGATAGAAAGTCTTAATATTTTTCCTGTATTTTAATAGTGTTTTACTCCAAACCGAATACGTTTCCTGAAAAAATCTACCGGTATCCAGAGTGAAAATTTCGATATTATTAAAATCCTGAGTAAATATGGCATCAGTAATTAATTGATCTTCTTTACTGAAACTTGTAGAGAATACAATTTGTCCCTCAGTATATTCACTTAAAAATTTTAAATTTTCTTCCAGATTTTTATCTTGTTTCAAGACATTTATTATTTCCTGTTTCATTATCATGATATTTGGTTTCTTAAAAATAAAAAAAGCCACTTGGACTAAGAGGCTTTATATTTTAATGTACACTATTTTATTTTATCTGAATCTTTAATACGCATACTCTGAATCGCCTCCTGTAAAATTTCTTTTACAACAACAATTGTTCATTATTTCCTGTGAAAATAAAGGCTTATTAATTGATATTTCGTTTGTTAAATTCATACTAATCCAATAGGTTTTGTAAATATTAAATTTTTGATAAAAAAAACTCCTCAAATGGAATCTGAGGAGTTTTTATATATTATAAATGTTTTATGACATTAAACAATAGTGATAATCCTCCTCATTTACTGAGCAGCAAGTACACATTGTTAAACATAAAACCTGATTTGTCATTTTTAAATCTTTTACAATTACAAATTTATTTTATTTTTTAATACCACCAACTTTTTTTTCTTTTTTTTTTCAAAAAAATTAATAATCCGTAATATAACAAATTGTTTTAAAGCTGGTTAATGTTGTTTCTAAAACTATTTACCTTATCGTCTTGTCTATATTCACTACAAATGATTACTTTTTTTTATTCATCAACCAGTAGCTTATAAACAAAACTATGACTAATAATATACCTATGAATAAAGAGATTCTTGTTTCTTCAAAATAACCTAATACGCCAATTACAAAGAACATAAAAATAATGGTTAAAATAGGAGTAATCGGCCAGAAGGGCATCTTAAATTTCAGCTTTTCTTTCTCCTCTTTCGGCATTTTATATCTCATAAAAAATTCTGCAAATAAAATGATCAGCCACACCCAAATGGTTACAAAAGTGGCTATAGCTGCAATCATGAAAAATAATATGTCATGAATAAAATAATTTAATACAACTCCTATTAATAAAAAAAATATCATAGCCGATATTCCGGCTATAGGGACTGAATGAGAAGTAAGTCTGGTAAGAAATGAGGGAGCCTGTTTTTGTTTTGCCAAACCGTACATCATGCGAACTGCTCCGTAAACATCGCTGTTAATTGCTGAAATTGCAGCTACGATGACCACTACATTGAGCACATGAGCGGCAAATTCTATATGCAGATTTTCAAATATGACTACAAACGGACTTCCTTCAGTTCCTATTTTATTCCAAGGAAACAAGCATAATATCACTCCGAGCACTAAAACGTAAAAAAACAAAATCCGAAAAGGAACCGAATTTATAGCTCTTGGAATATCTTTATCCGGATTTCTGGTTTCTCCGGCGGCCAAACCTATGATTTCAATTCCTCCGAATGCAAACATGACTATGGCAAAACTCGAAATAAATCCAGAAATGCCATTAGGCATAAACCCTCCGTTTATCCACAAATTGTTTATATTAGAACTTTCAAATCCTTCAAAGTTTCCAAATAGAAGAATACAGCCTCCGGCGATCATTAGAAAAATAGCTATAATTTTTAACAGGGTAAGAAAAAATTCAACTTCTGCAAAGATTTTAACAGAAAATAAATTTATAGCACCAATTACCAGAGTAATTCCCAGAGACCAGATCCAGGGTGAAACATCCGGATACCAAAACTTCATATAAATAGAAAAAGCAGTTACGTCTGCTAAACATACCAGTATCATTTCCAGAACGTACATCCAACCGGTAATAAAACCAAAAACAGGATTTAAATACCTGGAAGCATATCCTGCAAATGAATCGGAAATAGACTTATATAAAACCATTTCTCCCAAGGCACGCATTACCATAAATATAACTATTCCTCCGATAAAATAAGCCAGTAACACCGATGGCCCTGCCAGTTTAATTCCTTCTGCAGCACCATAAAATAAACCAGTACCTATAGCAGACCCCAATGCTATAAAAAATATGTGACGGGAAGTTAATTTCTTTTTCAGCTCTTGTTCTTCCATAATTGTTTTGTGTTTTAGTTTTGATTTATCGGCTAATATAAAACGTTAAAAATAGAAAAAATCAACATAAATTAAACAATAAATTATTTTATTTATATAAATTAATTTTATTCAAATATCTTATCTTAACATAAAAAATGAGTGTTTTTTCAGTAATTAAATTTTCTATATTTACCTCAATTAAAACACTAAGGATGACCTATCTGGAAAAAAACATTCTTGAATCCAATATAAAATTAGTACAAAAAATAAATTTAAAAAACTATGCCACATAGAATTGATAAAAGCCGTAGCATTCAATCCCCAAGAGGAAATCAGCTAACTTGTAAAAGCTGGCAGACTGAAGCTGTTTACAGAATGATTCAGAATAATCTGGATGCTGAAGTTGCCGAACATCCTGAAAGTCTGGTTGTATATGGCGGAATTGGCCGTGCTGCAAGAACCTGGGAGTGCTTTGACAAAATACTTGAGGTACTTAAACGTCTGGACGACGAACATACTTTGCTAATACAGTCAGGAAAACCTGTAGGTGTATTTCCTACTCATAAAGATGCTCCCAGAGTACTTATCGCTAATTCTAATATAGTTCCCAACTGGGCAACCTGGGATAAATTTCATGAGCTGGATAAATTAGGACTTATGATGTATGGCCAAATGACTGCGGGTTCGTGGATTTATATCGGATCGCAAGGAATTGTGCAGGGTACATATGAAACGTTTTGTGCTGTTGCTAAAAAACATTTTGATGGAAATTCAAAAGGAAAATGGATTCTTACAGCCGGTTTGGGAGGTATGGGCGGAGCTCAGCCACTGGCAGCAACTATGGCAGGTTTTAGTATGGTAGCGATTGAATGCGACGAATCCCGCATTGATTTCCGTCTGAAAACCCGCTATGTAGATAAAAAAGCAAAGAATCTGGAAGAAGCACTTTCTATGATTGAAGAATCTCATAGACAAGGCAAAACTGTTTCTGTGGGACTTTTAGGAAATGCCGCTGATATTTTTGAAGAGCTGGCTCAAAAAAATATTATTCCAGATGTAGTAACCGATCAAACCAGTGCCCACGATCCTATCAACGGATATTTGCCTTCCGGCTGGACCATGGAACAGTGGAAAGAAAAAAGGGAAACCAGCCCGAAAGAAGTGGAGACTGCTTCACGTAAAAGTATGGCTAAACAAGTAAAAGCTATACTGAATTTACAGGAGAAAGGATCGATAGCTTTAGATTATGGCAACAACATACGGCAAATGGCATGGGAAGAAGGAGTCCAAAATGCTTTTAATTTCCCGGGCTTTGTTCCTGCTTACATAAGGCCTTTGTTTTGTGAAGGAATAGGACCATTCCGATGGGTGGCTCTTTCCGGCGATCCGGAAGATATCTATAAAACAGATCAAAAAGTTAAAGAGCTGATTCCAGATGATCCTCACTTGCATAATTGGCTGGATATGGCAAAAGACAGAATTGAATTTCAAGGGCTTCCGGCCCGAATCTGTTGGGTAGGACTAAAAAACAGAAAGCGCCTGGGCCTTGCTTTCAATGAAATGGTAAGAAACGGAGAATTGAAAGCGCCTATTGTAATTGGAAGAGATCATCTGGACTCCGGATCCGTAGCCAGCCCCAATCGGGAAACCGAGGCTATGAAAGACGGTTCTGATGCTGTATCTGACTGGCCTTTGCTTAATGCCCTTTTGAATACTGCAGGAGGAGCCACTTGGGTAAGTATTCACCATGGCGGCGGTGTTGGAATAGGCTTCTCCCAGCATTCGGGAGTCGTTATTTTATGCGATGGTAGCGAAGATGCAGATCGAAGGCTGGCCAGAGTGTTATTTAATGATCCGGCCACCGGAGTTATGCGTCATGCAGATGCCGGATATGAAATTGCCATTGATTGTGCTAAAGAAAACGGACTTGACCTTCCTATGATAAGTTAAATTAATTGAGTAAATTTTATTTTATCACATGGAACGTTTATAAATATTCCATGTGATTTTTTTAAAGTTCAACCCACCATAAATACCTATTATGCTAAAGATAAAAAAAGGGGATATAGTTTGGCAAAATGCCAGAATTGTTACTCTTGATGATTCTGTTGAAACAGAATATAATATACTTAAAAATTTTGATTTAATTGTTAGAGGGAATAAAATAGAGGCTATAGTTGAAGAAGGCCAGGTTGATTATCCTGAATATATACACAAAATAGATGCTGAAAAAGGATTACTGATTCCGGGTTTTATTGATTGTCATACTCATCTGGTTTTTGGGGGTGACAGGGCAAAGGAATGGGAAATGAGATTAAATGGTGTTCCTTATGTTGAAATTGCGCAAAAAGGAGGGGGTATTAACTCTACGGTTAAAGCTACCCGAACCTCAGATGAAAACACTTTGTATAAACAAGCTGAGGAAAGATTAAATGCTTTGATTATGGAAGGAGTTACCACACTTGAGTCTAAATCAGGTTATGGGCTGGATCTAATCAATGAGCGTAAGCAATTAAAAGTATCAAAAAAACTAGGTTTGAATCATCCGGTAGAAATCGTAAATACACTGCTTTCCGCACATACTGTTCCTCCGGAATATAAAGATAAATCTGACGACTACTTAAAACTCATATGTACTGTAATACTACCTACTTTATGGAAAGAAGGATTATTTGAAGCTGTGGACGTATTTTGTGAAAATGTTGGCTTTACTTATGCTCAGACAAAAAAGCTTTTTGAATGTGCGACCACTATGGGTATTCCGGTAAAAGGACATATGGATCAACTTTCCAATTTAGGTGGCAGCGGATTGGTTGCTGAATTCAATGGTTTGTCTGTAGACCATATTGAATATCTGGATGAAACAAATATTAAAAAATTGAGCAGTTCGAGAACTGTAGCAACATTATTACCTTTAGCTTATTATTTTCTCAGGGAAAAACAGAAGCCTCCTATTGATTTACTTAGGAAATATAAAATACCAATGGCTGTTTCTACTGATCTTAATCCGGGAACGAGTCCATTTGCCTCATTACGGCTGGCAATGAATGCTGCCTGTGTACAATTCGGATTAACACCTAAAGAAGCTCTTTTGGGGGTAACCAAGAATGCTGCAAAAGCTTTAAAAAGAGAAAATACTCACGGACAAATAAAAAAAGGATATATGGCTGATTTTTGTATCTGGAACGTTAAAAATCCGGTGGAAATCTTTTATGAATTAGGTAAAAATCCATTGAAATACAGAATATTTCAGGGGAATATTACACATAAATTCTGATATTATGAAAACATTCTGGGAAAAAACACCTGCTGAAGTCTGGCAGGGCAGAAATGATTTAGAAGAAAGCGCTACTGCTTTACGAGTATTCCAATCAATCATTAAAGAAGAGAGCTTTAATCCTGAAAAATATCCGGAACAAATAGCTTTGTTAGGATTTTGCTGTGACGAGGGAGTACGAATTAATAAAGGAATCACAGGAGCAAAAAAAAGTCCGGACATCCTTAAAAAAGCTTTGGCAAATTTTGCTTATCATCCGCATCCTCTTTCATTGGTAGACATGGGAAATATTATTTGTAATGGTCTTCTTTCCGAAGGTCAGCAACTTCTTACAAAATATGTTGAACAATGTCATTCCCAAAGCATGAAAACTCTGGTTATCGGAGGAGGACATGAAACTGCTTTTGCTCATGGCATGGGTATATATAATTCATACCCTGGTGCTACTATAGGAATTATTAATCTGGATGCTCATTTAGATATACGATCGACTAAAGAATATTCTTCTGGAACCCCTTTTCTTCAATTATTTGAATATTGCAAATCAAATAACCGAAACTTCAATTATCTCTGCATAGGTGCTAGTAAAGCTGCTAACACCCAAGCCCTGCTTGACACTGCTGAGAATCTAAACGTTCGTATTATATGGGACACTGAATGCCAATATTTACATTTAGATCACATTAATCAGCAAATACTAGATTTTATTGCAGTAACTGACATTATTTATTTAACTATTGATTTGGATGTTTTACCTCCTTCTTCAATGTTTGCAGTGTCTGCACCCAGCTCATTGGGAGTGGATGCTACTCTTTTACATCAATTACTTCCCGTTATTTCCGGTACTAACAAATTAGCCGGAGCTGATGTAGTAGAATTTAATCCTCTGCTGGACCGTGATTCTCTATGTGCAAGAGTAGCCGCCAGATTTGTATGGGAACTTTTTTATCACTGGAAATAAACTAAACAACAAAATTATAATGAAAAACCTATTATTAGACGGAAATCATCTGACTTTGGAGGATGTCGTTGCTGTCTCAAGACATCATTGTAAAGTAAATTTAACTGAGGGAGCTATAGTAAAAATAAACCAATCGAGAGAATACGTAGACCAACTGGTAGAATCCGGTGAAATTGTCTATGGAATTACCACAGGCTTTGGAGATTTCAGTTCTGTGCACATTTCTAAGGATCAAGCTGTAGAACTCCAAAGAAATCTTATTATCAGCCATGCTTGCGGAGTTGGAAATCATTTTTCCGAAGAAGTTACCCGGGCTATTATTTTATTGCGTCTTAACAATCTTGCAAAAGGTTTCTCGGGAATACGACTCAGCACCATGCTGGTATTGGTAGATATGCTTAACAAAGGATTATATCCTGCAATTCCGGAAAAGGGATCTTTAGGTGCCAGTGGTGATCTTGCTCCTCTGGCTCATATGGTTCTACCTATGATAGGAGAAGGTGAGGCTTATTACGAAGGAAAACTTCTTCCGGGTGCTGAAGCTATGAAAAAAGCCGGAATTCAAATCATTGAGCTGGTTTCCAAAGAAGGTCTTGCATTAATTAACGGTACACAAGTCATGACTGCCGCCGGAGCTTTAACATGTTATGACTCTATCAATTTGATGAAACTGGCAGACATTTCGGCTTCTTTGTCTTTGGAAGCTCTTCAGGGAATTACCGATCCATTTATTCCTGAACTCCATGCCTTACGACCTCATCAAGGACAAATAAACAGTGCTAAAAATTTACTTTCTTTGCTAAACGGGAGTGAAAGGACTACCCGACAGGGTGAAATCCGTGTTCAAGATGCTTATTCATTGCGATGCGTACCTCAGGTACATGGAGCCAGTTGGGATACTTTTAACTATGTGAAAAATAAAATTGAAATAGAAATAAATTCTGTTACTGATAATCCTATTATATTTCCAGAAAAAAAATCAGCAATTTCCGGAGGTCATTTTCATGGTCAACCCATGGCTTTACCTTTTGATTTTTTAGGGATAGCTATTGCTGAAATAGCTAATATTTCTGAACGTAGAATTGAACGATTAGTAAATCCTTCCCTCAATAATGATCTACCTGCATTTTTAACTCAACAGGGGGGATTGCATTCCGGTTTTATGATTACGCAGTATGTAGCTGCAGCCTTAGTTTCAGAAAATAAAGTTCTGGCGCATCCGGCAAGTGTAGACTCAATACCTTCTTCTGCAAATCAGGAAGATCATGTGAGTATGGGTACAATTGCAGCAAGAAAAGCCCAAAATATTTATCAAAATACAAAAAATGTAATTGCCATTGAGTTGCTTGCGGCTACTCAAGCGATTGATCTTGCAACTGATTCTTCAAATAAAAAATTAGGAAAAGGAACCCAAATCGCCTATAATATTATCAGGGATCAAATTGAACCATTTTCCAAAGATAGAGTTATGTATCCGGAAATTAATAAAGCTGCCAATATAATTGACAGTGAAAGTATTGTTAATTCAGTCGAGAAAGAAATCGGACAGCTTTTATAAAATAGTTATAGATAAGAAAAGCGCATAAATTTTAAGCGCTTTCCTTATCTTAATTTTCCAATAAAACTTTTTATTTCACAATTTTGTTATTTTTTGGGTTTGTAAATAAAGCTATGCAATAACTGAAATATTACAAATTACTACCAATATCTTTTTTGATATTATATTAATTATTAACTTGCCTATACTTATATTATTCTATTACTTATGAACAGAAGAGATTTACTAAAATTATCAGGAACGGCTTTTGCCGGATTACTTTTTACAGGAATAACCCGTGCAGGTTCTACAGTGCTTACAGAAGAGTTCGAAAGCCTATCGAATAAAAATGACTCTCCTTTATTACTTAATTTTAATGAAAATAGTCTTGGAATTTCTTCTATGGCTGAAACAGCCATAAAAAAAAGTTTAAAAAATTCATTTAGATACCCGGATGCTGAAGCTTCCAATCTAAGGAAACAACTGGCGGATAAATTTAACGTAACTCCTTCCCATATTAGTCTGGGTTCGGGCTCTTCAGATATTATACGAGCTATCACTCATTTCTGCATTTTTAAAAGTCTACAGGAAAATAAAAAATTACAAATTATATTACCAGACCCGACTTTTGATTTAATTGCAGATTATGCAGAAAATTTAGGTGTTACCATTTCCCGAATTCCTCTTGATAGTAATTTTTGCATGGATATAACTGCAATGAAAAAAGCTGCAGAAGAATTTAACGGCGTATCTCTATGTTATTTATGCAATCCCAATAATCCTACTGCTACTTTAACTTCTTCCGATAGTATTGAAAAGTGGATAGCAGATGCTAATCCAGAAAATACATTTTTTTTAATGGATGAAGCATATGCCGAATATGTTACTGATTTAAAATTCCAAAGTGGTATAAAGCATATTTTGAATTTAAGAAATAATGTGCTGGTAACTAAAACATTTTCTAAAGTTTATGCTATGGCAGGGTACAGGATAGGTTATGGAATTGCAACTCCTGAAACAAGTAAAAAAATAAATACCTTCCTGTCCATTGACAATCTCAATATTTCCGGTTTGGTAGCAGCATCTGCTTCTTTAAAGGATTCAGCCTTTTTAACCCGAAGCTTATCTTCTACAAATTCTTCAAGAAAAATAACTGAGACGGCTATGAATGAGTTGGGAATCCGATTTTTACCCTCTCAGGCAAATTTCATTTTTTATCATATTCCCGGAGATTTAAAATTATACATCCAGCGTCTTAATTCTGAAGGAATAAAAGTTGGGAGAATATTTACTCCTCTTACTCAATGGAACAGAGTAACACTAGGAACTCCGGAAGAAATGAAAATTTTTGTAAAGACCTTATATGAATTTAGAAAAAAAGGGTGGATTTAAATCCACCCTATATACTGTATAATTATTATTTTTTATATAACTTTTATTATCTAATTGGTTTTAAAGAAACTGTCAACAAACTCATATTTGTTAAAAGGCTGTAGATCGTCCATTCCTTCACCAACACCAATATATTTAACTGGAATTTTAAATTGATCAGATATACCTATAACCACACCCCCTTTAGCAGTTCCATCGAGTTTGGTTATAGCCAGAGCAGTAACTTCCGTAGCTGCGGTAAATTGTTTAGCCTGTTCAAAAGCATTCTGACCGGTTGAACCATCTAATACCAAAAGCACTTCATGGGGAGCATCAGGAATTACCTTTTGCATAACTCTTTTAATTTTTGAAAGCTCATTCATCAGGTTCACTTTATTGTGCAGACGTCCCGCAGTATCAATAAGAACCACATCAGCATCCTGCGCTTTGGCTGACTGTACGGTATCAAAAGCAACGGAGGCCGGATCAGACCCCATCTCCTGCTTAACTATAGGCACACCTACTCTTTCTGACCATATAACAAGCTGATCAACAGCTGCAGCTCTAAAGGTATCAGCTGCTCCCAAAACAACTTTTTTACCCTGCTGCTTAAATTGATGAGCCAACTTCCCAATGGTTGTCGTTTTTCCTACTCCATTTACGCCTACCACCATAATTACATATGGCTTTTTATCTTTAGGAATTTCAAATTCAGAATCGGAGTCTTTATTTTCAGCCAAAAGATTCATGATCTCTTCTCTTAAAATCTGATCTAATTCAGAAGTATTCATGAATTTATCTCTGGCTACCCTTTCTTCAATTTTTTTGATTACTTTGACAGTGGTCTCTACTCCTACATCAGAAGAAATAAGGACTTCTTCCAACTCATCCAGTACCTCATCATCCACTTTGCTTTTTCCTGCAATCGCTCTTCCTACTTTATCAAAAAATGATTTATTGGATTTCTCTAATCCTTTATCAAGTGTTTCTTTTGTCTCTTTCCCGAAAATTTTCTTAAACCAGCTCATAAACTATTATATAAACACAAAAATAAAAAAAATCATTCACATAAAAGTGAATGATTTTTTAAAACCTTAAAAACCTATGTTATGAAAACTATTTCTGTTTTAAAAATGCATCAACACTGTCTGCATTTACAACTTTTTCATCAAATACGTAAGCACCTGTTTTAGGAGACTTAACCATTTTGATTACTTTAGTCATTTTTTTAGATTCTGTACGTAATGTAGCTACAACCTTCTTTGCCATGACTTAATTATTTAATTTCTTTATGAGTTGTGTATTTCTTTAATACCGGATTGAATTTTTTCAATTCAATTCTTTCCGGAGTATTTTTTTTATTTTTAGTCGTAATGTAACGAGACACTCCCGGCATTCCGCTTTCTTTATGTTCAGTACATTCTAAGATTACCTGTACTCTGTTTCCTTTCTTTGCCATTTTCTTTTGTAATCTAAATTAAATTTTAGTAATTGACAAGACCTTGTTTACGAGCTCTTGCTACAGCTTCTTCAATTCCTATTTTATCTATAATTCTTAAACCATGTGCTGACACTTTAAGAAAAATCCAAGCGTCTTGTGATGGTAAGTAGAATTTTTTTTCCATCAAATTTATCTCAAAACGTCTTTTCGTCTTGTTATTAGCATGCGACACATTATTTCCTACCATTGCACGCTTTCCTGTTATTTGACAAATTCTAGCCATTATTCTTTATGTTATGTAAATAAATTTTCTTGTTTTGAATTGGGTTGCAAATTAACAAATAAAAATCCACTCTTACAACTTTTTTACTTTTTATTTTTAAAGTTTATTTGTGATGTCTTTGTTTTCCTAGGTTTCAACCATACTATAATTATTTTAGATAAAACATAGGCTATAATTATTCCGGCAGCAATTAATGAAATCCTTGCAATGACATCACCATATTTGGAATAAAAAGTTAATTCTGAATTTAAATTAATTTCTCCTTTCAATGCTCCCCTGTATCCGTAGGGCAATTGCTCAATTATATCTCCTTTTTGATTAATAAAAGCGGATATTCCACTATTGGCAGAACGCGCTATGTCTCTACGGGTTTCAATTGCTCTTAGCCTAGCATAAGCTAATAATTGTTTGTGCCCTTGAGAATCACTCCACCAGGAATCATTTGTCATTATAAACAGAACGTTAGCTCCGCTTTTAACATATTCGCCTACGTATTCTCCGTAAATACTTTCATAGCAAATGACCGGTGCTATTTTTGCTTTATTTTTTTTATTGGTAAAAACTGTAGGATGGTTTTGAGTTCCCAAACTTTCCATGGTACCTCCGAAATTTAACATGTAATCTCCAATCAATGGCTTTAAGATCGAGGAATAAGGAAAATGCTCTACTCCTACGACCAGTTTGGATTTATTATAATGTTGTATGGTACCCGGTAAGTCTAACTGTATAGCTGAATTATAAAGATCTACCCAGACATTTCTGTCTCCTGTATATCGTGCGGTTGGGGTTTCCTGACCGGAATAAGCTTCGGCTAATGAAACTCCGGATACAAAACTGATCTGGGGATGCTTCATTTTCATCCACCTTCTGATACTATCTATGTAAGGATCATTTTGAAAATTATTAACATAAACAAATCCTCTCCCGGGGAAAGCGGTTTCCGGAGCTACAATAAATTTTGTTTTATTTGTTATAGTACTATCTACAGATGATAATATACCGCTAAGAACTGTTTCTCCGCTCTGGGTGTATTTTTCTGTATATGGATCTAAATCCGGCTGAGCTAAAACAACCTCCAATGATTGCTCCGATTTTTCCTGATACGTTCTATACATTACCAAAGACAGGGCCACAGGAACACCGATAACCAGGATTGAATAATAAACGGGTTTCCAGATATAAATTTTTTCACGAGTTACCTGAAAGGCTCTAATATGATAAAATATAATTAAATTTATAATTATAATCCAGAGGGTTCCTCCAAATGTTCCGGTTACTTCGTACCATTGAATAATTTGCGGATACTCTGCAAATGCATTACCCAAATTAAGCCAAGGCCAGGACATTTCCCAGCTAAGATGAAATTTTTCGAAACAAACCCAGATAATAGGGAAAAAGAAAATCCCATACCATGTTCCGGCTCGTTTTTTAACAAAATGAAACAAAATAAAAACCAACGACATGAGAAGACTATTAATAAAAACCGGAAACAGAAAAGCCATCCAGGAAAGACTACCATCAGGATTTTGAGAATAGTGTAGCCATTGAGTTGCTCCATAGTTCCAGATAAAAAAAGATATATAGGAATATCCAAATACTTTTCCGTAAGAACGTTTTTCTTTTTTTACCACTATTTCATGCTCTAAAAGCAATAACGGAACAAATGCCAAAAAGAGTAAAAAGGGGAATCCGTACGTTGGCCACGAAAAGGCAAAAAGCAATCCGCTAAGTATCGAGTAAATAAATCTTTTCATATCCTTACAAAAATAGTTATTTTTGACTTTTAAAAACATCCCCTTTAATGAAGAATTTATTTTTCATCTTGTTTAGTCTTCTTTTTTTATTGCTTTCATGTAAAAGTGGTAATTTAGGACATACAAATAATACTGTATACGACACACCTCCTGAAATTGGCAGGTTAACTACAGATATACCCAGATATACGGTTAATTCACCGGCAAATTCAGAGTCCAAAAAACCTACTTCCGATAAAGACGGTCAAAAGAAGCAAAGCTCTGATGTAAAAAAATTGCAGCCAAAAAAAGAAAAGGCAGTTTCTTCACAAAAAAATAAAAAATCCCCTCTGACTTATTCTGAAAAAACTAAAAAAAAATCAGAATTAACTGATAATCGTTTTATAGAAAAACCCAGTCGTACTGATTCTCATATTACAAAAAAAACAAACCGAATAAACAGTGATAGCGTTAGTAAGTTAAAAGAACCTAAACAAAAAGAGAATAAAAAAGTCTATTCATCCGAAGCTTCCCGCAAAGGAAATAAACCAGTAAAAAAGACTGACCTATCCAATAAAACATATGAAAATACTCAATTATCTTCTGCTTCCTCACTTTCTGAAGACTCTTTAAAAATTATTGCTTATAAAAAGATTTTATCAAAAAAGATGGCTAACCTGACTATTAACAATGAAAAATATATTAGAGCTAAAGCTATTTTAGACAAAAACCCTAAAAGCAAACTGGCATTAAGCAACTACAATTTAAATAAAAAGAATTTAGAAAATGATATTTTAGACAAAAAGGTTATAGAAGATCAATTATTTAAATTAACAAGAAAAAGAAATAAGGTTATGGCTACCCCAAAAACGGAATCCATAACTAATATACAGACAAATCCTTTACCGGAAAATGTTGATATCTCCGAAGAAAAATCCACATCAATTGAAACTGTCACAGAAGAAATGACAAAGGATGTTACTTCTACTGAAAATACTTCTTCTGATGAAAATGAGGAAATTGGCACTCCTGAATTTGCAATTTCGGAAGAAAAAACTACTGAAGCACCTAAAACAGTTGAGGTATTTGAATCAAAACCTTTAGAAAATGAGGAAGAGTTTTTAGATACAGAAGCTATTTCAGCGATTCGGAATTTAAATACAGCAGATTTTTCATGGGAAGTAGGAATTAAACTTACTCAAATTGTTGATGTACGTTCGCTGGATGAGTTTAAACAGGGACATATTTATGATGCGGTAAATATGGATATAAATTCATCAAATTTCAAACTGCAAATTCATTCTTTAGATAAAAATCATCCGGTAGCTGTTTACAGTGAGGATGGGGTAAGAAGCTTAGAGGCCGCAAAAATCCTTGAGGAGGCTGGTTTTACAATCATTTATAATTTACAGCCCGGATTAATTCAATGGATAAATGAAAAAAGAGACATTTTTAAGTAACCTTAAACAATCCTAATATCATGAAAATATTCATTCTTTCACTTCTATTTTCTTTTTTATCCTTGATAGTTATAAGTTGCTCCATTGCAGAAGAAATTACTTTTCATCCGGATGGTCGTATTAAATATTCATATACCATTGATGGCAGTAATTTCATGCAAATGGCTCCTACTTCCTCATCGTCTGCTTTTAAAGGTATGACAAAAGATTCTACTATTTCTTTTTCAGACCTTCTTGAAATGCAAAAAGACAGCATATCTAAACTTCCTTTAAAGGAACAAAAAAAAATAGCTGCTCTGAAACCTTTATCTATAACTATGCATCAAGATGAAGACAAGCAAGAATTTTTCATCAGATTACACGGTATGTTCACTAATAGCAAAACTCTTAATGAGGCTTTAGAAGGTCTGCAAACATTAAACTCTGCTAAAAATACTCCGGGGGAAAATACAGAGTTTATGGCTAAAAGCACTTATGATTGGAATACCTCACGTCTCGTAAAAACTTCGTATGTTTCAAATGCTATGAAGACTGATTCTTTAGCACAAAATTTAACACAAATGTTTACGGGAGGCAAGTATCAGGTGTTATATAAATTCCCGAAAAAAATAAAACATGTAAATCATCCAGAAGCTATAATTTCTGCAGATAGAAAAAGTGTTTCTATTGAGTATGACGCTCAGGAATATTTAATATCTCCTGAAAAAACAAATTTAATTATTGAACTCGAACAATAGTCTATACACAATGCGTATGTCGTGTTACTAATAAAAACCTGTTACTTTATTCTATATTTGAAAATGCCTAGCGTATAAACTATGAAGGTTTAAAAAAACAAACCATTTACATATTTTGTATATTTGATTTCTCTATGTTTAATCATTGATTATAACTTTATGAATCAGCAAACTCAAATAAAATGCCCCAATTGTGGTACTGAAATAGATGTAAATGATATCCTGAAACATCAATTGGAAGATACTATCCGCAAAGAATATAAGGAAAAATTCATGGTTTCTCAAAAAGAGCTACAGGATAAAAACCTTTTATTGGAAAAAGAAAAGGAAGATTTTGAGGCTAAAAAAAAGAAGGAGAATGAATTATTTCAGGAAAGGCTTAATAAAATAACAAAGGAAAAGACCTTAGAAATTGAATCTTTACTAAAGAAGAAAATAGAAGACGAAAATAAAGAGCGTATCTCCTTGTACGAAAAAGAACTTGCAGAAAAATCTGAAAAAATACAGGAACTTAATAAAATGCAGGCGGAGATATATAAGCTTAACAGGGAAAAAGAAGAATTGCGGGCTTCTATTGAGGCTGAATCTCAGAAAAAAATGAATGAACTTCTTTCTCTGGAAAGGGAAAAAATAAGAAGGCAGGAAGATGAAAAGAATGAGCTAAAAATTAAAGATCTTTTGAAACAGCTTGAGGATCAAAAAAAACTTACGGAAGAAATGAAACGTAAGCAGGAATTAGGTTCTATGCAATTACAGGGTGAAGTTCAGGAACTAGCAATAGAGGAATGGTTAATGCAAAATTTTCCTTTAGACAGCATTGGAGAGATAAAAAAAGGTGTTAGAGGAGCTGATTGTATTCAGATTGTAAATACCCGAGAAATTCAAAATTGTGGTTCGATCTATTATGAAAGCAAAAGGACTAAAGACTTTCAACCTACTTGGATTGAGAAGTTCAAAAACGATATACGTGATAAGAAAGCTAATATAGGTGTACTGGTTACTGAGGTTATGCCCCAGGGTATGGAGCGAATGGGGATGAAAGAGGGAATATGGATTTGCACCTATGAAGAATTTAAAGGACTTAGTGCTGTATTAAGACATTCAATAATACAATTCAGCAGCATCTTAAAATCACAGGAAAATAAAGGTGACAAAATGGAAATGCTGTATGATTTCCTTACAGGAAATGAATTTAAACTTCGGGTAGAAGGTATTGTGGAAGGGTTCAGCCAGATGCAAGACGACTTGGTCAAAGAAAAAAGAATGATGATGAAAAGCTGGTCTCAAAGAGAAAAACAAATAGATAAAGTTATTGAAAATACCATCTCCATGTATGGTTCTATTAAAGGTATAGCGGGTAATGCTATACAAAGCATTAAGGCGCTGGAACTTGATGATTCTGAAAATTTAGATTTTGAAGTTTAACATAATTACTGTTATAAAAATTATTCATTTAACTGACTAACATAAGTTCTTGTCTATCATTACTAATTTAAAAAAATTGAATTATGAAAAAAAAACTTTTTCTATTAATTTTATGTGTATTTACATACTTATCAATTTATTCACAAGAACAAAAGTTTCAGTTAAGTACACATATTCTTGATATTACCTCCGGAACTCCCGCCTCAAATGTTTTGGTAAATCTGGACAGACTTACACCTGATGGAGAATGGGTATTCATTAATAAGCTTTATACTGAAGCGAACGGGAGAATTAACTCATTTCTTCCTTTACTTAGTGAAAATGGAAATCCCGGCCTATACCGTTTAACTTTTTACACGGAATCATACTTTAAAAGTAAAAATACAGAGACGTTTTATCCATATATTCAAATTGTATTTGAAATAAAAGATAATAAACATTATCATGTCCCTATTACTTTAAGTCCTTACGGTTATTCTACCTACAGAGGCAGTTAATTTTTTGTTTAATTCCCTCAGTTATGCTGTACAGTTGTTAAATAGGATTATATTTGCACAACTCTTCCGAAAATAAATCTAAAATAGTTAGTCTATGGAAAAAAACATCTTTGAAGGCACTCCTGTAGAAGATCTTCACCCAAATGACATTGCGGAACAATTAGAAGAATTAAATGATAAAGATCGTATCTTAAATTTCTTTTTATTGCCCAGAACACAGAAAACTGAGGTTTTCACTTATCTGGACCCTAAAATTCAACAGGAATTACTTCATGGATTAGGTAAAAAAGATATTGCTGATCTTTTAAATGAAATGGCTCCTGATGACCGTACAGATTTTTTCGTAGATCTTCCGGATGATCTTATAAAAAATACAATTAATCTTTTAGATGAAAATGAAAGAAAAATTGCGCTACAACTGCTGGGATATCCTGAAGACAGTGTCGGAAGATTAATGACCCCTAACTATATTCAGGCTAAAAAATACTGGACAGTTAAACACACTCTTGAACATATTAAAAAATTTGGTAGAAAAGCTGAAACATTAAACTTTATTTATATTGTTGATCAAAATGACAAACTTTTGGATGATATCAAGATAGGTAAATTACTTTTAGCTGATGATGATACTAAACTGGAAGAACTGGGAGATGATAATTTTATAGCCTTGCAAAGCATGATGAATCAGGAAGAAGCTATTCATGTTTTTGAAGACTACGACCGCACAGCTTTGCCAGTGGTATCCGAAACCGGAATACTGGTAGGCATTGTTACGGTTGATGATATACTGGATATTGTTAAGGAAAGAGATACTGAGGATATTCAAAAATTCGGGGGACTTGAAGCCCTAGATATTCCTTATCGGGATACTCCTCTGGTAACTTTATTTAAAAAACGTGCCGGATGGCTAATTATTTTATTTTTAGGAGAAATGCTTACAGCCAGTGCTATGGTACATTTTGAAGAAGAAATAGAAAAAGCTGTCGTTTTAGCCTTATTTGTACCTTTAATTATTTCCAGTGGAGGAAACTCTGGTTCTCAGGCTGCCACTTTAATCATTCGAGCTATGGCATTGAAAGAAATCAACCTAAGAGACTGGTGGTATGTT
This sequence comes from Apibacter sp. HY039, assembly GCF_004023655.1. Taxonomy (NCBI): domain Bacteria; kingdom Pseudomonadati; phylum Bacteroidota; class Flavobacteriia; order Flavobacteriales; family Weeksellaceae; genus Apibacter; species Apibacter sp. HY039. Next base: position 722,195 of record NZ_SAYM01000001.1, on the reverse strand, counting down.
ATGAGAAAAGAAATTTTCTCAGGACTTCTTTTAGGCCTCACTCTTGGTATTATAGGCTTTGTACGAATTCTCATATGGCAAAATCTACATTTTTATGATTATGGTCCACACTGGACTTTAGTAGGCTTAACCGTAGCTATCTCTTTAATTGGCATTGTTTTATGGGGCACATTATCCGGTGCAATGATACCGTTTATACTGAGGTTATTTAAACTCGACCCTGCTACCTCATCTGCACCTTTTGTTGCTACTATGGTAGATGTTACCGGATTAATTATCTATTTCTCTATTGCATCCTTTATATTGCAAGGAGTTTTATTGTAAAGCCTATGGCTATAAATTAATATTTTTATTTTAAACTTAATATAAAAGTATATTTTAAACACCATAATTTTAATTAAATAAATCGTTTTTTTTACATTATTATTTTTTAGCCTATTCATTTTCGGAATTGCTCAAGAAAATCCTAAAGGTAAATTTTTAGTAAAAAAAAATTCCAACTATGGATTGATAGATAATACCGGAAAAGCAATAACCCCTTGTATCTATGATGAGATAAGTTATTTATCAAATGGTTTGGCTTTGGTAGAAAAAGAGGAAAAATACAGATTAATATACACCTATGGAAATGTAATAACCCCTTTATTTTGTGATGGGATAACTTATTTTTCAAAAGAGATAGTATCTGAGTAATTGTATAGGTACTAATCTATCTCTATTTTAAGGTGATATACAGATACAGCAGACTGTTTTATTTATAAAAAAATCCAACTAGCTATTTACACTGTTGGATTTTATATATATTTAACATTTTTATTTACAATTTTATATTCTACTTATAAAAAAACCTTCAAAATTTTTAAATTTTGAAGGTTTTTTAGTACCCCAGACGGGACTTGAACCCGTACAGCCTAATGGCCACAGGATTTTAAGTCCTGCGTGTCTACCAATTCCACCACCGGGGCCTCAGTATTATTGTATTTTAAATATCTACTTTGAGCGAAAAACGGGACTCGAACCCGCGACCCCGACCTTGGCAAGGTCGTGCTCTACCAGCTGAGCTATTTTCGCGTTTCAAACTTTCGTTCTCCTCGTAATTGGATTGCAAATATAGAGCAGTTTTTCTGTTCTTGCAAATTTTTTTTACTGAAATATTCTTTTTTTTTAACTCCTCATATTTATCATATTTATTATCAAATATTTGGTGCCTTATTTTTTTTTATAAAGGATTATGAAAGAATATTTTCTCAAACTAATAACTTTTACCTTTTTTTTGATGATTTAAATTATAAAATCCTGTAAATTAGTAATTCTGCAACATTTAATAATTTATAAAAAGCAAAATAAAGCCTCTGATATTTTTTATTTATTTTTATATTTGCCAAAAAAGTTGTTCAAAAGTGAAAATTAGAAAGGAATTTAAAGCAGGAATCATTGTAATCATATCTTTATTAAGTTTTTGGTGGTTATTTCAATTTTTAAAAGGGAGAGATGTATTTTCCAGTCAAGACTCTTATTACGTAAAATTTAATAAAGTTGAAGGATTGTCAAAATCTAAAAACGTATCCATTAATGGTCTTAAAGTGGGTATGGTAGAATCTATAACGCCAATTCCTACCAAAAATAATAATGTTTCCTTCCTTGTTGAATTACGTGTACAAAAAGAGTTCAAATTTTCAAAAAATTCGGTTGCCCAGATTGTTACCAGCTTAATGAACGGAGCTGAAATAAATTTACTACTGGCAGAAGATAATGCAGAAATAGCTAAATCCGGTGATACTTTAAAAGGTATGATTCTTCCTGGAATCATGGATTTAGCCGGGTCTGAATTAAAACCTTTGAGTAATAATGCCAATAATGTATTAATGAGATTAGACTCTACTTTAGCGGCTACCAATAAATTACTTAATGAAAAAAACAGAAATCATATAGAGACAGCATTGAGCAACTTAAATCAGGCTATTTCAGAATTTAACTCTTTAGGTAAAAATGCCAATGCCCTTATTTCTGGAAATTCCGTTAAATTAACTACTGCTTTAGATAATGCCAATAAAATGTTGGTTACTACAAACTCAACCGTTGAAAAATACGGTTCTGTAGCAGATAAATTAAATCAAACTGATTTTGAACAGACCTTAAAAAAACTTGAAAGCACATTAAATGACCTTAACCAAATCACCGGGAAAATAAATTCAGGGAATGGTAGTCTAGGTAAATTAATGAATGACAACGGATTATACAACAATTTGAATGATGCTTCCAAAAATCTAAGTGTACTATTAGATGATTTTAAAACCAATCCAAAAAGATATGTACATTTTTCTGTTTTTGGAGGAGGAAAGGATAAAGACAAAAAACAAACTATCGAAAAATCTGAATTACCGAACGAATAGGAATTTAAAACCATAAAAACCATTATGTCATGGAATATCTACGAAGTATATTATTCTTAGCTTTTGCTATTGGTGGAATTGGACTTTTTGTACGCAATCTTTTAAGAATACGACGAAATATACTTCTGGGGAAAAAATCTAATCGTTCCGATCAACCTTCTGTAAGATTGAAATTAATGGCTCGTATTGCTATTGGGCAGGGTAAAATGATGGCTAAGCCTGTGGCAGGTTTTTTTCACATAATTGTCTATTTAGGATTTTTGATCGTTAATATAGAGCTGATTGAAATTTTTATCGATGGTATTTTTGGAACTCATAGATATCTGGGGCATATTATACCTACTCACCTGTATAATTTTGTAACTGCTACTCTTGACTTTTTAGCCATTTTAGTAATGATTTCTGTTTCAGTTTTTTTTATCAGAAGAAATATAACTAAAGTACCCAGACTGAATTCCAGAGATCTTTTAGGATGGCCCAAAATAGACGGAAATTTAATATTAATCATAGAATTTGTTATGATGTTTGCATTATTGTCTATGAACTCTGCTGACATTAACTTACAACTTCTGGCTCATAGAGAGACCTTGGGTTATTTTCCAATAAGTCATCTAATTTTGGGCAACGCTTTTTCCGGTTTATCTGTGCATTCTCTTATAATTATTGAAAAGTCGTCCTGGTGGTTTCATTATCTTGGAATATTATTTTTCATGAATTATCTTTACTTTTCTAAGCACCTGCATATATTATTTGCTTTTCCTAATACTTACTTTTCAAACCTAAATAAAAAAGGCCAGCTAAATTCTTTAGAGGCAATAACTAAAGAAGTAAGATCTATGATGGATCCGAACATAGATCCATATGCAGCCACGCCTGAGGGTACTATTCCTGAAAAATTTGGAGCTAGTGATGCTACTGATTTGTCTTGGATTCAATTACTAAATGCTTATACTTGCACTGAATGCGGTAGATGTACCTCTAATTGTCCTGCTAATTTAACAGGAAAAAAACTTTCTCCAAGAAAGATTATGATGAGTGTTAGAGATCGCATTGAAGATATTGGCAAAAATATTAATAAAAACGGTATTTTTATCGAGGACGGGAAGCAATTATTGGGTGATTACATTACATCTGAAGAACTCTGGGCTTGTACTACCTGTAATGCCTGTGTTGAATCATGTCCTGTTCTGATTGATCCTTTATCAATAATTATAGATTTACGCCGCTATCTGGTAATGGAACAATCTGCAGCTCCTCAGGAATTGAATATGATGATGGCAAACATGGAAAACAACAGCGCTCCTTGGCAATTTAGTCAGAGTGATCGTGCAAACTGGATTCATGAATAGACTTTCAAAAGAGTAAACATAAAACCTAACATCTGATTTTAATTATGGAATCTAATATTCAACCGATAAAAACAATGGCAGAATATGCTGCTGAAGGAAAATCTCCGGAAGTTTTATTTTGGGTAGGCTGCTCAGGAAGTTTTGATGAAAGAGCTAAAAAAATTACTAAAGCTTTTGCCTCTCTTTTACAAAAAGCGAGAATAGATTTTGCTATTTTAGGCCAGGAAGAGGGGTGTACAGGAGATCCGGCGAAGAGAGCAGGAAATGAATTTCTATTTCAAATGCAAGCTATAATGAATATAGAGGTTTTAAATTCATATGAAATTAAAAAAATAGTTACCGCCTGTCCTCATTGTTTCAATACGCTAAAAAATGAATATCCTCAACTTGGAGGGGAGTATGAAGTTCTTCATCACGCTCAATTTCTTCAAAATTTATTATACGAAGGTCGCTTAAAAGTAGAAGGGGGAAATTTTAAAGGAAAAAAAATAGTTTTTCATGATCCTTGTTATCTTGGAAGAGCCAATGATCAATACGAAGCTCCACGACAAGTATTATCTGCACTTGAAGCCGATTTAATTGAAATGAAACGCTGTCGTCAAAATGGCCTTTGCTGTGGTGCAGGAGGTGCACAAATGTTTAAAGAACCAGAAAAGGGCATAAAGGATATTAACATAGAAAGAACGGAGGAAGCTCTTGATAAATCTCCGAACATTATAGCCACTGGTTGTCCATTCTGCAACACCATGCTCACTGATGGTATTAAAGTTAAAGAAAAAAGTTTACAGGTTTTTGTCAAAGATTTAGCTGAATTACTTAATGAAGCTATTAATTAATCAAATTTATTGATACTCACTTTTTCTTTATTTGATTGAAAAATACTTTTACAAGTATTTTTTTGTTTTTTGCTATATCCCTATACCTTAAAAAATCATTTTATTAAAAAATTAATATTAAAAAGCTTAGTTAATATTAAAATCATATTTTTCACTACAGATATAAGTCATAATTTATGATATTTATATAATACTCATGAGTCATAACAAGTAAAATCAATACAAAATCGAATTAATTTATTAATTTACATTAAAAAAAAGCGAATATTCAATAGTTTTAGCTTAAAGAACATTTACAAAGTCTAGAATAATTTCAATAAAGAATAATTTAAACATTTTAAACATCATTGTATTAAAAATAAATTTAATTTAATCTCATATTATTTATTTTTTCAAAAAAAGTAATTTTATAATTTATTCAAATAACGAATTTTTTATAACACTTTTTTTTTACATAGACATGAGGATTTACTTTTTTATTACACAAAATTATAGCGGATTTCACGAAATACACTTATTTTTATTTAGGATATACACATTACAAGATACTACATTTGCATCCAGTTAAGAAAATGCTAAATTTTATTATCGTAAAAATGGTATCCTTAATTACAATTTATTTCAAACTACTACTTTCTTATATATAATAAAAACTAAACTATTTATTATTCGCTGCAATATGAATTTTATAATTAGTTATATGTAAAATACAATTATTAACTAATATCAATTTAATTTTTATTAACCTTTCAATCATTAACTATAACTATACACATTTATGAAACTTTTTTTACTATTACTAACAACTACATTGTCATCTTATTGTTGTTTTTCCCAAGTTGGTATTAATACAAGCAATCCAAAGGCTTTATTACATATTGACGGAGCCGGAGATAATCCTACATCGGGTACTATCTCAGAAAGTGCTCAAAAAAACGATGTCGTGATTACCAGTTCTGGAAGTATTGGAATCGGAACCATTGATCCAGCTGCTTATTCTTCTTTAGAAATCGCATCTGATAAAGGACTTAGACTACCTCAGTTAACTAATTCTCAAATATCAGAATTGGATTCTGCTACGGATGCAGATGAAAATAAAAACGGATTGACTGTATTTAATACTGAAACTAATTGTATTAACTTCTGGGTAGATACAGAATGGAAAAAAATATGCGGTAATTAACATTCCTCTTGCTATTAAAACAAAATATTCTCTATAAAAAAGGTTTAGATTAATAAAACATATATTTATATAAATAGTCCGATATTTTATTAAACCTTAAATAAAACTTTAAAATGAAACAATTAATTATATTATTTTTGGCTTTATACACCTGTTTCAGCTATTCACAGACAGGTGTTAATACAAATAATCCTAAAACGGTCTTTCATATTGACGGTTCAGGAAACAATTCCCAAACGGGAACTCCTTCACAAGACGAACAGAAAGATGATGTAGTTATTACAAACTCTGGCTCAGTAGGCATTGGAACCAATCAACCTTCTGCTTACTCGTCTCTGGAAATAGCATCAAATAAAGGGTTAAGACTACCTCAATTAACAACACTGCAAATAAGAAAACTGGACTCTCTTAGCTCCAGTAGTAAAAAAAACGGTTTAATGATCTATAATGTTGATACTAAATGTATAAATTTCTGGGTAAAGACAGAATGGATTGAAAAATGCGGAGATGTAGATTGTATACCTATGACCGGTACATTGGGCATCAGCCGTGATTATGCTACGGATATTTTTGTTGGTGTAGCCAAAGAATATAGCGCTTATAATGTTGAGAATGTGTCTAGATATGAGTGGTTAATTGACGATGTAGTACAAGAAGGTGAAATATACGCTACCTTTACCTATACACCTGTAAACACTGATCAGGTTATTGTAAAAGTCAAAGCATACAGTTGCGATGGAACCTTTCAATCTGCTCAAATAGATGAAATCCCAAATGATGTAGAGGCCTGTCAAAACACAGCTTCCGGTACACTTTCTATAAGTCCGGCTAATCCCAACTTAATCGTTAGTGAAACCACAACATTTACAGCAAACGGGGGAACAAACATTTTAAGTTATCAATGGGCTGTTAATGATCATGTCCAAGATGAAACCAGTCAAACTTTTAAATTTACTCCTTCAGATACAAATCCTGTAACTATAACTGTAACCGGAATAGGATGTGACGAAACAACTACCACAACGGGAACAGTTACAGCTACCCCTCAAACGGCATGTATACCAGTTGCCGGAACACCATCTATCAGCTATACACCTTTAGTTGTAAGTGAACAATCCGTATTTACTGTTTCTGGAGTTAGCAATGCTGAAACCTATCAATGGTATGTCAATAATTCACTTCAATCTGGTCAGAATGGTACTACATTTACTTATACTCCTCAGAATACGTCAAGTGTTACCATAATGGTAAAAGCTATCGGATGTAATAGTTCGTCTGTAAGTAATTCCGTTACTTCCACCCCCACAGTAGCTTGTCAAAAACTGTCTGGAACTTTAAAAATATCCCCGACTACGGCTCAGGTAAATCCTGGAACAACCCAGAAATTTACTGCAAGTGGTGTAACCAATGCTGTGAGATACGATTGGAAAGTAGGTAGTCAAATTGTTCAAAGTGGTGTAAGTTCTACTTATAACTACTCTCCTACTACTGAAGGAAGAACCACCATTACCGTTACCGCTTATGGCTCCTGTGATGACACTCAATCTGCTTCTACAAGCGCAAATGGAGTAAATACTAATTTTACATGTAAGAGCGCAGGAAACTGGCTAAAACCAGGAACTAACTGTACACAGTATATTAAATGTGTATATAGTGGCAGCGCTTTGTTTTCGTCTTATACATACACTTGCCCTACAACTTCTAAATTTAATGTAGGAAGTCGATTATGCTCTGCTACCATTGCAAGATGTCCTTATTAATTGAAATCATATATACAATTAATTAAATACCCTTAAGAGAGCTCAAATATTTTGAGCTCTTTTTTTATTACTTACTTCATTTAATCAACTATACAATTATATAGTAAAAAAACAATATATATGAATTTTAATATTCTATAACTCCCGAAACCTCTTCTAGCATGATTAACCTTTTTATTTAAAATTTAAATCCAATAGATTCCCCCATATGCTATTTGTGAAAAATTAATTTAGCTCACTACATCATTGTGTTTCATATATTAAACTATATTACAAATGAATTATTGATAAGCTCAATTAATATACATTAAAATTATTTTATAACATTTTAAAATAATTTATAAAATTATTATTTTATAAATAAAAAAATACTAATTTTATCCAATTAATTTTTTAAAAAACAAAAAATATGAAACAATTAGTAACTTTGATTTTAGTAATGACATGTTCATTCTATTATTCACAATCAGCTGCCAACAATGATCTACATCCAAAAAATCCTTATGATAATGAAGGACTTGTGGCCTCATTACATAAATTGAAAAGCTCAACGGCTTTAGCTGATGAAAACAAACTTTCGGACTCTGGCGATGCTATCTCCGATGCTCCTCAAAGTGATATTTGCCCAAAATTCGCTGTAAGAAACATGCGTTTAGTTATTCCAGGAACTGGCTGTAAAAAATATGCTTATTGTGTATATAAAAGAGATGGATCGAGACAATTATTTTCAAGCTACATCTATGAATGCCCAACTATTTCAAAATTTAATCCTGACACTCAGAAGTGTACAGCGAACGTTTTCACCTGTCCTTCTTAAACAAAAATAGAATAAAAAAGCTCATAAAATTTATGAGCTTTTTTTTATTTTAGATCAGTCAATTTTAGTAAAATTGCTTCTAATTTAACATTTTAAAGATAAATTTCACATACTGCTATTTTGCCTGATAACTTCTTTCAAAATTTTTAAAACTCCATCTTGATCATTTGATACCGTTTCAAAATTTGCTGATTTTTTCAAATCAGGATGGGCATTCTCCATAGCAAAACTATAAAATGCTTCATGCATCATTTCTTCATCATTAAGATAATCCCCAAAAACCATAGTTCCCTCTTTTGAAATGTTCAATCTTTTCTGTACCTCTTTAAGAGCTTCTCCTTTATTGGAGTTTTTTAAAGAAATATCAACCCAATGTTTTCCGGAAATTTTGACATTGTATTCCTTATTTAAGTATGATACTATAGGATATACACTATTCTCAACTCCTTCTCTATTATAAATAGCTATTTTCACAATTTCATCTTCTAAAGGTTCAGATAAAGAAGAAAGTACCTTGTTTTTGGGATAATATTGTTTAATATGTTCTGCAAACTCTGGAGCTGATTTACTTGCATAAGCAGATTTGGTTCCACATAATAAAACCTCAGCACCTGGAATGGGAACACATAATTTAATAACTTCACCAATTAGATCTTGGTTTATTTCTCTAGTAATCAATGTCTTTCCACAATAAACTAAGTTTCCACCATTTTCAGCAATAAAATAGATATCATTTTTAATTGAATCAAATATTTTCAATAAACTATAATATTGCCTCCCACTAGCTACAGAAAAACTAATACCTAACGATTTTAATTTTTCATAAATATTAAAAAATTCCGGATTTATACTATAATCAGAGTGAAGCAAGGTACCATCCATATCACTCACAACTAACTTAACATTTTTAAAGTTCATATTTATCTGACTTTAATATTATTTTTTTGCGTTAATCCATTAATAAAATCAGAGACAGACAGTACTTTTTTTCCTTCAAGCTGAACCAATAGAGGAAAATAAAATCCATCGGATGCAGCAATTTTCAAAGCCTTTCCTTCAACAACCACACTCCCAACAGGTAACGCATGTTTTTCTACAGTATAAAGTCCTTTATATATTTTCAAAATCTTACTTGAATCATTGCTTACCCAATGGGTGAATGCAACCGGATAGGGACTCAGGCCTTTAATTAAATTATTAATTTGTATCAGGGACTTATTCCAGTCAATTTCGCAATCATCTTTAAATATTTTCGGAGCATATTTATATTCAACATTTTCCAGCAAAACTTGTTTTTTAGGCTCTAATGTTCCTGCTGCAAGACCGTTCAATGTTTCAAGTACTACCCCCCTCCCTAACTCCATGAGCTTATCATGCAAAGTACCGGCATCATCACTATCTAAAATTGGTAATGACGATTGTAGTAAAATTTCACCAGTATCAATCTTATTATCTATAAAAAAAGTGGTAACTCCTGACTCTTTATCTCCATTTATTATAGCAAAATTAATGGGTGCAGCTCCTCTATATTGAGGAAGTAAAGAAGCATGCAGATTAAAAGTACCTAATTGAGGCAGGGACCATATTTCTTCTGGAAGCAAACGGAATGCTACAACCACAATTACATCAGGATTTAAATCCTTAATTACCTTTAAAAAGTCCGGATCTTTCATTTTAGAAGGCTGCAAAACAAGCAGCTCATTCTCCACAGCGTACTTTTTCACTGCAGATTCCATCAATTTACGACCTCTGCCTGCTGGTTTATCCGGAACAGTCACTACTCCCACAATCTGATGATTGGATTTGAAAATTTCATCTAAGGGAGCTACAGCAAAATCTGGAGTCCCCATATACAAAACTTTTAAAGATTTTTTATTCATATAAAACTTGTATCTATTTACAAAATTAGTAATTGTTATCTAAGATATCGCTATATTGGACTAAACTAAAAATCTAATAGCTTCAAGTCATTTTATTATTGATATTTAAAAAAAAACCTTATATTTGCAACCTGTAAAAAATAAAAAAACGAATATTTTATGTACGCAATTGTAGAGATAGCAGGGCTTCAATACAAAGTTGAGCAAGACCAAAAGTTGTTCGTGAACCGTTTACAAGCAAATGCTAATGATGAAGTAACTTTTGATAAAGTTTTACTTACAGATAATGGTTCCATAACAGTAGGCGCCCCGGTTATAGAAGGAGTGACAGTAGTCGCTAAAGTTTTAGACCATGTTAAAGGAGACAAAGTTATTGTTTTCAAAAAGAAAAGAAGAAAAGGATATAAAGTGAAAAATGGTCACAGACAACAATTCACTCAAATTCAAATCATTTCTATTGGAGGCAGCACTCCTAAAAAAGCATCAAAAAAAGCTGCAGCTAAAACTGAAGAAGAAAAAACTGAAGAATAACAAAATTTTAATTAAGAAATAGTAACAGAATGGCACACAAGAAGGGGGTTGGTAGCTCCAAAAACGGTAGAGAATCACATTCCAAAAGATTAGGAGTTAAGATTTTCGGAGGTCAAGAAGCCAAAGCAGGTAACATCTTAGTAAGACAAAGAGGTACTGTACACCACCCAGGAGATAATGTTGGGATAGGTAAAGACCATACCTTATTTGCTCTTGTTGATGGAGTAGTTGTTTTTAGAAAAAAACAAAATAATCGCTCTTATGTTTCAATTCAAACAAGTGAAGCTCAAGCATAAGTAGTAAGATATTATAAAAAATAAAAATCCGGTGAAATCACCGGATTTTTTTATAAATTAATATTTACTGATTTACATCTTAAATATTTTTAAAGCATTCATTGTGGTTATATCTGCTATTTTATCAGGCAAAACTTCATAAATATCAGAAAGTTTATCAACTACCAACTTTATATACGATGACTCATTCCTTTTACCCCTGAAAGGCACGGGGGCTAAATAAGGGGAATCTGTCTCCAGTACAATCTTATCTAACGGAATTTCTTTTAAAAATTGATCTATTTTACCATTCTTAAAGGTAACAACCCCACCAATTCCTAAACTAAATCCTAAGCTAATTGCTTCTAAAGCCTGTTCTAAAGTACCCGAAAAACAATGTAAAATACCATACAATTCAGGAGAATTTTCTTCTCTCAGAATTTCAAAAATTTCTTCAAATGCATCTCTTACATGTATAACTATGGGTAACTTATATTTTTTAGCCAGAGAAATTTGTTTTCTGAAAGCATCTTGTTGTATGGCTAATGTCGATTTATCCCAATATAAGTCAATTCCAATTTCCCCTATAGCAGCAAATTTACCTTCATTTAGCTTATTTTTAACAAATAAAAGTTCCTCCGTATAAGATTCGTATTTTACATCACAAGGATGTAGCCCTATCATTAAAAAAATATTTTCAGGATAATCATTTTTCAAAGAAAGCATAGAATCATAATATGAGGAATTAATTGAGGGGAGGTAAAATCTTTCTACCCCTTCTTTTATAGCCCTCTGAATTACTTCATCTCTATCGTATAAAAACTCATTTGAATATAAATGGGTATGTGTATCAATTAATCTCATTATAGATTTTTTTCAAAAATATTAATTAAAATTAATTCATATATACTTATTAGCATTAAATTTGATACTTTAAAAATTAACACAAAAAACATATTAAATTTAGTTTAAAAATATAATATAAAAAATATTTAATCAATAATTAAAAATTATTAATCTATATATTATATCTATAAATGAACAACTCATTATTAAAATAAACATCATGAAAAAAACTTTATTATTAATTATTACTATTACTCTACTCTGCTTCTCTAAATATTCCAAAGGGCAGGTGGGTATTAATGTAACAGCTCCAAGTGCAACTTTGGATATTTTAACCAAAGGTAACGATGCTGCAACCAAAGCACTATCTATAAATAATTCCAGTAATGCAAATCTAGTTACTATACTAAATAATGGCAGACTTGGAATCAACAACACCACTCCGACTACACGACTACATGTTACGGGTGACCAAATGATCCCTACTCTACAGGCATCAGCCAGTATTGCAACATTCACTGCATCTAACGGCGCTTTGGATTTATTTTCAGATATTAATACCCCTTATGGATTTGGTTTCCAATCACGTGATGTTGTTAAAAACACTTCACTGTCAATTCTATTAAATCCAGTTGGCGGTAACGTAGGAATAGGAGTTCGTTCTCCTAACTCAGGTGCGATACTAGATTTAACCTCTACAACGAAAGGTTTATTAATTCCCAGGGTGAGCCTTACTTCAACAACTACCTGGGGATTAGACGGAACAGCTACAGATGGAATGATGGTTTATAATACGAATACAAGTATTAGCGGAGATAATGCTAATGGGAAAAATTTTTATGTATGGCAGGGAAGTAAGTGGCAGGCAATGTATGTTAATAATGGAAGAGATAACTCTGGTAATATGGGAAGAGCAAGATTTACCTCTGTACTATCAGCAACAGGAACTTTTTCTTTCCCTTTTTTTACTTATAGAGCTTATAGAGTTAATATAAGCGGTTCATTAACTTCTAACAGTTATAAAACTTTCACGGATGAATATCTAATAACATTGGCTAATAATGTAAGTCACGTATCTATACAGCAAACCGGAGGGGTTTATTCTGAAGGAAATGCTCAGACTATGCAGTCTGCTTACATGGTATCTTCATTTACTATTACTCCTACTCACGGACTATATACTATTAATTTTGACGTGCAAGGTGCTGAACCTAAAAATATGGTTTTAACTAATAAAAGTAATGCAACAATGGATTGCAGAGTTTTATTATCTGATCTTTGGTAAGATAAATCCTCACCTATACGCTGTTGGGGTATAGGTGAGGATTTGTAAAACCTTTGATATACTTTTGTAAATTCATTTATTACCATTATTTTTACTCACAATGAGACTATTTCCTTTAATTTGTTTACTTGTGATAATTTTGGGATGTAAAAATCCCGAAACTAATAATTTTTTTTAAACAGTAGATCAACTTTTAGTTGGGAGAAAAAAAGCTTAGAAAAGTTTGACAAAAAAAATTTATGCAAAAACCAGCTATCTATTATTAATGATAAAGAAAAAAATCTAAAATTCGATCTTGATAGCATAAAAAACGGAGGTACCTATTTTACTTTAATTCATAAGAACATCAGGACAAACAAATCTGATCATTTTGATCAAAAAGATGTAACTTTTAACATTATTCCTTATACAGAAATTAATAATATCACTATAAGTTTAGGAAAATCAATCATCAAACCCAGAAGTTCGGGGTATTGGATCCAACATAGCGAAAGGTTTTTACGTATTTATTTTAGAGAAAAATTCATCTATTGGAAATCAAATTATTATTATTCTAACTTTAATAAAGTTTTTACAAATACGCCTGAAGAAGGTATTCCACCGCCTGCTATAACCCTTAACATGACAGATTCTGATTTTGCACCCATCAGACCTGCTCTAATAAACATTTATTGTGGCTATTTACAAGCTATGGAAAAGTATTCTATAATTTTTTTCCATAAAAAGTGTGCAACTTGGAAACTTATCAATTGGATAGTCTAAAAAAATGGTTCCCACTTCGAATCAGAATAACCAGAAATTATAAAAGTTAACTTTTTAATTTATAATTAATATGAATCATTCATTTTTTTTCTTAACTCTACAAACTCTTCCTTGAATGCTCCTTTAGGTAGTTTAGGTTCAATATCCTGAATATCTTTAACAATACTATACAAAAATTTTTTATATGCTATCGTAAACGTGTTGTGAGGTCGGTGTTGAAGAGCTAAATTAACTTTTTTAACTTTCTGCATTAAAGAATATATATCGGAAGTGATATGAGCTCTTTGAAAACTTTCCCAAATATATTGAATGGCAAATTCATTAGGATGAACCAAATCGTCTTTATAAAAACGATAATCTCTCAGATCATCCATTATAAATTCATAAGAAGGAAAATAATCGCAATTTTCATATGAGTCTACAACAGAATGCATAGCACAAAGTAATCTAGCCTTACTTTTATTATTCTCAATTAATCCATCTTTAGTATGCCTGACAGGACTTAACGTAAATAATATTTTCATTCCCGGTTTTCCTATATCAGTAAGCATTTCAACAATATTCTTGAGTGAAGTCTTTATCTGATGCTCTGCTAAAAGGGATTTAGTGAATTGAGTATTCGGTATCTTGTGACAGTTAGCAACTACCAGATCATATTGTTTTAGCCGATACACAAATGCAGTTCCTAAGGTAATAATAATTAGATCAGTATTCTGTAGAAAATTATTTGCATCCTGTATGTTTTTATTTATAAGATTGAGAGTTTTTTCAGCCGTATGACTACTAAAAGACGAATGATGATCCCAACTAAAATATAAATCTTCATATTTATAAATTTCAGAGGCTAGGTATTCTTCATTGGAATAAATTCTCATTAATGCATTTTCAATTGCTAAAGGATGAAATAAAACTCCAAAAGGGTTATGCTTTACATTAAATTTATAAAAGGCAAGCTTTTCTGAAATTTCAGTTGCAAAACAAGATCCCATAGTAAAAATATTACTGGTATAATCTAAACCATATGATTGAGGATTGTATTCTAATTCTGTTCTAAATATCATACAAAAATTTTAATTTTGTCTTACAAGTAAATAGTCTACCAATTGGTAGAAGGGTTTCTTTTTATCATCAGATACATTTATTTTAGATAAATACGCGAATGATTTATTAGTATAAAATCGCACTAATTCCAAGCACTGATCATCAATTTTTAATTCTTTATAAATTTTTATAACTTCTGAAATTTTTTCTATGGAATCATCAGTACGGGAAAACCAATAAGTAAGTCTTTCCAATTGTTTTTCGTCTGCATTTTGAACAGCTAATAAATAAAGTACGGTTTTTTTATTTTCTGTAATATCCCCAGCATGTTTTTTCCCTACTTTATTTACAACACCAAACACATCCAGATAATCATCCATTAATTGAAAAGCAATCCCTAAATATCGCCCAAACTCATACATATAGTCTGCATTTTCATCATCTGCATTAGCAATTATTGATCCCATTTTAAGTGAACAGGCACATAAAACAGCTGTTTTACCTGATATCATATGAATGTATTCATCAAAAGATACAGCTTGTTGACTCTCAAAGTTCATATCATATTGTTGTCCCTCACAAACACCCAGCGCTGTTTTCGTAAACAACAAAAAACAAGATTTTAATAAATCCGGATTTAAATCTTCCAGCATTTGAAATGATTTTACCAATAAAGCATCTCCCGACAAGATTGCTGTATTTTCATCGTATTTCTTATGAACGGTTTCTTTTCCTCTTCGTAAAGGTGCCTTATCCATAATATCATCATGCATTAAAGAGAAATTATGAAAATATTCAATTCCCAATGCAGGTTTAAGAGCACTTTTCAAATCTCCATTAAATAAATCACAAGCCATTAACAATAATACAGGGCGAAGTTGCTTTCCACCCAGTCCCAAAATGTAATTTATTGGCTCATATAATTGAACTGGCTGATCTTTTAATTTATATTGATCAATTGCATCTTCAACCAGTACTTTATATTTATCTAAAAAACTCATATCTTTTAATTATTTAGACAAAGATAACGAATTAAGAGCTTTATTCTCATCTCATAAATCTTGGTTATTTAAAACGTTATACTTTTAAATCGACGGTTAAAAATCGAAAAGATCTTTTTGCAAAAGCAATTTTCATCAAAATAATTAAATATTTACTATAATTTTTGATATTATATTTATTTGATGATATTATAAATCTATTCCCATAAAAATATATTTAACACTTTATATTACAATAATTTATTAATTAAATCTAGTCAAAATTATTTTAGATTTTTAAATATTAAAATAAATTACTTCTAACGATTGGCATTTTAAAAATTTAAATTAATTAATTATAATAATTCTAAATAACATTATATTTACAATCAAAATATATCAATCATGAATATAAAGCTCTTTTTTGCATGTCTCATTTTACTAATTAACTATCAACACTTCTACACTCAAGAGACTAAAGAGTTAGAATTAAATGAAACTATAATATCAGCCACCAGAATACCGGAAGTTGTAAAAAATTCAGCAAGTTCAGTCATTGTTATTTCTAAAGAAACTATTGAAGAACTCGCTTTATCAAATCCTGATATGTCAGTAATTCTGGGCTTGGCGGTACCATCCATAGGACTAAGTTCAAATACTACAAGCAATAGATCACAAACCATGCGTGGCAGACCTATGCTAGTAATGGTTGATGGCATTCCTCAGTCAACGCCATTAAGAAATACAGATAGAGACATTCGTTCCATAAGTCCATTCGCGATTGAACGAATCGAAGTTATTGAAGGAGCTAGTTCTCTATATGGTTCGGGTGCTGTAGGAGGAATTGTAAACTTTGTAACTAAAAAGTCACGTTCAAATAAAGCATTTAATGGCGAAACTTCTATAGGCATTACAGATGCGAGAATAAAACAATCAGATCACGCATCAGGATACAAACTTAATCAACAACTTTATGGAAATATAAAAAACTTTGATTATTTAATAAATGCAGGAATAATAACTTCCGGCAGAGGTATTGATGGAAATGGAGAATTTATTTCTCCACGATATGGGTTAAGCGATGTAATGTCTAAAAATATTTTAGCTAAAATCGGATATAAATTTACCCAAAATTTAAGAATAGAAGCTATGTACAATTTTTTTTCAAGTGAACAAGATACTGATTTAGTAGCATCTGGCGGGAAATATCTACAATCACCAAGAATAGGAATAGTCGGAGAAAAAAATCCAAATGCTATAAATGAAGGAACAAAATACAATCATAATGCTTACATAAAATTGATAAGCAATAATATATTTAAAAATACGAGTTTGGAGGCCTCTTTTTACACACAAAGTTTGTATACCATTTTCGATTATAGAGAAAACAATCCTAGTAAGCCAAGATGGGAAGAAACCGGAGGACAAGCTACTATAAAAGCAAATAAATATGGTGCCAGACTAAATTTTATAACGACAATTAATTATAATGAAAATATTAAAACTTCCGTTTTATACGGAGGAGATTTTTTGCTGGACGAAACAAGCCAACCTCTTGTGGATGGGAGACTTTGGGTTCCGGAATTGAAGGGATATAATACTGCCGGTTTTTTACAGACAGTAACTAATTTTTATAATAAAATTAATTTAAAAACAGGTGTCAGATATGATCATATCTTAGTAAAAATACCTGATTATCATACCATTCCTAATAAAAAAAATCAAGTTTGGCCATCTATACAAGGAGGTAATTTAAATTATAACAAACCTACATTTAATACTTCTATTCAATACTATGCAGCAAAAGAATTTAACCCGTATATTTCATTCTCTCAAGGATTTGCTATTTTTGATTTAGGCCGTGTGCTAAGAGATGCAAAAGACGATGTAGTTTCCAAAATTGAAACAGATCCCGTAGCAACTAACAATTACGAAGTAGGTTTCACAAGTAAAATTATTGATAAAATTAACTTTAAAGCGGCATATTATTGGTCACATTCCAAATTAGGTAGTGACTTAGTTGCAGGAAATGACGGTTTTTGGAAGGTAGTCAGAAACCCACAGTTAATTCAAGGTCTGGAAATTCAAATGGATACAAAAATAAATCGATATATCATTTTAGGTGGAACATATTCATATCTAGAAGGAAAACTTAAAACGGATGATTCTTCAAGTTACAACCAATACATGTCGGGACTTAGCATATCAGCACCTAAACTTACTTTTTTCACCACATTAAATCCTATCAAAAATCTTGCATTAAATGTTATTTATATACATACTTTTAAAAGAGATCGTTTTACACCTGTTATAGACAAAAATGGCAATGAAATATTTAACGAAGGTGAAGGAAAAGTGTTTCCAATTGATCTTTTTAATCTGACAGCAAACTATAAATTTAAAAATACAAAAATTAGTATGGGAATTGAGAATTTGTTTAATAAAACATACTATACGAGCGCTTCAATGATTATGGCCAGAGATAGTGAATATGCAAGAGGAAATGGCCGCTATTTAACATTAAATTTTACAGTCAATTATTAATTAGTAAAAGGCTTATAAGTCGAATTACCTGTAAGCCTTTTTAAATAGTTTAAAACTATTATTTACTCTTAATTTAACTTATAAAAGTCCAACGTATAAACTTAAGCTGCAAATGCAAAATAGATTTCGGGTTTTCTAAATTAAACTAAACACTATATTGCAGGTTACATTTTTTTAGATAAAAGCAAAGTTATTGACAATACAATACTATTTATCATAAATTCAGGGGTCTCTCATTTCTAATATTAAATTTAATTCATAAATTAGATTATGAATCAATATTCAAATTAAAAATGTACATGAACTGAATATATAAAGTTTATCTATTAATGCTAAGAACATAAAATTTATTATAATATAGTTAGTTCTTTTGTATGTTTTGACAGCACAATAATAAAAATTAAATTTTTAATAATTAGATGTTATGAATCCTGTATTAGAATTAAAAAATATTGTTCCACTTCAAAAATTTGCAATTTTTTCAAATCCGATTAACTGGAAAATAAAACCAAATGAACATTGGGCGATCATCGGTTCCAACGGAAGTGGCAAAAACCTTCTTATTGACATTCTCTTAAGTAAATATGGGTTGAAAACAGGAGAAATTTATTGTAAAGATGAATATGGTAACAACATTCATATTAGAAAATGTATAAAATTTGTAGCATTTCACGATATTTATAGCCTTGCTGATTTAAAAAATAGCTACTATCAGCAAAGATGGAATACTGGTTTAGAAGAAGATATCCCCACAGTTAAGGATATTTTAAGTAAAGAACCAGATCAAAGTTGGATACAACATCTTGTAACTGCATTTAAAATTGAAGACTTAAATGTGAAAAAGATCAACTTACTTTCCAGCGGCGAATTGCGTAAATTTTTAATTGTCAAATCACTATCTTCAAAGCCAAAATTCCTTATCATGGATAATCCATTTATAGGGTTGGATAGCTATTCCAGAAAAGTTCTGAGAAATGTGTTGGAGAATTTAACAACGATAGGAAATTTACAAATTATTCTCTTAGTTTCTGACATAAATGACATACCTGAAGTAATTACTCATATTTTGCCCGTAAAAAATAAAACTATATTACCTGAAATGAGCTATTCTGAATTTACCAATGATCAATCTTTTCAGATGAATTTATTTAAATCTAGTATTTTTCAAAATAAAGAACAAATAACAATAAACAAAAACGACGAATATATTAATGCTATCATTTTTAAAAATGTTACCATTAAATATGGCTCACGTACTATTTTAAAAAATTTAAACTGGATAGTAAAAAAGGGAGAAAAGTGGGCACTTCTAGGTCCAAACGGTTCGGGAAAATCAACACTACTTAGCCTTGTAGCTGGAGATAACCCTCAAGCTTATGCTAATGATATAACCTTATTTGATAAAAAAAGGGGAACAGGAGAAAGTATTTGGGATATAAAAAAGCATATAGGCTATGTATCACCGGAAATGCACTTATATTATCAAAAAAATGTAAGTTGCAAAGAAATTATAGGTTCAGGTTTTTTTGATACTATAGGGCTTTATAAAAAATGTAATGAAAAACAAAACGAAACCGTTCTGGAATGGATGAAAATATTCGGAATTTCACATTTAAAAAATATATCATTCTTAAATGTATCAACCGGAGAGCAACGATTGATACTTCTAGCCAGGGTATTCGTAAAAAACCCGTCATTAATTATTTTAGATGAGCCTTTACATGGCTTGGACATGGAGAATAAAAAACAAATAAAAAAACTTATTGAAGCATATTGTGATAAAAATAAAGCACTAATATACGTTACTCATTATAAAGATGAAATACCTGATATTGTTAAAAAAGAAATAGTTTTAATTAAAAATGAAGTTTAACTAAAGTTATTTTAACATAAATTTAATATATATCAAATTCATAAAAATATATCTATAAAGTTTAAACAAGTTAATTACAAATAAATAAAATCATCAATTATATCTTTTTTTAATAATATTTTGAACATAATTTTAAATCCTAATGATATTAAGTATGATATTATAGCCCATTTAAATTGGTCATATAAAAAAAATGTTATAATTTAGCCACTGGAAAAATCATTACAACAATAAAAAATGTCAACATTTACTAGCATACTTAGTATTATTCTGATTCTGGGGCGCACCCAGGGTGAGTAGTGCTTTTATGTTGTAAATACAAAATATCGATAAAGCCTTTCTCACCTAATTGAGAAAGGTTTTATTTTTATACTAAAAAAATAATAAAGTAATACATAAGATGGAGAAATTATTTATTTTCGACACAACATTAAGGGATGGTGAACAAGTCCCCGGATGTCAATTAAATACAATTGAGAAAATAGAAATAGCAAAAGCTTTAGAAGAGTTGGGTGTAGACGTTATTGAAGCAGGATTTCCTGTTTCCAGCCCCGGAGATTTCAACTCAGTAGTTGAAATATCTAAAGCCGTAACCTGGCCAACCATCTGTGCCCTCACAAGAGCTGTTGAAAAAGATATTGAAACAGCAGCCGAAGCCTTAAAATATGCTAAGAAAAAAAGAATTCATACCGGAATTGGAACCTCAGATTTCCATATTAAATATAAATTTAATTCCACTCAGGAAGAAATTATAAAAAGAGCTGCTGCTGCTACTGCTTACGCTAAAAAATTTGTTGAAGATGTTGAATTTTATGCTGAAGATGCCGGAAGAACGGACAATGCTTACTTGGCAAAAGTAGTTCAGGCTGTGGTAAATGCGGGAGCTACTGTCATTAATATACCAGATACAACAGGATATTGCTTACCTACAGAATACGGTGAAAAAATAAAATATCTGATAGAGCACGTAGATATGAAAAATGCTATTTTATCTACCCATTGCCATCAGGATTTAGGTATGGCAACAGCTAACTCTATTATGGGAGTTATGAATGGAGCCAGACAAGTAGAAGTTACAGTTAATGGTATTGGAGAAAGAGCTGGAAATACATCACTTGAAGAAGTAGTTATGGCAATTAAAAGCCACAAAGAATTAAACATTGAAACCAATATTAACACTCAGAAAATTTATCCGTTAAGTAAAATGGTTTCCAGTCTTATGAACATGCCGGTACAACCCAATAAAGCTATTGTTGGACGAAATGCATTTGCTCATTCCTCAGGAATACATCAAGATGGAGTTTTAAAAAACTTATCTACTTACGAAATCATAGATCCTAAAGAAGTAGGTATCAATGATAATTCAATAGTACTTACAGCAAGAAGTGGAAGACATGCCCTAAAAAGCCGTTTAAATTTGCTTAATATAAAAGTTGATGCTGATGAACTTACCGATTTATACGAAAAATTCCTAGAGCTTGCAGATAGAAAAAAAGATATTAATGACGAAGATTTATTAATCCTTGCCGGAAAGGAAGTAAATAAAACCAATCGTTTAAAATTAGAATATTTACAAGTGACTTCCGGTAAAGGAGTTCAGCCGGTTGCCGTAGTAGCCTTAAATATATCCGGTGAAAAATTTACATCCACTTCCTTTGGAAACGGACCGGTAGATGCCGCAATTAATGCTGTTAGAGACATTCTTAAAAGACAAGTAACTATTCATGAATTCCTGATTCAGGCAATTAACAAAGGAAGCGATGATCTAGGAAAAGTACATATGCAGGTTGAATACAATGAAACCAATTATTACGGATTTTCTGCCAATACAGACATTATAGCAGCTTCAGTTGAAGCCTTTATTGATGCAATTAATAAAATTCCTGTTTAAACGTAAAACCAACTTATAATTACAACAAACTAATAAAAATTTTCAGATAAAAAAACAAAACATGAAAACGTTATTTGATAAAATTTGGGATGCACACACTGTAACCGCAATAAAAGACGGTCCTACCCAATTGTATATAGATCGTCATTTTTGTCATGAAGTTACAAGCCCGCAAGCCTTCAATGGATTAAGAGAAAGAGGCCTTAAAGTTTTCAGACCTAATCAGACAACATTAACAGCAGATCACAACACCCCTACCTGTAACCAGGATCAGCCGGTTAAAGATCCGGTTTCCAGAAAGCAACTAGATACATTATCTAAAAATGCTGAAGAATTTGGATTAACTCTTTACGCTTTGGGAAATGAAAGAAATGGTGTGGTGCATATAATCGGTCCGGAAAACGGATACACTCAGCCAGGTATGACCATTGTATGTGGAGACAGCCACACTTCAACTCATGGTGCCTTTGGAGCAATAGCTTTCGGTATAGGTACCAGTGAAGTGGAAATGGTTCTTGCCACTCAGTGCATACTACAGTCAAGGCCTAAAACAATGAGAATAACATTTAATGGTAAATTAGAACAAGGTGTTACTGCCAAAGACCTGGCTTTATATATGATAGCTCAACTTACCACAGGAGGCGCCACTGGTTATTTCGTAGAATATGCAGGAGAAGCTATCCGAAATTTAACCATGGAAGAGAGAATGACCTTATGCAACCTTAGTATTGAGATGGGTGCAAGAGGCGGCCTTATTGCTCCAGATGAAACTACTTTCGAATATATAAAAGGAAAAGATTTTGCTCCACAAGAAGAAAACTGGGAACAGGCTGTTGAATACTGGAGAACATTGAAAACAGACGAAGGTGCTGAATTTGATAAAGAATATGTATTTGATGCCAGCAAAATTGAACCAATGGTAACTTACGGAACAAATCCGGGAATGGGTGTCTTTATAAGTGGTTCTATTCCTACTCTTGAAGGATTAGACGAAACCGGACAAATTACATTTAAAAAATCTTTAAATTATATGGGATTCCAACCCGGAGAAAAAATGGAGGGTAAACCTATTGATTATGTATTTTTAGGAAGTTGTACCAATGGTAGAATTGAAGACTTTAGAACATTTGCCAATTTTGTAAAAGGAAAGAAAAAGTCTGACAATGTAGTTGCATGGTTAGTTCCAGGCAGCCATAGAGTTGAAAAACAGCTAAGAGACGAAGGTTTATACCAAATATTAGTTGAAGCAGGATTTGAAGTGCGTCAGCCTGGTTGCTCCGCTTGCCTGGCAATGAATGATGATAAAGTACCTGCCGGAAAATATGCTATTTCTACAACCAACCGTAATTTTGAAGGCAGACAAGGACCTGGCGCCAGAACTATTTTAGCTAGCCCGTTAGTAGCTGCTGCTGCTGCTGTAACAGGAAAAATTACTGACCCTAGAAAAATTGCCTAACCTAAAAATCAAAAATTAAAATGGAAAAATTTCAAACTGTAACTTCTACTTATGTACCTCTTCCCATAGAAAATGTAGATACTGACCAAATAATACCAGCAAGATTTCTTAAAGCAACAGATAAAGAAGGATTTGGAGATAATCTTTTTGCTGACTGGAGATATGATAAAGATGGAAATCCTAAACCGGACTTTGTTTTAAATAACCCTACCTATAGCGGAACAATTTTAGTAGCAGGCAAAAATTTTGGAAGTGGTTCCAGTAGAGAGCATGCAGCATGGGCGGTTTCAGGATATGGATTCAGAGCCGTAGTATCCAGCTACTTTGCAGATATTTTTAAAAACAATTCACTTAATAACGGACTTCTTCCGGTTGTTGTAAGTCCAGATTTTTTATCAGAAATACTTGAATGTGTTCATGATAACCCTCAAAATACACTTACTATTGATTTAGATCAACAGACTATTACAAATAATAAGACCGGTAGATCTGAAGCATTCGAAATAAACACTTATAAAAAAGAATGTCTTCAAAAAGGATTGGATGATATCGATTACCTATTATCCAAAAAAGACAAGATAGAAGAGTACGAAAAAACAAGAATGTACTTTGGTTTATAGCCAAAAAAGCTGCAAAAAATGATAGAGATTATGGATACCACTCTCCGCGACGGAGAGCAGACCTCTGGGGTTTCTTTCTCAATGCAGGAAAAACTGAGCATAACTCGCCTTCTGATAGACATGGGCATTAACCGTTTGGAAATTGCCTCCGCCAAAGTATCTGAAGGTGAATTTCATACCGTGCAAAAAATTGCTTCATGGGCTTTAAATGCCGGACATCTTGATAAATTGGAAATACTTGGTTTTGTCGATAAAGGCATTTCTCTGCAATGGATTTCAGACTCAGGATGTAAAAATATTAACCTATTGACTAAAGGTTCTCTTAAGCATGTAACCGAGCAACTTCGAAAAACTCCGGAACAGCATCTTCAAGAAATAAAAGAAGAAATCAAGAGAGCCCATTCTCTGGGAATTAATGTAAATCTATATCTGGAAGACTGGTCTAATGGAATGATCAATTCCCCGGAATATGTTTATTTTTTACTCGACGGACTTAAAGAGATGCCTGTTAAAAGGTTTATGTTACCAGATACATTAGGTATTTTAAATCCGATAAATACGGAAAAATACTGCAAACAAATGATCACAAGATATGCTGATTACCATTTTGATTTTCACGCACATAACGATTACGATTTAGCAGTAGCAAATGTAATGGCTGCCGTAGATGCAGGTATTCAGGGAATTCATGTAACCATGAACGGATTAGGCGAACGCGCTGGAAACGCTCCACTTCCAAGTGTAATAGCTGTCCTCCACGATCAAATGAATCAAAAAACCTCAATAAGAGAAGACATGCTAAATAAAGTAAGCAGGGTGGTAGAAACTTATTCAGGTCAAAATATATCATCAAATCAGCCTATTATCGGTGAAAATGTATTCACTCAAACTGCCGGCATTCATGCAGATGGTGACAACAAAAACAACCTGTATTATAACGATTTACATCCCGATAGATTTGGAAGGGTACGTGAATATGCTTTAGGAAAACTATCCGGTAAAGCCAATATTAAAAAAAATATAGAAGCTTTAGGAATAGAACTGGATGAAAAAGATATGATAAAAGTGACCAATCGCGTTATTGAACTTGGAGATCGAAAAGAAATTATAACACAGGAAGATTTACCATTTATTATATCAGATGTACTTAATTTCAATGAAAATGAAAAGAAGGTTAAAATAAAATCTTATGCAATGGTTCTAAGTAAGGGCTTACACCCAACAGCTTCCATTCAGATGGAAATTGAAGGCAAAACCTACGAACAAACCGCTTCGGGCGATGGACAGTATGATGCATTTTCTCAGGCTATAAGTTTAATTTACGATAAGCTGAACAAAACTAAACCCGTATTATCTAACTACAAAGTAATTATTCCTCCCGGAGGAAAAACAGATGCTCTTGTACAAACCGTTATATCTTGGAATTTTAAAGGAAATGAATTTAAAACTCGAGGATTAGATGCAGATCAGACGGAGGCTGCTATTAAAGCAACTGAAAAAATGCTTAACATTATTGAAAATATGTAAATATCTATTGTAAAATATCTCATGATTAGAAAAAACATTAAATAAATTATACGATGAAATTAAATATAGCTGTACTTCCCGGAGATGGCATCGGGCCAGAAATTGTTAATCAGGCACTCGAAGTTACTAAAACCATATGTACCAAATTTAATCACGAACTTACTTATAAAGAAGCTTTAGTAGGAGCAATTGCTATTGACAAAACAGGAAATCCGTATCCGCAGGAAACCCATGACTTATGTATGGATTCTGATGCCGTTTTATTCGGAGCTATCGGAGATCCTAAATACGATAATGATCCTTCAGCAAAAATAAGACCTGAGCAAGGCCTACTGAAAATGCGAAAAGATTTAGGCTTATATGCTAATCTTAGACCAATCAACACTTTCCCATCTCTAATTCACAAGTCTCCTTTGCGGGCAGATTTAGTGGAAGGTGCAGACTTTATGTGTGTCAGAGAACTTACGGGTGGACTCTATTTCGGAAGACCACAAGGAAGAAGTGAAGACGGTAATACAGCCTATGATACCTGTGTATATACACGTGAAGAGATCGAAAGAATTGTGCGGTTATCTTATAAACTTGCTGAACAGAGAAACAAAAAACTAACAGTAGTCGATAAAGCTAATGTACTTTGTACATCAAGATTATGGAGACAGGTAGCTCAGGAAATTGAAAAAGAATTTCCACATATTGAAACAGAATATATGTTTGTTGATAATGCAGCAATGCAAATGATTCAATGGCCGAAAAGATTTGACGTATTAGTAACAGAAAATCTTTTTGGAGATATATTGACAGATGAAGCTTCTGTAATCACAGGATCTTTAGGTATGCTTCCTTCCGCATCTATAGGAATTCACACTTCTGTTTTCGAACCTATTCACGGCTCCTACCCTCAGGCTGCCGGTAAGAATATAGCTAACCCTTTAGCCACAATACTTTCATCAGCTTTAATGTTCGAATATGCTTTTAATTTAAAAGAAGAAGGAGCATTAATAAGAAAAGCTGTGGATGCTTCTATGGAACAAAAAATAGTTACAGAAGATATTGCTTCCGGTGAAAAATCCTATTCGACCTCCGAAGTCGGAAGTTGGATAATCGATTATATTAAGAAAGCTTAAAATAAAAAATGAAACAGGTTTAAGATTAAATGAGAAATAATTATTTATCAAATCAATAATAAATAAAAAAAATAAAGATCTATTTTTAGGATTATCCGATTGTTTTAACATTTTAATTGAAAATACTTAAATTATAAAAACATTAAAAGGTAAATAATTCAATATTTTATTAAACTTTTACTACCAAATAATATTTTTTAACTAATAATTTTAAAATATTTGTTGTTAAAATATTTGGATATAATAAAAAACTATTTTAATTTTGAACTGTATTTATTTAAATAAAAAATAAAATATAACCAATGTCTATTAATAACTACAATACATTAATCATCCTCATTCTTCTGGTCATTTCCTTATAGAAGAGAAAGGTTTTTAATATTATTGTGTAGTTAATAAAATATCTTAAGCCCTTTCTCTACCCATGAGAAAGGGTCTTTTGTTTAAAAACAGTATGTGAAAAAGATGAAAAATCAGTTACGAAGCCATACCAGCACTCAAGGCCGAAGAATGGCCGGCGCCAGAGCTCTCTGGAGGGCTAATGGAATGAAAGAAGAACAAATGGGGAAACCCCTAATTGCAATTGTAAACTCATTCACTCAATTTGTACCAGGACATGTACACTTACATGAAATAGGCCAATATGTAAAATCAGAAATTGAAAAACAAGGTTGCTTTGCGGCTGAATTTAATACTATAGCAATAGATGATGGAATTGCAATGGGGCATGATGGAATGCTTTACTCTTTACCATCCAGAGATCTGATTGCTGATAGTGTGGAATATATGGTAAATGCGCACAAAGCAGATGCAATGATTTGCATTAGCAACTGTGATAAAATCACTCCCGGAATGCTTATCGCATCCATGCGGTTAAATATACCCACCATATTTGTATCCGGAGGTCCTATGGAAGCCGGAGAATATAATAATCAGCATCTTGATTTAATTGATGCTATGATAAAATCAGCTGATTCCAGCGTTTCTGATAAAGAGGTTAATGCCATAGAACGTTTAGCCTGTCCTACCTGCGGATCCTGCTCAGGAATGTTTACTGCTAATTCTATGAATTGTTTAAACGAGGCAATCGGATTAGCACTTCCGGGTAACGGAACTATTGTTGCTACGCATGCAAATCGTAAAAAATTATTTACAGACGCCGCAAATCTGATTGTAGAAAATTCCTATAAATATTATCATCAGGGTGATGATTCTGTTTTGCCAAGATCTATTGCCAATAAGCAGGCTTTTCTTAACGCAATGACATTAGATATAGCCATGGGAGGATCTACCAATACTATTTTACACTTGTTAGCCATAGCTCATGAAGCCGGAGTCGATTTTACTATGGATGATATAGACTTCTTATCGAGAAAAACACCTTGCCTGTGTAAAGTTGCACCTAATACTGTTAAGTATCACATTCAGGATGTAAACAGAGCCGGTGGAATCTTAGGAATTATGGGAGAACTTGCCAAAGGAAATTTAATTGATACTTCTTCAAAACGTATTGATGGATTTACCCTTAAAGAAGCGATAGATAATTACGATATAACCAAAAGCACACCTACAGATGAAGCTTTGAATTTATACAAATCCGCTCCTGGAAATAAATTTAACCTTGTCATGGGATCACAGAATTCAACTTACAAAGAATTAGACAATGACCGTTCAGAAGGCTGTATCAGAGATATGGAACATGCTTATACTAAAGACGGAGGTCTCGCTATACTTAAAGGCAACATAGCTTTAAACGGCTGTGTAGTAAAAACTGCAGGAGTAGATGAAAGTATATTTAAATTTTCAGGAACAGCTAAAGTTTTCCAGTCTCAGGATGATGCCTGTGAAGGAATACTAAGCGGTAAAGTACAGTCCGGCGACGTAGTTATCATTACGTATGAAGGACCTAAAGGCGGACCTGGAATGCAGGAAATGCTATATCCTACTTCCTATATTAAATCCCGACACTTAGGGAAAGAATGTGCACTTATTACAGACGGAAGATTTTCGGGTGGAACCTCCGGATTATCAATCGGACATGTTTCACCAGAAGCTGCTGCCGGAGGAGCTATTGGACTAGTAGAAGATGGAGATATTATTGAAATTGACATACCCAACCGTATAATTCAGGTTAAGTTATCTGACGAAGAATTGGAATTTAGAAGATCTCAGGAATTAGCCAAAGGAGATAAAGCATTTAAACCTGAAAGAGTACGAGAAATATCTAAAGCTCTGAAAGCATATGCCAGCATGGTTAGCTCTGCTGACCTGGGCGCCGTTAGAATCATCAATTAAAAAGACCAAATAAGAATAAAAAAGCTATGAGTAATAACAAAATTTCTGGAAGTGAGGCCCTTATACGTTCATTGATAAACGAGGGGGTGGATACCATTTTTGGATATCCGGGAGGTGCTATTATGCCTGTATTTGATGCTTTATATGACTATAAAGATAGAATAAACCATTATCTGGTCAGACATGAACAAGCTGCAGCTCATGCTGCTCAGGGCTATGCACGGGTTACCGGTAAACCGGGTATTGTTCTGGTCACCTCTGGTCCCGGAGCTACCAATACAGTGACTGGTATTGCAGATGCTATGATTGATAGTACCCCTTTAGTGGTACTCACAGGACAGGTATTTTCCGGACT
Source organism: Apibacter sp. HY039 (assembly GCF_004023655.1). Taxonomy (NCBI): domain Bacteria; kingdom Pseudomonadati; phylum Bacteroidota; class Flavobacteriia; order Flavobacteriales; family Weeksellaceae; genus Apibacter; species Apibacter sp. HY039. The sequence continues at coordinate 692,572 of NZ_SAYM01000001.1, read as the reverse complement.
CTTGGGAAGTGATGCCTTTCAGGAAGCAGATGTGGTTGGAATAACCAAACCTATAAGTAAATGGACTTACCAGGTAAGGAGAGCAGAAGATATTCCCAAGGCTATTGCGCGTGCATTTTATATAGCAAATACCGGAAGGAAAGGTCCGGTTGTTATTGATATTACCAAAGATGCACAACAAGGCCTATTTGAATACTCATACGAAAAAATGAGCTTTATAAGAAGTTATCAGCCGGATCCGGATATAAATGCTGAAGAGGTTCAAGAAGCTGCAAAACTTATTAATGAAGCTAAAAAACCACTGGCTCTTATAGGGCAGGGAGTTATATTAAGCGGTGCTGAAAAAGAATTAATAACAATGCTTGAAAAAGCAGATATTCCTGGGGCTTCAACCATTTTAGGTCTTTCAGCATTACCTACTGAACATCCTTTAAACGTAGGAATGCTAGGAATGCACGGAAACGTAGCTCCTAATATGAAAACCAATGAATGTGATGTACTTATTGCTATAGGTATGAGATTTGATGACCGGGTGACCGGAGATCTGAAAACCTATGCTAAACAGGCAAAGATTATTCATTTCGATATAGATCCGGCAGAAATTGATAAAAATGTGAAAACTACAGCTAAAGTTTTAGGTGATGCTAAAAAAGCTATTAGTGAAGTTACAAAATTAATTAGCGAGAATAAACATACGGAATGGAGAAATAGCTTTAAGGAACACGATGAGGAAGAATATAACATTGTCGTTAAAAATGAAGTTTTTCCAGATACGGGCGGATTAAAAATGGGTGAAGTGGTAAACAAAGTATCCGAAGCCACTCACAACGATGGAATACTTGTTACCGATGTAGGGCAGCATCAAATGATGGGAGTACGATATTTTAAATACAATCAGACCCGAAGCGTAGTAACTTCCGGTGGATTGGGAACTATGGGATTCGGATTACCTGCAGCCATCGGAGCTAAAATTGGAGCACCGAACCGAACCGTTTGTTTATTTGTAGGTGATGGCGGATTCCAGATGACTATTCAGGAATTAGGACTTATTATGCAGTACGATATCGATGTTAAGATAATTATCTTAAACAATCATTTCTTAGGAATGGTTCGCCAATGGCAGGAACTATTTTTTGATGAAAGATATTCAGAAACTATAATGGACAATCCTGATTTTGTAGCTATCGCAAAAGCATATAGAATAGAATCACGCTCAGTTAGTCAGCGAGAAGATTTAGATGGCGCAATAGCTGAAATGATTAATCATAAAGGTCCCTACTTACTGGATGTACAAGTTGAACTGGAAGGAATGGTATATCCAATGATTCCGGCCGGAACCTGTGTCACTAATATAATGTTGGGAGCTTCTAAAAAAGTGTAATGGAATCTGTAAGATCTAATTTTAATTCTGTTGCCCAGAAATATGATCAACAAAGAAGTCACTTGATACCTTGCTTTGATGACTTTTATCAAATTGCCTGTGAAAACATAAATTACTCTGGAAATTCTCCAAAGATACTTGACATAGGAGCTGGTACAGGTCTCTTTTCAAACTTTGTCTTAAAAAAATATCCTGATGCCAGGATAACTTTAGTTGATCTTTCAGAAAAAATGTTGGAAATTGCTGAAAAAAGATTTTCTGATTCACCTAATGTGAAGATTGTTTGTGAAGATTTTACAAAGCACCATTTCACAGACACATACGATGTTGTCATATCTTCGTTAGCCATTCATCACTTAGTAGATCAAGATAAAATAGAACTTTATAATTCTATATATTTTAATCTTAATCAAGGGGGAATATTTATTAATGCTGAGCAAATCTCGGGATCCAGTGAATATTTTGTCAAACTTTATGAAGAACGATGGAAAGAGAAAATTGAAAACAGCGGCTTAACTGATGAAGAAATTAATGCTGCTTATGAAAGAATAAAATTAGACAAAAGATCTCCCTTATTCCAACAATTAACCTGGCTAAGTGATGCCGGATTTAAAGAAGTTGATTGTTTATATAAATATTATGACTTTGCTGTTATATATGCTAAAAAATAAAAAACATGGAAAATAAAACCTTATATACTGTTACTATCTTTTCAGAAAATACGGTAGGATTACTGGGACAAGTAACCAGCGTTTTTACCAGAAGATTTCTTAATATTGAAACTCTATCCGTTTCTCCGTCGGCAATCAAAGGTATACATAAATTTACTGTCACCGTATGGTGCGACAATGTTACTATTGAAAAGGTAGTTAAACAAATTGATAAAAGTGTAGATGTCCTAAAATCCTACTTCAACACAGATAGTGAGCTGATTCATCAGGAAATCGCATTATATAAATTATCCACGCCCGAATTTTTAAAAATTGGCTCTGTGGAAAATCTTATACGTAAATACAATGCACAAATACTGGAAATAAACGAAGTTTGTGTAGTAATACAAAAAACCGGACATTACTCCGATACACAAGCTCTTTTCAACGAATTAAGTGATACTATACAGGTATTACAATTTATACGTTCAGGAAGGATTGCTGTAAATACATCAAAAATAGAAAGGTTAAGCGATATGCTTGCAGAATTAAAAACAAAAGAATCATTAATAGAAAAATAAATTAAAAAAAATAATAACATGGCAGAAATGAATTTTGGAGGGGTAGTTGAAAACGTAGTTACCCGTGAAGAATTTCCTTTAGAAAAAGCAAGAGAAGTACTTAAAAGTGAAACAATAGCCGTTATCGGATACGGAGTACAAGGTCCGGGACAAGCATTAAATTTACGTGATAATGGTTTCAATGTAATCATCGGTCAGCGTAAAGGTGGTAAAACCTGGGAAAAAGCAGTTGCAGACGGCTGGGTACCTGGAGAAACTTTATTCGATATTGAAGAAGCAGCCGCTAAAGGAACTATCATCCAGTATTTATTATCCGATGCAGCACAAATAGAAGTATGGCCAAAATTAAAACCACACTTAACTGCTGGTAAAGCATTATACTTTTCTCACGGTTTTGGAATAACATTTAACGACAGAACTGGAATTGTTCCTCCTGCTGATATTGATGTTATATTAGTAGCACCGAAAGGATCAGGCACCAGTCTAAGACGTATGTTTTTAGAAGGAAGAGGTTTGAATTCAAGTTTTGCTATATTCCAGGATGCTACAGGAAGAGCTAAAGAAAGAACTATTGCTTTAGGTATTGGTGTTGGATCAGGATATCTTTTTGAAACTGATTTTAAAAGAGAAGTTTATTCAGATTTAACGGGAGAAAGAGGTACTTTAATGGGAGCTATCCAGGGAATATTACAAGCTCAATACGAAGTACTTAGAGAAAACGGACATACTCCTTCTGAAGCTTTTAATGAAACTGTTGAAGAACTTACCCAATCATTAATGCCTTTATTTGCAGAAAAAGGTATGGATTGGATGTACGCAAACTGTTCTACTACAGCACAAAGAGGTGCATTAGACTGGATGGGACCTTTCCATGATGCTACCAAACCTGTATTTGCAAAACTATACGCTGAAGTAGCTTGTGGAAATGAAGCTCAACGTTCTATAGATACAAACTCAAAACCAGATTATCGTGAAAAATTAGAAGAAGAATTAAAAGCTCTTCGTGAAAGCGAAATGTGGAGAACCGGTGCAGTAGTTAGAGAACTTAGACCAGAAAATAATTAATATTATAAAAAAACCCTCAACGAAATATTGAGGGTTTTTCATTTTTATCAGATTTTTTAAAAAAATCCTATACAACTATTTACACGAAACTTACTTCTTTTTCACACTTCAGATAATACTAACAAATAATTATCATAAAAGTTCATTATGTTTAGTATTTTTGTAGAGAAAACAACAACATATGTCAGAAGTTAGAGTAAGATTTGCCCCCAGCCCTACGGGATATTTACATATAGGAGGAGTACGAACTGCCTTATATAATTATTTATTTGCAAAAAAAAACAACGGTAAATTTATACTTCGTATAGAAGATACAGATCAGGCACGTTTTGTAGAAGGTGCAGAACAATACATCAACGAGTCATTACAATGGTGCGGGCTCACTATAGATGAAAGTCCTCAAATAGGTGGACCCTTTGGACCTTACAGACAATCGGAACGAAAAGATATTTATAAAGAATATATTACGGCAATTTTGAATACGGAATATGCGTATATAGCTTTTGATACTCCTGACGAGCTTGAAAAATTACGTTCCGAATATGAAGCTAAAGGCAGTGTATTTTCCTACAATCATGAAATCAGGAATTCATTAAACAACAGTCTGAACCTAGCTAAAGAAACTGTTACTGAAAAAATTAAGAATAACGAGCCCTATGTGATTCGTTTTAAAACCCCGGTAAACCGTACGCTTGTACTTAACGATATCATAAGAGGTCAATTCACCATCGACACTAACACTTTAGATGATAAAGTATTAGTAAAAGCAGATGGAATGCCTACCTACCATTTTGCTAACATAGTAGACGATCACTTGATGAAAATTTCACATGTAATACGAGGAGAAGAATGGCTTCCTTCCATGGCTCTTCATGTTTTACTTTATGAAGCCTTTGAATGGAAAGCTCCAGAATTCGCTCACCTTCCGCTGATACTTAAACCCGAGGGTAAAGGCAAACTAAGCAAAAGAGACGGCGATAAATTTGGATTCCCTGTATTCCCGCTTGCATGGGAAAACGAAAAGGAACAAACTTCTTCAATGGGATATCGGGAAGAAGGCTATCTTCCGCAGGCTTTTGTTAACATGCTGGCTCTTTTAGGCTGGTCTCCATCAGATAACAAAGAAATTTTGTCTATGGAAGAAATGATACAGGAGTTTGATTTACATAAAGTACATAAGTCAGGAGCAAGATTCAGCCATGATAAAGCCAAATGGTTTAATCATGAGTATATACTTAATGACAAAGCAGAAAATTTACTTCCCTATTTTCAAAAAGTTTTAGAAGAAAAAGGAATTGAAATCAATCATGAAAAAGATTTAAAAATTGTTTCCTTGCTTAAAGAACGAGTTAATTTTATAAAAGAAATTTGGGATGCCGGATCTTTTTTTTGGGTTAGACCTGAAAAATACGACGAAAAAAATTTAAAAAAAGTAGTTAAAGAAGATACCCAATCAATTCTAAGACAATTGTGGGAAGAATTGGAAACTATATCTTTTAATGAAAAAGACCTTCACAATTGCATTCATGAATTTGTAGAAAAATCGGGACTGGGATTTGGAAAAGTTATGCAACCACTCCGATTATCACTTGTAGGAGAATTGAAAGGCCCTGACATCCCTGTAATTATGGAAATTTTGGGTAAAAGTGAAAGCCTGAAACGTATAAAAAATTTAGAAACGGAAATTAAACTTTAAAAAATCATTTATGAAAATAGCACTAGCATCTGATCATGCAGGATTTGAATACAAAAATTATATCATAGATTATCTAAAAAGCAAAGGGTATCAGGTTCATGACTTTGGCACACATTCATCTGCCAGCTGTGATTATCCTGATTTTGTTCATCCATTAGCTATTGCTGTGGAAAACAAAGAATTCGAATACGGAATACTTTTTTGCGGAAGCGGTGAAGGAGTATCTATTACAGCAAATAAACACGCAGGTATTCGCTGTGCACTCTGCTGGCAAACCGATATAGCAAGACTTACTCGTCAACACAATAACTCAAACGTTGTTGCTATTCCTGCCCGATTTATAGCAAAAGAACTTGCTCAGGAAATTATAGATACCTTTCTTGAAACTGAGTTTGAAGGCGGAAGACATCAGACACGTGTAGACAAAATTTCCAAATGGTAAACCAGATTTAATAATAAATGTCAAAAATTCCGGAATTTAAACTAAGGAACAAATTTTGATATTTCTTATTATAGAAATAATTTTGTATTTTTAACAATTAAAATTTAATTGATGGAACATAACGAATATCAAAACACAATGGATGTATCTATAAAAAATGAAGCAATTGCTAAACAGCAGGCTACATTCATTTCAAAAGTATATATGTGGATGAGCCTTGCTCTTGCTATTACAGGTTTAACTGCTTACCTATGCGCCAATACTCCCGCTCTGTTAAGTATGATGTTTAATCCTGTTACAGGAAAAGCAACCTTTTTATTCTATGCTTTAATTATAGGCGAATTAGCACTTGTATTCAGTTTAAGTGGTGCAATTAATCGCATGACTGCCGGCTTAGCAACTGCTGTGTTTCTTTTTTACTCTTTTATAAACGGAATGACCTTATCCATGATTTTCCTTGTTTATAATATGGGCTCAATTGCTACTACTTTCTTTATCACTGCAGGTACTTTTGCAATCATGAGTGCTTACGGATATTTTACTAAAACAGATTTAACAAAATTCGGAAGAATTTTATCCATGGCTTTAATAGGTATTATTTTAGCAATAATCGTAAATATTTTTCTTAAAAATTCTATGCTGGATTTAATCATATCTGTAGTAGGTGTTTTAGTTTTTGTAGGTCTTATTGCTTACGACACTCAAAAGGTAAAAGAAATTGGTTCTCAAATAGGAGAATCCGGACAGGAAGAATACACGAAAGGAGCTATTATGGGAGCCTTAGCATTGTACTTAGACTTTATCAATCTATTTTTATTTTTACTTCGTTTTTTCGGAGGAAGAAAATAAGAATGCTTTGCATACATAAAATAATATTTAACTCGGTCACAGTAAATGTGACCGAGTTTTTTTGTCATAATTTTTAAAATTCATCTTAAACTAAAATTTATACTTCATTCCGAAGCATTTAGATGTATATAGTATCAATCATTTACAATTAATTATATACTTTGTAAATATTTCAAAATAAAAGTATTTATTATAGTTACCTATATATCAACAAGTTTAAACAAACACTTCAAGGATTAACACTTTTTTAAAGTTAAATATAAAACAGAAATCGTATTTTTGTGTTTTCAACATATTTGTATATAACTAGAATGGAGAACACCTCTAAAGACAACCCTCAATTACAAAAAAAGCTGGTGTCGAAAACAATCTTAGGATTGCTCTTATTTATTTTATCTATTGTCTTGTTTATATCCTTTGTTTCTTTTTACTTTTACTGGAAAGAAGATCAAAGTCAGCTGACAGATTTTTTAAATAAAAGTATCACTACCCAAAATATGATCGGCAAAATAGGTGCTTATCTGGGAGAAATATTTATATTTAACGGTATTGGGATTGTAGCCTTTTTTATACCTTTTTATCTATTCATTTTATCTTTTAAAGTTCTCTTCGGTAAAGAAATTATTAAACTTTGGAAACTACTCTCCCACGGTATATTTTTCATTATATGGCTGCCGGTATTTCTGGCTATGATTTTTGGTTCCAAATGGCTACTTTCAGGATTAATCGGTTATGAGGTTTACGATTATCTAAAATCTCTTATGGGTAGTGTAGGAACAGGTATCCTATTAGTTGCAGCCATCATTATTTATTTTGTTCTCGAATTTAATCTGAGTGTTGAAAATATTAAATCTAAAATAAATACTCAAAAAAGCAGATTTGAGAATAAAAGTTCTGAAAAGGAAAAAGAACCTTTTGAAGAAGAACTTATTTATGAAAAAATCGAGGACCCTAAAACCATTATATCTGAAACTATTGTTACAAAAGTACAATCAGAAGATTTATCTTTAGAAAAAAACTCAAATCAGACAGTGGATCAACCTTTAGTTGAAAATACTAATATTGAAAATCCTATAGTTTCTACATTAGAGCCTATATCACCTAAAGAAAATCACACAGAAAACATATCTCAATCCACAGATTTTGAAATAGATATTCCGCAAGAGGAAGAAACCATTGAAGAACTTAATCTTACTATAGAAGAAACCGAAACCGAAACTATTTTATCAGAGGATGAAATAGGACAAAACATTGTAAATGAATTTGGCCCTTATGATCCTAAGCTAGAACTACCTAAATATAAATATCCTCCTTTAGAATTACTTAAAGCCTATAATACGACTGAGGCGATAACCATAAATAACGAAGAATTAGAAGAAAACAAAAATAAAATTGTTACTACTCTTGCTAATTATGGAATTGCTATTGCCAGTATAAAAGCAACTATAGGTCCTACTGTAACATTATATGAAATTATACCAGAAGCAGGAGTGCGTATTTCTAAAATTAAAAATCTTGAAGATGATATTGCTCTGAGTTTAGCTGCTTTAGGAATCCGTATTATAGCTCCCATTCCTGGAAAAGGAACTATAGGGATTGAAGTTCCTAACAGCAACCCAACTATGGTATCGATGAGATCGGTTATTGCTTCACAAAAATTTCAGAAAATTGATATGGAGCTTCCCATTGTCTTTGGAAAAACCATCTCCAACGAAACATTTGTTACAGATTTAACTAAAATGCCTCACTTGCTTATGGCAGGGGCTACAGGACAAGGAAAATCTGTCGGCTTGAATGCTATCGTAGCTTCTCTGCTATATAAAAAGCACCCGAGCGAACTGAAATTTGTATTTGTTGATCCTAAAAAAGTGGAATTAACCCTTTACAACAAAATTGAGAGACATTTTTTAGCTAAACTTCCTGATTCCGACGAAGCCATTATTACTGATACCACCAAAGTGATTAACACACTTAATTCACTTTGTGTTGAAATGGATAATAGGTATAAGCTTTTACAGGCAGCGTATGTAAGAACCATTAAAGAATACAACGAAAAATTCAAAGAAAGAAAACTGAATCCTGAAAAAGGACATCGTTTTTTACCTTATATAGTATTGGTTATTGACGAGTTTGCAGACTTAATAATGACAGCGGGAAAAGAAGTTGAATTACCTATAGCACGTCTCGCTCAGCTAGCTAGAGCTATTGGTATTCATTTAATTATAGCTACCCAACGCCCTTCTGTTAATGTGATAACAGGTATGATTAAAGCCAATTTCCCAGCCCGGGTCGCTTTCCGGGTAACATCGAAAATTGACTCACGTACAATTCTTGACGGTAACGGTGCCGATCAGCTGATCGGTAAAGGAGATATGCTTTTCACAACCGGAAATGAACTGATAAGAATGCAATGTGCCTTTGTGGATACTCCTGAAGTTGATAAAATCACTGAATATATAGGTTCACAACAAGGCTATGTGGATGCCTATTTACTTCCTGAATTTTATGAAGAAAAAGCTTCCACGCAAGATAGTGATATCAGCGAAGCGAAAAAAGATGAACTATTTAATGATGCTGCCAGAGTTATTGTAACCGCTCAGCAGGGATCAACTTCACTAATTCAAAGAAAATTATCCTTAGGTTATAATCGTGCAGGAAGGATTATGGATCAACTGGAAGCTACCGGAATTGTTGGTCCTTTTGAAGGAAGTAAAGCCCGTAAGGTTTTAATAACCGACTTAAATACTTTGGAACAATTATTGGAAAAACTCTAAAACTATTTTTTAAATCTTAAATCATGAAAAAAACATTTGCACTTATATTTCTTATTTCTACCATTTTTATCGGAGCTCAAAAAATTGATCCTGAAGCAAAAAAATTACTTGATACAGCAAGTGAAAAGCTTAGTAAAAGCACAACTTTCTATCTCAAATTCAATTTCCTATATACCGTTCCTAACCAGAAAAGCAGCGCAGAAACCGGTCAGATATATGCAGCTGGTGAAAAATACCATTTAATATTACCAAATGTCACTCAGATATTCGACGGAAATAAAATTTACACCATTTCGAAAGAGGATAAAGAAATTACTTCAACAGGAAAAGAAGACGGTGAAAGTTTATCCCCTACGAGCATTCTGAATCTTTATAAAAAAGGATTTGACATTTCATATGAAGGAACTAATCTGGTCAATCACGTTAAATGCAGTATAATACGATTAATTCCTACTGACAAGAAAAAATCAAAATCTATTGTGCTGGCTATATCCGATAATAAAATAGTACGTGTTTCCGAATATTATAATGACGGAAGTTCACTGATCTTAACTGTGGTAGATTTTAAAGAAAACCTTATCGTTAATAAATCTTTACTTACCTTTGATAAAAATAATTACAAAGATTATACACTCACAGAGTTATAAACATGATTAAAAAGTTAGACTGGTATATTATACGTACTTTTTTTGGTCCTTTTCTATTTATTTTCAGTGTTTTAATGTTCATTTTCGTAGTTCAGTTTGCCTTTACTCAAATGGATAAATTTTTAGGAAAGGGGCTGACTCTCTGGGATATTGCCAAACTATTATATTATTTAGGTTTGGACGTTATCCGTTTAGTTCTTCCTTTAACCATACTCTTATCTTCCATTATGGCCTTTGGCGGTTTTGGTGAAAGATACGAACTGGCAGCTATGAAATCCGCAGGAATTTCGCTTGCAAGAATAATGTATCCACTATTTGGGTTTGTAGTAGTAATGGCTATCTGGCTATTTTATTTTTCAAATACCACCCTTCCTGATAATCAGAGAAGAGCTAGAAATATGTTAATTAACATTGTTCAGACCCGCCCCGCCCTCAACTTTGAAGAAGGACGTTTTATTAAAGAAATGAATCCTTATAGCATTAAAATAGGTAAAAAAGGAGGCAAGGATGACAGGGAATGGAAAGATGTTTTTATTCATAAAAATGCTTCTCCATTTGAAGATCAACAAACCATAATTGCTGATAAAGGAGAGATTGTTTCTAAAGATAATTATTACTTAAAATTAGAATTATACGACGGATATATTTATCAGAATGAAATCAGGGGAAAAAGTCCCAAAGATCTTCAAAAACAACCTGCAACTCGTATAAAATTTGATACGCTTACACAATATTTTGATATTTCTGATTTAATAAAAGAATCTTTGGATCGTGAATCCGGAGGAGATAATTTCCGTTATAAATCCTTCAGGCAATTAACTCCTTATATAGATTCCATTAAAAACTCTAATAAAACTTATTACAAAGGTATATCTGAAAACGCACTTATGATTTTACTGGGCGATTTTCGTAAAACAGACTCTATACCGGTTAAACATTCGAACAGTAAATTACCTTTTGAATGGAATCGTCTTAAAGATGATACCAAACTACAATTGGTTAAAAACGCTATCAATCAGGTCAAAATTTCTAAAGATGAATTAGAAACACGTTCTGCCGAAATTAAATCTGCAGGAAAATATATATCAAAAATGATTCTGTGGCAACATAAAAATATGGTCTCTTATTCCTTTACCTGTATTGTATTCTTCTTGATTGGTGCTCCCTTAGGTTCAATTATAAGAAAAGGAGGAGTTGGAATGCCCGTAGTGGTTGCCGTTATTATTTTCATCATATTTTATGTTATAGGATTATATATGGAAAATTTAGCAAAAAATCAGGTACTTAATGCCTATTGGGCATCATGGATGCCTAATCTGTTACTGTTTCCACTCGGAGTATTCCTGACTATAAAATCTATGAAAGATTCAGAATTATTTGATATAGACAAATATCGAGAACCGGTACAGAAATTTATTGCTAAATTTAAAAAGAAAAAAAACACAGAACATAGTAGATACCAATGATAAATACAGAATTAAAAATAAATACAATTGCTGAGGCTTTGGAAGATCTGAGACAAGGCAAAGTAATCATAGTTGTAGATGATGAAGACAGAGAGAATGAAGGAGATTTTATAGCGGCAGCTTCCACTATGACTCCTGAAACCATTAATTTTATGACTATGTACGGAAGAGGACTGGTTTGTGCTCCTCTGACACCGAAACGCGCAGAAGAACTCAATTTGGAGTTTATGGTCGGTAAAAATACTGACCCTAAAGGAACAGCATTCACTGTATCTGTTGATTTACTGGGACATGGTGTAAGCACTGGAATTTCAGCTTCTGATCGTTCCAAAACTATTCGTGCTCTGGCTGATGAAAATATAAAGCCTGAAGATTTTGGTCGCCCTGGCCATATATTCCCATTAATTGCTAAAAAAGGGGGAGTCTTAAAAAGAAACGGACACACTGAAGCTGCAGTTGACTTGCTTCAACTTGCCGGAATGCCTTCTACCGGAGTATTAATTGAAATAATGAATGAAGACGGAAGTATGGCTCGCTTACCTCAGCTGGTTGAAGTTGCGGAAAAGTTTAACTTAAAGATTGTCACTATTAAGGATTTGATAGCTTATAGGTTAAAATACGATTCTCTTATTGAAAAAATTGACGAAGATACTATAAGTACTCATTTTGGAGATTTCCTAATGGTTACTTATAGGGATAAAACAAACGATCAGGTTCATTTTGCTCTAACTAAGGGTAATTTATCCGAAAATGATATTGTTCCGGTAAGGGTTAATTCCATGAACTCTTATACCGACTTATTTAAATTACTCTCAAAAGGAGAAGAAAATATTTTGGAAAAAACAATTGAAATTATCAACAAGGAACAAAAAGGAGCTATTTTGTTTATAAATAATCCATATTATTCACATACTTCCGTTGCCTCCAATCTTAAAGAAGTTAAAAAATATTTGGCTGGTGATAATATTACTCTTGCCAATACAGATGAAAGAGACTTTGGAATAGGTGCACAAATCATTAAAGATCTCGGAATCAAAAAAATTATGAGTATAACTCAAAATCCCGGGAAAAATTTATCTCTGGATGGATATGACATAGAAATTACAGAAGAAATTAAAATTTAAAAATATTAGGCAGTTACAAAATAACTGCCTTTTTACTTTTTACTTTATATATTTTATCATTAATTCATAGGCAGGATCTGTTTGCTTAAGAACTGTAACCGGGTCTTTCCCTTCACTTCGTGCTTTAACAATCACATCTTTATATTTTCGGAAATAAACATGTTTTTTTAATTTTTCTTCCGTACATAATTTAAGATCTATTTTTTCAACCTTTGATATATCTATTTTATAATAAGTAACCAGTTTTTCAGAAACTTCTTTTGATATTCCGTATACCTCATTAATCTGATCTACAGAAACAAATCCGCCCAATGCTTCTCTGAATTTAAGAATACGATTTATTATATAAGCATCTTTTACAAGTGGCCAAAGCTCTTTATATGTAGTACTATTCAAATCTTTTTTAATAATTTCATGACGAGGACTTGTTACATCAGCCAGATGCTCAACCTTACGATTTACAGTTTCATTTATCACTATGTAAGGGTATAGTTCTTTATATTTATTTTCACTGATTACGTAACATTTTTTCAACTGTTCTTTTGAAACAAAATTACCTCCCAGAGTTTTTTTGTATTTCAAAATGACTTCAGCTTGCTTTTCAGTAAAACCCATGCTTATCCAATCGTCACTTTTTAAAATATTGGGATCAAATTTTTTTATTTTATAATTTATCGTTTTTTTATCTTCTGTCTGCTTAAATGCATAATGAGCATCTATCAATAAAAAAGGTTCCAATTCTTTATATTTTCTTTCCGTAATTATAAAGCATTCTTTTAATTGCAATTTGGATGTAAAAGAGCCTCCCAGCTTTTTTTTATATTTTAGAATAACTTCGGCTTGGCGTTCTGTAAATCCTAACTGAAGCCATTGCTCCTTACTTAACGAATTAGGATTAAAGGGTTTCAAATTTGATTGAACAGGTTCATAATTATTTTTATCTGATTGAACATTTTGCCATTCTAAAGGAAGTTCCTGAAATTCAATTTCACCTTCTTTGAAAATATCCTTGTGTAAAATTACCTCAGCAAATAAAATAAATCCCAATAATATACATACACCTAAACGTTGCTCACGTATCATTTTCAATCGTAAATTTACCATGTCAAAGATTAAAATATAAGATAAAATTATAAAAAAATGTGGTAACTCACAATAAAATAAGCCACTCTTTAAAAGAGTGGCTTACTGGGAAAATACGAAATATATGTATTTTTTTAAATATGCCTAATTAATTACTTAATACTGAATTAATTTTAATTCCAGAATAATTAATTCAATCAATTTCACATTATCGACTGATAATTACAAGTGCAAAGTAACAAGTAACCATTTTAAAATTGGATATCTTTACTGACATATTTAAATTTTATTTTGTTTTTTTTTGCAACTCATTATTGATAAGCAACACTTTAGTGAACTCGTAGTAATAAATTTCTAAATAAATAAAACAAATCTGACATATATAATTTTTTATTGACAAAAAATGTCACAATTTAAACCAAACAATGGACTAAAATTATTATTTATAAAATAAAGGAAAATCTCACTACAAAAGTCTTCCTCTTTCAACATAGCTCATATCCCCCATTGCCTCAACATAGAATTCCCCGTTTTCATAAATTACTTTACTGATTGAAGCATTACCCAAATCAGATTTAATTAACTCTCTTGCTCCTAAATTCATAAGCATAAACTTAATACACATTCCGTGAGCAACTAATAAAACATTTCTATCCTCATTGTACTTACTTTCACTCTCAGCTATTTCAAATAATGCCTTTTGTGTACGGCTTTCAACTTCAATAAAGCTTTCTGCCATATTCATCTCATCAAGTACTTTTATAGTATTCACAACCTGTTCATAAGTTACAGGTTTTGAAACATCAAAAACATCGTGTAATAAATCCCCACTGTTGGTATAGTGAAGATATAAGGCCGCATCCTTCCACATAATATGAGTATGATTAGATTCGTAACTCCCAAAACATACTTCTCTTAATTCTTTTTTTTCAATTACTTTTAGATCATTTTGCCCCTGATTAGCCAGAATGATATTTATAGTTTCTTTTGTTCTTCTCAAATCACTGCAAAAAGCAGAAGAAAAATGAATATCTCTTAACCCTGCCCCTAAAAATTCTGCTACTTCTACACCTGCCTCCGTTAAAGGAGAGTCGCTCCAACCCTGAACCCTACCTAAAGTATTTAAAATTGTTTTTCCATGACGTGCTATATAAAATGTTACTTTCGAACTCATAAAAGCTATAATTTAAAATGATTTAATTGTTTACCGTAAAGTTAAAATAATTATAGAACAACAACCATGCAAAACCACCATTTTCAGATTTTCGTATACAAATAAGTGTATATATGAAAATCAAACACTTATTTTAAAATCAAAAATAATAAAGCTGCACTTACACTCTTATGTAATTTTTTCAATATTTTTATTTTAATACTAAAAATAAATCTTAAATTTGTACTTTCTTAATAAAACAAAAAGTAAAAATTCAGATTTTAAAAGTTGAAAAATCTTAATTTATTTTTTAACAGTACTAAGAATACTGTTCACGTTGATAGCACTTCTCCAACAGATTTTTTTTGTAGGCAGGTTAGGCTTTGATTTAAATTTCCAAAGCCGACACACCAGTATTATGCACAGTTCAATTTAAAAGCAACTGTTTCTCACCTCACATTTTATAATTTATTATCAAAAGATGAATATCAATATTGTTGTTGCAACTGAAGAACATTACCATTATGCGGAAGAAATATGTGAAACCATATATCAGTCTGCAATTGTCAGAGGTACAGGTATCGCTAAACGAACCCCTGAATATATTCATACTAAAATGGATCAGCGGCAGGCTGTAATCGCTCTGGAAGGAGAAAAATTTGCAGGATTTTGTTACATTGAAAAATGGCAAAATGGTGAATTTGTCGTACATTCAGGACTCATAGTACACCCGGATTACAGAAGCTTAGGACTTGCAAAAAAAATTAAACGTTTTGTTTTTGATTATACAAGAAAAAAATTTCCAGAGGCTAAAATATTTGGTATAACAACGGGACTGGCTGTTATGAAAATCAATTCAGAACTTGGATATAAACCCGTAACGTTTTCAGAGTTAACTGAAGATCCGGAATTCTGGAATGGATGCAGAACCTGTACCAATTTCAACATATTACAAAGCAAACAAAACAAAATGTGTTTATGTACCGGAATGTTATTTGACCCCAAAGAACAAAATAGAAACACTCAGGATGGAGATAAAAAAACTTTGGATAAAAAAGTGATCGTACATTTAAAAAAAATAAAACAGGCACTTTTTTTAAAACCTAAAAAAGATGCCGGTAATTCTCAAGTAAAAACTTCATAAAGACTAATAGGAATGAAAAAAGCAGTTTTAGCCTATAGCGGCGGATTAGATACCTCATATTGTTTAGTAAATTTGACCAAAGAGCATGGAATGGAAGTGCATACGGTAATTGTAAACACGGGAGGATTTTCTGATGAAGAACTTAAACAAATTGAAAACAGAGCCTATGAATTGGGCTCTAAACATCACGAGACTATCGATGTAACAGATAAGTTTTATAAAGATTGCTTACGATACTTAATTTACGGAAATATCTTAAAAAACAACACATATCCGCTGTCTGTAAGTGCTGAACGTATGTTTCAATCTATAGCTATTGCTGAATATTCCAAGTCCGTAGACGCTGAATATATTGTACACGGAAGTACCGGGGCAGGTAACGATCAGATCCGTTTTGATGTGGCTTTTGCTGTCATCTCTCCTAAATCTAAAATTATTACCCCTATCCGCGACGAAAAATTATCCAGACAACAAGAAGTAGACTACTTACAAAAGAACGGAGTAGATATGAATTGGGAAAAGGCAAAATATTCAATCAATAAAGGAATATGGGGAACATCCGTAGGAGGAGTTCAAACTTTAACTTCCAATCAGGCACTCCCGGAAGATGCTTATCCAACGCAACTTTCTGAATCTAATCCTGCAATTATTGAAATAGAATTTGATCAAGGAGAACCTGTAGGTCTAAATGGAAATAAAATGAATTCCGTTCAGCTTATACAAGAACTGAACAAGATAGGGGGCAGATATGCTATCGGGAGAGACATACATGTAGGTGACACTATCTTAGGAATTAAAGGAAGAGTAGGTTTTGAAGCGCCAGCCCCTATGCTGATTATTAAAGCTCATCACTTATTAGAAAAACACACTCTTTCCAGATGGCAGTTGTTACATAAGGAATCATTAGCCAACTGGTATGGGACTTTGCTTCACGAAGCTCAATATTTAGATCCGGTTATGCGAGATATGGAAGCCTTTTTAGAATCCTCTCAAAAACATGTGACCGGAAAAGTGAAAATTCAGCTTAACCCTTATCACTTCCACATGATAGGAATTGAATCGCCTTATGACATGATGCAGTCTAAAGTAGCAACCTACGGAGAAGAAAACGAAGCATGGGACAGCAGGGATGCTCGCGGTTTTATTAAAATATTTGGTAATCAGCTAAAAATTTATCATAGCTTTGACAATAAAGATTAAAATACATGAAAAAAATTAAAGTAAGTATTGTAGGTGGAGCAGGTTACACAGCCGGAGAACTATTACGAATTCTAATCAACCATTCTAAGGTTGAGATTACTTCTATCTACAGTACTTCCAATGCAGGAAACCCCATTGATAAGGTACATGATGATCTTTTAGGAGAAACAAATTTAATTTTTTCAGATACCATTGATAAGACTTGCGATGTTGTATTTCTTTGTTTAGGACATGGAAAATCCAGACAGTTCCTAGAGAATAATCCTTATTCAGAAAACACTAAAATTATTGATTTAAGTAACGATTTCAGAGTAAAACCTAATCATAACTTTCAGGAGAGATCTTTTGTATATGGACTTCCTGAATTACATAAGGAAGAAATAAAAAAAGCAGCAAATATTGCCAATCCAGGATGTTTTGCTACTGCCATCCAGCTTGCTTTATTACCTGTAGCAAAAAAGGGTTTATTAAATCCCGAAATTCATATTAATGCAGTAACTGGATCCACGGGAGCTGGCCAATCTCTTTCCTCTTCAACACATTTCAGCTGGAGAAACAACAATGCTTCCTTTTATAAAGAATTTACTCACCAGCATGAAGCTGAAATAGTACAAAGCATGCAGCAAGTAGGAAATCTACTACCTCAACTTTATTTTCTTCCCATGCGTGGAGACTTTACCAGAGGAATCTTAGCAGGTATTTACCTGAAATCTGATCTATCTGAAAGTGAAGCTATACATGTATATAAAGAATATTATAAAAACCACCCTTTCACTTTAGTTTCTGAAAAGCCTGTAGCACTAAAACAAGTTATAAATACCAACAAGTGCCTATTACAAATCCAGAAACATAAAGATATAATCCTGATCACCTCTATTATAGATAATCTTACAAAAGGAGCAGCTGGTCAAGCTGTACAAAATATGAACCTATTATTTGGATTGGATGAATCGGAAGGACTTAAATTAAAACCTGTAGCTTTCTAATTTATGATTAAAAAATTCATTATTTATTTAATAAAAACTAGAGAAGCTTAAACTGCCAATTAATGTAATATCCAGATATTAAATTAACTGTAAGTACTAAAACACTCTATAATATTATTTAAAACTTATCAGAGAGCAGTGTTGAAATTTGATAAATAATATCCATCAATAGATATTTTTTAATGTCAATATTTAAAAATACCTTTATAAAATGGATAAATAATAAGAAAAAAAATTTTAATAACCAAAAACCCAATGACATGAAAATAGCAATTATAGGAGCCGGAAATTTAGGTTTAGCCATTGCCCGAGGAATTATAAATAATAATTCAGCCTCTTCACTTTTTATAACCAAAAGAAATATCAGTACCATCAGGGAAATGGAAACAACACCGAAGGTACATCTTTCTACTGATAATACTGAAGCGGTAAAAAATTCAGATATCATCATTTTTGCTATTCAACCACGTCATTTGGAGTCTGTTCTGGTACAATGCAAAGAGTTTATAACTGAAAATCATACTTTGATATCTGTGGTAACCGGTTATAGTACAAAAAAAATTGAAGAAGTTTTAGGAGAAGAGCATCATATTATCAGAGCCATGCCTAACACAGCTATATCTATCGGCCAGTCTATGACCTGCATATGTTCAAACATTCAAGGAAAGGTTCGAATTCAGGTAGCTTTAAATATATTTAACCAATTGGGACATTCTATTGAAATTCCTGAAGAACAAATGCAGGCAGCCACTGTTGTATGCGCCAGCGGTATAGCCTTCTGGATGAGATTGATACGCGCTACCACACAAGGAGCTATCCAATTAGGATTTGAATCAAAAGAAGCTTTGGAAATGTCCGTTCACACATGTCTTGGAGCTGCCAATCTTTTAATACAAGGAAACAGTCATCCGGAACAAGAGATTGATAAAGTTACTACTCCCGGAGGTTGTACCATAGCCGGTCTTAATGAAATGGAGCATCAGGGATTGAGTTCTTCAATTATAAAAGGCCTTTTAGCTTCTTATAACAAAATAAGTCAAATAGCTAAAAAATAAATTATATATTCATGCAAAAACTACTATCTAAAAATTTAATTTTACTATTCTGTATTCCTTTTCTTACCCATGCCTGCCAGCAGAAGAAAAAAAATACAACACATCAGCCTGTTGAAAAGAAAAAAGTAGAAGTTTCATATCCTGACTTACTAAATAATACGGCAAAACAAAAAGAACTTTTTCATAAAAAATATCAAAAAGGTACTCTTAATGAAAAAAAAGAAGTTATCCACCAAGCACAAA
Organism: Apibacter sp. HY039; assembly: GCF_004023655.1. NCBI lineage: Bacteria > Pseudomonadati > Bacteroidota > Flavobacteriia > Flavobacteriales > Weeksellaceae > Apibacter > Apibacter sp. HY039. The sequence continues at coordinate 673,033 of NZ_SAYM01000001.1, read as the reverse complement.
CCTTTTTAATTCAAGACATAGATAATTATTTCACTAGCTGGGAAGGTACTCGTTGGTCTTTCAACGGAATTAGTCGCACACCCAAACAAGGATCTATCGCCTGCGGATATTTTGTTACTACAGTTTTACAAGATATGGGATTTAATATCCCAAGAATTAAGTGGTCTCAGGCTGCCTCACAAACCATGATTAAAGCTCTATCCACAAACATAAAAACATTCAGTAATAAATCTATATCCGATATAGAAAATTATATAAAAAAAGAAGGAAAAGGGGTTTATATTGTTGGATTAGATACTCATGTAGGATTTATTTATTACGTCACTAATGATATATACTTTGTACATTCTAATTATTATGAACCTGAAATTGGAGTCATGAAACAAAAAATAAAATCAAAAAATCCATTGAACGACTCCAAATACAGAATGATTGGGAAAATTTTATCTCCCGAAATGACAAAAAAATGGATTTTAAATATAAAATATTAAAAGCATAATTATGAGTTTATTCGACGTATATCCACTATATACTATAGCTCCCGAAAAAGCCTTAGGCTCTACTGTTTGGGATGAAAAAGGAGATGCTTATCTAGATTTCTATGGTGGCCACGGTGTTATTTCCATTGGGCATTCTCATCCTGTATACGTAAAACATATAACCGAGCAGGTTAATAAAATCGGGTTTTATTCCAACTCCATAGTAAATCCTTTACAGGAAAAACTGGGAAATCTCCTTCCTAAAGTTTCAGGTTATGATGACTACACCTTATTTCTATGTAATTCCGGAGCTGAGGCTAATGAAAATGCTTTAAAACTCGCTTCTTTCCATACAGGTAAATCTAAAGTCTTAGCTTTTAAAAATAGTTTTCATGGGAGAACTTCTGCTGCCGTTGCAGTAACAGATAATCCAAAAATTGTAGCACCCTTAAATGCTCAGCAAAAAGTAGTTTTCTGTGAATTAAACGATATAAACACTGTTAAGAAAGAAATAGCTAAAGGTGATATTTCTTCAGTAATTATTGAAACTATACAAGGTGTTGGAGGTCTTGATGAAGGAACCCAGGAGTTTTTTCAGGAATTGGAAAAAACGTGCAAAACGAATGGCGTTATTTTAATCCTTGATGAAATTCAATGCGGTTACGGACGTTCCGGTAAATTTTTCGCTCATCAGCATCATCATATTAAAGCCGATATTATTTCTTTAGCTAAAGGTATGGGGAATGGATTTCCAATTGGCGGAATCTTAATTTCTCCTGAGTTTAAGCCTTCGTATGGATTATTAGGAACAACTTTTGGAGGTAATCATCTGGCATGTGCTGCCGCTCTGGCAGTATTAGAAGTATTTGATACTGAAAATATACTGGAAAATGTTACTAAACAATCCGCTTATTTTATAGATAAATTCAGTACCTTACCACAGATAAAAAAAATTAAAGGGAGAGGATTAATGTTGGGGTTGGAATTTGAATTTGAGGTAGCAGAATTGAGAAAAAAACTTATTTACGATAAAAAGATTTTTACAGGAAATGCGAATAACAAAAACCTTCTACGGGTTTTGCCTCCATTAACTATTTCTCAGAAAGAGATTGATATTCTTTTTGAAAATTTACAATCTTGTTTTTAATAAAACCTTTAAAACATAAACAATGAAAAAATACACTTCTGTTGACGATATTCAGGACCTGAAAGAATTTTTGGAGCTTGCAAAAAAAATCAAAGCAGATCCTTTAGCCAATAAAAAGTTGGGAAAAGACAAAACTATCGGGCTTTTATTTTTCAATCCTAGTTTACGTACCCGTTTAAGTACTCAAAAAGCAGCTCAAAATTTGGGAATGGAATGTATGGTAATGAATTTAAATACGGAAGGTTGGACCCTGGAATTTGGAGATGGAGAGGTTATGAACGGGGCAGCCTCTGAACATATTAAAGAAGCTGCTCAAGTAGTTTCTCAATACTGTGATATTATTGCTATCCGAAGTTTTCCCACTTTAAAAAATAAAGAAAAAGATGAGGCAGAGACTGTTATTTCCTCCTTTGTCAAATATGCTTCAGTTCCCGTAATAAGTCTGGAAGGAGCTACTGAACATCCGCTTCAAGCATTAGCAGATGCATTGACCATAGAAGAATACAAAACCAAAGAACGCCCCAAAGTTGTACTTAGCTGGGCTCCACATCCAAAAGCACTTCCACAGTCCGTACCTAATTCTTTTGTTAAAATGATGAAAAAAATGGATGTAGATTTTATAATTACACATCCCAAAGGATATGAACTGAACCCTTCCATTACTGAAGGAGTTACAATCGAACATAATCAGGAAACCGCATTTCAGGGTGCAGATTTTATTTATGCCAAAAACTGGAGCAATTATAATGATTATGGACAAATTACTAATCAGGATCCACAATGGACCATTGGAAAAAAACAGATGGAGCTAACAAATAATGCAAAATTCATGCATTGTCTTCCTGTCCGAAGAAATGTAATAGTTACTGATGAAATATTAGACAGCGAAGCCTCTCTGGTAATTCCGGAAGCAAATAACCGTACGTTTTCTGCTCAGGCAGTCATCACAAAATTGCTTACTCAATAAAAGTAAAATTCTGTTCTGTTATTAACTATTTATTGTATTTATCATAGATTCCATTATGTCAGACAAAACTAAACTATCAATTATAAAAATCGGAGGAAACGTAATCGATGACCCTTTGGCCCTTTCCTCATTTCTCAAAGATTTTTCAAAAATTCCAGGCTTTAAAATTCTTGTACATGGAGGAGGTAAAGAAGCTACAAGACTCGCCGGAAAATTAGGCGTTGAAACCATTATGGTTGAAGGACGAAGGGTAACCAATGAGGAAATGCTGGATGTTGCCGTAATGACTTATGCCGGACTCTGCAATAAAAAAATTGTGGCACAATTACAAGATTATGATACTCAAGCCATTGGTCTTACAGGTGCTGACGGAAACAGTATTCGCTCAGAAAAAAGAAAATCAGGCAGGTACAATTATGGCTTTGTAGGCGACGTAGTTGAAGTAAATTCCGAATGGATTAAACGTTTACTGGATACAGAAGCAGTACCCGTTTTTTGTGCCATAACTCATGATAAAAAAGGACAGCTACTTAATACAAACGCAGATACTATAGCTCAATCACTGGCAGTAGGGCTCACTACTTTATTTGATGTATCATTAACCTATTGTTTTGAAAAAAAAGGTGTGCTTTCTGATAGTAACGATGATAATAGTGTTCTGGAAAATTTAAATTTTAACTTGTATGAAAAACTTAAAAGTGAAAATATTATTCACTCCGGAATGCTTCCAAAACTTGAAAATTGTTTTCAGGCACTAAGAGAAGGTGTTAAAGAAATAAGAATTGCTAATCCAGAAATATTAGCAAATCCGAAGGCTTTACACACTCATGTTTCCCTTTATTAATTAATTATATGCAAACAATAGCAAAACTTTCCGATAAAGCAATTATCTTACTTCAAAACCTTATCGAAACCCCTTCATTTTCAGGAGAAGAAGAGCATACCGCTTTGCTTATAGAAGCCTGGTTTACTCATCATAATATTCCCTTTAATAGAGAAAACAATAATATTTGGGCCTTTAATAAACATTTTGACGAAACCAAACCTACACTTTTGTTAAATTCGCATCAGGATACAGTATTTCCTAATAAGGGATATACCCGTGATCCATTTGAAGCTCAAGAAGAAGATGGAAAAATATACGGGTTAGGTTCCAATGATGCCGGAGGTTCTTTAGTTTCATTATTAGCTACTTTCACCTATTTTTATTCCAATGATAATCTTGCCTACAATTTAGTTATGGCAGCAACCTGTGAAGAAGAAAACAGTGGAAAAAAAGGACTTAACAGCTTGCTTACAAAACTACCAAAAATTGATTGTGCCATAGTAGGAGAACCTACGCTCATGAACCTGGCTATAGCAGAGAGAGGATTATTGGTTCTGGATGTTATAATAAAAGGTACAGCCAGTCATGCAGCTCATAACAATCCGGACAATGCCATTTACAATTCCATAAAAACCATTCAATGGTTTCAGAACTTTGCTTTTGAAAAAATATCTGAGGTTTTAGGACCTGTTAAAATGACAATTACCCAAATTAATGCAGGCCAGCAACATAATTTGGTTCCGGAAGAATGTAGGCTGGTAGTAGACATTAGGGTTAATGACTGTTATACCAACGAAGAGGTCTTCGCCATTATTCAAGAAAATATCGCTTCTGATAAGATAACAATAACCCCTCGTTCGCTACATCTAAAATCATCTTCGATTCCCAAAAGCCACCCTTTAGTTATAGCCGGAATTGAGTTAGGCAGGTCTACTTATGGTTCTCCTACCCTTTCAGATCAAGCGGTATTATATTGTCAGTCTTTAAAAATGGGTCCGGGAGATTCGCTTCGCTCTCATACTGCAGATGAATTTATTTTCAAAAAAGAAATAGAAGAAGCTATACCTTTGTACATTGAATTATTAAATAAAACTATTATAAATTCTTAATACTATAAAAAAAGAACAATTATGAAACTTTGGGAAAAAGGCATACCAACCGATCAACAAGTTGATTACTTTACCGTAGGCAATGACAGAGAACTGGATATTGTATTAGCCAAATACGATGTCTTAGGATCTTTGGCACAGGCTAAAATGCTTGCCAAGGTAGGATTAATTTCAGAACAGGAAAAACTGGATTTAATTGATGCTTTAAATGAAATTCTTGCAGATATTAAAGCAGGTGATTTCCAAATTGAAAAAGAATTTGAAGATGTACATTCCAAAGTAGAATTCATGCTTACGCAAAAAGTTGGAGAAGCAGGAAAAAAAATACATACTGCTCGTTCCAGAAATGATCAGGTTCTGGTTGACATGAATCTTTACTTAAAAGACGAACTAATTCAAATCAAGATTCAGACCCGAGAAGTTTTTGATTTACTAATGTTGTTGGCTGATCAATATAAACATATTTTATTACCCGGATATACTCATTTTCAGATAGCTATGCCTTCGTCATTTGGCTTATGGTTGTCAGCTTATGCAGAAAGTATGATTGATGATATTATACTTTTAAATGCAGCACTCAAAATTGTTGATCAAAACCCATTAGGCTCTGCAGCAGGCTACGGAAGTTCATTCCCTATAGATCGCACATATACAACCCAAGAATTAGGATTTGAAACCTTAAAATATAATTCGGTGGCTGCTCAAATGAGCCGGGGTAAGTCAGAAAAAAGCACAGCTTTTGCCCTTGGCAGCCTAGCTGGTACCTTGGCTAAACTAGCCATGGATATTACTCTATACATGAGCCAGAACTTTAATTTTCTCTCCCTTCCCTCACATTTAACTACAGGTTCAAGTATTATGCCTCATAAAAAAAATCCGGACGTATTTGAATTGATACGGGGAAAATGCAATAAAATTCAGGCTTTACCTTATGAGTTAACTCTGATAACCAATAATCTTCCAAGTGGTTACCATCGAGACCTACAGCTATTAAAAGAAGGATTAATTCCGGCTATACAAACTATGAAGTCTTGCCTGGACATGGCTCATTACTCTTTAAAAGATATAAAGGTTAAAGAGAATATATTGGATGATCCTAAATATGATTACCTTTTTACAGTTGATGCTTTAAATGAGCTGGTTTCTCAGGGAATTCCTTTTCGGGATGCCTATAAAATCATAGGGGAACAGGTTGAAAAAGGCACCTTTCAATCTCCTAAAAAAACTACTCATACCCACGAAGGAAGTATCAACAACCTTTGTTTAGAAGAAATACAAAAGAAAATGGAATATAACTACTAAAAATTAGTTTACTGTCAATAAAATTACAATCAAAGAAAATACAGATATAAAAAGCCATAATCCTACTCCCTGCAGCAAAGGTTTAACTCCAACCTGCCGTATTGAAGTTAGACTTAAACCCGCTCCTATAAGAAATAAGGTTAAAGTCAAACCTCTTTTGGAAATTAATACCAGATAGTTATCAATCCTTTTAAATAGTGGAAAGTACTCAGGAACATACGTATTAAATACAATTGCTAACAAGAATAGAAAAATGAAATATGGAATTTTTATCTTTTTTTTATTGCTACCCTTTTCAGATTTAAAGGTAAATATAATAAAAATTGAAAGCGGAATAATCCAAAGAGCTCTTTCCAGCTTAACCATTGTTGCAATTTCCAAAGCTTTGGAACCGTAATGTTGTGCTGCCCCCACTACGGAACTGGTATCATGGATTGCTATAGCCGCCCAGAAACCAAATTGTTCCTGCGAAAGATTAAGTAAATGTCCGATAAACGGAAATAGAAATAATGCTATAGAGTTTAAAATAAATATGGTGGCCAGTGAAATTGAAGTTTCGTGTTCATTTGCCTGAATAATAGGTGAAGTTGCAGCAATAGCACTTCCTCCACATATAGCAGTACCTGAAGAAATTAACATAGATATTTTTTTATTTATTTTCAAACTTCTGCCTAATAAAGTGCCTATAAATAAAGTGAGCATTATAGAACCTACAGTAAAAATTAAACCTTCACTGCCCACTTTTATTGCAGTGAACATATCCATCCCAAAACCTAATCCGACAACTGAAAACTGTAAAAGATACTGAGTTATTTTTTTTGTCATGGCTGGAAAAGGATTACCTAGAACAAATGAAAATATAATTCCCAGCAACAAAGCCATTGGAGTATCAACCAAGGGAGACAAACACAACAAACCTATAAAAATAAATAAAACTTGTTTGGCTGTATGTAAGGGAACATATAATTTTTTTTCTTTCCATGCATTCATACAGCAAATATCCATGTATTATACAGGATATGCCAATGAAAAAAAGTTATACTTTATAACTATAAGTTATACTGAGCTGTTGCAAACTTCATAAACAAATCTGAAACACCCTCCGGAACACCTTGATTGTAAACAAAATAAAACCATCTTTTAATATCTACTTTTTCAATATCAATCACTTGAAATTCTCCATTTTTAATTTCTTTACTTACTGCTGCTATAGATACAAAACCAATGCTATCTGCATGAGTAAGATAAGACTTTATACTTTCTGTACTTCCTAAATGCATAGCAACAGTTAAATCTTTCAGTTGCAATTTATGTTTACTCAATGCATCTCTGATAATATCTAAACTTCCGGAACCAGGCTCACGCAAAACCAGGGGTATCTTTTTCAATTCCTTCAGAGATAAAGTTTCCTTACGAGCTATTTTTTGAGATGTATGAGCTATTGCTACAATTTCATCTTCTATAAAAGGAACGTATTTTAATTGTTTATTTTTTGGTTTTCCTTCGACAATACCTAACTGAATTTTTTTATCTATTAAATAACTCTCAATACTCCGGGTATTGGCTGTTACTAATGATAATTTAATATCCGGGTATTTGATATGAAATTGAGACATTAGCGAGGGTAATAAATACTGACCCACAGTTGTACTTGCTCCCAGCTGAAATGTACCCGTAAAGTTTTTTTTTATTATATCTAAATCATATCTGATCTGTTTATACGATTCCAGTATATTTTCTGCATGAACAAATAAGACTTTACCTGCTTCAGTAAGTTCAATCCTATTTCCTTTTCTTAAAAAAAAACTTAAGTCATATTCCAATTCCAGTTCTTTAATATTTTTAGTAACAGCAGGCTGAGATATAAACAGTTCATCTGCTGCTTTAGTAAAACTAAGATTTTTGGCTACGGAGTAAAATATTTTCAGTCGAAAATCTGACATAATTCAATAAATTTTATACAAAGTAAATCAATAATTCTCATCTATTATTTTTAATTGAACCATAACTCAGCTCTTTTTCTTATATTTTTTTTTATAATTATTGATGATATTAATAAGTAAGCGATATCTTTTTGCTTAAAAATCTATTTAAAATAAAAAATAATGGAATAGTTTTTGTTTTATCTTAAGCTGTTAGTTTAATATTTTTAAAAACCAAATAAATTAAATTATGAAACAATTAAGCAAGTTTTTAGTAGCATTCGCTATTATGGGATCATTAACTGTAGCAGTAACGTCATGTAAATCCGGCCCTAAGGATTCGGAATTAACTACTCAGGCTCAAGCTGTTTTACCAGAAGGAGTAACTATTGATGTTAAAAAAGGTGTAGCCACTCTTACCGGTGAGTTTAATGACGACATTGCTCAACAATCTGCAGAAAATGCTCTGAAAGCTATTCCGGGTATTAAAACTGTTGAAAATAAAGCTACAGTTAAAGCAGTAGTAGTTTCCGCAGACGAAGAGCTAAAAGCTAAAATTAATACAGTTCTAAAAAATTATGCAGGTGTAACTGCTGATGTAAAAGATGGTGTTGTTACTCTGAATGGAGAATTGCAACGTGTGGATTTACCTAAATTAATGCAGGCTGTTACTATGTTACAACCTAAAAAAGTAGAACAAAAATTAACATTAAAATAAACAGAGATGGCATTACAAGATAAATACTCAGAATTAATAACAAAAGCAAACAGTTTAGGTGTAAGCAACTTATCCGTAAGGGAACAAAATGATGTTCTATATATACAGGGAGAAGCTCCTAACGGAGAAGTAAAAGATCAGCTATGGTCAACGTACAATTCAATTGATCCTGATTTTAAATCCGGTGATTTGATTCTTGATGTTAACGTATCCCCTGATGCTCCCTCTTCTGAGTATAAAGTTACTACCCAAAGCTCTAATCTGAATATAAGAAAAGGACCGGGTACCGATCAAGAAATCATTGGAAAAGCTGCTCACCAGTCTACTGTTACTTTTTTAAGTAAATATAACGATGATTGGTATTTAATACGTTCTGCAGAAGGTATAGAAGGATATTGCAATACAGAATATTTAACTGCAATTTAAAGCAAATCATCATCTAAAATAAAAAAAAGTTTAGGACATCCTAAACTTTTTTTTATTTTAGACATATTATCATAAAGTCCTACTATAAAAATATTAATAAATACATATTAACTCTTAATTAAATTAATACTAAGACAATAAAAACTATATTTTATATATAATCAATCATAAAAAAAACCTTTATTGTAAAGATTTCGTTTTTTTCGATACTATAATATATTATCTTTGTTTCCTTAATTTAAAATAAGAGTTAAGAATGAAAAAAATCTTATTCTTCTTTTTATTATCCATAACAATTCTAACATCATGCAGATCCGACGGTAGTGAAGATACTGTGATTCCCCCTACTGTTAAAGAATTCACCTTAAAGGAAGCTCCCTTTCCTATTGGATTTACTGTAAATTCCACACTACTCAATCAAGATTCCAAATTTCGTAAAATATTAATTGAAGAAGCCTCTACACTTACTCCTGAATATGGAATGAAAATGCGGACTTTACTTCCGTCTAAAGACAAATATTATTGGAAAGAAGCTGATGACTTTGTTGAATTTGCTACAAATCATAATAAACGCATTCATGGTCATACTCTTATTTGGCATACGAGCACACCGGACTGGGTTAATAATTTTACTGGAGACCGCAATGCATGGATTGAATTAATGAAAAATTATATACACACAGTAGTAGGAAGATATAAAGGCAAAATTACTTCTTGGGATGTAGTTAATGAAGCCTTTTTAGAGGATGGTTCCTACAGACCTACTATCTGGTATCAGAAGATCGGACCGGAATATATAGAATTTGCTTTTAGGTTTGCTCATGAGGCAGATCCTAATGCTTTGTTATTTTACAACGATTTTGGAACTGATTATTTATATAAAAAAAGTATTGCTATAGGAAAAATGATAGAACTTTTACAATCTAAAAAAATAGCTATACATGGTATTGGTTTACAAATGCACACCCGAATAAAGCTAAATGAAGATTACCTGACTAAGGCCTTTACATACTTTACTAAATATAATATACTTATTCATATATCCGAACTGGATATTCGTTTAGGTACCAATGCAAATCCTGTACACGAGTTCTCAGAGGAACTAGCAATGGAACAAAAAAAACAATATAAAATGATAGCCAAGATTTTTAAAGATTTAGTTCCTGAAAAGTTACAATATGGAATAACCATATGGGGAGTTAGTGACGCTCATTCCTGGTTAACCCAACTTCCCGAATGGCCTCTCTTATATGATAAAGACTATCAGAAAAAACCGGCTTATTATGGTTTACAAGAAGTTTTTGAGAAAAAATAAATATACCTCTCTATAATAAATTTTATACAATAAGTTAACTTATCTCACTCCTGTTATTTTTAAATCTCCTAATTATTACTTATTTCAAAAAAATTATCGGTATAATATTTGCACTTATAATAATAGCGCTTATTAACATTTAATTTACTTTATTATCAAATAACTTTTTTCTACTATTTGATCTCATATTTAAATATGAGAGCATTTCAACTGCTCTTACCGGACATTCAAATTGAAAACTTAAAAATTAGTAAATAGATGAAAAAATTAGTAAATAAAACAGCTGTTATTACAGGAGGTGCCAGTGGTATTGGTAAAGCAACTGTTGAGTTATTTGTAAAAGAAGGAGCGAATGTGGTTATAGCAGATTTTTCTGAATCTGGAAAACAATTGGAAAAAGAACTTAACGATCAAGGTTATCAGACTTTGTTTATTAAAGTGGATGTGATTCATGAAGATCAGATTAAGGAGATGTTTGCTAAGACCGCCGATAGATTTGGTCAATTGGATATATTATATGCTAATGCAGGTATAGCTAATGATGGAGATATTGACACGCTGGATTATGATAAATGGAAGCGAACAATCGATATTAATCTTAACGGTGTTTTCTTATCTGATAAATATGCTATTATCCAAATGCTAAAACAAGGCACCGGAGGTACTATTGTAAATGCAGGTTCTATTCACAGCTTTGTAGGAAAAAAAGGAGTTACTGCATACGCTTCTGCTAAAGGTGGGGTAAAACTTCTTACCCAAACCTTAGGCGCTACTTATGCCCGCCAGGGTATAAGAGTGAATGCAGTAGCTCCAGGCTATATTGACACCCCTTTAATTTATGGAGCTAATAAAGATGAACTGATACAGCTACATCCTATGGGAAGATTAGGTCGGCCTGAAGAAGTTGCTAAGGCAGTCTTATTCCTTGCCAGTGAGGATTCTTCTTTTATTTCCGGAACAGAATTATTAATAGATGGTGGATATACAGCAATATAATCTCTAATGAAAAAATTAGCAAATAAAACAGCAATAATTACTGGTGCGGCTTCAGGTATGGGAGCACAACATGGTATAAGATTTATAGAAGAAGGAGCTAAAGTAGTTTTTACAGATACTAATAAAGAAAAAGGCGAACAGGTTGTCAAAAAATTGGGTAAAAATGCATTATTTATTCCTCACGACGTAAGTAATCCTAAAGATTGGAAAAAAGTGGTAGATATGACGGAAGAAAAATTCGGTCCTGTATCTATACTTATTAATAATGCAGGTGTAGCAATTCCTAACGGAGGTACATTAACCCTAGAAAATACAGAGTTTGAGGGTTACAAAAAAATTATTGAAATAAACCAGTTTGGAACCTTGTTTGGAATGCAGGCAGTCCTGCCTTCACTCCGCAAAGCCGGAGGAGGATCTATCATAAATGTATCTTCGGTTGGCGGACTTTTGGGGATGTTTGGGCACTATGCCTATAATGCTTCAAAATTTGCTATCAGAGGCATGACAAAAACAGCGGCCATTGAATTAGGCGAGGAAAATATCCGTGTCAACTCCGTTCACCCTGGGATGATCGAAACATCTATGATTAAAGCTTCAATAGAAAAAAATCCTGAAATCTGGAAAGATCAGCTCAAAGGAATCCCGTTACACCGAACGGGGAAACCGGAAGAAGTAAGTTCTCTGATGGTCTTTCTTGCTTCGGATGAATCCAGCTACTGTACAGGTGCAGAATTCATTATTGATGGAGGTAAAACATGTGAGGACAAATAACTTTTTTTACATAAATCTCAAAAGCTTTAAAGCTTTTGAGATTTATATATTTTTATTTTGGTTCATCTGCCATACAAGCAGCAGCAGTAAATAAAACATCTGTTGAAGAATTTAAAGCCGTTTCTGCTGAATCCTGAACAACTCCAATTGTCATTCCTACTCCTACCACTGACCACGCTACATCTTGAGGTATATCAAACAAGCTGCAAGCCAAAGGTATTAACAATAATGAACCACCGGCAACTCCAGAAGCTCCACAGGCACATAGAGCAGACACTAAACTTAGCAATAAAGCAGTAAATATATCTACCTTAATACCTAATGTATGTACAGCGGCCAATGTAAGTACGGAAATAGTTACTGCCGCGCCAGCCATATTAATAGTAGCTCCTAAAGGAATAGAAATTGAATAAGTATCTTCATGTAATTTCAATTTTTTACAAAGTTCTAAATTTACCGGAATATTAGCAGCGGAACTACGCGTAAAAAAAGCGGTTACACCACTTTCTTTCAAACAGGTAAATACTAACGGATACGGATTCCTTTTTATTTTCCAGAAGACAATAAGCGGATTTATAATCAAAGCAACAAAAAGCATAGTTCCTAGAAGTAAACCCAATAGGCGTAAGTAATCCCACAAAACCTCTAAGCCTGTTTCTGCTAAAGTAGAGGCAACCAGGCCAAAAATACCCAAAGGAGCGAAACGAATAATAATTTTCACAATATAGGTTACCCCGTTCGACAAGTCTGTAATCATTACCTTAGTTTGTTCAGAAGCATGTCTCAAAGCTATACCTAACCCGATAGCCCAAGCTAATATGCCTATAAAATTACCATTAATTAAAGCTTTAACCGGATTATCTACAAAATTTAATAACAAATTTTTCATTACTTCTAAAATACTTGTAGGAGGAGCTAATTCTATTGATTCTCTTTGTAATAAACTCAGGGTAACCGGAAATAAAAAACTCGCTATAACCGCACACAAACCAGCCAGAAAAGTCCCTAACAAATAAAGTACAATAACTGAACTCATATTAGTTCTCTGCCCTTTTTTATGATTTGCTATTGCAGACATAACTAAAACAAAAACCAGTACCGGAGCAGCTGATTTTAAAGAAGTAAGAAACAATTCACCCAAAATCATAGTTGATCTTGCCAAGGGAGGAACAAGTACTGCAAGTAAGATTCCAAATAATAAACCTATTATAATCTGTAAAACCAAATTACCCTGTAAAATATTTTTTTTTATACTCATATTAATAAAACATAGCTCAAAAATACGGCTATTATAAACAAAATAAAAAATCTTTCTCCAAAATAATAAAAGATATATTTGTCTTTTATTATTTTAATCTTATTTTTGCTGAATAATAAAGGATAGTATTGTCCTTTATAAAATTTTTATACTATGAAAAAAGAAAAAAAATTGTGGTTAGCACTGGCACTTGTTCTATTTGCTTCATTTTTAACTTTAGGATATTACGGAATTCAAATTTATCAGCAATCCCCTCCTATTCCTGAAAAAATTATAACAACTAACGGTGATCTGATATTTACAAAAAAAGATATAATGGACGGCAAAAATGTCTGGCAAAGCATGGGTGGGCAGGAAATAGGTTCAATTTGGGGACATGGGGCTTATCAAGCTCCAGACTGGACAGCAGACTGGTTGCATAAAGAAGCTACATTATTATTAGCTGAATATTCGGAAAAAATATATTTTATTCCCTATGATAAACTAGATTCTGACAAAAAAAGTCTATTAAAAATCAGGCTTCAAAAAGAATTACGGGCTAATACGTATAGCAAGGAAAATGGAAATATCATTGTTTCAGATAATAGGGCAAGAGCAATAAAAAATTTATGTGACTATTATCAGGGATTATTTATGAATAATCCTGAATATTCTCAGCTTAGGGACCATTATGCTATTCCGGAAAACACTATTAAAGATCCGGAAAAAATGAGACAAATGAATGCTTTCTTTTTTTGGGCCACCTGGGCCACTGTAACGGAGAGACCTGGCACCGATATATCATATACTCATAATTGGCCTTACGATGAATTAGTTGGTAACAAAGCCACTGCAGATATTTTAATCTGGTCTGGAGTAAGTATCATATTATTAATTTTGTGCATCGGTATATTAGCTTTTTACCATGCTCAATCCAAAGAGGATAGTTATATTTCGTTACCTAATGATCCTTTAATTCAAGAAAAAACAACTCCATCTATGAAGCGCATAAAAAAATATGTAGTTGTTGTAGGACTTCTTATGATATTACAGGTAATGCTCGGAATTATAACAGCGCATTACGGTGTAGAAGGATCAGGATTATACGGCATTCCTTTAAACAAAATTCTCCCTTACTCTGTTACACGTACCTGGCATACGCAATTGGCTATTTTTTGGATAGCTACTGCATGGCTGGCAACAGGTTTGTATATGGCACCGGCTTTATCAGGTAAAGATCCGAAATTTCAAAGTCTGGGAGTAGATTTTCTTTTCTACGCCTTACTTATCATAGTATTTGGCTCCATGACTGGACAATGGCTGGCCATTATGCAAAAATTAAATCCAAACACTAACTTTTGGCTGGGACATCAAGGATTTGAATATGTTGACTTAGGTAGATTCTGGCAATTATTTCTATTTATCGGATTACTTATTTGGCTGATACTTATGACCCGTCCTATCATACCTGTACTTAAAGAAAATCCAAAAAAAAGAAGCCTGCTACTTTTATTTCTAATATCATGCATCTCAATTGCACTGTTTTATGCTGCAGGACTGATGTGGGGACAGCACACACATTTGAGTATTTCTGAATACTGGAGGTGGTGGGTTGTTCACTTATGGGTTGAAGGATTTTTTGAAGTCTTTGCCACCGTTGTTATTGCCTTTTTATTTGTTCGGATGGGACTTTTAAAAGAAAAAACAGCCACCATTAATGTACTGTTTTCTACCATCATCTTTCTCTCCGGCGGAATTATAGGAACATTCCATCATTTATATTTCACCGGAACAACACCAGCTGTAATGGCTCTAGGTGCATGCTTTAGTGCTTTAGAAGTGGTGCCACTGACTTTAATAGGATTTGAAGCCTTTGAAAATTATAAAGCCTCACAGGTAAATGAATGGATGAAAGATTATAAATGGCCTATTTATTTTATGGTTTCCGTAGCTTTCTGGAATTTTTTAGGAGCCGGTGTTTTTGGTTTTTTGATTAATCCTCCAATAGCATTATATTACTTACAAGGCTTAAACACAACGGCTTTACATGCTCATACTGCATTATTCGGAGTTTATGGCATGTTGGGCATAGGATTTATATTATTTGTATTAAGAAGTATGTATAGAAATGTTAAATGGAACGATACACTTCTTAAGTTATGTTTTTGGAGTCTGAATATAGGATTATTACTAATGGGAATATTGAGTTTGCTTCCTATAGGGATTTGGCAAGCTATAGAAAGTATTGATAAAGGGATGTGGTATGCCCGCTCTTCAGAATTGATGCAAAAACCGGAAATGATTCTTTTAAAATGGTTACGCTCAGTGGGTGATACTATATTTGCTGTGGGTATATTCAGTGGGGTTATATTTATTTTCAGACTTTGTGTAAAGAAAATTTCATAAATCCGCACAATTACCAACAACAATAGCTAATCCATTACAAATGATATAAATAAAAATATATTTCATAGGACAACTTAAATATTTATTACATAAATAAAACATTACAACTGATATTTTAACAATTTAGGCAAATAAAGTCTACCTTTGTAAACTCAATTACTAATGATCATGAAATATACTGCCACAGTCTCCGATGACTTTAAAAAAAATACCGTATGGGCTATTTTATCTGTCTTTTTATTTATCATCGTTTATGTTATACTACTTAGTTTTTCAATACTTCTAACTTTATTTTGCGGATATTTTGGTATCATGATTATGGTTAGTCATTTTCATTATACTACTCTGGCTATAGGAATATCACTTATTGGGTTAGGAATATTAATTTTAGTTTTTTTAATTAAATTTATATTTAAAGAAAATGCAACAGATAAGTCAAATTTTATTGAAATAACCCGCCAGGAAGAACCTCAATTATTTTCCTTAATTGATACCATCGTTGAAGAGGTTGGCACAGATTTCCCCAAACGAGTTTATCTTAGTGAAGACGTGAATGCTGCTGTATTTTACGACTCTACCTTTTGGAGCATGTTTCTGCCAGTAAAAAAAAACCTGCAAATAGGATTGGGCTTGATCAATATTGTATCCCAAATGGAATTAAAAGCCATTTTAGCACATGAATTCGGTCATTTTTCTCAGAAAAGCATGAAAGTAGGTAGCTATGTGCATAATGTAAACCAGATAATTTATAATATGCTCTATGAAAATACTTCTTACAGTAGCTTCATACAAGGATTTGCTAGCATCAACAATTTAACAGCTCTAGCTTCTTATATAGCCGTTGGATTTATAAAAGTCATCCAATGGATTTTGCAAAAAATGTATTCTATCATCAATATTCGCTATTTAAAGCTTTCCAGAGAAATGGAATTTCATGCAGATGAAGTTGCTGCACATGTTACCGGATATATGCCTTTAAAAACGTCATTATTAAGATTAGATCTGGCTGAGCATTCTTATAGTTCAGTCATAAAATTTTACTCTGGAAAAGTATCTGATTGTATAAGAAGTAAAAATGTTTTTAAAGAACAACACTCGGTCATGAAATTTTTAGCTAGCGAAATAAATCTTGAAATTAAAGAAAGTTATCCGTTAGTTACTTTTGAACATATTAATAAATATAACAAATCCAAGCTGAATTTTACTTCTCAGTGGACATCTCATCCTTCCCTAAAAGATAGAATTTCAGCTTTGGAAAAGACTAATATAGTTAAAGAAAACGATGATTTTAAACCAGCCAATCAATTGTTTTCAAATATTGAAATTTTACAGGAAACAGTTACAGACCAAATATTTTCAAAAGTACAATACAAAGATTCAGTTACACAATACTCGTTAGGTGACTTTACGAAAGCATATACTTCTGATTTTTATACAAACAGCTACAACAAATTTTACAACAATTATTACGATTCCAGAAATCCTATAAAATTTAAGGAAGAATATAAACAAATATCTTTCGACGGTAATATAAGTGATTTATTCTCGACGGAAAAGATTGAAAACATTTACATTTCACAGGCACTAAACAATGACATTGAAAGTTTAAAACATATAGGAGATAAAAGAAATAAAATAAAGTCATTTGATTATGACGGTATTAAGTATACACGAAAGAATGTAAAAGAATTAATTGAAAAGCTTAGTATAGAACTGGAAGAATGTAATCTTCTCAATGAAGAAAACGATAAACAAATATTTGCTGCATTTAATAATCTGGCATTAAAAACAGGAAAAGAAAAACAGTTTACAGAAAAGCATATTCTTTTCACTAATACCGAGGACTTTTTTAACATCAAGAACGATTTTTTAAATGATTTTATTGAAAAGACTAATTTTTTTCAATATGAAACTTCTACCGCTAAGATAAAAGAACATGTAAGCAAACTATATAAACTGGAAGAAGAATTTAAAAAGAATATTAATGGTATTCTTAACAATAGTCATTATGCTTCAAAACTTTCTGATGACACAAAAACAAGTTTTGAAAAATATATTTCAGACAAACAAATTTATTTCGTAGAAAAAGAAGATATATATAACAATGATACCATCCTATTATTGTTTATCTGTATTCAAGAATTTTCAGATTTTTTAGCCCAACTTATGTTTGATACTAAAAAAGACTTTTTAGAATTTCAGGCAGAATTAATGAACTAACTATATAATTAAACATATTTAAAAAATTTAAAAAATGAAGTAAAATCTAAACTATTAACAATTTGCCTAATGATAAAAAATTATAGCTCTGCATATTAATATAAACTTTATATTTTAAAAAAATTGAGGCAATTATTTTAGATTTTATTTTTATGATAATGTACAGATTATCTCAAAAAATCCAAGTAAAAATGTTATTACATGTCACTTGGTTTTCCAAATAATAATTTTGTTATGTATATTTTAAATACATAATAACGACCAATGTACAATTGAAATCATTTATTTACTAAAACTTTATTTCTTATTTTATTAAAATTAATCATAAATTTTTGTCCAGAGAATTTTGCATATTTAGTCGCACCATATGTATTAAGATGTGCTTTATCATAATACATAATTGTATCATTAAAATAAGGAAATTGATTATTGTTGAAAACATAAGAATCTGATAAATCAATATAATGAAAATTAGAATGATTTTTAATAAATTCATTAAGTTCAACCGGTAATTTTAATTGTTTTTTATCTGTTTTAATAAACCTTGATTTAGAATGAAATACTGAACGATTTTTCCTTATTGGATCAACATCTAAAGAAGGAAAATCAGATATTATTATAAAATCTTGTTTATCTGAAATTTGAGAAGCAACATAATTAAAAGGTTTGATTAATTCTATTTTATCTTCAGGTATATAATTTAAAACATAAAAAATTACTGGTGATATTTTCACTAATGAATCTACTATAGGAATTAACATTTCATATGACTTTCCAAAATTATTTGCTTTTCGGATTTCTTTTTTACTGAATCCGGGTAAAGTAGGAAAATAGGAATTTGTGATAACTCTAAAGCTAAAATGATTTTGCTTACCCTCAATATCCAAAAAGGTTTTCATTACTCTGGCTTTGCTATTACCAATCAGTAAATATGGATTTTTATTAAGAGTGTCACCTAAAATCAAATCACCATCGTAGTGATTATGATTATACAATATTTCAGAATTGTTCTGAACTAAATTTTCCGGAAAAGAATAAAAATAATTATTTATTCTTCTTACAAAAACAAAAATTAATAAAAATGCAACAAAGTAGATGGAAAAACACAAGAATATTTTTTTTATAGAAACATTTTTAAACATATTTTCAACATATCTATAAGAAAAATAAGAAATGATAAATGTTAACACAATTAATAAAATAGTAATTGAATATCCTAAATGATACTCTGCCAAATAATAACGAACAATTGCTAATAAAAACCAATGCCAAAGGTATATTGAGTAAGAAATGTCTCCAAAAAAAACTAAAATTTTATTTGATAATAAAGTATTAATGATTCCCTGATTATTACCTAATAACAAAGCTGTTCCAAAACAGGGCAATAAAACTGCCAATCCGGGAAAGAGAGTAGACTCATTGTAAACAAATAAAGATAAGCCAATCATTATCAAGCCTATAAAACCTAAGAAAGATTGCAAAATCTTATTTAAATTTTTAAAAACAGACCAACCAGCTACAAGAACACCTATTAAAAATTCCGGAATTCTAGCTAAAAGAGAAAAATACATTTTTTGCTGATCTCCATGAACTATTTTGTATTGAGAATATATAATAAGACCGATGATTAATATTAAAACACAGATTAATAATCTTTTTTTACTTATAAAATAAAGACAAAATGGTAAAATAAAATAAAATTGCATTTCGATTGATAAAGACCAAGTATGCAACAATATTTGTTCGTAACTTTTTGCTCCAAAATAATTATCAAAAGATGAAAAATAAACATTACTTATAAACAATAAAGCATCTTTGAATAAAGTCCTTTTAATATCGTAACCAAAAACTACGAAAGCTGTAGCTATAAAAGCTAATAATAACATAAAATAATATGCTGGAACAATTCTTCGAAATCTGTGATAATAAAAATCAATAAAACTGAAAGTATTATTTTCCTTTTTTTTCCAAATAATCAAACTGATTATATATCCAGATATAACAAAAAAAATATCAACCCCGATAAAACCTCCAGGTAAAATATTTTTATCAATATGAAAAATCCATACAGCTAGTACCGCTATAGCACGCAGACCCTGAATATCTTTTCTATAACTAATAGGTTTACTATTTAACATTAATATAAACGATTGAGAAATTATTTATGCTTTTATTTAAAGAGAGATATAATTATTTTATATAGTATATAAAATTTATTTTGCAAAAGTAGTTTAAATAAAAAAATATTCAAATATATTGTCGATTTAAATAGTTATAGAGTCATTTTATTTAAACTTGAATCATAATCTATTAATTTTAACTATTATTTATTCAAAAATTTTAAGTTAGCATCAATTCTATAAACATAAGTTATACTTATCAGTAAATATTCACATAAAATAAATTTGGATATTTAATAATTTATTTTATAAATTTGCAGTTCAAATAAGTATAACCTTTTTAAATAACGAAGCAAAATGTTCAATGTATCACATCTACAAATAATGAACGGTTTTCCTACCAGTGGAAAATCATAGCTTCGGGTATTTTCTTCAAAATATATAAACTACATGTTTAAAATAAACCCGAAGCGAATGTTTCGGGTTTTATTTTTTAACTAATATACTACTGGTAATCATAAAATAATCCAAGCCCGAATAGTTTCTGATTTTTACTTGATTTTTTAAATCGAGACTCTGTTATGTATTCGTAAAAAAGTACATCATAACGGCCTAATATAAAATTAAATATCATGGGCAAGTTAAAATTAAAAGGAAAAGATATCCTAAAAATCGGATATCCTAATACAAAAATAATAAACACAGCTATCGAAGTAATGCAAAAAAACTTCGATAAAAGAAATAAAGCATATGTATTAAGTATTCTTAAAGAAATCCAGAAAAAGCCGGAAGATTACAAAGAAAACTTAATGCTGGGACAAATAGCAGAAGAATTCCTGCAACTAACCAAGGTCGAAAAAAGAAATCTGGAAAGTCAAAGAGCTCCTTTCTCTATATTCGGTGAGGAACAAATCGCAGAAGAAGCAATTAAGCAGTTGTACACAGCCTTAAAACTCCCGGTATCTGTTCAGGGGTCACTTATGCCTGACGGACATGTTGGTTACGGCCTGCCTATCGGCGGAGTTCTGGCAACTGAAAATGCCGTTATTCCATATGGTGTTGGAGTAGATATAGGATGCAGAATGTGTCTGAGTATACTGGATGTTCCTGTTTCTTATTTGGAAGGATGTAAAGACAAATATCTTAATGCTTTACAGGAAAATACGAAGTTCGGAATGTATGAAACTCATAAAACCCATATAGATTATTCGGTTTTTGAAAATGAAGCGTTCTCTATGATTCCAATTTTAAGACGTTTAAAAGCTAAAGCTATCAAACAAATGGGTACTTCGGGAGGAGGAAATCACTTTGTGGAATTCGGAGAAGTAGAAATAACAGATGAGAAAAATGAGTTCAATTTACCCAAAGGAAAATACACAGGAATCTTATCGCATAGTGGTTCCCGCGCTTTAGGAGCAGAAATTGCTCAATATTATACCCGGGTAGCTATTGAACAATGCCCGCTGCCTAAAGAAGCACAACATCTGGCCTGGCTGGATCTTAACTCTCATTTAGGAACAGAATACTGGATAGCTATGAACCTTGCAGGAGAATATGCTTCTGCCTGTCATTTCGATATTCACCGGAGATTAATGAAAATAACAGGTGGCCGACTGATAGCCCGGATTGAAAATCATCACAACTTTGCCTGGAAAGAAGAACACAAGGGAAAAGAAGTTATTGTTCATAGAAAAGGTGCGACTCCCGCAGCCAAAGGGCAACTAGGCTTTATTCCCGGCTCGATGAGTTCCAAAGGTTTTATTGTGCGAGGACGAGGAAACGAAGAATCTTTAAATTCTGCTTCACACGGTGCAGGAAGATTACTTTCAAGACATAAGGCTTCTAACTCTATTTCAGCTTCTGAAATTAAGAAAGAACTAAAACTTCATAAGGTTGAACTTATCGGTGGAAGTAAAGAAGAAGCTCCTATGGCATACAAAAACATCAATGAAGTGATGAATGCCCAAACGGAATTAGTTGATATTCTGGGAACTTTTATGCCCAGATTGGTACGGATGGACAAAAAATAAGAGAGTAAGTGAAATATACAAATGAAGAAAGGCAGTGGATAGAAACTTATAGGCTGCCTTCTTTTCGATGGAGAAAAAGACGAATTATAAAGGGAAAAGATAAAAAATTAATTCAACTTAGAAGGGAATATGATAAGGTTAGAATGATTATAGAAAATCTTGGATTTGAAGAGTTAGAAACTCCTATCAGAAAAGGATATGAACGCTTATTTGTGTTAAGAGAAGATGTAAAAGAAAATAAAAAATCTGATTATTATCAAAATATTCTCACTAAAATAAATACGTATAGATATAGTGATAATAAAAAATTTACGAAAAGAAAAAGAAAAAAGAGACTTTCTAAACATAAGTATAAACTAGCAGAAATACAACAAATTTTGTTAGAGCCGGAAAGGCATCATTTTGAGAAGCTAACGTTTAAAGAAGATGAAAAAAAATTATTTATCCTTATCCAATACTATGATTATCCATCAAGAAAATGGAAAGAAAAATATGTCTTTAGCGAGCCATGGAGGTTTGTATTAAAAGTACGCCCTCATTACATTACCAAAATAAGAAAACGAGATTGTAATTTAGAAAATAGACGGAATGAAATAAGTCAGAAAATACATGTGAATATAAAAAACAAATATCGCTTACAAAAAATTAAAGCTGGTCCTAATCGTTGGAAATCATGGTTAGGAGAAAAAGAAAAATATAAACTCAATCTCGATCCAACAAAAAATATTTCCTTATCCAAAATATGGGAATGTACAAAAGAGAATTCTCTTGCAAACAAAAACTTATAATAGTTTATTTTTAATGAAACAAGAACAAAAAAGATATAAAGAAAAAGGATATTCCCATTTCGGTAAATTTACCGTAGAATGTCCTACCTGTAAAAAAAATGCTACAGTTAGCCATGAATATTCTTATAATAATTCTGTTATTACATGTGCTCATTGTTCTTACCAGAGAACAACGGAAGATTTCATCTTCTATAAAGCAATAGTAAATATAAACTGTCCGAATTGCGGAAAAACAATACATCAAGAACAGGGTAAATTAAAAGAAAAACCTAAAAAATATTTAGTTACATGTCCTGAATGTTCCATAAGTCTGACTGTAAAACCAAGAACTGAAAAATATATACTCACAGGGAAAGTGCAGGGAATTAAACATGATCCGATTTTCGGATTCCCCCTCTGGTATCAGTCAGATATTCGAGGCAATTTATTTTGGGGTTATAACCGGGAACATCTATTGGAAATACAAGCCTATGTGGAATCCGAATTACGGGAACGGCATTGGAAATATGGCATGAGCATGGTTGAACGTTTACCTCAATTTATCAAGGATTCTAAAAACCGTGAAATTATAGTGAAAACCATAGATTATTTATTAAAAAAATGAATTCATCAAAAAAATATAAAAAAATTGTACAATTCTCTTCCGGCAGAGGCCCTGTAGAATGTGAATGGGTAGTGGCACGGTTGATTAAACTATTTTATAAAGAACTGGAAGAAAAACAAATAGAATATAAAGTATTAGAATCGACATTGGGACAACAAGCAGGTACATTACAATCTGTTACTCTGGAATTATATGGAGAAGATAAAATAATAGAACCATTTTTAAAAAACTGGAAAGGAGTTATTCAATTTACAGGTAAAAGCATGTATCGAAAATTTCATAAACGAAAAAACTGGTTTGTAGGTGTTCATGAAGTATCGAACCTGTCAGAAATTCAAATATCAGATTCCGATATTAAATATCAGGCTGTTCGTGCACGCGGTGCCGGAGGGCAAAATGTAAACAAAGTGAATACAGCGGTGCGTGCTACTCACTCCCCTACTCTGGTTTCCGTTTTTGCTATGGACTCCCGATCACAACTGGAAAACAAGAAACTGGCAAAAAAACGCCTGTTGGAAAAATTATCCGAACTAAATCTTACTTTAGTTAAAGAGCAAATTCAGGAAAAATGGAATCAACACCTGAATCTGGAAAGAGGTAATCCGACTCGCATTTTTTCAGAGAAAGATTTATTTATCAATTAATAAAAAACAAACAATGATACGTATTGCAATATTTGCAGATATACACGGAAAAATATTACTTCCTTTTAAACTTACCGATTATTATCAGAAAATGAGTCATAAAAAAGTAGATGCTATTTTTCAATGTGGAGATTTGGGTGCTTTCCCCAAGCTGGAAAACCTTGACAAAGCTACACTCAGGCATCAGAAATATGATAGAAATGAATTAGGTTTCCATGATGACTTTGTACAAGAGAATAAAGAAATTAAAAATTTCCTTCAACAACTTGATCTGGATATGATATGTGTGAGAGGAAATCATGAGGATCATGAGTATCTGGATGAGTTAGAAAATGCTTCAGATGCTCCTCTTTTTCCTATTGATATATACAACAGGGTTTGGATTTGTAAATCTGGGTATTTACAGACTTTTTGTAAAGGTGAGGAATGTCTGACTTTTACCGGAATCGGAAGAATTGGAGACCTTAAAAACCGTAAGGATAAAAGATTCGTACAGGAATATGAGAAAAGACAAATAAACAAGCTAATAAAAAAACACAGTTATCTGGATCTGCTTATTTCTCATGATAAAGATGATTCTTCCCAAAGAGGATACGGAATGCCTGAATTAAGAAAAATAACTGATAGTATTTGCATTCCTTATCATTTTTATGGACATACGGGTGAAGATTTCAATCAACAAGTCTCTCCAAATGGAATTACCAATCACATTAAAATAAAAGAACTGGAATTTGACAGCTCAGGTTCCCTTCCTTATGGTTGTATGATCATCCTGGAAAAAGAGATGGAGCATTT
This sequence comes from Apibacter sp. HY039, assembly GCF_004023655.1. NCBI lineage: Bacteria > Pseudomonadati > Bacteroidota > Flavobacteriia > Flavobacteriales > Weeksellaceae > Apibacter > Apibacter sp. HY039. The sequence goes on along the minus strand of NZ_SAYM01000001.1, from coordinate 648,211 downwards.
GAATTTGGAAATAGTAGATCAAAAAATTATTCTTCCATTTACTAAAGAACACTGGAAATACTTATAAGTATAGCCGCCATCTTCTTTAAAATAAAATTGATTTATCTTAGTAGACAATAGCAAAATGAAGAAAAAAATACGTCAAATTATTGTTAATAACCAGATTTTTAACTGGAGATTCAGGACACTTAATTCTCAATTTTCTCATGTTTTAATATTCCCAGCTGAAAATAAAACATGCAGAATACGCATTCTTTTCAGATATAATTTAACCCACACCGGAGGAAATCCCTTTAACGAAGGATTGCCTTTTAAAAAAGGGAATGAAACTATAGTTATTAATTTAAATCAACCTAGATTTATTAATGAGTTTTTGTTACATATTTTAAAATATGAAAATATAAGTTTAACAGCAAATAAAGAATATGTTATTGATGGTCTAAAAACATTAGAGCAGCTAGGGTATAAAGAAAATAAGTTAGAGAATATTTTAATCAAAGAGTATGAAAAAAAATTTAGAGATATTACAGTAAAAAAAGAAACTTATGAATGGCAATTTTTAACTGTAATCCGAATTAAAGTTAAAAATAATTCCTCTTATACTTTAACTGTTGATATAGGCTGGTATGATGTTTGGCTTTATATGAATTCTTTACCTCCGGATGACTGTGAATTATGGCAGGTTACACCTCAATTTGTACACGATGCCATTATTTTTGCTTTAGATAATGGATGGAAAAAAAGATTCAAGCAACTTTCTATCAAGTATAAAAACAAGATGTTTCTATTTTCTGAAAAAAATAATAAACTTCCTGACCTGGAAGCAGAGATCTATTATTTTAAAGAAGAAGAAGAAGGGGGTAGAAAAACAGCAATAGCAAACGGTTACAGAGGACAATTTTTTTATAATGACAAAGATTGGGATGCTCAACAAAACTTTATTAATAAAGAAACCTGTCAACCCGGTGAAAGTATAAAAGTGTTTTTAACTACCTTTAATCCTGTTTTTCATTTTGGAAATTTTTTTATGGGAAAAACCTTTTTAATAAGAGAAGGAAATCGTACGGTCGGTAAAGGGAAAATTACCCGTATACTGAATCCGGAATTTGAAATACCTGAATTTGAAGAGAAAATCATTACAGCTATTAATGAATTTCCTGAAGAGTATTTAGAACCTTTGACTTTTCTTAATTTTTTAATTAAAACAGAAAAATATTCTTTCCTCAGCAGACATTTTTTTAATAGTGTGGAAGATCTACAAAACACTTTTCAGGAAATGGAAAAACAAGCAGTGCTAATAAGAATAAGTGAATCTTTATATATAAAATTATGATACTTTCTTTTGATTTAGATGACACCCTGATTAACGGAAAAATTACTTTTCCTGTTGAGAAACAAAATATAGTACAAAAAATTATCGGTTTTGAAAAAATACGCTTAGGAACTGTATCATTATTTAGAAAATTATCCCAAGATGGACATCAAGTTTATATTTATACAACTTCTTATAGAAATCCATGGCTGATAAAACTTAATTTTCTTTCTTATGGTATATTAATAAATAAGGTCATTAATGCAAACACGCATAATAAAATAATGAAAAATAAATCATTCCGATGCTCAAAATACCCTCCTATGTTCAATATAGATTTACATATCGATGATTCCGAAGGAGTAAAAAAAGAAGGTTTTGTTTATAATTTCGAAACTTTAATTATAAAGAATGAAGCCGATTGGAGCTCTGTAATTTTAAATAAAATTAATTCAAAATGAACTATTATTGGAAAGACTTATATACACATGATCAAAAATGGGATGGACTGCAACTTACTATTGAGAAGATTTCTACACCTGATCTTTTATTGGAAAGTGGAAACAACAGGAAAATGAAATTAAAATGTAAAAATCAAATATTATTTTGGGCTGCTATTGACAAAGACTATTGGGATGTTTCTGTTATAAGAACTTTCAGTGATAGATATACTTTTATAGGTAATATCAACTCACAGGAAATTGAAAAAAGGAAAGATTTATCAACAGAAGAAAAATACAAATCATGGAGTAGATATTTTGCAAATAATCTTCTAAAAAGCGAAAATCATTTTTTTAACACTTCCTTATGGATTTTGAAAGGATATGAGAGTAATACCCGATGTATTCAATCTAACTGTATTTTTATAGAGAAAGACTCTTTTGATGCAATTCATACGGGCGAATGGGATCAGAATCTTTTATTTTCAAAAAAAGTAGATGTTGATTCTTCAAGAATGAAATGGTGGCGAAAATTGGCTAAACAAGACCAACTTCCTCCTGTATTTGCCTGGTTTATTCCTTCGATTGGTGACTATTGGATTATAGATGGAAATTACCGGTTAAAAGCTGCTATTTTAGAAAATAAACCTGTTTCAGTTATTGCCGCATATTCTGGTTATTATAAAGAAAATATTGAGAATCCAAAAAAACGACAAGCTATAATGCATTCAGTTCAAACCGCTTTAAAAAATAAAGATCAATTAAGTTCAAAAACCATGAAAGGGATAAATAACACTTTAATACAGGCTTTTGATAATCGCCCTAAATTTAATTTACAAACTTTTTCCAAAGGAAGAATAAAATCTGAAGCTGTTTGGATTAAAGAAGTAAGTGAGTACTTAGAACAAATTGACTATCCCGATTGGGAAAACGAAATAAAATACATAATTGAATAAACCATGAACACTATACAAAATAAATATTACTTTCAGGCATTAGACAACTTCCCTTATAATATGGAAGAAACCATAGTGGCCTTGAATTATGCTTTGTCTTATGAAAAAAATGCAGATTGTTTATGTTTGCTAGCCAGAGTATATTCTGAAATTTTAAATGATTATGAAACTGCTAAAGAATATTTTGAAGAAGCTATGTCTATCAATATACATTCTTTAAATTTATATCCTTACTTCATAGATTGTTTGTTATGGAATGACGATTATAAGGAAGCAAAAAAACTTATTAACTTTGCATTGACTGTTAAAGGTATTGATAAAGCAGTCATCCTGAACAAAAAATCTCTTCTTCTAGAATATCAGAAAAAATATAAAAAAGCTTTAAATATGATTAACAACGCTCGTTTGCATACATATAACAGCAATTTCATGACTTATCTGGAATCCCGTGAAAAACAAATTAAACTGAAAAAGAAAAGTAATGAAAAATCCAAATAATGAAAACGAAAAAGATATTTTTTTATATCATTTTATTTTACATATTATATAATACAATATTATTAACCTTATGTAAATCAATTATAATAAAAAAGGAGAATGTTTTTATCCTCCTTTTTTATTATAACTATCTAATGAACTAAAACTTTTTCTTTATAAGTAGCTCCGTTTTCATATTGTACTACGAGAAAGACAATAGTCGCACCTAAAAGTTTATCTTGGGATATTTCATAAAGAGAGTTTGGTGAAAATTCTTCTGAAACTAGTTTTTTTCCATATATATCAAAAACATCTACTTTTTTAATGAGTAATTGCTCTGATTTAATAATTATTGATTTATTATGTGTGAAAATTTTAATATTCTCTTTTTTCAATGGCTCATCAATATCCAAAGTTTTCGTGAAAGTAACAGCAAAATCTTCCGCCTGTCCATACAACAAATTTTTGCATGCAGTTATGTTTTCTGATACCCAGTCAGCGACAACTCTCATTCGCAAAGGTGAATTAACTACTACATCTGAAGGAGGAGTAACGTTGATTGTTTCAGTAGTATTTTTAATTATTCTTTTTGAAAAAACCAGTTCATTCACTTCGTCAAACACTCCATCGTTATTATAGTCTATATAAGCTTTTACATTTTGATCATTTATATTTACTGAGATAGAAAGAGGTGTTTCGACACCTACAGGGATACTTGTCGTTGCTTTATCTGCATAGCATTTAGCAGGATTATCTATATAAAAAAGAAATCCATCAACATTATATCCCCCTGATTTGTAATTGATATCACCAAAAGTTACATTGGCAGGCCCCATTTGATACTCATTTTCAGGATTTGCAATAGATGTAGGTACACAAGCTTTAACGGGCTGAATTAGTTTTTTATCATCAGGTTGTTCTCCTCCCTTTGAATTAATATGAGAAGCTCTAAACGCCAATATATGAGCAATCGCTCGCTGTCCTTGACCATCGGTAAATCGGGTGAGTTTATATCCGTAGTTCATGATATTGTATTGAGTACCTTGATAATACGTTCCTGTACATGGGTTTATATCTGAACTGGTAGGTACAGGATAGGTATTTAATAGACTTTGCGTAGGTTCTGTATCGCATACAAAATCATCATCTACCGTACAATCGCCTGTACTTGGTGGGCATACTCCCCCGTTACCGCTTACGTCTCCAAACGTATGCTTTAATCCCATTGCGTGCCCGAATTCGTGTGATAAGGTGGTATCTGTATTTTTAACTATAGTAGACACCATTAGTGTTCTGTCATCAGAACCCCCAGGATAATATGCATACCCCGCTAAACCTCCTTTCGAAGCATCGTTTCCATCAAATTTGTTTATTACATAAATATTATAATAAAAAAGCCGATCCCATTGGCTCAGATTATATAACTGACTTTCAGTAACTCCATTGTTTCCGTTTCTTTTCACACCGTATTCAACATAATCCGGAAGCTGAGAACCATCAATACGGATAATACCTGAAGTAGGGTTACAACTCATATCTCTTTTTGCTAAAACCAATCGTATGGGTATACGTGTACCTCCCGTGCCTGGACCGTCAAATCCGGGTGCTGTACCTTCATATATTTTATTAGTTGCATCAATCCAAGATTGAATTTGTTCATCTGTCTTATTATACTGGGTACCTATCGGTGATCCATCATGAAAAACATGGACTACCACCGGAATTTCGTATATTCCGTTATCCGATTTGTATACTTGTTGCAAACGCCCTGACTTAGCTAACACAGAAAGTTCTTTGTTAAATTTCTGTATTCTATCTTTAAATCCGGGATCTAGCTCCATTAATTCTTTATTTACCTCTTCTGCACCACAAAATGTGTGATAAATATTTTCTTGTGCAGAAAGACTTAAGGAAATCCAAAGAATTGAAAATAAACTGTAAAAAATTTTCATACGTTACTTTTTATCCGTAAAAGTAATGCATATAATATTATTTTATCTGAATATTTTATAAAATTTTACCCTCAATTTAAAATTAAAATTTATAAATTGAGGGTAATTTAAAAAAATCAGATGAGTTTAAACTCTGTTTTATTATAAAAAAGATAAATTAATTTCTGTTCCTTTATTTTCTATTGAATTAATTTTATAGTTGATGCTATTTTTTTCAAATATTCGCAAAGCAATGGATAAACCAATCCCCTTACCTGAAATATTTCCTGCATTTTCAGCACGATAAAAAGGCTTACTTATTTCACTCAATTGTTTTTCCGGAATACCTATTCCATGATCCTGTATGGTCAATCCTAATTTTTTATTTACTTCAAATAATTTAATATTAACTCCATTTCCTTTCGAAAATTTTACAGCATTTTCAATAAGGTTGAATAAGGCTATAAACAACTGGGTTTTATCTATATTTATTTGTAATAGATCTTCTCTTTCAGGAGAAATTTCCCATTCAAAATTTAGCTTCTCAGTATAATCCGGATATTTACCGGAAACTTTTTTTATAATTTCAAAAATCATTTCATCAATTCTGATTTGCTCAGAAATATCAGTATTTTTTCTTAAATCAGAAACTATAAGTAGAGTTTCAAGAATTTCTTCCAACTGCTGAATTTCACTTATTAAAGTATCAGTAAGCGTATGGTATTCTTCGGGCGTTCTGTCTTTAAGAGAAAACACTTCGAGGTTACCCTGAATTGCTGTTAAAGGTGTTTTAAACTCATGGGAAACATAACTCACAAAATTTTGCTGTATTTTAAATGTATCTGAAATTTTACTGAGTAATTCATTAAAAGTTTCGGTTAAATCATAGAGCTCATCCTGAACCGTATGAGTAGTTGTTAACTGCATACTGTCTCCCGGCGACATTTCTTTCACTTGTTTTATAGTATCTCTTATGGGGCGGTAAGCAATATTTGCAATCCATTTATTTAGTAAAACGGTGGCTAACAAACCTAATATAAAAGCTGACAAAAGAATCCATATTAACGGATTTATATAGTTATATACATCTTTTTTCTTTTCTTTGGTTATAATAACAAAGTCACCCTGATTATCATTATAATAAACTCCATAACATAAAAAATTTTCCGTGGTAAACATCAATTTCTTTTTTAACCGGATATTTTCTATGATATTAACAGAAATATCAGGAGTATTACCATAAACCAGCTGATTATCTTCATCGTAGATTTCGTAATCAGGATCTGCCATTTTTTCATATTGTTTTTTGATCTTCAGGAATTCCTTGGGACTTACTTCATCTTCTTCAAAAAAATAATGTCCGATGATCTGAGACGTTTTTTTAAGATTTCTGTAGACAGAATTTTCGATGTTCCTTTTATAAAGTCCAAAAATTAAAAGGGAAACAACGATAAAAACAATCCCCCATAAAGCTGAGCTAATTATGCTCAAACGTGTCTGTATTTTCATCGGACATTTTTATTTTTCATTTATGATTTGATTCTGTATCCTCTTCCTTTGATGGTTTCAATAATTTTATTTTTGCCTTCCCAATCTATTTTATTCCTGAGATAAGAAATATATACATCAACAATATTAGTATTTATGTCATGGTTTACGCCCCATACATTGGTCAAAATCTGCGTTCTGGAAACTACTTTATTTTTATTTTCCATCAGAAATTTCAACAATTTAAATTCCTGAATCGTAAGATTTATTTCTACGTCTCCTCTCATTATTTTGTGTTCATCTACGTGCACTATCAAATCATCACATACCAACATTTCTGATGAAGAGTCATAACTCATTTTCACTCTTCGGTCTAGTGCATGGATTCTGGCAATCAATTCTTTAAAATGAAAGGGCTTAGATAAATAATCATCGGCTCCATAATCCAATGCACGAACCTTATCATCAGGATCTCCTAAGGCGCTAATCACTAATACCGGAACGGTAATTTTTTTATACCTTATATACTGTAATATCTCTATACCGTCTATATCAGGCAACATAATATCTAATAATATGACATCCCATTTTCCTTCATTAATCTGACTTCTGGCTTCAACCCCGTTTTCCGCCAAGGTTATAGAAAAACCGCTTTCTTCCAGACCTTTAACCATGAATTCACTTATTTTCTTATTATCTTCGACCAATAACAACTGCATAATCTAGATTTTTTAATCTTATAAAGATACTATATTTATGGTTTTAGTTTTTTATTTCTTCTATATGCGAAGTAGAAAACCTGAGGTAAAATAGTAAATGACAACAACATACATACTACTATCCCTCCTACAATCATAATTGCTAATGGTTTTTGCACTTCTGACCCCATACCGTTAGACATGGCTGCCGGCAATAGCCCCATAGACCCCATCAAGGCAATCATTAAAACAGGTCTGATTCTACTTTTTACTGCACTATCTATAGCTTCTCTTAAATTTCTCATGGTACTCATTTTCTTTTTCATCAATGCTATAAGCAATATACTGTCAATAGCCGTAATTCCGAAAAGTATAATAAAACCAATACCTGCCGAGATTCCAAAAATAGTACCTGTTGCCCAAAGCGATATAAATCCACCAATGAATGCATATGGCATGGCGCTGGCTGCTATTAAAGTATCTTTAACTGTGCGGAAATTCATATATAGTAAAAATAGTATAAGTAAAATTACACAGGGAACTATTACCATAAGCCTATGTGTAGCTCTTTGCTGACTTTCAAATTCCCCGGCCCAAACCATTTTATTTCCATGTTCCAGCTTTACTCCCTTATCTACTTTTTCTCTTGCTTCGGCTATGGTAGAACCTAAATCCCTGTCCCTGATACTAAAACCTACTCCAACATATCTGCTGCTACCATCTCTATATATAAAGGTAGGACCAGAAACAAACGTTATATCTGCTATTTCTTTCAACGGAACATATTTACCATCCATGGTAGGAATTAGAATTTCGCCAATTTTGTCTTCATTATCTCTGTATTCTTTTTGAAAACGAACCCTTACATCAAAAATACGTTCTCCTTCATAAAACTCAGTAGCTGCTTTACCCCCAATAGCCATTTCAACTACCGCTTGTGCATCATTCATAGATACCGCATATCTTGCCATACGTGACTCAGACAATTTAATCTGTAATTCAGGTAAACCTATACTTCTGAAAACATTAACATCGTCAACACCATTTACATTTTTAATGATGGATGCTGTCTGGTCTGCTAGCTTTTCTAACTGGTGAAGATCATCCCCGAATATTTTAATTACCAACGAACTTTTTACACCTGCTACATACTCTTCCACATTATCCTGAATCGGCTGGCTGAAACCGAATATAGTACCGGGATAAATATCGAGTGCTTCTTTCATCTCAGCAATCAGGTCATCTTTTGAAATTTTTCTTTTCCACTGGTTTTCCGGTTTTAATTCCGTATGAAATTCAATATTGAAAAATCCTGTTGCATCAGTTCCGTCATTGGGTCTTCCTGTTTGTGTTAAAACGAACTTAACTTCATCAAATTTCCTCAGCTTTTTCTTCATTTCTTTGGTAATCCGTACCGATTCGTCCAGATTAATACTATTGGGAAGGGTAGCCCTGATATATATAGCCCCTTCATTCATACTCGGTATGAATTCGGTTCCCCAAAAGCTAAACCTGGCAGCACAAGCAACTAATACTATTAAAAATGCTGCTATACTTGCTTTTCGATGCCTGGATGCAAATTCATATATTTTATATAGGTTGGATGTAAAAAATCGACTTATCTTATTAGTTTTTTCTTTCATAGGCTTGTTTAGCAATATTTTACACATAACCGGCACATATGTGATTGCTAAAATTAACGATCCTAACAAAGCATATCCTAAGGTAAATGCCAAGGGTGAAAACATTTTACCTTCGACCTTCTGAAAAGAAAAAATAGGGAATAGTGCAACAACCAAGATAATCTGCGCAAAAAAGATATGAGAAGCAACAGAACCGGAGCTTTTCTTTATAAGACCTCCTTTAGCTAATTTTGTGTAACGTACATCTCCCAATTGATCTGTTTTTTTGACCATTGCCACAAATATGATCTCAACAATTACTAATGTCCCTTCGAGTAAAAGTCCAAAATCAAGTGCTCCCATGGAAATTAAGTTAGCAGGTAATCCCTGAATTCTAAGCATAATAATTGCAAAAAGGAAAGACAATGGAATTACTGTTGCTACAATTAGGGTGGTTCTCCAGTTAAAAAGGAATATAAATACAACGATTGAAACCAGTATAATCCCTTCTATAAGGTTTTTCATTACTGTATGCACCGTGGAATCGACAAGATTAGTTCTATCGATAAATGGTTCCATTTTTACATCTTCCGGTAATATCCGCTCATTTAATTCTGATATTTTTTCTTTAAGATTTTTGATTACTTCTCCAGGGTTCTGCCCTCGTAACATGACTACAATTCCCTGTACAACATCATCTTTATCATCAAGCCCAACCTGACCTAATCTCGGTTTTGCTCCTACACTCACAGTCGCTACCTGCTTTACTCTGACTGGTGTACTTCCTTTTACTTCTATCAGTATGTTCTCTATATCTTTTACACTTTCTAAAAGACCGATCCCTCTTACAACGTATGCCTGATTACCCTTCTGAATAACATCTCCTCCTACATTTATATTACTGTTTGAAATTGCTTCATATACTTCTAAAGGTGACAGATCATAGTTTGCTAATTCGATAGGATTAACTTTTATTTCATAAATTTTTTCTTCGCCACCAAAACTATTGATACTGGCTACTCCGGGAACTGAAAGCAATTCTCTTTCTATTACCCATTCATTTAATGCTGCTACTTCCCGGATAGGTAAATCACTTTTAACAACGTACCGGTAAATTTCTCCGGTAGCTCCTGACGGGGGTTCTATTCCTGCATCTGCTCCATCCGGGAGATCAAGTCCCTGCATTCGGTTAGATGCATACTGTTGTGCAAAAAAGTCATCAACACCATCTTCAAAAATCACTGTAACCACCGACAACCCAAATAACGAAGTTGATCTTACATCTGTTTTCCTGGGGATGGTATTCATCTCCCTCATCACAGGAAGTGTTACAAATTTTTCTATTTCTTCTGCACTTCTTCCCGGCCATTGAGTGATAATTCTAACCCGTGTGTTGGTAACATCCGGATAAGCTTCTATAGGGGTATTGAAATAACAGACAACTCCTCCTATGGCTAAAAGCACAGTTAGGAATAGTACTAATATATGGTTACGGAGCGAAAATGCAATACATTTCTCTACAAACTTATGCATGGGATTTATTTATTTTTTAAGTGTGAATAGATAAGCAACTGATCTTTGATAACCACTTTTTCTCCTTCAGAAATTCCGGATGCTATATAAGCGGTATCGTCATTATGCCCTAATAACTTAATTTCTTTTATTTTAAAATTATGATTGGATTCTTCTACAATAACAAAGTCTTTGTTTTCATCGAAAATAAGTGCTTTTACAGGCACTGAAACTTTCATGTTTTCTGTATTGTTTTTTAATTTAATAATCATTGACATTTCCGGCTTGAATTTAAGCTCCGGATTAGCCATAACAATACGTGCTTTTAAAACTCTTTCTTCAGAATCAAAAACCTGGGAAATATGAGTGACACGACCTTCAAAAACTTCTCCCGGATAAGACAATGATGTCATTTCAACCGGCATTCCTTCTTTTACAAACTGTAAATTGCTTGCATATACATTCGCACTTATCCAAACCTGACTTAAGTCGGCTACAGTAAAAAGAGGATCGGAATCTGGAGAGATACTCATACCAGAAGCTATATTTTTACTCACAATATATCCGGACATGGGTGATGTAATTGAAAACCCACCTTTGCTATTTGTTCCGGTAACCTGCATGTCTGAATTTACCCTTCCAAGTTCAGCGGATGCCTGCCTTACTTTTGCACGAGCTTCTGCTAATTCTGTATCTGACAACATATTGTCTTTATGCATGGATTCTGCACTTTGCAATTCTCTTTTAGCAGTCATCAACTCAGCCTGCAAGGAGGCTTTTTCAGATTTCAGTGAATTTACCTCCATACTTTTAACATAGGCAAGTACCTGACCTCTACCTACTTTATCTCCTAAAGAAAAAAATGTATTAGTTACTACTCCGTTAATTATGGGTGAATATTCGACTATTCTATCCGGATCGTATTCTACTTTACCGGTAAGAACCAAATCTTCTTCCTGAGATTTCAATACTGCAGAAACAGTTTTTACATTTTTTAAAAATGCTTCGCTAACGGGAGTTTCCTGATTTTTCTTATCTTTCTCTCCTTCTCCGGAACATGCGACAAATAAATAAGTGGCTGTAAGTATAAATGATATTCTCCTCATAATTTTATTTTATTTCAACACCTGTAGCGTATTGTAATTGTTCAAATTGTACAAACATATTTTTTCTTGTATTTAACATGGTTTGCTTATTGGTTTTATAGGCTTCCATAAAATCAATATATTCGAGCATGCTGATATTTCTTTTCATTAAATTTCTTGTGTATGCATCAATCATGAAATCCAAATCCTGTGACAGATTTTCATTTTCGATCTCTTTTTGTAAATCATAAGTAATTTTATAGTTATTAAATGCTTCTGCAACTTCTTGCCTGGCAACATTTACTTGATTTTGAGCTAAATATTTACTTTGTTCTTTTCCTAACTGAGCTGCTTTGATATTCCCTTTATTTCTGTTTAATATGGGTAAATCGAAACTCACACCAAAACCTACATAATCTTTCCATACTCCACCTGCTCTGTCATATCCTGCTGAAAAAGTTAAATCGGGTACACGCTGTGCTTTTTCATAAGCCAGATCTTTATCAAAATATTCGATTTGTAAATTTGCTTTTTTAACATCCGGCCGGTTTTCAGCTGCTTGATTCAGCAATGTATCTATATTTAAGATATCCGGTGATTTTATATCCTGATTATTTTCATCGATGACCAACATACTAGTTGATTCCATACTCAAAAGTGATTTTAACACTCTCTGCTTCTCATTAAAGTCTGTTTTTACTTCGTAAATTTCATTGGTTAACTCTAACAATGATGATTGTAAACGTATCAATTCATTTTTCGCAATATTACCTTGTGAAACCTGATTTTTGTATGCAGATATTAATCCTCTTATTAATTCTTCTTGTTTAGATAAAATTTTCTGATAATCCTGTAAATAAATTATTTCCTGAATGGAAGTTCTCAGCTCTAACTTTAAAGCTCTGATCACTTCTTCGAAATCCTGTATAGCCATTTCTTTAGAAACTTTTTCCCTGCTAATCAATTTACCTCTTTTTCGGGCAGTTTGTACTAACTGGCTCAACTCTAATGAAAACTGCTTTCTACCTGTTTTACCAAATAGTGGTAACACCGATTCTTTTTGTGCCTCGGTTGTCCACAAATTAAAGTCTCCTAAAGAAAAAGAAGGGTTTTCCCATAATTTCGCCTGTATAACTGCTGCTTCTGCAATACCGATATTCATTTGCTCAGCCAGCAATTCAAGGTTTTGATTTAGAAACAGGGACTCAATCTGTTCCTGGCTTATCTTTATGCTATCCTGCTTTTGAGCGGAAACGTAAATGGCAGTAAAAAAACTTAGTATTAAAAATCCGTATTTGTACATTATAGGTGGAATATTTTATCTCGAGCAAAGATATTCTACATATATTAAAAAGCGGTTTAATGTAAATTAATTTCTTATTAATCCAACATTAGAAATAGATTAGAAAATATTTATTTACGGTTTTTGTAAGCATTAATTATAACATAACGGATGTACAAAATCTGCTTATATTTGTGTTAAAATAACATAAAAATTAAACTATGATTTTAATTCAATTAAGTTTTGATTTTCCTCCGTCCATGATGGGAGAAGAACTGGTAAAAGTAGGTAAAGATCTTGCTGACAGTATTAATAATGAAGCTGGTTTTATTTCTAAAATATGGACAGAAAACCCGGAAACAGGAAAGGCTGGTGGCATTTATTTATTTGAAGATAAGGAAACGGCTGAAAATTATATGGATATGCACGCCAAAAGAATTGAAGGCTTAGGAATTGAAAAGTTTGATGTACAATACTTTTCAGTAAATGAAACTCTTTCTAAAATTAATCATGGAATTTAAACCCTATGTTATTATAAAAAAACCTTCTTAGAAATTCTAAGAAGGTTTTTTGTATAGGTTTTAAAAATTTTTTAGTTAGCTGATGAATTTTTAAGCTTTCCTGCTTCCCATATTTTATACTTAATTTCATACCCTTTAGGTGCATAAACAACAATCGGCAACTTACTGTTATACCTTACCATCATTGATTCTGATGATATGAATTTGTTGGTATTTGTTTGGTTAGGACATCCTTTGCGTGTCGAAATAGCATTACCTTCTGAAGAAAATTCAAAATAGGTGTATCCCCATCCTTCCAAATCTTTTTCTTCTGTTTTCCCTATTAACCTATGAATATTACAATCAACATTCATTACTTTTCCAGGAATTAATTCTACCTTATATAAATCTTCGTTTGACTTTTTATCTAAAAAAATAACATAACGTACCATTCCTTCTTTAGCTGCCGGGAAATGTGAAAGTTCTTTTTTAGGATCATTTTCATCAATAATTTGATCTTTAGAATGTTTACCGAAAGACATAATAAGACTTCCTAAAACTGCTACTACTAAAATTTTTGTTACTAGTTTCATTGTATTTTATTTAAGATTTATTAATTTTTCTTATTAGATTCAATTTTTAACATTTTTCCATAAATAATTTTTAAAAATTTTTATAAAAAAGATTCGGGCTGGCTTATATCATTCATATCTGTTTATACAACAACCAATTACATTTTTTTTTGTATTTTATTTTTTTCAATATTATTACCATTTTATTTATATTACACAAATTATTCCATCTACATAACAGCCTCGTTATTATACGTCACTTAAGTTTATTGAAAAAGCGCAAAATATTAAAACATTTTATGTATAAAACATCTTATGAATTATAAAGTGAAAAATAATTGTCTTTATCAAAATTATATTGTAAACGCATATATCTTCGTCATATAAAGGTGTTATTTTACGAAAAATACTTTTTAATCTGGTCTAAAGAAGGCAGAAAAAATTACTAAACTCTACATCTACCAATTATTCAAATATATAATAATTGAAAACTCATATAATTATCTTTGAAGGATTTATATAAACGACGTATTTCTAGTTTTAAATTAAGCCATAGTGCTTTAATGCATTTACCACTCCGTCATCATCTACATGTGAGGTAATAAATCCTGCATGAGACTTTACTTGCTCTGAAGCATTTTCCATTGCAACACTATATTTAGCCACTTCCAGCATGGATATATCATTTTCCCCATCACCTATTGCCATAATCTCATCTGGGAAAATATGATAGTAATCTAACATTTTTAAAATTCCGTTTTTTTTATTCCCTCCTTTAGGATTTATATCCATAAACAAAGGATGCCAACGAGTTATTTCACATAAAGGAAGCTTGCTTTTCACTTCTTTTTCTTCTTTTTCAGTAACAAAACATACAATTTGGAATATTTCTTTATCAGAAAACTGATTTAATTCTTCTATCTGTATATTATTAACTTTTACTTCTTCAAGGACTTTTTCTACTTTATGATTTATTTTGTTAAGATAAACATTATTTTCTTCAAAAAACATATACGCTTCCCCGGTATCTTCAGCAAGTTTTATTACCGATTGAACCGCATTTTTATCTATCGGCTTTTTATATATTATCTCTTTATCATTATAACAATATTGACCATTCATGGTCACATGACCCTCAAATTCAAATCCTTCAAAACGATCAACTTCCAACTTGTGCCTTCCTGTAGCAATAAAAAGTTTAATACCGTTTTGCTTAACTTGATGGAGAGCTTCTAAAGTATGGGAAGATATTTTATGAGTGTTAAAACTTATCAATGTTCCGTCTATATCAAAAAAAATAGCCTTTATCATATTTATTATATAAAAATCAAATGTAATTCTTATTATTTTTAGAAACACGATTTTAAATGAAATAAAAATCCGTTTTTTTAGTTATGAATTAAAAAATTAATAATGAAAAGACTCTCTCTTCTGCTTATTTTCGAACTTCTTATTTCGCTTAGTGCCGGTTTTTTAATGTCAAAGATGTCTTGGCTGGGGCGAATGGGAATTAATTTAATACGAACTGAATATAAAATTTTTAAAACCTGGTGGAAAACTGCGCTTGTAATTTTTGCTATTCAGGTTTTTCTCATCTTCTTACAATGGATTGTTAAAAGAACTTGCAGATTAAATACAGCCAGACTGATTTTTTTTCTTTTACTTTTAACCGGAATTGTTGGAATAGGATATACCTATTATGATTTTTCAACTGTATATGAACACAGACTAATGAAAGAACGTTTCCATTTAGGCGGATATTTGTTCTGGATTGGATGGATTTCTTCTAATTTATATTTTCTGGTTACTCCTTATTCTAAAGTTAAACCTACTAACAACTTATAAAAAAAAGAGAGTATACTGAAATATACTCTCTTTTTAATTTTATTAGTAACTATATATAAATATAATAAACTGCAAACGTGTTATTACGCTGAGTTTCTACTAGCGTTTATAATACCAAACAATGTACGTACTAACATTCTTTCATAGGTTAGGCGTTCCTCATCAGTTTCTGCTTCATGTATTTTCTGCAAAGAATATTGCTGTATAATAAGTAATGGCAGCATAATTTTTTCACGACAAAGAACAGACAAACGATTCATTTCTTCTTTTTCCATCAAAAGATTTTGTTTACTTACCTCCAATAATAGATCCTTGGTCAAAATAAATTCATTGTTTAATTCATTCCAAAAATCCGAAAATTTATCATTATTCTTCATGTAGGAAGTTAACTGAAAATTACACTTAATCATGGACATCATACTATTTTGTACTAAAGTTCTGAAATATAACGATCTTTGATACAAATCTTGAAGTTCATGCATTTTGCCTTCTTCTTTAAGTTGTTTTACAGCAAAACCAAAACCGAAATAACCGGGAACGTTTTGTTTGGATAAACTCCATGAACCTACAAAAGGAATAGCCCTTAAGTCTTTAAACTGTAATCCGCTTGTTTTTTTTCTTTTAGAAGGTCGACTTCCAATATTCGCTTTACCGTAATATTCAACAGTGGTTCTTTCTTCAAGATAAGAAATAAACTGTGGATGTTCTTTTAATTCCTGGTATTTCTGATAACTAATTTTCGATAATTCATCCAGGATATTCCTATCTTCTTCAGTTAAGTTCAACTTTTTGTTTTCAAAGACCCGATTAGATATTCCTGCAGTAATTAATTGCTCAAAATTATGTTTTGCCTGGTTTACTGAACCATAAGATGATGATATGGTTTGCCCCTGGATAGTCAGCTGTATCTGATTAGAGGCTATAGTAGGACCCTGAGAAGCATAAAACTGTCTTGTTTTACCTCCTCCTCTTGCCGGAGGACCTCCTCTACCATCAAAAAACAATACTTCTACATTATTTTCTTTTGAAACTGTCGTTAACTTTTCTTTAGCTTTAAATATTCCCCAATTTGCTTTTACATAACCTCCATCTTTTGTTCCGTCAGAAAATCCCAACATGATTGTTTGCCGTTCATTTCTTCTCATCAAGTGATTTCTGTATAACGGTAAATTATATAGCTGAGACATTACATCTTCAGCATTATCAAGCCCCTCAACGGTTTCGAAAAGCGGAATAATATCCATATTTATCTCATAGCTTTTATATCCGCAAAACTCAAATAGTGCTAAAACTTCCAACACACTAAAAATAGTTGTTGAATTGCTGATTATATATCTATGAATAGCCTGCTCTCCGTTATCTTTTTGTATTTGTTGTAATTGCTTGATATTCCTGATAGTATCTTTAATAATTTCTTCTTCGAAATCTTCTTCTTGGATCAAAATATTGGATTGAAAAAGTATATAAAACTTTTCTTCCTTATCCATCTCATTATAAGATTTATCAGATAGATTATACCTTTTAACAATAGCATTTATTATGTGATTATGAATTCCACTATCCTGACGAATATCTAATGATGCAAAATGTCTTCGGAAAGTTTTAACCTGCCTTGAGAATCTGTCAAGCTCATTAAGAAAGATACCATCATGCTCTTTAATTAAAATTTCGCGTACCTCCGCAATTTTCGATAAAATGATACCGGTTGTCAAATCACTACGAACACCAAAAGAGTTTTCATAAATTGAATCTGATAATTCTCCTAATTTTTCATAAACCCCTCTGAAAGTTAATCTTCTGGAAATTTTTTTCAGATCGTTATAATAGCATTTCATAATGCTTGTTCTTAATTCTTCTGTAACCTTTTTAGTTATTTCAGCTGTTACAAAAGGATTTCCATCCCTGTCGCCACCCGGCCAAAACCCTAATTCCATTACCGGGATAAATTCTTGTTCTTGTTTATAATGCTCTAAAAATAATTTTTCATGAAGCTGACCGATGGCATCATAATAAACATAACGCAAATAATAAATTATACTATCGGCCTCTTCCAAAGGTGTTGGTTGCGTCTTATTAATAAAAGGAGTTTTACCTAATTGCTGAAGTAAATCATTGATACGGTTAATATCATTTTTTTGAATAGCATCTGTTAAGTCAGCTATAATTCTTAAAACTGGATTAGGATAAAACTGAGTAGGGTGAGCAGTAAATACCACTCTGACTTTAAACGTCTTTAATTCTTCAAAAACTTCATCCAGCTTTTTTTGCTGCTGTGCTACCTGATATAAGTTTTCAAGTGTTCCTTTCTGATGGTTTAAAGCAATTATATTATCAAATGATGCATCTTCTACAGAATCAAATAAAACGACTTCTCTTTCTATAAACTGAATAATTCTGAACAATAAATTTCTTTTATCTTCATCATTCTTTATATGGGCAAACTTAGTTAGAAAAGTTTCGATAATATCTTTGGGGTTTTTAGATTTTTTTAGCTCCTTACTGCTTAAATCATACAACATTGGTGTTAATGCCCCAATCTTCCCCATGTCATCATAGGGTAAATTTGAAAACAAACTATTGTAAACAATATATTTATTTTCAACCTCTTGCCTGAATGTGTTTTCAGCTATGTCCTTATTCATAATGTTTTATGTTGATTTACCAAATTTAGAAATTTTAATTCAATACTAATTTATTTTGAAACAAATTAATAATCAAAAATTTTACGTTATAAAAAAAGCTGTAACTTTGTTCAATCTTAAAAAAATTTACATATAGTGATTCAGGAAACAGTTTCAGACACAGAAAATAACCTAAGCTTTCAGGAATTTAGAAAGGAAATACTTAATGATTATAAAATGTGTTTAATTAGTCGTGAATGTAGTTTATTAGGAAGAAAGGAAGTCTTGTCCGGAAAAGCTAAATTTGGAATTTTAGGTGATGGGAAAGAACTACCTCAAATAGCAATGGCTAAAATTTTTCGAAATGGAGATTTTCGTTCCGGATACTACAGGGATCAGACATTTGCTTTAAGTATAGGAGAAATCACAATTGAAAATTACTTTGCACAGCTATATGCTGATACGGATGAAAACCGTGAACCTGAATCGGGAGGAAGAATGATGAATTGCCATTATGCAACTCACTTAGTTAATGAAGATGGATCGTGGAAAAACTTAACTGAACAAAAAAATAATGCGGCTGATCTATCTCCGACTGCTGCACAAATACCCAGACTATTAGGGCTGGCTTATGCTTCAAAAGTTTACAAATCTGAAGAAAAACTTAAAAATAAAATTCAGTTTTCTAACAATGGAAATGAAGTTGCTTTTGGAACCATTGGTGATGCCAGTACAGCTGAAGGACATTTCTGGGAAACTTTAAATGCAGCTTGTGCTTTACATGTCCCAATGATTTTATCTATATGGGATGACGGATATGGTATATCGGTGGCTTCATCTAAACAACGGGCTAAAAAGGATTTTTCTGAATTGCTACAGGGTTTCCAAAGAAGCTCCCAAAATTCCGCCAGTGGTTGTGAAATAATTAAAGTACAGGGATGGAATTATGCCGGCTTGATTGATGCATACGCCAAAGCTGAAGCTATTGCCCGCAAAGAACATATTCCGGTAATTGTACATGTAAATGAGTTAACTCAACCTCAAGGACATTCAACCTCAGGATCACATGAAAGGTATAAATCCGCCGAAAGACTAGAATGGGAAAAAGAACATGATTGTATAAAAAAATTCCGGCAATGGATTCTTGATTATGTTGTGTATGACGACAAAGGCAATCGTGAAATTCATATAGCGTCTGAAAATGAACTCGAAACTATTGAAAATGAAATCAAGGAATTAGTTAAAGAGCACCAGAGGAATGCCTGGAAAAATTTCAGAACTGATATTGATATTCTTAAAAAAGAAGTATTAGTTCATATTGATAACCTTAT
Organism: Apibacter sp. HY039; assembly: GCF_004023655.1. Lineage (NCBI taxonomy): Bacteria > Pseudomonadati > Bacteroidota > Flavobacteriia > Flavobacteriales > Weeksellaceae > Apibacter > Apibacter sp. HY039. The sequence goes on along the minus strand of NZ_SAYM01000001.1, from coordinate 628,539 downwards.
GAACGAAAGTTCTAAGAAACCTTTTATCAATAAAGAGAAAGAATCTTTTTTAGGTATTTCAACCTTATATAAAAAAGATATCTTTCATTTTGTAAGGAAAGTTTTACGTATCGTAAGAGAGGAAAAGTTAACGAGTAAGGCGCAGTTATTGGAATGGTATGATAAAGCTTTTCAAAAAGAAAATGAAAATTACAATTCTAAATTATACTCAGATAGTCAATGGTCCGCTTTAAAAGTAAAATCAATATCCCCTGAATATGATGAAAATCCAAAATCGGTAGACGGAAGAATTATTGTCAGAGATAATTTTGAACGATTATTTGAAAAATATCCGGAAATTATAGCTTTTGGAGAAGATGTAGGAAAAATAGGCGATGTTAATCAAGGTTTTGAAGGGTTACAGGAAAAATTTGGTAAAATCAGAATAACAGATACCGGAATACGGGAGGCTAGCATCATCGGCCAAGGAATAGGGATGGCTATGAGAGGATTAAGACCTATAGCTGAAATTCAATATCTGGATTACATGTTATATGGATTACAAACGATGAGTGACGACTTAGCCAGCCTTAGTTACAGAACAAAAGGCAAGCAAAAAGCTCCGTTAATTATCCGTACGCGTGGACACAGACTTGAAGGTATTTGGCACTCAGGTTCACCTATGGGTGGATTAATTCATTTTTTGAGAGGTATTTTTATTTTGGTTCCCAGAAATTTTATTAAAGCCGCCGGTTTTTACAACACCATGCTACAAGCAGATGAGCCTTGTATCATTATTGAATGTCTTAACGGATACAGATTGAAGGAAGCTTTACCTAATAATCTTGGTGAGTTTACAACTACAGTTGGTGAAATTGAGATTACTAAAGAAGGAAATGATATTACAGTAGTTACTTACGGAGCTACGTGGAAAATCGTTACAGAAGCGGCTAAAGAACTCTCAACTTTAGGGATAGATATAGAAATAATTGATGCACAATCTTTAGTGCCTTTCGATATTAAACATCAGGTGGCTGAGAGTGTTAAGAAAACCAATCGTTTAATTGTTATTGACGAAGACGTTCCCGGAGGTGCCAGTGCCTATTTGATGCAAAAAATACTGGAAGAACAAGATGCTTTCAGATATTTAGACTCAGCACCTAAAACAATAACAGCTAAAGAACATAGGCCTGCCTACGGTTCCGATGGTGATTATTTTTCGAAACCGTCTTTAGATGACATTGTTGAAGGAATTTATGACATTATGAATGAGGCTAATCCTGGTGAATACCCTAAAACCAGCTAATCCTTATGATGTATCTCAAGGATTTAAGAGTATTTAATTTCAGAAATATTATTGAAAGACAATTTTCCTTCTCTGAAAAGATAAATTGTTTTGTGGGTAATAACGGAATTGGAAAGACAAACTTATTAGATGCTGTTCATTATTTATCATTAACTAAAAGTTATCTAAACCATTCTGATCTGAATAATATTCGTTTCGGAGAGAACTTTTTCTCCATAGAAGGTAAATTTGCTGATGAAAGTAGTGAGGATATTATCAAATTACAAGTTCAGTCGGGTCAAAAAAAAATAATAAAGAAAAATAATAAAGCTTACGAAAAATTATCTGATCATATAGGAAAATACCCTTGTGTTATGATTTCTCCGTATGATCAAAATCTTATCACTGAGGGAAGTGAGTACAGAAGAAAATTTATGGACGGAATGATCTGCCAGATCAATCCGGAATATCTGCATGTACTTATACGATACCAAAAAGCTTTGGCTCAAAGGAATGCATTACTTAAATTATTCATAACCAATAATTTTTATGATGAGTTCAGCCTTGAAATTTATGATTCTGAACTTATAAAAAACGGAACCATAATTCATAAACTGAGAAAAGAGTTTATTATCACCTATGTTCCTAAATTCATTGAATTTTACTCAATATTATCCGGACTAAAAGAGAATGTAGCTATTCGTTATATATCCGATTTAGATGACAAACCGTTTGAGCAGATTTTAAAAGATTCGTTGGGACGAGACCGTGCTGCCAGCTATACAACTCAAGGAATTCATAAGGATGATCTTCTATTCACATTATTTGATTATCCTATAAAAAAATATGGTTCTCAGGGCCAGCAAAAATCATTTTTAATATCTTTAAAGCTTGCACAGCTTCAACATATAAAAGAAAAATCCAGTAAAAACCCGGTTCTCTTAATGGACGATATCTTTGACAAGCTAGATGAGCATAGAGTTTCTCAGCTGGTAAAGCTCGTTCACAAGGAAGAGTTTGGTCAAATTTTCCTTTCAGATACGCATAAAGAAAGAACTGAGAAAATTGTAAAGCAAATCAGCTCGGATTATCGAATCTTTGACCTGTAGTCATTCATATTATATAGCTTACCTTTACTAATTATAATTAAAAAGTATACCTAATCACTTCACTTATATACTTTATTCCCATGTATATATACTAATGAATATTTGCTTTTAAGTCCTTTCTATTTTTGAAATACAAATCAAAAATAAATACAATATGAACAGAGCTGAAGTATTAATTAAAATTTCTAAAGACACGGGAATTAAAGTAGAAGATTGTGAAAAAGTACTAGATTCTTTTGAGAATATACTGGATGAAAAAATTTCAAATTCAAAAGGAGTCGGTAATGCATTTGATAAAGTTTATCAACTAATGAGCTTTATTAAAAGAAGAAAGGATAAAAATTAATTTTAAAAGCTGAGGTAAAAGTAATTTCTCTTATCTAATCATAAGGAATAAATAAAAACTCAATAAAATACTTTGGCTTAAAAACAGTATCTGCCTCAATAAAATTTGTATTCAAAACAAAATCACCCACTAGTATGAAATCACTTCTCACTCTTTTATTCCTATTTTTCTCAATCTACTTGTCAGCCCAAGAAAACCTCCCTAAACAAACGTTAAGAGGAATTATTATGGATGAAACTTTGGAGACAACTATACCTAATGCTAAAATTATTATTGATACCTATCCTGAAAGAAATGTATTAAGTAACGAATCGGGAGAATTTCATTTTTTCAATATACCAGTTGGGCGTTATACTTTGAGAGTATTTCATAATAAGTATGAACCAGCTACGATTGCAGAAATACAGGTTACCTCATCTAAACAAACGTATTTGGAAATTTTGTTAAGGGAGAACTTTGTAGAAAAGGAAATAGAGGAAATAGTTATAAATGCAAAGATAAAAAAGGATAAAATACTAAATAAAATGGCTTTGGCTGGAGGAAGAATGTTCAGCACAGAGGAAGCTAATCGTTATGCCGGAGGCTTTGATGACCCTGCTCGACTTGCCAGTGCTTTCGCAGGGGTAGCAGGCGGAGTTTCAAGTAATGGTATATCCATACATGGAAATGCTCCACATTTATTACAATGGAGGCTGGAAGGAATAGAAATTCCTAATCCTAACCATTTTGCAGACCTTTCTACTGTAGGTGGTGGTACTTTTTTTTCTATAAGTAGTTTTATTCTGAGAAATTCGGACTTTCTAACCGGGGCTTTTCCTGCGGAATATAATAATGCCATATCCGGAATATTTGATATGAATTTAAAAAAAGGAAACAATCGTAAATATGAACATACTGCGGAAATAGGTGTTACAGGTATTAATTTATCCTCAGAAGGACCTGTAAGCAAATCTACCGGATCTTCTTATATTGTCAACTACAGGCATTCCATTATCAAAGGCTTAAATTTTCAGGATTTGTCTTTTAAATTAAATTTTCCAACCAAAAAATCAGGAACATTTTCATTTTGGGGAATTGGTTCTATAGATAAATATAAGGAAAATGCAGAGGAAAATAAAGAAAAATGGGAAAACAACGGAGATCGTTTTACCAGTGATTTAAAACAATATATGGGTGCTTTAGGTATAACTTATAAATATAATATTTCTGAAAAGTCTTTATTGGAAAGTTTTGCAGGATTCACCACTTCTGAGTATACAACACAACAAAATGTTTTAGGCTATGATATTCAATATAGTCCTTATCTTGATTTAAAAAGTAGTAACAACAACATCTCTTTATCTACATCACTTACTCAAAAATTTTCGCCAAAACATAGTAACAAAACTGGTATTTCTATCCTCAATTTATTCTATGATATGAATTACAGAGTAAGCCCTATTGAAACGCAGCCTATGAATACTATTTCCAACGGAAGTGGCTCTACTACTCTTTTTTCCGGATATAGCAACTCATATATAAACTTAAGTGATAACATAATTACCTCATTAGGTATTAATACACAACTCCTTACACTTAACAATTATTGGACTATTGAACCCAGAGCCAGCATTAAATGGCTTCCTGATAATTCACATGACTTAACTTTTGCGTATGGCCTACATAGCCGTATGGAAAAAATGGACGTATATTTTACGAAAACTTCTAAAACCCGAGACAATCTGGTCAATAAAAATTTAGACTTCACCAAAGCTCACCATTTCCTTATTTCTTATCATCAGAAATTATCTAAAAATCTATCTCTACGTATAGAGCCATATTTTCAACATCTTTATGATGTCCCTGTAATTGCTGATAGTTCTTATTCTGTGATAAACCGAAATCTGCTGTATGTAGAGGATGCACTGGTAAATAAAGGGAAAGGTAGAAATCTAGGCATAGACATTACTATAGAACGTTATCTGGATAAAGGATACTATTATATGTTTACAGGTTCTATATTTGATTCAAAATATAAAGGGGGGAATGGAAAGTGGTATAATACCCGATTTAATCGGAATTACATTTTCAATGTATTAGGAGATAAGGAATGGATGGTTGGACGTAATAAACAAAATGTATTAGGAGTAAATGTAAAACTTACTTTGCAAGGAGGTTTACGCTATTCTCCTATTGATGAACAAGCGACCCTGCTACATCCGGATAAGGAAATACAATATGATGAGACCCGGGCATTTGAAAAACAACAACCTTCTACGTTTTTAACTAATTTTACAATTAAATACAGAATTAACCGACCAAAAGTAAGTCATGAATTTGCTATAAAATCTATTAATACCACACGTGACAACGATTTTATCGGATATCAATTCAACTATAAGGAAAATACTATAAAGCTGATAAAAAATAACATTTCAGCAATGAATATCAGTTATAAAATAGATTTTTAATTTAAAAATTACATTATTTTTGTTAGCTACAAATTTATAAATCAGCAACAAATGTCCCCCATTCTTTTAAGTAATTTTTTGAAAAATATACTTTTAGAACCTAGTTACAAGATTCTCAGACATTTGTTGCTTATTTTATTCTTTTTTATTATTGCATTTAACGCAGCCCTATTTGCTTTTCAGGATGATCTTGCTATGTACCATCCTCCTATTTCTCTATTAATTGCATGGGGAACAGGATTTACCCTTATGTATCTTCTTTTTGCTTATTCCATACTTTATAGTATGATACCTAAATACTTAATTAAAAAAAAATACACTACATCTATTATTTTTTTATTGGGTGGTTCTATCTTATTAACATTGATTATTTTACTTTTTGAATATATAATTTTAAATATATATCACATTCCTTTAAAAAGCTTTTCATTAAATACAGCCAGATTTCCGATTATTCGGTTATCATTTAATTTTTTAATCCTTTTTGTTTGTTTTTCCAGTTTACCAATTACTGCATTGTTAAAAAACTGGTTTATTAATACAAAAAAGGTTTATAATCTTGAGCAAATACAATTAAAAAAAGAATTAGAACAACTTAAAGGAAGTATTAATCCGGATTTTTTATTTGAAATATTGGATCAAGCTAGTTTACTCGCAATCAAAAATCCTTCAGAAACTTCAGAAATTGTTTTAAAACTCAGCAAATTACTTAGATATCAGCTTTATGAAGGTTCTAAAGAAAAAGTACCTTTATCATCTGAAATACAATTTCTCAGTGATTTTTTAACACTTATAAAATTATTATATAAAGAATTTCATTTTAAAATAGAATCTACTGAAAATTTGTTTTTTATGGTTCCTCCTCTATTGTATATCTCTTTGTTGGAAGAATATATTAAAGAAATTCAAAAGAGGAAAATTACCAGTATATACATACTATTGAAAAAAGAGGAAACTATGCTTTCATTTATATGTAAATATAAACAAACGCCAAATTTAAATATAAAATGGAATTTAGATATAGTAAAACAAAGACTGGATTTGCTTTATACCCATGATGAATATGAGTTAAAATCAGAAAATAATATAAACGAATATGGATTGCGATTAGATATACGCATATGAATTATAAACAAAATCAAACAAATCCTATTTTCATTTTTTTTACAGATAAAAAATTTATCTTAGAAAGAAATATTCTGTTTTTACTAATTATACTAATTATATCTGCAGAAATAGCTTTTAATGGTTTATATGATGGTTTTATAGGTCAATGGTGTATTTTCATTTCCTTTATTTTTATTACCTTATTTCTTATTCTTTTTAATTTATATTACTTAGCTCCCAAATATTTATTAAAGAATAAACTTACAAGATATTTCAGTTTATTACTAATATCCATATTTTTTGCATTTACTTTAATTATAATAAGTCAATATTTTGTTAATTTGTTAGATTCCATTGATCGTAAAACTTACTTATATAGTACATCTCTAATCAATATTTTTTCTGCTTTAATTATATTAGGATTTGGATGTGTCTCCTCATCCACATTTTTATTGTTTCAACAATGGATATTTAACGAACAAAGAATTCAAGAATTAAAAAATATAAATTCACAATCTGAAATAGAGCAATTAAAAAATCAGATTAATCCTCACTTTTTATTTAATATGTTAAACAATGTGAAAGTCCTAACAAAAAAAAATCCTAAGGAGGCATCTATTGTCTTACATAAACTGAGCGATTTATTAAAATATCAAATTCATAAAAGCTCTAAGCATGTTATTTCTCTAAATGAGGATATTCAATTTCTTACTGATTTTTTAAATCTGGAAAAGATACGTCGTGATTATTTTGAATTTTCTTTATCTGTAAAGGGAAACAACTTCATTACAATTCCTCCCTTACTTTTCATTCCTTTTGTAGAAAATGCTGTAAAGCACAATATTGATAGTGAAAAAAGTTCTTTTATCCATATAAATTTTGAGATTTCAGAAAATACACTTATATTTTCATGTATTAATTCTCAGCCTGAAAAAAGAAAAAACTATTTAAACGGAGGTTTAGGATTACTAAATATTAAAAGAAGACTGGAATTATTGTATCCTGACAAGCATATACTATTTATGGAGAACAAATCGGACCTGTACATTGTAAACTTAACTATTTCTAATGAATTGTATAATCGTAGATGATGAACCACTTGCCCGTGAAGGAGTTCAGCTCATGGTTGAAAAAACATCTCTTAAATTATTAGGGTCGTTTAATAATGCTGATTCTGCGCAAAATTTTTTAATATTAAATAATGTTGATTTAATTTTTCTTGATATTCGCATGCCTGGTACCAGCGGAATTGAATTTGCAAAATCCATATCAAAAAATACTCTTATTATTTTCACTACTGCCTACACTGAATATGCCTGTGAAAGTTATGAAATTGATGCAATAGATTATCTATTAAAACCTATTGATGAGAATCGTTTTTTTAAAGCAGTAAATAAAGCAACTTCATATAATAAACTTCTTAAAAGCGCAGAAAAAGAACAACTTGCCACTATAAATGAAAAATATATTTTTGTAAAATCTGAACGTAGATATTTTAAGATAAATTTTGAAGAAATTCTTTTTATTGAAGGACTGAAAGATTACGTAATTATACAAACTGACAAACAACGTATAATAACCAAAATGAATCTGAAAAATATTCACGAATATCTTCCTAAAAATATATTTTTCAGGATTAACAAATCCTATATTATAAATACTCATCATATTGATTCATTTGACAGCAATGATGTACATATCCAATCTTATGAAATTTCAATTGGAAACATATATAGAAATAATTTTTTAGATCTTTTTTTCAAGAAATAAAAGCTTTATCAATCTAAATTTAATAATCAATCAAAAAATAATTAGTTAAAAAATAAAAAATTTTATTAAAAAAACGTTAATAAGATAGAATTTTGCTATCTTCTTTATCCAGAAAAAGTCTGATTTTTATTAATTCTTCATTACTTTACCTGAATTTAAGGTAAAATATTTATGATATAAAGATCTTTTTTCTCTTTTCTACAGCGAGTTGCAGACAATAATTATTATTTAACAAAAAAAATATACACATTTTTCACCATTTGTATTATAATTATTATTAAATTTGCCTGTTTTTTAATGTCAACATAAAATTACAAGAAACATTTTGATATTAAAAGACAAATAATTTTAACACTATTTAAACTTATAAATTATATACATACTTCTGCTGATTATATAATTTACATTCTTTTTAACTACTACTGAATTTGTTCCTTACTTATTGAATAATTACACAACAAAAAACTTTATAATTAATTTAAAATAAAAATTTGATTAAAAAACTTTATAGAAACTAAAAATTTTCATTTAAGATTTACCTCTTTAAAAATTTTAATTGCCCGGTTGTAAAAAACAAAGCAAATCATGATTATTTATTAGATGCCCTACTAACTAACCACTAAAAAATCTTACCTCTATATTTTATTGATAGATAAGCTATATCGTAAGCAAGCCTTAACATTTTTTTTCAAAAAAAACACTAAAAAATAAATATTCAAACAAAATCAAATCTCATTTTATGAAAAAAAATTATTATTTACTGTTTCTTTGCTTTTTGGTAGGTTCTACTTTTAGTTTAGGACAATCAATTGAAAAAAATAGTAATATTAACACTCAAAAACTTGACGAATCAGAACTTTTAGAACTTAATGCACCCAACAGTTATATCTATGATGTAGATATTGCTAGAAATAATTCATACGGAGGATTGGAAATCCCTGTGGTAAAGGCTTTTGCAATGTGGAAAAATAATGAATACTTACAAAAGCCTTTACCACAAGGAAAACTTTCAGCCTCTATATATTGGGAAGATGTGGAAGGTTTGATACGTTCTACAACCATTGACCAAAATGGTAAAGATTCAAAAATAAAAGTTATTATTAATAATATTAAAGGAAAAGGTAATGCCGTTATTGCTTTACATATAGGTGATTCAGGAACTCCTGCTAAAGATCCTGTTTATTGGAGCTGGCATATATGGGTGACCGATGATCCTACCAAAGGAATTACTTATGATAATAATCCAGGAAGCAAAGAGCATTTAGTTTCAAATTTTATGGACAGAAATTTAGGTGCTGTTTCCAATGCTTTTGTGGGTAATGACTGGAATCGTTCCGGAGGATTAATGTATCAGTGGGGCAGAAAAGATCCGTTTCCTTCTTTTGTATATAAAGACGGATCAGCTCCAACAATAAACTCCTTTCCTTACGGTAAGGTATCTAACATGGATTATTCAAGTAGAATCCAAAAGGATAGACCCTTCAAGGAAGTCAATGCTAATATTCAAGAAAGTATTAAAAATCCATTTACAATTTTAACTCCTCTCAAAAGTGATTTGGCATCAATTAAAAATTCGACTGGCCAATCCATTACTTATATTCCGGACTCTGTTTCCTGGGTAACCAATAGCTTATCTGAATATTACAGAAAAAACAACAAAGTATTAAATTTGTGGGCTGATAATACAGATGGTAAAAGATTAGATCATAAGGTATATACACAAAAGCAAAAATCCCCCTATGATCCTTGTCCCTCAGGATGGAGAGTTCCTACTTTTGCACATCAATTTACAGATCAATACGACTCATCTCCATGGGGAAAATCTGGCTCTACTCCACAAGTTACTTTTGACAATTCAAAAGAAGGACTGGTAAATCAACAAAAATATTCCGGAGTAAAAATTTATCCAGGACTAGGATTTGATTTTACTAAAGCTAAAGGTTATAATTTAGGAATGATTCCTACTACAGGACATTACATTGCTTATGGTAATAAGATGATTTTTCAGGATGAGGGATCTGAAACGTATTTATGGAGTGGTACCTTAAATGAATGGGGAACTGCATCTGTGTTACATTTAGTAACAGACTTTTTACAAAACAGTCAGAATGGAGCTTATTCTTTATATACAAGAGATTTTACTTCGGGTCATACTTCGAGCCTTAATGCAATTCGATGTGTTAAAGAAGATACTCCTGTTTCAAGTTTTACAACACAATATATAATGGAAGAAGGCAGAACCTACACAACAGGATTGGAAAATCCTAACAGTTATTTATTGGTTAAAAGTAGCAATGCACAACAAATAAATATTCCAGTAAATAAAGCTTTTGCAGTTTACAATCAATATTTAACCGAACAACAATGGCCGGAAGGAAAACTATCAACAAACATTTATTGGAGTACTGATGTTGAATTAATCGAGAAAGTGACCCTTAGTGGTAATAATGAAAATGGAAATATAGTAGTAAAAGTTAATCCCAACAAATCAGGAAATGCTGTAGTATCCTTACACTCTGGAAGTAAAGGAAACTCTGAAGATCCTATTCTTTGGAGCTGGCATATATGGGTATCTAATTCCGATCCTACAACTAATACAGCTACTTACAGCAATCAGGAAAGATATTCTAAAAAAAATGAAAACTATCTTGCTTTTAATACATCTAGCGGGTCAGTACCTTTAACAACGACTTTTATGGACAGAAATTTAGGTGCTATAGATTACGATTTATCTTCTGACAAATCAAATGCTTTTGAAAATACAAGAGGTTTACTTTTTCAATGGGGAAGAAAAGATCCGATGCCCGTATTTATATTATTCGATCAAGGTTATTGGGGATATCATGATAATATATATTTAGGTTCAAATAACAGTGGTAAGCAACAATTCAATAGTAAAATAGAACGAATAGATGATTATGAAAAACAATACATTCTTCTTTCTACAGAAAAAAAGTTAGAAAATGTACTTCTTCAAGCAACAAGAAATCCTTTATCTCATATTTATCGAGGAACAGATAGAGGTTGGTTACCAGACGTATACCAAAACATGTGGGGACATGCTGAAAAAAAATCTCCTTTCGATCCATGTCCAGAAGGATGGAGAGTACCGGATTTTGCTAATGCAGGGACTTCTGGTTCCCCTTGGTACAAAGAGGGAATGGGTTCATGGAAATGGAGCGGTTCATGGAATTTTGAGACCCCTTCACAAACGACTTCCTTAGAGGCTTTATCCGGAAAATCCATGTCTAATAAATTAGGAACTATAGGGGTTATGCTTACATCGGCTAAATATAATTTAGGACATTTTCCTTCTGATGGAGGTAGAGGAATTGAAGAAACCAGACCTTTTTACTTGGACGGATTGTTAATATATGGTCAAAATTGGTCTGCAACTATGTACGGTAGCAGCCAGAGCAATCTAAGACCTCTAGCTATGGCTTTTGGTACCGGAAAAGATGGAATAAACCCTTCCAATCTTGTCAGACCAAGAACTGCACTACCAGTAAGATGTGCTAAAGATGAAATAAGATTTACGCAAGAATCTATTACTAAACAAGAATCTTCACTAGGAACTGATGAGCCTGAAATTACAACTCCGATTGTTCAGCAATCTGAAGAAGAAATTTTAGTTACTCCTAATCCTACTACAGGTGTTTTTAAAATTAAAATGACTAAGGTTTCAGAAGGTTCTGTTCAATTATATAACATGAATGGTTCCGTAGTTCATACACAAGATTTTAGAGGAGATAACAATCTTGATGTAAATATCCAAAATTTACCTACTGGAGTATATATAGCTCAGGTAAAACTTCAGGGCAAAACCATGAGCAGAAAAATAATTAAAAATCAATAGATAAGCTATTAAATAAAAAAAGGAAAAGGCTCTGCACAGAGCCTTTTCCTTTTTTTATTTAATCTTAAGCAATAAATGTTTTAAAAAGATCCTCAGATTTTATTTGACAAAAATTTATATAACTATAGTTTAATATGTATTTTTGCTAATAAATTAATCCATAAATGAGTATACGTAGAAAAGAACAAACATGTAATTCTGCTTTAAAAAGTTTAATTCATGATTTAGGTATGGAAGAACGTTTATTGCTAGTTAAAACTGAGATAATTTGGAAAGAATTAATGGGGCCATCTATTACATCTCATACAAAAAAAATACATACTGAAAACCAGAATTTATTTCTATTTATGGATTCCGCAGTTATAAGAAATGAACTTCATTTAAATAAAAATAAAATATTAGAGGCTATTCATAATAAACTTGAAAAAAAATACTTTAAATCCATCAAATTTGTTTAAAAATCAAATAATTACTTTAATTTACACCAAATAGCATATATAAATCAGTATTTTTAAAATAATTAATTTTACATTTTATCAAAAAAACAACTAAGCACTCATTAATATTTTTACATTTGTAACAAAACAGGTATTTATACTTACTAATCTGTAAAATTTATATACAATGAGAAAAGGCATTTTACTTCTGGTCTTTCTTAGTGCTTTGTTATTTATTAAAGCGCAAGACTATTCTAATTATAGGCCATCGGCTACACTAGTTAACGATCTAGTACATACCAAATTAAAAGTAAGTTTTGATTATCCTAACGAAAAACTTCTAGGTGAAGCCTGGATAACGCTTAAACCACATTTTTATTCCACCGATTCCTTAACTCTTGATGCCAAGGGAATGGTCATTGAAAAAGTGACGCTTAACGGAGGTAAAAGTTTAAAATACTCTTATAAAAATTCGAAAATAAAAGTTCAGCTAGATAAAAATTATAAAAAAGATGAGCAATATACTGTTTATATAAAATATACAGCCATTCCATCTGAAGTAACCCAAGAAGGAAGTGCTGCTATTAATAGCGCTAAAGGACTTTATTTTATCAATCCGAGAGGAGAGGAAAAAGGTAAGCCAACACAAATATGGACACAAGGTGAAACTGAATCAAGCAGCTGCTGGTTTCCTACTTTAGATACTCCTAACCAAAAAACATCTCAGGAAATTTATATGACCGTTCCTGATAAGTATGTTACACTTTCTAATGGTACACTAAAAAGCCAGACTAAAAATTCTGACGGAACACGTACGGATTATTGGAAATTTGACAAAAAACATGCTCCCTACCTTTTCTTTATGGGGGTAGGTGATTTCGCCGTTGTTAAAGACAAATGGAAAAATATTCCTGTTGACTATTATGTTGAAAGAGAATATGAACCTTATGCTAAACAAATTTTCGGTGAAACTCCGGCAATGATAGAATTCTTTTCCAACTTGTTAAATTATCCTTACCCATGGGATAAATACAGCCAAATGGTAGGTAGAGATTATGTTAGTGGTGCTATGGAAAATACCACAGCTACCTTACATATGGAAAAAGCTCAACAAAAACCAGGACAACTTATTGATGAAAACAGCTGGGAATCAGTAATTGCTCATGAATTGTTTCACCACTGGTTTGGAGATCTTACTACTACCGAAAGCTGGTCTAACTTAACTGTTAATGAATCATTTGCTAATTACTCAGAGTATTTATGGTTTGAACATAAATACGGAAAAGATAAAGCAGAAGAGCATAGAAGAGAAGAAAGACAATCTTATTTACTAGGAGGAGATAATTTCCCTAAAGATTTAGTACGTTTTCATTATGCCAATAGAGAAGATATGTTTGATGCTGTTTCTTACCAAAAAGGAGGCCTGATTCTACATATGCTAAGAAATTATTTGGGAGATGAAGCTTTTTTTGCCGGACTTAATAATTTCCTGAAAACTAATGAGTACAAAGCGGTTGAAGCTCACCAACTTCGTCTTGCTTTAGAAGAAGTAACAGGTAAGGATCTGAACTGGTTTTTTAATCAATGGTATTTCAGCAATGGACACCCTAAACTAAAAGTTACCTATTCGTATGATGAAGCAAAAAAATCCGTAAAAATAATTTTAGTTCAAACTCAAGACCCTAAATTCCAGTTCCCTCTTGATATAGATGTATATGAAAATGGAAAAGCTACCAGACATCAGGTTTGGGTCAAAGCTACGGAATCAAATACTTTTGAACTTCCTTATAAAACCAAACCTCAATTGGTAAATGTAAATCCTGATCATATAATTTTATCAGAAATAACAGATGAGAAGAATACCGAAAATTATATTTTTCAATATAAACATAGCCCTGAGTATTATTCAAGGATAACTGCCCTGGAAAAACTTGCTGATGTGCAGACATCTAATACTCAAGCACTAGAAACTTTACTAAATGCAGCAGCCAATGATAAATTTTATGGTATACGCATATTTGCTATCTCTAAGCTAGACGAAACAAATCCGGGAGTTAAACAAAAATCTTCCAGTATTTTAGAAAAACTGGCCAGTTCAGATTCCAAAACATTAGTTCAGGCAGAAGCTCTTAAACAACTTGCAAAAATAAATGCTTCTCAATATGCCGGTCTATTTAAAAAATTGTCAGCAAGTCCTTCTTATGCTATTAAAGCGGCTTGCATCACAGGTTTACTTGAATCTGATAAAACAGCAGCTCAGGAAATTGTTACTAGTATTGACGATCAAAATCCGGGTGAAGTTCTGTTATCAGCTATAGTAAAAACAGCAATTGTTAATAAAGACTACTCACGACTAGAAACAATTTCTAAAAATATTCTTGAGCTGATTGCTAAATCCGAATCGCAAGAGGAAGCTAATACTTATTTTGAAATTATCCGAACCATTATGAGCGGAGATTATCCTCAGGAAACAAGAAATGTAATTGATTCTATTGTGAGAATTTATCCACAGGTGAAAAATTACAGCAATTTTACTGAATTATTACGTCATGTTATGGAAGGTGCTTATCAGTTGAAACAACAAGCATTATCCTCAGAACCTGATAATCAAAGTTTAAAAGATCAGGTGGAGTATATTTCAAAAGCAATACCTAAGTTGAAATAATAGCTTTATATTAAATAAAAAATGCAGTAGTTTAAAACTACTGCATTTTTTATTTAGTTTATAGTAACTTTACCGCTGTTAAGTATTAAATAGTATGATAACCATTATTGCAGCAATAGACGAAAATCAAGCCATTGGAAAAGACAATCAGCTTTTATGGCATTTACCTGATGATCTAAAACGTTTTAAAGCTTTAACCCAGAACCATCCTGTCATTATGGGGAGAAATACATTTGAGTCTTTAGGAAGACCTTTACCCAATCGAATTAACATTGTTATTTCTAACAATATGAATTACACTGTTCCGGAGGGGGTTGTTCTTGTTCATTCACTTCAAGAGGCTTTGGATTTAGCAAAAAAGCAGAACCCAAATCCTTACATTATCGGTGGTGGAATCCTATATAATCAAGCGCTGGAATTTGCAGATACCCTAGAACTTACTTTAGTTCATACTAAAGTAAAAGAAGCGGATACTTTTTTCCCAAAGCTTGATTTATCTAAATGGGAAAGTGTGTTTGAAGAATTTCATGCTAAAAATGAAAAGCATTTATTTGACTTCACATTCCTAACTTATATCCGAAAGAATTAAACATTCTAAACCCTTAAACAAAAATATTATTTATCTTTTGTGACCACCCAGCCTTCTTCTTTTTTATATTTTAAAGTAAATGATTTTGTAATAAATGAACTATGCGGATTTTTATCAGCAGTTAGCTCTGCAAAATCAGTATTAATTTTTTGTAAGGTTACTACAGCATTTCCAGATTTTTTACCTGATAATTCAATTTTTGCTTGTTCTTTTTCGTCCAATTGATATTCGTAGGTTTTAACCTCAACCTTTTCCTTTTTTTGTTTAAAAACAAAAGGTCTGGCTTTATCGGTAAGCTTTACTTCATAAATATAAATACTATCTTTACTTAGAAATTTTTTCTTTTGCTTAGACAATTCAAAATTTATATATCCTTTAGAAGCAAGATTTTTATAGGCAACCAGTTTTTGTTCGTCTCTTTTAATTTTAAAGCGAACTTCTCCAATTTCCATTTCCGTAGTCTCATAAATAGGATACGACTTTAAATATTTTTCAACTGCATTTACAGCTGTGCTTTCAGAAAGTGCTGCCTTATCTCCACAACTCAAAAAACCTGTTAAAACAAAGGCTAAACAAAGTACTTTAGAAATTATATTAAATGTTTTCATATGTTTTTATAATTAAAGTATTAACTCTTAAATCTATCTTTTAGTATATTTATTCTATCTTCTGTATCCAAATATATTATATCCTGTTCCTGCCAGTATACCTATCCAGAAAATAAATCCCAGAATAATGGTCCATACACAAATATGTCGTACGACTACAGACATTCTTCTTGCCTTGGCCTTTTTTCCTTCCTCCCACAATTGGTTTACGCGTAAAGAAAAAAATAATGCAAAAATACCCAAAGGAGCAAAACATACTATAGTACAAACTGTAGCAAATCCTAAATAATTATCCGGAACCTTATCTGCCAAAATCTGCTCATTTTCTTCATTTAAAGTATTCTTATCCATACATTCTAAACTAATTTAACATCAGCAATCATTATTCCAAAATGACGTACTTATTTTGCAGACAGTTTATGCTCAATCTGTTCCATTACCTCTAAAGCAACACGTAAAGCCTCCCTACCCTGTTGCAGGGTTACAGGAATCTGTGTATTTTGTTCAATCGAATCAGCTAAAGAATCCAGTTCATCTAAAATAGCATTATTAGAATGTATCTCCGGATATTGAAATAAAATTTGTTTTTTATCCCCTTCTGCATTTTCAATGATCATATCGAAAGGTTGAATTTCTGCGGGAGCATCTTTCATTTTTATTATTTCAGCTTTTTTCTCCATAAAATCTATGGATATATAAGCATCTTTTTGAAAAAAACGACTTTTTCTCATGTTCCTCATAGATATACGGCTGGTAGTTACATTGGCAACACAACCATTTTCAAACTCAATTCTGGCATTTGCTATATCGGGAGTGGTACTAACGACAGCAACTCCACTAGCATGAATTGATTTTACAGGGGATTTTACTACAGAAAGTACTATATCCAAGTCATGAATCATCAAATCCAATACTACCGGAACATCCGTTCCTCTAGGATTAAATTCTGCCAAACGATGAATTTCCAAAAACATAGGATTATCAATAAAAGGCTGACTTGCAATAAAGGCAGGATTAAATCTTTCAACATGCCCCACCTGTCCTTTCACCTGATATTCTTCTGCCCACTGAATAATTTGATCGGCTTCACTCAACGTTCCTGTTATAGGTTTTTCAATAAAAAAATGTTTGTTGGCTTTAATGGCCTTTTCTGCATAATGGAAGTGAGCGAAAGTAGGTGTAACTATATCAAGAACTTCTATTTGAGAAAGTAACTCTTCAAAATTTTCATAAAATTTATACCCTAGTTCTTCCTGTAATTTTTTTCCATTTTCAATATCAGTATCATGAAATCCTATAAAATCATATTTTTCTGATTGATTCAATAATTTTAGATGAATTTTACCCAGATGACCGGCTCCTACTAATCCTGCTTTTAACATATCTATTTTATTGTAAAATTAAAGTTTTCATTTTTATTGTTGCGAAAAGAACTGATAATCTTTAATCACAGTTTCTACATACTCTACATCAGACATTTCAGGTTTATATTCCTGAATAACAGATTCTATTTTCTCTCGTAGCTTCTTGACTAATTGATAATCCGTAGTCGATCTAGCTGTATCCATCGTATTTTTAATCAGATACATATCTTTATCTGAAAGCTGTAAAACCTGAGTGAATTTGGGTTGATAATCTTCTTCTAATTGAGAAAGAATTGTCTGATCTACCTGGTAAGTCTGACGTGTTGATATTACTACAGTTCCGGCTACTAAATCAGCAACCCTCTGTCTGCGGGTATTAGTTGACATAACTATCAATCCTATAACACAGTAAAAACTGGTGTCAACAGGGCTTAGTAACCAACGAATTAGAAAAGTACTGAATTTAGCTTCTGATCCGTCCGCTTTTATAATTTTAAGTTTTAATATTTTTTTACCAAATGTTTGCCCCTGCATAAAATAAGGAGCCCATAAGGCATATGTGAATGCTGGAAGTAATAATAAAATGAGAAGTATTAATAAAAATTCTTCTCCGTCCTGAAAGAATCCATATTCTAACATATCGGTATTTGAAAAGAATAAAACAATTATTATTACTGAATATATCATTACGAATATAGCATCAAGAATATATCCAAATATACGGTTTCCTATATCTGCTAAATTGTAATCAATACTGACGTTTTGCGAAGTATTTATATGAACATTATCCATTCTATTGCATTTTTTTATTATATTGCATCAAAAGTAAGATTTTTTCATGAGAGAAGCTGCTTTCATAAAGAAAAACAAGGAGCGTTGGAGTAATTTTGAAACCGCTCTAAAAAATATTAAACCTCTTGTTCCTGATGAACTCGCTGATTTATATCTGCAGGTAATAAACGATTTAAGTTTCTCGCAGACCTACTATCCGAAGAGTAAAACTACTATATATTTAAATGATTTAGCCAGAAAAGCTCATTTTTCCATCTATAAAAATAAAAAAGAAAATTCCGGACGTATCATAGACTTTTGGAAATATGAACTTCCTTTTCTTTTCAGAGGTTATCAAAAAGATTTATTACTGTCTTTTATAATTTTTTTAGTCTCTGTTGCTATCGGTTTTTTTTCTGTATACCAAAACATAGATTTTACAAGAATTATATTAGGTGATAATTATGTAGACACAACGATTGAAAATATAAAAAATGGAGACCCTGCAGGCATCTATCATTCCTCTTCTGCAATTGAAATGTTTATAACTATAACTCTTAATAACATAAGAGTGGGTTTTAATGCATTTGTCAGTGGTATATTAACCCCTGCAGTCCCCATAGCCCTTCTATTTTATAATGGAGTCATGCTAGGTGCTTTTGATGGTTTCTTTATACAGCACGAAGTTGGAATACGGGCAAACTCCATCATCTGGATTCATGGAGTTTTTGAAATTTTCGTTATTGTTGTTTGCGGATCTGCTGGAATAATTCTTGGTAAAAGTGTTTTATTTCCTAAAACTTTTTCTCGTTTGCAATCTATAAAAAAAGGCTTTTACGATGGTATGAAAATTTGTTTTAGCACACTCCCTTTCTTTATTTGTGCTGGTTTTCTTGAAAGTTTTGTTTCACGTTATTCCACCATGCCTTTAGCCGTAGCTTTCTCTATTATAATCGTATCTTTATGCATAATTGTATTTTATTATATTATTTACCCAAGACAAATTGAAAAAAAAATAAATCAATATGATTCCAAAAAAGAAATTTGAATTTTTAAAAATCAGATCGACCACATCGATTATTGGTGACACTTTATCTTTTATACAAGAAAATTTTAAATCTTTATTTTCCGCTTTATTTTATATCTGTGGTCCGTCTTTCTTGGTTACTATTATCGGTTCTGCTCTATTTTTTAAAAATTACTTCGCAATAATTTTCTCAACTATAAACGATCTGAACTATTCAAATGCAGGCCCGGATGTTAATGAATTATTAATGTTGATACCTTATGGCTTGCTGATGTTACTCGGAGTCTATTTTTCCATGTCTTTCGTCATTACAGTTACCTTCTGTTATATTAAATTATATAAAGATAAAAAAGATTTAACTACATCTTCTGTATGGCGAAGTACAAAAAACTATATTCTAAAAATAATAGGAGGAAATGTTTTAGTTTTAATAGTATTTATAATAGGTTATTTTATCTGTCTTATTCCTTTATTTATTTTAGCTGGAAGTGATAATTACATTTCAGGTATATTTCTCGTGGTGATTTTAAGTATTGCTTTTATAATTTTCGCCTTTTATCTAAACGTAAAGATCTCTTTTTATCAACATTTCATAGTAGCTGAAGATAAAGGGATCATAGAATCGCTAAAAGCAAGTTATCAATTTACAAAAGGTATCTTCTGGAAATCATTTATAGTTATTCTATTGCTTTCTCTTATAACTTCGGTAATAAGCAATATATTCCAAATGCCCGGCATGCTCCTTATTTATGTAAACCTTATTTTGGGAATGACTAACGGAGAGGAACATTCTCTTCTATCTTCCTTAGGAAATGTATTAACTGGTATTGGGATGACAATGTCTACCCTGGCTTATTGTATTGTCTATATAGGCATATCCCTAACATATTACAGTGTAATGGAAGAAAGATATGGTATTAAAAATTCAGAAGAAATTGATTCAATTGGTAAAGAAGATTAATGTAGAGCAATTCATATGAGAAAAATCGGGTACTTATTATTTATTACAATCAGTAATTTTAGCTTAATTTTAAAAGCTTCCGATTCACTTATATATGACTCTACAAAAATACTTCATGAATCTTTAGTACAAAGACCTTCAGAAATTTATACCGGTTCTGAGTTTAAATATGAGAAAGCCGTTCAAAATACTTCTGTTATAGAACGTTTTTTTTCATGGATTATAAAAAAAATCATTGAATTCCTTAACGAATTATTTAAACTAAATATAAAAACCAATTCTTCTTCCGGTCTTTCTGCTTTATGGATCAGCTTATCGATAATAGTTATTATTTTACTCGTTATAGGATTTGTTTTTATTTACAGAAAGTATTCTTCAATTATTGAAAGAAAAGATAGCAAAAATATATCTGCTGAAGAAGCAGAAAAAAATATTCATACAGTTAATTTTGAACAATTAATTCAATCAGCACTGGAACAAAAGAATTACCGTTTAGCTCTACGCTTTTATTATCTAAAATTATTAAAAAACCTTTCGGATAAAAACCTCATTGAATATAAGTATCAAAAGACCAACTATGAATATTACTATGAAATACAGCATGAAGAATTAAAAAAGTTATTTAAAGAAGTCTCTTTTGTTTTTGACTATTGTTGGTATGGTGATCACGAAGCACAGGAAAATGATTTTATAATTGCAGAAAATAAATTTAATCAGATTCAGAATTTAATTTTAAAATTAGAGAACAAAGTTGAATAAACGATTATATATATATCTTGGTATTTTTATCTTAGTGATAGGTATAATGGCTTATCTGGATTACTCCAGTCCAAAACCTGTGAACTGGACACAAACTTATTCTACTGAAGACAAGATTCCTTTCGGTTCCTATATTCTTCATAAGGAAATGAAAAAACTATTTCCTGATAAAAATATAGAAATTACTAATTCAACACCCTCTACTTATTTAACAGACGTTGATTTTTACTCTCAAGATCAATTATATTTCTTTATAGATAAAAATACAGTTATGTCAGATGTTTCTGCTAATTGGTTATTGGATTTTGTATCTACAGGCAATGATGCCTTTATCATCTCATCTTCATTACCCCAATCATTACAGGATTCTTTACATCTAACCATTAAAACATCCGATTATATACTGAAAGATGAATTCTCGAAAATAAATACATATTTAACTAATCCTGTCTTTAACCATCAAACTTACAATTTCAAAAAAATTCAGGATTATGCATATTTCGAAAAACTGGATAAAGCTAACACTGTAGTTCTTGGAACTTATAAATTAAATAAAGAAAATCATATAAATTTTATCAGGTATAAGTACGGAGAAGGATATTTCTATGTGAATTTACTCCCGGAAGCTTATTCCAACTACTTTTTATTAAATGATTCTGTTTATACTTATGCTATAAGCACTTTAAATTATATAAATAAAAAAAATATTTTTTGGGATGAACGCAACAAATCCGTTAGTACATCACAACCGGGTATTTTGTATTATATATTTAATTCTCCTCCTTTACATTGGGCCTGGGTTATACTCATTATAAGCTCTGTTTTTTATGCCGTTTTTTTTGGAAAGCGACTTCAAAGAAAAATCCCGATTATACTTCCGTTAGCCAACACTACTGTTGAATTTACTAAGACCATTGGTAATCTTTATTACAACAAGAAGGAGCATAAGGATATCATCAATAAAAAAATAAAATATTTTCTATATTTTGTTAAAGAAAAGTATTTTTTGAAAATTGACCAGATTGACACAGATTTTTCAAAAAATCTTCATCTTAAATCTGGAGTTTCTCAGGAAATTACTGATAAAATCATATATTTAATACTTAAAAACAGAAATTCCACCCATTCATCTGAAGAAGATTTAAAAATTTTAAATTCAACGATAGATCTATTTTATAAAAATACATATTAAATGGAAAACGAACAGTTCCAATATCAGAACCGAATAGATTTGACTGCATTAAAGAATGTGGCCGAACAAATACGAAATGAAATTAAAAAAGTGATAGTTGGCCAGGACACTTCTATCGATCTTATATTAACAGGACTTTTATCAGATGGTCATATATTGATTGAAGGTGTACCGGGAGTTGCGAAAACAATAACTGCTAAATTAATAGCAAAATGCATTTCCGCCCCTTTTAGCCGTATACAGTTTACTCCCGATTTAATGCCTTCCGATGTGCTTGGAACATCTGTTTTCAATGAAAAATTATCAGAATTTGAATTTAAAAAAGGTCCTGTCTTTTCCTCCATTGTATTAATAGATGAAATAAACAGAGCCCCGGCAAAAACACAGGCAGCCTTATTTGAACTAATGGCGGAAAGACAAATAACTATTGACGGAAATGTTTTCTCATTTGAGCGCCCTTTCATAATTCTTGCCACCCAGAATCCGGTAGAACAGGAAGGCACTTACAGGCTTCCGGAAGCTCAACTTGATAGATTTTTATTTAAAATAGATATCAAATATCCTGTTTTAGAAGAAGAAATAGATATTATAAAAAAACATAATGATTTTCAATCAGAAGATCCTTTAAGATTCATACAACCAGTTGTCTCTGCTCAGGAAATAATGCAGTTACAAAATTTGGTCAAAAGTGTTCATGTTGAAAATTCATTATTTGAATATATTGCCAAAATCGTTGTATCCACACGTACAAATGCCAATCTTTTTTTAGGAGCTTCCCCAAGAGCTTCCATAGCAGTTCTGAATGCAGCAAAATCCTATGCTGCCTTGCAGGGAAAAGACTTTGTTACCCCTGAAGATATAAAGTACATAACTCCATTTGTTTTACATCACAGAATCATACTAACTCCTGAAAGGGAAATGGAAGGTTTAACACCTATGCATATTATTAAACAAATTATTGACGGAATTGAAATACCCAGATAAACGTGTTAAAATTTTATAAATCTCTTTTTTTAACCGAACGCCTTTTTATAATAATCTTAGGGTTTATAATTGCATTTATAGCCGCTTATTTATCTCTCCCGTTATTTATCCTGCTAAAATACACTTTTCTTGTATTTCTTTTAGCAATTGTACTGGATGTAATGCTCTTATACCTTACCCCCAAAGGCATAAAATCTCATCGTCTTCTACCTGAAAAATTTAGTAACGGTGATAAAAATCCTGTTCATATCACTTTTGAAAATAACTATAATTTCACTGTTAAACTCAGGGTTATTGATGAAATTCCGTTTCAATTTCAAATCAGGGATTTTCTATTTAAAGTACCTTTGCTTCCTCAGGAAGTCAAGGATTATGTTTATCATATACAACCTTTTGAAAGAGGTGTGTATCAATTTGGAAAGCTAAATGTATATGCTGAGAGCCCTTTGGGATTAATTAGAAGAAGATATATATTTTCCGAAGGAAAAAACATTGCCGTATATCCTTCCTTTCTCCAGCTAAAAAAATATGATTTACGTGCTTTCAGTAATCAGTTACGGGAATATGGCTTAAAAAAAATCCGTAGAATAGGAAACACGATAGAATTTGAGCAGATTCGTAACTATATATCTGGTGATGATATCAGGAATATTAACTGGAAAGCCACTGCTAAACATCATCATCTGATGGTTAATCAATATCAGGATGAACGCGCTCAACCTGTATATTCTATTATTGACAAGGGAAGAATTATGAAAATGCCTTTTGATGGACTATCATTGCTGGACTATGCTATAAATTCAAGTTTAGTTATATCTAATATTGCATTACAAAAAAATGATAAAGCCGGTATTTTTACATTTTCCCGTAAAGTTGAAAATCGAGTAGTTGCAGAAAGGAGAAAATTTCAAATGCAACTTATTCTCGAAACTTTATATAATATAAAAACAGATTTTTCTGAAAGTGATTTTGGACGTTTATATGCGGATATTAAACACAAAATAAACCAAAGAAGTCTTCTTCTTCTATATACTAATTTTGAAAATCAGGATTCACTCCACAGACAATTACCTTATCTTAAAGCTATAGCTAAAAATCATTTATTAATAGTCATTTTCTTTAAAAATGTAGAACTACGAAAACTTATTGAAAAACCTTGCCAAAATACCCGGGAAATATATCAGAAAGTAATTGCTGAAAAGTTCGATTTTGATAAAAAATTATTAGTCAGTGAACTAAAAAAACATGGTATACAGTCTATACTTACAGAGCCCCAAAACCTTACCATTAACACTATTAATAAATATCTTGAGTTGAAAGCAAAGGGTTCCATTTAAATAAAACCTTAATTGCCCGACTGTACTAATTAATGTAAGGAATATAATAGGTAATTTAAAGAAAATATAAAAAAGACTTAAATATCTTAAATAGATTAATTAAATTTAGGGATTTAAATTAAGATAAATATTAAGATGATTTATTTCTATACATTTATTTATACTAAGAAATGTTTGACTTATCTTTTATATTTTCAATTACTAATACAATAATCTATTTAATATAAAAACTATGATAGCATTACCTCCTCCGGATTCGGTTATGATTGATCAAACCGCCTTTTATTATTTTTTACCGGAAAAACAGGCAGAAATTAAATTTAAGGTAAATGGAAAACGAATCAACGTAAAATGGTTAAATGCAGATATCCCAATTGCCGTTTATTCTGAAAATGAACTTCCTGATTCTTATTTTGGAAGTATGGATATGACCTTAAACACTTTTCATAAGTGGATGGATCCTAAAGCTGCAGATGATATTTACAATATACCAAGTACTAATCATGCCATATTAAAGCGTTTCCCTCCTACTTCATCTAAAATAGAAATCGTAAAATATCAGGGCGATTCCACATATATATTAAAGAATATAGATGTAGCAGTAAAAACAAATGATCTATTAACTGCATTAATAAAAAAGAAATCAGGAAAATCAAACGATAAAGATCTTAAAATCATTAATTACTGGCATCAATTTAAAAACCGTAAGGCAGTATACAATGAATATGACAAATCAAAACTACCAGTATATAAAGTCAAGTATATCAATAAGGAGGGGTATTTTAATGATCGCGAACTGGTAGGTAACCTAAAAGATAAAACCTTTCGCCCACTGCCTTCTCCTTTAACTTTTGAAAAAGAATATTATTACCTGATGAAATATTCCTACGCATTTGCAGTACATTTTCCAGAAAGCAGTATCCAAACATACGATGAATTTCATGACGCCTACGGTAAATATGTTTATGCAGTAGAAATACGACGTCCTAAACGTTCTTACGGTCTGGAATGGCTTGATTATATATATCACAGGCCCGACCATCATCTGGAAGCCGGTATTGTAGATTACGAACGATTCAAGGGATTCGATCAATGGAATGAAGGAGAGGAACTTGAAGTAAGAGTGCTTGCAGACGGATTTGAAGATGCGATAGTTAAAACCCGCATGAAAAGACCTCTTCAAAAACATGCTTTATTGAGTCCTCCCAAATTAAAGAAAAACGATATTTTAAAAGTTTCTTTGGACGAAGGTCTTATTAACAGAATAAAAGAAAATCCGACAATTTTTGAGATAACATTTAAAGAAAATATTAAAGTATTTTTCGATAGTAAAGAAATGAAATTCGGGAAAGACTATATAGAAATACCGGTTCAGGCTTTTGCTAAAGATGGTAGCGGAAGGTATGGCATATATATAAATGATAACGTTTATGCTTCTTATTTTACTGGATTTACTCTGGAATAAAATTTCTTAAAAAATTCAAAGAGCTTCTAGTATTGTTAAGTAGTTCTTTGAATTTTTTTGTTTCAAACGTCTTATTTTATCTTATTTTTCACTTCTCTGCTAATTTAAAAAAATAATACTAGATTAAGTTTTCAAACGTTTCTAGTATAAACTTATCTTATCATATGAACTTATTCGAAAAACAATATCAGGAGATTTTACACTTTTTACAGTTTGAAGATTATACCTTAACCTTAAAACGTATCATTGATCTTACTCTTGATACTGAAGATATTTCCTTTTATAGGAAAACTTATGAACTTTTACAATGGGTAGACTTTAATGAATCTAACCTGGGAGAAAAAAAAGAAAGATATTCCTCTATTTTGAACGAATTATATCAATTCCTTTCAAAAAAAACGATTCATAATCCAAACCCTTTATTAATTGTAGAAAATATAAAAAATGCATACAGTAAATCTTCCTTTTCTTTAGGTCCTATCAATATCAAAATAGCTGAAGGCGAAATTATAGGTTTAGTTGGTGAAAATGGAAACGGTAAAACAACATTACTCCGAGCTTTATGTGGAGAGCTTCTTCCTACTGAAGGAAAAGTATCCTATTTATTTGATTATAAAGATGATTATGAATTAAGATCCCAACTTATATATATTCCTCAAAGAACCAATACCTGGTATGGCTCTGTATTGGATAACCTTAGATTTACTGCTGCATCATATGATAGCATAGGAGAAGAAAACGAATTGTTAGTCGACCTCATTATTTCGCGAATGGGATTACGAAATTATCGCAATTATAAATGGAAAAATCTTTCTTCCGGATATAAAATGCGTTTTGAACTTGCCCGTATGCTCCTGAGAAAGCCAAAATTATTACTTATTGACGAACCTCTGGCAAATCTGGATATTCTGGCACAACAAACCGTATTGGATGATTTTAAAGCTATAGCTAAATCTCCATTCAGACCTTTGGGAATTGTATTAAGTTCTCAACAGCTTTACGAAGTGGAAAAAACATCTGATCAGGTGATTTTCTTAAAACATGGTGAGCAAAAAAATCTGAAATCTGAAACCACAGCAGATCATGAAACTGAACTACAGGAATTAATTATTGAGTTTGAATCAGAATGGACTCAGGAACAACTATACGCAGTTTTGAAACAATTATCTTTATCAAAATTGCAATATAACGGAGGCTCTTTTATCTCCCATTTTCCTGATACTATATCTATAAATAATTTCCTTCAAATAATTATTGATAATAATATCCCTATCAAGTATTTCAGAAATATCTCTAATTCTACCCGTCGATTCTTTGTTTAATTCTTCTCTAAAATTTGCTTATCATGTTTAAAAAAATACAAAAAAAATTATTATTAAACTATCCTCTTCTATGGAATATAAAAGTTATCCCTATGGTAATAACCATAGTAGGATTTAATGTTCTTTATTTTTTTTTAGGATTTATCTCAGGAGCTATCGATTTTCAAAAAAGTAATTACTATAATAACGGTAGCTTTACAATTTTTTTCCTCGTCATAATACTTACCAGTATCCTTACATTAATTTTATGGCTTGTTTATTATCTGAAAAATAATGGTTTTAAATCTTTTTATCCTAAAAAAGGTAATTCTCTATATTGGGAATGGCTGCTTACTTTTTTACTACTTTTTGGAATCTGCTCATATCCATTCAGTTACTTTCAAGGAATTCAGGCTAAAGAAAGATCCTATGCTACTAAAGAAGAGGTTTTAGAAACAAAAAAATTTCTCAATAAAATTGATATTTTAATTCCCGAATCCGATACTCATTACTACAATCGAACCATCGTACCTGACTCTGCAAATACCGATAAAACTTCAAATTCCATTAGTATTTCTCTATTAAATTTTGATGATTACTCTGAAAGTTCTGATATACAACAGGTAAAAAGATGGCTCGTAGAAGAAAAACAAGACAGCATAAGAAATTTATTACACCAATATTTTAAGCTACAGGAAAAATATAAACTTACTTCTAATTTAACGGTTGACAGCTGGATGAAACTAATTTATAATCCGCCAACCTACGAAGTATCCCCCTCCAATTACATACTTAAGAATAAAATTAATTTCTCGTATAATAATTCCTCTAATTATTATGTTGAATACTACAACCTTACATCCGGTTATAATAAAATATATAATGCACACTATGATAACGATTCCTTTTATACTACATTACTTCTAATTTTTTATATAGCTTTAAGCTTATCTCTTTTTCTACTTTCTTTCCGTATAACCAGTGGTAAATCCTGGCTAATCGCACTCGTAGTTATAGGATTACTTGCTTTAATTTACGGAATTGTTTCAGCCATTCATGGAATAATTGGCGGAAGTGGTAATGGACTTTTCTTTTTGACAATTATATATTGGGTGGTCATTTTTTTTATTATGATTTTCTACGTTGGAAGTAAAATTTATTGTAAAAGCCCTAAGGGTAAATCCACTATTTTAATACACTTAATTTTATGGATGCTCCCATATGTATTTATGCTCTTACACTATATGTATATAGAATCAAGAGATTCTCCTGATATTTTTTCAACTTTATTTAACAGTATTAACCTTATATTTGTATGCATTTTATTATTACCGCTTACCATAATTATAAAAAAATGGAAGGCATTACCCGAAGAGTAAAACAAAATAAATCAGTGTATTAAATACTAAATGTATAAAAGATTCCCCCTTTCACTAAGGATATTCTTAGTAATGATATTAGTTGTAGTGAGTACCATATTTGCTATGGGGCTCATTACTTTTTATCAATATATTAAAATTGCTGAGAATTATAATCAACGACGACTTGAGAGGAAAGAACAACTTATAATTGAAACTTTTGATTATTTGCTTTCCAGTAGAAACACCAAACCTGAAGAAGTTAAAGAAAAAATCGGGAATAAAATTTATGAAATTTCAGATATAAATAATCTGGATATTAATTTTTATTCATTGGACGGCAAATTTTTATTGGGAAATAAAATACCGAATGCTAAAACTGAGTTTGTACCTAAAGAAATTCTTAAAGGACTTAACATTAATAATGATAGGATCGAAATTGTTCAAAAATCGCCCTTAACCGGAGGTAACTACATTGCTGTTTACAGGTACATTTATAATAATGACTATCAACCCATAACCATAATTAACTTTCCTTATTTATATGATGATTACTTTATAAAGAAAGACTTTTTTGGCTTACTGTACCGGTACTTGGCTATAATGCTAATCGTTTTAATTATCAGTGGAATTTTCGCATGGTTCTTTTCCCAAAGCTTAACCAGAAAAATTAAAGAAGTTGCTTTTCGCTTAAGTGATACTGATGCTTTATCATTTAACCGCCCTATTTTATATAATTATATTGACGAAATAAGCCCTCTGATTAAAGCATATAATATTATGCTTACTAAATTTAAAGAACAAACGGATGCTCTGGTTAAAGCAGAAAAAGATAATGCATGGCAGGAAATGGCCAGACAGGTAGCCCATGAAATAAAAAACCCGTTAACTCCCATGAAACTGGAAATACAAAGTTTTCAGTTACGCTTTAATCCGGATGATCCGGAAGTTACCGAGAAATTAAATACACTTACCCGTTCCTTAATTCAACAAATAGATACGATATCTTCCATAGCCGAGGCATTTTCTGATTTTGCTAAAATGCCGGTTAAGAAAGATCAAAAATTAAATATTGTTGAGGTAACCAAAAATTCATTAGAAATTTTCCCTTCTCAGTATATCACTATTGATTGTCCGGAAGAACCTGTATTCTTAACACTCGATCCTAATCTGCTTAACCGTTGTTTAACTAATCTGGTTAAAAACGCATTTCAATCAATTCCTGAAAATAAAGAACCTCGAATTTTGGTTAGAATACGACAGGATTCGCGAATGGTATATTTTTCAATCATAGATAATGGAAGTGGCATTCCTCAGGATGTACAGCCTAAAATTTTCACCCCTCAATTCTCTACAAAAACGAGTGGTAGCGGTTTAGGTTTAGCAATAACTAAAAAGCTTATTGAGGAATACAACGGAACCATCACATTTATATCAGAAGAAGGTAGTGGTTCAATATTTAAATTTGAAATACCTAAAAATGAATAATATTTTCAGGTTCAAGAAATTTCACATTAAACAAAGCAACGAGGTTTTTAAAGTAGGTACTGACGGAGTATTGGCCGGATGCCTTGCCAATATTTCTCAAGCACAAAAAATTCTTGATATTGGTACTGGTACAGGTTTACTAGCTCTAATATGTGCGCAAAGAAATCCAGCTGCTTGTATATCTGCCATAGATTCAGAAATGGAATCTTACCTGCTGGCTCAAGAAAATTTTTCAAATTCTCCTTTCAGCAATCTTTCGGTATCACATAAAAAAATACAGGATTTATCTAATCAAGAATATTTTGACTACATTATTTGTAACCCTCCTTATTTTAAAGTCTCAGAACAATTACATCAAAAATATCCTGTTGCCAGGCATCAGCTAAAAATGGATTATAAAGTTTTACTTATTAAAATGAGTAAATTGCTTACTCCTTCACAAGGCATTGCTGGTCTAATTTTCCCATACGAACAGGAAAATGAAATAATTAAGCTTGCTGAATCGGCTCAGCTTTCGCCCATTCGTGTAGTACACATCTACGGAATAAAAAACGGCAAAGTAAAGCGTTCGTTTATTGAATTTTCTTTGACTCCTGCTGCATGTACCAATGAAAGTCTGTATATTGAAGAAACTCCGCGCATATGGACTTCTGAATACAAAACTTTGACAGAAGATTTTTACCTATAATATTGCATCGAAGGCATCTGTGATATGATTGATTTGCCATGAATTATCAATTTTTAACATAGAAACTACATCAAATCGAACGTCATACTCTATTTGATTGTTTTCGACGTAGTAATCCGCCGCTAAAATCATCAACCTTTTTTTTGAATAATCTACCGCATCCTCCGGCTCCATGACAGAGTTACTGTTTCTAGCCTTAACTTCCACAACAACCAATTCTTTTTTATCTATCATAATAATATCAATTTCAGCTTTTCTGAATCGCCAATTTCTTTCAATTAAAATATATCCTTTACTCTTAAGATATCGGACTGCTTCGGTTTCTGCTTCGTATCCGAAGTCATTATGTTCTGCCATAATTTGTAAATCTCTTAATTTTTATCTCACAATTTGAATATTCAATTTATAAAAATAATATCTTTGCAAAAAATATGGGTATGAAAAAGTTATTGTTCTTGACGTTGGGTATATTTTCTTTAATTTCAATGATATCTTGTGGTGAAGAAAAACTGGATCCTTATACGGATGAGGGGTATGATAAAGCTAAAAAATTACTTCCTGTTGAAATTTCAGAAAAAGTAATTAATGGTAACAATACTTATACCATTTATACAACTACGTTTAAATACGATGATCAAGATAGAATTATTGAATACCGATATCTTTTCGGTTCTACTATATATGTGTATGACATAGCTTACAATGAAACCAACGGAACTATTAAGTCTGCGGGAGTTTATTATAGTACGTCAGATTATTATAACTATACCTATGAATATACAGACGACCGTACGATTCTCGAACATAAATCCCACAACGGAAACGATCCTGTTACCAATACTCTCAATTTTGGTGCAGATGGAAAATTATATGAAAAAATAAGCACTGAAAATGGTACTTCAAATTATACCTATGATTCTAAAGGTAATTTAACCGGAGACGGAACAAATACTTTTACCTTTGATTCTACTAAAGGTATACTTAGCGGTTCTAAAACTCCTGTATGGATTTTTTCATCTCTTTACAAAGAATTTCCATTTAGCCGAAATATTATTAACAACGTTACTCTTGATGAAGAAAATGTTGCATACTCGTATACCGATTTGAATCATAATCTTTACCCGACAAAAGTAATTATTGATAATGATGTAAATAACTATCTGGAAATAACTTATAAGTTGTCTACCCGTTTTTAGCACTCATAATTTTCGAAGTTAAGAATTGTTTAATATCTTATTTTTAATTCTGCTTATTTATACCGATTAGGAATTAAGTACAATACAACTCCCGCAAGAGTGTAGGCGCTTATATCTTCCCAGCTAAAGGTTGTACCTATAATAACTCTTAGAACTTTATTTTTTATATGCAATAAATCGGCAATATTAAAATACTGAGCAATCTCAACTCCATAAGCGAAGAGTACTACGAATATAATAAGGTGGCTAGGCCTGATTTTAATAAAAGATCTGACTAAATAATAAAGTAAAAATATTACCAAAAAATCCCCAAAAAAGGGTCTTATAAAAGAATCATCTATATAAATTCCTATAAAAATCTCAATACCTAAAATTAGTAGAAAAGTTATGAATGATATTAGATTAAACTGCATTGTCATTACTTGAATTTATAAAATTTATATATACTTGATTTTTATGCCTGAATTATTAATATAAATGACAAGCTTTTCAGCAACAACATATCCGAATGCTTCCAATGCTTTTGAATAACCTTCAATTTGCTTACTGTGCTTAGAAAGTTCATCTCCGGTTTTAAAATCAATAATTGTGAATTGATCATTAATTTTGACCAATCGATCAGGTCTGTAAAATTTTCCTTCAAAGAGAATTTCCTGCTCGCTAAATATTTCTGTTCCTTGTTGAAAATATTTTACGAGTTGAGGATGTGTAACAACCGCTTGCAATATTGAAGTCACAGATGATTCTTCTTTTTTTTGAATTATACCGTTAAGTACCATTTTTTTTATTACTTTCTGTAAATCATCATATGTATTAACCTGCTCCAATATAGTATGTATACTGTTTCCGTATTGAATGTCTTTGTTTTCTTCAGAATAATATTTATGCATTTCCGTACTAACTCTTATTTTTTTATTCCATCGGTTAGAATTCCAGTTGATTTTTTCTTCATTAGAAATATTTTTTTCTTTTTCCGAACCTTTACTTCCGTAATTATCCTGCTCATACAATTCTATAGACTTTTCAGAAATGTTGTAGGAATTTGCTGACAAGAATTTTTCTATCAAAGTTTCTTTACTTTTTTCTTTTTTTTCCTGAATCAGAAATAATTGTTGTGAGGCACGAGTAGTTGCAACGTATTGAACGCATAAATCATCAATACTCTTTTCAAATGACTGGTAATCTACTACTTCTTTGATATTTTCATCCACTTCTTCCAAACCGGATTTTGTGGATGTATAGTATTGTTCAAAGCCATTGTATAAGCTTTTATCTAAGGGAAACCAATATTCTTCATTCATATTTCGCCTGTCCATAATTGGATTAATGACCACCGGAAACTCAAGACCTTTAGATTTATGAATGGTCATGATTTGAACTGCATTCATATTTTCAGGAAACCGGATGGATAAACCCGGGCTTTTTAGCTCCCAACTTTCTAAAAATTCTTTTAAACTGATGGCTCCGGATTTTTCCATCTGTAGAATTAAATCAAGTAAAGCTGATAAATACATATTTTCTTTACTACCAAAACCTAAAGATTGAATCAATTCCTCGGCAAAATCAAAAAAACTGAGACTGTTATTTTGCTGGTATCTTACATTAATTCCCAACTGATTTTGTAAATAAACAATAGATTCATCAAAATTCAGATTTTTTATTATCAGCATTTCTGCCGTATAATCTTTAATGATGATTTTATCCAGCTTCCAGAGATAGTAAAGCATAATAACCAGCTCTTCTTTATCATGAACCTGATTTAGCCATCGAAAAGCGGCAATAATAGATTTTACAGCAGGAGATGAAGCCACCAAAAGGGCTTCTTCCGTTAAAATAGGTATATCATTTTCTGCCAAGAGCTCTACGATAGGATAACTATGCTTTTTATTACGTACCAGCACAGCAATATCTTTATACGAAAATCCATTTTCTATTGCTTCCTTAATAATATCCAAAACTGTGGAAGCTAAATAATTACCTTCTTCATCCGAAGGTTTTACAAAAGATACCTGAACTCTTCCTCCCTTTTCCTGTTTTGGAACCTGATATGAATTATCACCAAAAAGTACACGATATTCTTTTGAATCCAATTCTGTTTCTGCCAGAAATTTATAAAATTTATTATTAAAATCTACAATGTTGGGTAAACTCCTATAATTGTTTCCCAAGGTAATTACCGTTATATTTTGCTGCTCCGAAGAAGAAATCAGATTCATCAAAATTTCAGGTTTCCCTGATCTGAAACGATATATAGCTTGTTTAGGATCACCCACCAAAGTTATGGAAGTGCCATTCGAAACCCTAGCATTGTCTATAAGCGGAGTCAGATTATCCCATTGTAACTGTGAAGTATCCTGAAACTCATCTATAAAGTAATGATTGTACCTTCCTCCTAACTTTTCATATATAAAAGCTACGGGTTCGTCTTTAAGATGCTTACTTATAATAGGATTTACATCGGAAAGAAAAAGTATGTCTTGTTCTTCTTTTTTTCCATTAAGGAATCTTCCGATTTCAGACTGTAATTCAATAGTAATTAAATTTCTTCTTACGGATTCATCAATTTTTATACGATTGATTTTCTTTTTTATATCAGAAAATATAGATATTAGTTCGGGAGCTATTTCTCGGATATCGTTTTCACGAAGTGATTTGGATTTTGCGTATTTTTCGTTTTCGCAAAAGTCAATATAATAGGTTGAATTTGTTTTTATGGAATGATAATTATTAATACTATTTTCAGGTACCGTTAATTTGTAAAAAAAACCTGCCATTCCTCTAGCTCCCTGATAAAAATCAGACACTTCCAGATGATTATTTTCAATTAAATGAATCGCTCTTTTAGCCAGAAACTGTATATCTTCATTATTATCTTTAATACGATTAATCAAAAGTTGAGTTAATTTTCTAAAGTCGTCGAAGTCTTTTTCGGAAACTGAGGTTATTTTATCCAAATGCATTTCCTTTAAAAAGTTCTGGGATGAAACAAGTAATTCTTTTCTTATCTCTGTTGAAGATTCGTTTTCAAACTTCCAAAATACATAATTTAATATAACTTCTGCAAAAGGGTTATCTGTTCCTAACTGATCTATTAATTCATCAATTGATTGTTTCAGATAATCTGATGAATCTAGTTCAACAGCAAATGAATAGGATAAACCCAATTCCTTAGTAAAAGATTTCATCAGCCTTAAGTTAAATTTATCAATGGTACTGATACTTAACAGGGAATAATGATGTAAAATATAGGAAAGTGCCTTTTTAGCTCTTAGCTTGACCTCTTTTAGATTGAGTCCCAACTCAAGAGAAATTTCTTTTAAAACAGGATGTTCGGTAGATGATTCAGATTCTGAAAAAGCTTTTAACCACGAAAGTATTCTGTTTTTCATTTCATTAGCTGCTTTGTTTGTAAAAGTTACAGCCAATATAGATCGAACAGATTCCGGATTCTCATTTTTCAATAAAATGGTAAGAAAATTCTTAACCAATGTATAGGTCTTTCCTGCTCCGGCAGATGCATTATATATGGTATAGCTAGACCCCATCTATTTATAAAAAAAGGATATGACAAAAATAGCCAAATCCTTTATATTTTATACACATTGTTAATAGGTAAGTTTTATTTTTTCTTGGACTGAAAGGAATATATTAAGTGAAATGCTCCGGGAAGAATAAAAATACTTCCTAACATAAGCGCCCAGGCCAATGATGCTATAGACTTGGAATCACTGCCACTTTCCAGTAATGAAAGATAACCGTTTTTAAACACCACCAGATTAGGGTAATGCTGGTAGGTAACTGCCAGCAAAATCATGACTACCTGAAATCCGGCAAAAATTCTTAATGTTTTAAACCATTTATTTTTTAGTCCGTAAAATACTCCGCCTAATGAAAGAGTAGCCAGTAAAACAGCAATCTGACCGATTGTTTCGCCAAATATCCATTGAATTAGCGGAATTCCTGAATAATGAGCCGCCAGGAAGACCATACCTCCAAATAATACAACAACAAAAGTAAAAACCTTAACTTTTCTGGATAAAAAGTCTTGATCTTCTTTGTCTTTAACCTGTGCCAATGCATAACAGGAAGATAAATATCCACAGATAGCTATGGTAAAAAAGCCTATAGCACAGCCGAAAGGTGTGAGCCAGCTAAAAATATAGGCTTGTAAAAACCCGGTAGCTTCCAAATCTATACTTCCGGCTACTGTGGCTCCTGCTATGATTCCCAAAAAAAACGGTGTGAATAAACTTGATATCGTAAAAATAGCATCGTATACATTTTGCCAATCATCCTTTACTGCATCATAATTTCTAAAAGCAAAGGCTGTACCTCTGGCAATAATTCCTACCAGCATTAAAAGCAAAGGAATATGTAAATGGGTGGAAAGTGTGGAATATATTTTAGGAAATCCTACGAAAAGAATTACTATAACAATAATTAGCCACATATGGTTGGTTTCCCAAACTGGCCCCATACCGTTGTACATGATTCTTCTAACTCTTTTTTTGTTTTTCGGACCTGTAAAAAACTCTACTATTCCGGCTCCAAAATCTGCACCTCCTAATAAAATGTATAATCCGATGGCTGTCCACAAAAAAAAGATAACTACGTATAGGTAAAACATTTTATAAGATTTTATTGATTTTAGTATTAAAATTTTCGTCTGTCGGATCGTATAACTTGGGAACCATTTTAATCTGTCTGTAAATTAAAAATGTAACAATTAAAGACAAGGAAATAAATATTCCGGTAAACAAATAGAATGAATATGCTATACCCGGCATAGGGGTTACTGCTTC
The DNA here is from genome assembly GCF_004023655.1 of Apibacter sp. HY039. Taxonomy (NCBI): domain Bacteria; kingdom Pseudomonadati; phylum Bacteroidota; class Flavobacteriia; order Flavobacteriales; family Weeksellaceae; genus Apibacter; species Apibacter sp. HY039. The sequence continues at coordinate 591,645 of NZ_SAYM01000001.1, read as the reverse complement.
TGCTGTTCTCATAACCCGATAAATAATCCAGGGTTGTCTTCCTACTTCAGTCACGACCCAGCCTGCTTCTAATGCTATATATCCTAGCGGGATTGCAAAAACAAAAAGCTTAAACAACCATTTTTTTTGTAACCAGGATCTTTTCTTTATCAGAGCAATTATATATAATCCCCCTATAATCATTAGCAAAACTCCGAGAGTTATCATAATCTGAAAGGAATAATGGACAATGGAAACCGGAGGTCTGTCTTGCTTAGGAAACTCGTTAAGACCTTTGACAGGAGTCTTGAAATCACCATGTGCTAAAAAGCTAAGCATTCCAGGAATTTTAAGAGCATAATCCACCTTTTCATTTTTTTCATCTACAATTCCCCCTACAATAAAAGGCGTTGAAGGTTCCGTATTAAAGTGAGCTTCCATAGCTGCGAGTTTTTCAGGCTGTCTTTTAGTTACATCCTTAGCTGAAATATCTCCGCTTAAAGGTTGTAATAATGCTGCTATTGAAGCGCATATAGCAGCTATTTTAAACGCTTTTGTATGAAAAAGTACATTTTTTTTCTTTAGGATCATTAAAGCATGTATTCCGGCAATAGCAAACCCGGTAGCTACAAAGGCTGCAAGAATCATATGAAGAGCCTGAGAAAACCAGGCATCGTTAAACATCGCTTTTATGGGATCTATATTTAAATACTGTCCGTTAATGTAATCAAACCCTGCCGGACTATTCATCCACGCATTGGCTGCAACAACCAAAACCCCCGAAGCTAAACCACTTATTCCTACTAACAGGCCTGTAAACCAGTGAAACCAAGGATTAAATCTCCCCCATCCGTATAAGTAAAATCCTAACGCTATAGCTTCAACAAAAAAAGCAGTACCTTCCAATGAAAAAGGCATACCAAATATGGGACCTGCATGCTCCATAAATTTAGGCCACAAAAGACCCAATTCAAATGAAAGCATGGTTCCGGAAACTGCCCCTGTAGCAAAAAGAATAGCTATTCCTTTGCTCCAGGCTTTGGTAATACCCTTATATATTTCATTTTTAGTTCTTAAATATTTGAAATGTGATATTGCCATGAAAATGGGTAAAACCATTCCTATGCAGGCAAAAATAATATGAAACCCTAATGAAAGGGCCATTTGCGAGCGAGCTGCTATAAAATCATCCATCTGTTATTGTAAATATGAGTGCAAAATTATAAAAAGAATATTTTTTTCTCTCTGTATACCTATATAAAAATATTATACCCTCATGAAAAATAAAATATAATTTTGTCCACCAGACAGATAGTTTAATAGTTGATAATTTAATTAAAGGTACTACTTTTTATTTAACTATTATGAATTTAATCTTTTTTGTTTTTTTATTAGTTGATAATTTGATAAAATAAAGACCTGGTGAAAAAGAAGACGTATTGACGGTGAAGCGAGTAGATGCATTTACTTCTTCTTTTTTAATTAATTGCCCTAAACCGGTAAATATCTCATACGTTTTAACCGTTTCATTTTCTTGAGAAATAACAACCTCAAATTTATCTTTCGCCGGATTAGGATATATAAGTATATCACCAGAGGTATCTTTTACTTCCGTATCATTAACATCTAACCACACCTTGGATGTCAGAAGAGAGGCTCTTCTGGGTGAATTAGCTAAAACAGTCAACATTCTTGCTTTTTGATCTTCCGTAAATGTATTCGTACAGGCATCATAGCTATAATCCATATAATTTTCTGTCATATCATTTCCGGGAGCCAACGGACATGAATCTACAATCTGATCACACTCCCAGTTTGCATGAGATGCTGCCGGAGTATCTAAACAATAGTCATTATGACTATCCTTTTCATCCAGCTCACAAGATTCATTATCTCCCCAAATATGTCTTAATCCTAAAAAATGTCCCGTTTCATGGGTTAAAGTACGTCCCTTGTCTAATCTTTCACGATAATTTCCTTCAACTGTATCTGATGAACCAAAAGCTTCCGGATTAATAACTACTCCGTCTCTGTTTGCAATAAATTCAATACCTTTAAGATCCTCAAGACCATCCAGGCCCGAAGCATGTGGAAAGGAGGAATATCCAATGGGAGCCGAGACATACTGAGGAATAATATAAATCACCCAGATATTCATATATTTTTCAGGATCCCATTGTGTTTGAGGTTTTATAGTTTCTTCTATTTGTTGCTTGTTTAAATATTTTCCTACTAAAGGAATTCGATTGATACCATTGGTAGGATTTCCATTCGGATCTATTTTTGCTAACCGAAATTCAATACCTGTATCTACACCTATAGGATTAGTGTTAAATCCACGAGATCCCGGCATTCTTCTAAAATCCTGATTCAACACCTCAATCTGGGAATTAATCCTTTCATCAGAAAGATTACCTCCTTCTCCTATCTTTTCATGTTCTGGTGCCACTACGTGAACAACCACAGGTATGATCTTTACTTCGTCCTTATATCGAGCTGATTTTAATTTTAATTTTGTATTAAGAACTTTTGGAGCCAACCATTCTTCGAATTTTTTTACAGAGGGTTTATAATTGTATTTTTCTTCTAAATACTTTTCGTATTCCTCATTACCACAAAAACTAATTCTAGGCTCAGGGTTATTTTTGTTTACATCATTTTTTTCATCTTGATCGATAGTATGATTTTGTGCATTACCATACAAAAAAACAAAACTGCTTGCAACAATAAAGATCTTTTTAACTTCAGCAGTAAATTTCTGTTTCATATTTTTTTATTTTAGAACGATTATTAATTATAATTTATATATAATATAATATTACTTGAAAAGTATTATACTTAGCAACCAAATATACAACAATATCAATAAAAAAATACCTATTTTATAAACAAAAGTTAAATTAATCTTTGTTAGCTATTTATGAAAAAAAATGATCTGATTAGTATATAATCAGATCATTTTTTTAGAATATTAACTTTAACAAAAAGTTACTTTTTTTATTTCGTTTTATCTAATAACCATAAATCTTATTTTTTTATTCCTTTTATCTGTTGAAAGCTTTAAAACATAAATTCCAGGCTCAAAACTGCTGGTAATTATTCTAAAACCGGATTTTGCATTAACTTCTTCATTTTTTGCCATGATTTGACCTACGCTATTATATATTTTATAGCTTAAAGCTGTTTCTTCAGCATCCGGAATTCTCACTTCTAAATTTTCTTTTGCCGGATTAGGGTAAATATAAATGTCTTCATGAGTATCATTTGTTTCTGTTCCACTTTTCCATACTTCGGATTTGGTAAGATTTACTCTTCTAGGAGAATTGGTTAAAACAGTAAGAATTCTTGCTTTTTGATCTTCCGTAAATGTGTTCATACAGGTATCATTGGTATAATCCATGTAATTTTCGGTCATATCGTTTCCCGGATCAGACGGACAAGAATCTACTATTTGAGTGCAATAATAGTTTGCCTGAGATGATGCCGGAGTATCTAAACAATAGTCATTATAACTATCGGTTTCATCGACTATACAAGAAGAATTATCTCCCCAGATATGTCTTAACCCTAATGCATGACCAATTTCGTGGGTTAAGGTACGCCCCTTGTCATAGGGTGAACTGTAACTTCCGGAAACTATATCCGAAGTTCCAAAAGCGGACCAACGAATAATTACTCCGTCAGTATTAGCTGTAAATGGAGCTTCCATTCCTTGTAATCCTGAATTTGCAGGAAACTGTGCATATCCTAAAGTTCTGTCCAAATCACCTCCAAACTCACAAACCCAGATATTGAAATATTTTTCAGGGTCCCATTGGGTTCTTGGCTTTAAAACATTTTCAATATTACTTGAATTCCAAACATATCCGGGAATCTGTACTCTGTTAATACCATTAGTTTCTTTACCGTAAGGATCTACTTTTGCCAGACGAAATTCAATTTCCATATCTGCTCCCACCGGATTATCATTATACCCTCGTGTGTTCAGCATTTTCCTGTAATCCTGATTTAACACAGTGATTTGAGAAATTACCCGTTCATCAGAAATATTTGCTCCTTCTCCTACTACAGTACCATTATGAACCACATGAACTACTACAGGTATAATAAAAACTTCTCCGTCTGTTTTACCAGTAGATAATAATCGCTTCATATTTTTAGCTTTTGGAGCTATCCACTTTTCAAATTCTGAATCAGACAACCGTTTACCTTCTTTGTTTTGCAAGTACTTTTCATATTCAACGGTTGCACATCGAATATAGCCTGTTTGCGGATCCTCTCCGAACTCCGGCACAGAGGATCCAAATATTTTATTTTTTTGCTGAGCCTGTATGTTTATTGAACATACAACGACCAGAATATATATACATAATTGCCTGATAATCCCAATAAGCGCTTGTTCTTTCATAATCATATTCATTGAATTTACAAAAATACTACTTATTTGTTAGACACACTTTATCCTTTAGCTATTTTACTATCCTATTTATTACTTTATAAATTTAAAAAACTTCTAAACTAATCAGAACTAATTAACTATTAAAAGGATAAAGTGCTTACCTTTGTAATAAAGAACTTAAAAATGAAAATTAAATTATTAATTACCGTTTCTATTCTAGCATCTGTTTTATACATAAGCTGTACTCAAAAAAATAAATCTTCTGACAATCAGACGGCAACGCCTATATCAAAATCTTTATATGATTTTAAAGTTAATGATATTAATGGAAAAATTTTTGATTTGTCTGAACTAAAAGGTAAAAAAGTGATGATAGTCAATGTGGCTTCGAAATGTGGAAACACACCTCAATATGCTGATCTGGAAAAGCTTTACCAAGATTATAAGGAAAAAAACTTTGTGATTTTAGGTTTTCCTGCTAATAATTTCTTAGAACAGGAACCTGGTACAAATGAAGATATTAAGAAATTTTGCACTTTGAATTACGGTGTAACTTTTCCTATGATGTCAAAAATATCAGTTAAAGGATCCGATATGGCTCCCCTTTATCAATGGTTAACCCAAAAGAAGGAGAACGGAAAATTAGATTCTGAAGTTGAATGGAACTTTCAAAAATACTTAATTGATGAAAATGGTCAATTGGTAGAAGTTATTCATCCTAAAGAATCTGTTTTATCGGATAAAGTTTATAACTGGCTAAATAAATAGTAGTAACCATTTAATTATTACTATTACTGCTTATATATAAAACTTTATAAAAAAATAAACTGAGGGTATTTATCTGTTTGTTATTCCAGTATTTTTTGGAAGGCAGAAATGTTTTCTTGTGATTTACTTCTGTCGTAAACAGCAAATATTATTTTTTTAAAACATTGAGAATATTTTCCTCCTTCCTTAACGTAATTACAGAAATAACGGGCTACATCTTCCGGATTATTCCGAAATACGCCACAGCCCCAAGCGCCCAATACAATAGCATCTGCTCTGTTTACTACAAAAACAGATAATATTTTATCCAGTCGCTCTCTCATGGTTTGTTCTGCATATTTTAATTCTCCCGGGTTATTCTTTGCTGCTGCGCCCAGATTAACTGCCGGACTGGTAAGTATATCTGCAAAATAAGGATCTTGTAATAGATATTCATCACTATCTTTAAAAAATATAACTTCGGGGCTGTAGATCATGTAATCTGAATATAAGTAGGTTTTCCTGCTCCGGTTAAACTCATACATTTCTTTATAATATTTAGTCAATGTAGGATACAAAGTGGATGCTCTTGTTAAGCTTTCTTCCTGAGCTTTTGCATTTCCTAAAAATCCTCCACCTGGATTTTTTGCGGATGCAAAATTCAGAGCAGCAATTTTCATATTCTTATCAATTAAATCTTCAATTGCCTGCTGTGTAGTTTTATTTACTACTGATATTTTAGTAGAATATTTTTTTTCGCAAATACTCCTTTCGAAATCATTTTTAAATTTTGAAAAAGATTCCGGCGTATATAAAATGGATGCATCTACAGATAATCTGATTTTCTCTTTAATATCAATTATTTTGTTCTCTAAGGTATAATGCCCTTCATCTATAATTTTCAATGCCTGCTGTCCTGTCTTTATCTTTATTTTTCCTTTCATCTTAATTTGTTTTTGTACAGTTGTTCATTTTCCTCGTCATAACAAACAAACAGGATTGTTTCAATATATTTATTTTCTTTTTTTAAAAAATATTGCACAGTATTAATTGCTATTTCAGAAGCTTCATTTTTAGGAAAGTGATATATTCCGGTGCTTATATTTGGGAAGGCAACTGATTTAAGCTCTAATTTATCAGCGATTCTAAGTGAATTTATATAACATTGCCTTAACAAATCTTTTTCATTTTTATTTCCTTCATTCCAAACCGGTCCTACTGTGTGAATGACATAGCGAGCAGGAAGGCAACCTGCGGCTGTATAAACAGCTTCTCCTGTATTGCATTTACCTTGTCTTGCCCTGATTTTTTGGCATTCTTCAAAAATTTGCTTTCCTCCTGCCCTATGTATAGCACCATCAACCCCACCACCACCTAACAGCGAAGAATTGGCTGCATTCACAATTGCATCAACATTTATTCGCGTTATATCACCTTTTATAATCTGTATTCCCATATCGTATTGTGTAATATTTACGCAAATATAATTCTTTTTTTTGATTTATCTCAATATTATGCAAAGAGACTTACATCATTATTTTTGAGAGTATTTAAAAGTAGCTAAAGAAATTTATAAAAATACCATGAGGATATACAAAAAACTATCAAGTTATATAATTTCTTATTACCTTATATAAAGACCCTAAAAGGAAATACACTGAATGTTTCATTATAAAAAATATCAATAAAAGTAAAGACTGACTAGCTTCTCTTATTAAAGTAATTATTTTCTAATAAAATATTGAATTAATAAAACTAAAATTTCCAATTACAAACTAGATTTTCAATAATTACACTTGCGTATAGTCTTTTATATTTTTCTATCCAGTGTTCTGGTATACCATTAGTTCCTTTTAATGCTCCGATAATTTGCGAACAGATGGAACAAACAGTATCAGTATCTCCGCCTAAGGCTGTTAAATTTAAAATTATTTCTTCTAAAGAAGACTCATGTATTTTCTGAGCAGCAAATAAAGCAACTGGAACGGAATCTACAACATACCCTGTAGGTCGTGGCACAGTTTTTAAATATTGTAAAGGTTCATTTTTAAACTTTTGAAATTTAAGTAATTTATCTCTTATTAAAGTATCTGGTAATAAAGGAATAATCTTTTCTATTAAATCGGAATATCCGCACCATTTACCCCCAATAGCATATTTTATAGCATAGTAAACAGCTAGCGCACCAATATATGCTTCATCATTTTTATGTGTTATATTACAAATATCTTTTATTATGAAATTTTCTGAAACATTTTTAAATGCGAGGGGAGCTATTCTCATTGCAGCCCCGTTTCCTGCTGCAAATTCACCTGACCTTCCAACTAAAGCCCAATGTCCTCCCACCTGAAGTTCACGTAAAGCTTTCAATGTAGCAGACCCCACACCCGTTATCCGCCCTTTATTATACCAGTTTAAAAAAGAATTAGCTACCTCTTCGGGCTTGATTATCTTTTTATCATATATTGCTTCACAGGTTGCCAAAGTCATTTGAGTGTCATCGGAAATTTGCCAATTAAAATCCCATTCAATTATATCTCCAGGTTCAGCCCCCTCATATCTGTTTCCTATACAATCTCCTATAGTACCAGCTATCAGGCTGCCTCTCAAACGTTCAATTAAAGTCATATTTTTCATTATTGCTTATTTACGTATTTGAATAGTAACATCTAATTTTTAGTTGTAATAAATGATTGCAAGATAAAAAAGAAAAAGGCAATTATTCAAACGAATAACTGCCCTTTGAGAAGTATATTTATTAGTTGTCTATTGTATTGGCTTCGCACATACTACCCTATAAGGAGTACCGTTATTGTAAACTGCCTGTGCTCCTGCATTTTGATCGGAGGATGATACTCCATCTGAAAATAAAACCGTCCTGCTGAACGAAGCATTGTATTTACTTGATGTCCAATAATAATTACCAGAAGCAAATCCATAATTGGCTACCGGAGAATTATTATTCATCTTGATCAAGGCAAAAGCTCCGGCAAGTTCAAATTGAGTCGGAAGTCTCCAGGTACCTGCGGGACTAAGATTAGAACAATAATTAGATGCAGAGGTCTGAGAACCTGAAGAACTACCTCCAAAAACAACATTTAACTCTGGGAAATAATATCCATTGGCAATTTGTTTTAATTCAAAAGTTACATTTTCAACTACCTGTGGATTCGTAATGCTGGTAAAGGTTATAGTAGCAGTGGTGTTTAGATCTTTTGCGGGACTAATACCTGCTAAATTAAATTGAAACTCAGTTTTTCCACTTGAACCGGATGTTGTAATTAATGAAATTAAATTATTTGGGTCATCGGTTACGCTTGCTACCCATTCTGCGTTGGAGGAAACTGTAGCTTTTATTTGAGTTTGCTGTGTATTAATATAATAAACGGAAGCAAACACAGGAACTATAAAGTTATTTGTCTGTCCGTTATTCTTTTTTTTACCGGCTTTCCATTTGGCCCCATCCCAAATGTAAACTCCTTCTTCTAATGTTAAAGCAGGATCTGTATTAGGTACTATATTAACATTAAAGACTACCAGACCTGTGTGCTTTAGTTTTTCTTGTTCATTTTCTTCAGATGCTTTTAAAGTAGGAACCAGAGATGTTCTGGAAACCAAATTGACTCTGGGAAGCAAAATCCCTTTGCTTGAGTTAGCTTCGCTTCCTGAGGTCTGTATTTCTTTAATTTGTAATAAGGCTCCTGATTCCGGAATTTCATCCATTCCTATAGTCACTTGTGAATTCATTGAAGAAAACCATAAAGGTGTTAAAAGAATAATAGCCAGTTTTAAAATGTTCTCAATTTTCATCATTTTTCAAATATTAATTTTGCAATTTTAACAAAATTCGAAAGTATTCAAAAATAGAAAATGCTGTTGTTGAGTATTTTAACACCTATTCTTTCTATATCTATAAATATTTTTACAAATAGAAAACAAATAAAAAATACGGGATAAATAATATTTTTATTTTTTTAACACTAATTAGAAGTAATCTGAATGTATAGGTTAAAATCTATCACTAATATTTCAGATAAATTTATCTTAGAATTTAAGTATTAAGTATTTTAATTTTACATCTATTTATAATCAAAGTTTTTCATAAAAAAGGATTGATAAATATTAACTGTATAATTTTAAAAAAGTGTATTTCGAACTTATACTAAATTATTACTGCCTGATTTTAACAGGCAGTAATTAAAAATATGAAAAAGCTTAAAGATTATAAGAAAAAATTAGTTTTTAATATAATCTTTGTATTGATATGTAAATTCTTCTAAAATTATCGCTGTTATCTGCTGTATCATTGTTGTCTACATTTGGAAAATAATAAACTCTATACCATTTTTCATCCAATGAGATGTCCATAGTTAATACTTCCTGGCTAGTACTTCCTGTATCGGTAGTTGAGGCTGATCCTCCATCACTTGTTAACTGATTGGCACCATAGTTAAGATATATACCATTGTCCAAATTTATCCATCCTCCATTTGCAGCCATCACTATATTAGCTCCGTTGGATCTATCCACATTTGTTAAAGCTGAAAACCAAATTTTTACGGGTGAACTAGAAATGTTTACTAATCGAGGATTAAAAGAAACAGTTCCGGGGCCACCATTGCTACTATCTGTAAAGTAACCGTCTAATCTGATTTTTCCTCCGATTATAGGTAAATCAGAAGCAAAATTATTAAGCCAATTGGTTGCAATAGTGCCATTTGCACCCCCACCGCCTATGGACGCATCTATATTGGGACTTTTATAATATACAAGCTCACCCAGAGAAATTCCATCTCCGGCACCCACTATGGCACTACAGGTCTGACCTCCTATGGATATCTCAAAAGTGGTTGTTTGCGGAGAGGTTACTGTTGGAGTTCCAGATATTGTATAGTTTAGAGTACCTGAACCAGTAGCAAAGTTACCTGCAGCTAAAGTAGCTGTTAATCCATTAACCGGCCCAACGGTCTGAGCATCATATGTACCTCCGTTTCCCCCTGTGTAAGGAATATCCATAACGCCAGTATACGCCGTACCTGATGTATAGGTTGTAGGAGTTAAAGTTACTTTATTACAAACAATGGAACTAATAGTACCGGCAGAAAGGGAACGTCCATCCAGAGCTCTCCATTCTGTTCCATTCCAGAATACATACCCAACATAATTCAGTGTTGATACTTCGCCCAGATTAAAAACCAATAGACCTAAAGCTGGATTGTTTATAGTTGTTTTATCTGTAATAGACGATAAGGATACCCGCGGACCTAAAAATCCTCGTTTACTTCCACTTGCCAGTTCTTTCACATTGATTTCCAAAATAGAAGACGCATCTGGCGTCATTGTCCCTATCCCTACACTTCCAGCAGAAGTAACCACAAAATCATTAGATTGCTGAACTGCTGTTGGAACATCGGCTGTGGGGTTATCTTTCGCTCCATCTATGTGTAAAACAGCCTGCGGATTTAAGGTATTTACACCTACCTGACCTGACAAAATTGTAATAGAGGAAATAAAACCTAATAAATGTAATTTAATTTTCATGTTATAATTGTTGTTAAAGTTTTTTTATGTTAAAAAAAAGATTTTAATTTAGTGTTTACTGAAGTATCTTTTAATTCTTGTCTAATTTAGTGCATTTATTTAAATTAACCTAACCTATTCATCATAAAAACAACTTTTAATATACAATTATTCAATAAAGAACTATAAAAAATCATAAGCAATTGATTATCTATTAAATAAATACAACAAACATATCATACTATCATTTAATAAATTATTTGAGCAATATATCAATACCTGTTTTATTTACTGCTCTCCTCTATATAAACGGGATGTACATAATCGGTTAACCAAACCCCATTCACTGATTTATGAAATATTATACCTTCTTTATACATTTTTCCTGAATGTATGGTTAATACTACAGATTTCCCATGTCTTGCCCCGACTTTATTTGCAGTGTTTTTAGTACTGCTTAAATGTACATGCTGTCTACTCATTTTAGTAATACCCTGTTCTCTAATTGAGGATAAAAAACGTTCTGCCGTTCCATGAAATAAAAATTCCGGAGGTTCAACAGGTTCAAATTCCATATCTATAGGGATTGAATGTCCCTGATTAGCCCTTATTTTGGTTTTATCATTATTAAATGAATATCTTTTTTTATCATTAGATTCTACAATTAGTTCTAATTCTTTTTTAGTAAAGTAGATTTTATGTATACTTGATTTTCGTATTAATTCCTCTACATCCGCCCACCCGTTTCCATCTAAGTCTAAATCTATTTTCTTGGGTTCGTGACGAAGGATAAGGCTTATAAATTTGCCTATGTTCTTTCTTTCTATATCATCCATCATATTTTGTTTTTTCTTTTTTAATCGAAATCATATATGTATGTATTAATGTCCATTTTAATCAGAGTATTTATAATTAAAGGCTCTATCATTTCCCATTTACCTCCGGCTAATCCACAACCTATACGAGGCATATGTACACTGGCTTGTAAGTCATTTGCTTGTTGAGCTAATTTTGTAAGACAAGATTCTACTGCTTCGTAACGGATGGGTACTCCATTACTTCCTGTTTTTGTACCTCTTTGTCCAATCATATTAGCTACGTAAATATACTTTTCTACTTGAATAAGCTCTATCTCTCCTAACTTGAAATTATTCTTATTTCTTTCTCTATGCCATAGGCGATAGGATTTTTCGGGCTCCGCCCATCTTTTAGATATAGCTAAAACAAATCCTTTCCCCCAGCCCCCGATATCGTTACAAATATGTGCTATAATTTTTACTCCTCCTGCTTGCGGAGAGGTAGCATCTCCTTTTAAATAATTAATAGCTTTAATTTTTTCTTTATTATCCATCAGTTTTAATCTCATAATTATTCAAATTCATTTAATTTTCATCCTTTATCTCTAAAAGTTTACTTCTTTATTTTATGTATGTTTCTTTCCAACCTATCGCAAAGATTTTTAATATCTTCAGCCCTAGCTAAACGGTTTATCCAGTGTTGAGGTATTGCATCAAATCCGTAAAGTAACCCGGCCAGCCCTCCGGCAATTGCAGCCGTTGTATCCGTATCACCACCTAAATTTACTGCTTTTAAAACCGTACTTTGAAAAGTATCCTCTTTTAAAAGACACCAAATAGACGCTTCCAGGCTGTCTAAGACATATCCTGAAGAGCCTATTCTGTCTTCTTCTAAATTTGCAATATTGTTATTTAGAATCCTATTAAACAGCTTTACTTCCTGAGTATCAAATTCATTATCGCTCAGAAAAGCACTTACTTTATCTTGCATTTCATAATATGCCTGAATTTTGTCTTTTCCTTGTGCTATCTCTATTGCATACTGCACATATATAAAGCATGAAAAAACCGATCTGAAGTGTGCATGGGTAATACCTGAAACTTCTTTTACTGTGTTAAAAATTTCTTTTACTTCCCGATCTTTAAGATAAAATACCAGAGGAATAATTCTCATTAGTGAACCATTTCCATTATCTTCTTCGAAAAAATTTCCTGAAAACTCAGGTGATTCTCCTTTGATAAGTCTCAAAATTGAGTTACGGGTGCTTCCACCTACATCGAAAACCTTTCCATGAGCTGCCCAATGTCCATATTTATACCATTTCACAAAACGTTTGGCAATAGAATTTAAATCATACCGGTAAGTTAAGCTATCTGCTAAACAAAATGTTAAGGAACTATCATCAGACCAGGTTCCTGGTGGTTGATTCCAACACATAAAACCCATCATATCTACTACAGGATTTACTTTTAAATACTCCCTGCTTTTAAATTCAACCGGAACCCCTAAAGCATCTCCTATAGCAACTCCAAATAATGTACTATGTATTGGCTTATTCATCATTATATAACTGTCTTTAGCACATGCTCTAAAAATTCTTTCATCCCCTCTGAAGCACTTTTCCTGATGTAATTTACTGATTCTAAAGTTTCTTCTTCAGGATTGGGATCGATCAAATATACAGGAATACCTTTTCGTGCATAAAAAACAAGAAAAGCAGCCGGATAGACCTGTAGGGAAGTTCCTACTATAAGTAAAATATCAGCACTTTCAACTTTTTTCTTTGCCTCTTCAATCATGGGTACTTCTTCACCAAACCAGACTACGTTAGGACGCAACTGAAAGCCATCGGATGCTAAATCACCTATAACTATATCTTTATCAAATATTGACACTAAATCAGGATTTTTTTCACTTCTCATTTCTGTTAGTTTCCCGTGAAGGTGTAGCACGTTTGTTGAACCGGCTTTTTCATGTAAATCGTCTACATTTTGTGTAATAACCTGAACACTCAATGTATTTTCTAAATCTTTGACCAACTTATGTGCCTTGTTGGGTTGTATGTCTTTCAATTTATTTCTACATAAGTTATAAAAATCCAACATTTTTTGCGGTTCCCTTTCCCAACTTTTAATTGAAGCTACTTCTTTTGGGTTATAATTTCCCCATAGTCCATCTAGATCTCTGTAAGTACTAATCCCACTTTCCGCGCTGATACCAGCTCCTGTCAATACAACTAAATTTTTCACCTGATGCTTTTCTATTTATATTATTTTAAACGTTCTCTCACTTCCATAAGGGCAAATCCTAATAGGTTCTTTCCCTTCCATAATCTTGGATTTTCAGCTGAATCATTATCCTGCGCCATTCCTATTCCCCATATTTTATCTACCGGACTAGCTTCCACCAATACTCTATCTTTAGTATTCACTAAAAATTCTTTCAGCTCTTCATGTTGAGAAAATTTGTAAAAATTTCCTTCACAAACTAAATCAAAGCTATTTTTCCCCCATATTAGAGGATCAAAATTTCTAACTTTTCTTCCTAACTTTTTAGCTTCAGCCGGAGATTTCGCAATCAGAATTTTTTCAAGTATTTCTTTATCATTAAAAAGCTCGGCTTTTTTTGCCATCATCCAGTGTTCTGCGGAAGCATAGCTAACTCCGTTAACCATAAATTTACTATTCCACCACTGGCTAAAACATGATTTTGTTATTGTACCGTCTTTTGAAGGTGCATGTCCCCAAAAGAAAAGATATTTAACTTTTTCCTTTTTTTCAACTGTATTGAGCAACCATTGTATGTTATAGGTAGTGTGTTTCATCTTTAATTGTTTTAAATTTCAAAATAAAATCCATTTTTAGATAATTCTTCATATTTATTTTTATCAAAGCTATATACTTTTGCTGCTCTATGGGGAGAGCCACTCACTAACTCATTTTGATCTATAAGTAAATGAGTACTCAATATTTTTTTTCGAAAATTTCTTCTATCCAATTCTGTTTGAAGAACTGTTTCATATAATTTATGTAAATCAGGCATTGTGAATTTTTCCGGTAATAATTCGAATCCTATAGGTTTGTACTTTATTTTACCTTTTAACCTTTCTTTTGCAGAGTCAACAATCGTTTTATGATCAAAGGCCAACTCGGGAATTTCAGAAACCGGAAACCATTGAACTTTTGAGGTAAATAAACCAGCTTCTGCCTTATAGTCTGATAGTTTAACTAATGCATAATACCCAATACTAATCACCCTAAACCTGGGATCTCTCTCAACTTTTGTAAATGTATACAACTGTTCCATAAAAATATTTTCCAACAAAGTTTCTTGTTTTAATATTCTTCTGGCACAATCATCAGCATCCTCATTCATATCAATAAACCCTCCAGGCAATGCCCACTTACCTAAAAATGGCTCGATGGCTCTTTCAATCAATAAGATTTTTAATTCTCCCTCATCAAATCCGAAAATTACACAATCTGCGGTAACTGCAGGACGGGGATATTCATAAATATACTTGCCTCTTTTTTCCATGTTTTATATGCGTGATTTATACACAAATGTACTACATTTTATTTATGAAAAAAATTTTTTTGCGTTAATTTTACACATTTACTTTAATGCCAAAAAAAATCCCTTAGTAAAGGGATTTTTTTATATTTTGATATGTTATTTAAAATTGAACCATATATAATTAATTTCTATATTTTTCATTCATTTCTTTTTCCATTTCTTTAAACGTATCTATAACTTCCTGCTCTGGTTTTTTTGTAAGGAGACTAAAAATAATAATCATCAGGAAAGATAATGAGAATGCAGGTATCATCTCATAAATTCCAGTACTGTCATATAATCCTGCATACGTCCAGACCAATACTGTTATACCTCCGGATAACATACCAGCAACAGCTCCAGCAACCGTCATTCGTTTCCAATACAAACATAAAATAATTACCGGCCCAAATGCAGAACCAAAACCAGCCCATGCATTACCTACCAGATTAAGAATACTGTCTTTGGGTGTTAAGGATAATAATAATGCAACAATTGCAACCCCTAATACAGCAAGACGACTTACCAAAAGAGCCTCTTTCTCGGATGGTTTTTTGTTTATAAATGCTTTATAAATATCTTCAGTTACGGAGCTGGAAGTAACTAACAGCTGAGAAGAAATTGTACTCATAACAGCAGCCAATATAGCTGAAAGAAGAAACCCTGTAATTAACGGATGAAATAATACTCTTGTAAAATAGATAAAGATAGTTTCTGCTTTTTCTTTTGAAGAATCAAATTCAATCATAATTATTGAATCAAACTTACTTATATAGGCAATTCCGATTAATCCTACTAATAAAGCTCCTCCAACAGTAAAGATCATCCATCCAATTCCGATTCTTCTTGCTTTTATTAAATCTTTTACAGAATCAATAGCCATGAAACGAACTAAAATGTGCGGTTGTCCACAATATCCTAACCCCCAAGCTAATAAAGAAAAAATACTTATTACTGAAACTCCTTTGAATAAGTCTAAATAATTAGGTCCTTTTGCTTCAATTTCATGAATAGTTTCTACTGGTCCGCCCAAAACTATTATGGCTACTGTTGGAACTACTACTAAAGCTAAAACCATAATAGCCCCCTGAACGAAATCCGTAAGACTTACTGCAAGAAAACCTCCTAAAAAAGTATATATTACTACAACCAAGCTGGTTACTATTAGTCCTATATTATAATCTATACCAAATGAAGATTCAAATAACCTTCCTCCAGCTACCATACCTGTTGAGGTGTATAAGGTAAAAAATACCAATATTAAAATGGAAGAAATAATTTTGAGAATTTTAGACTTATCATTAAAACGGTTTTCAAAAAATACAGGCAGTGTAATTGAGTTTTTAGCTACTTCAGTATATACACGTAAGCGTGGGGCTACATAAAGATAATTTAAATAAGCACCTACAGTTAACCCTATAGCTATCCATGAGGCAGATAAACCTACCATATACATAGCTCCTGGCAATCCCATTAATAACCATCCGCTCATATCGGCTGCCCCGGCTGATAAAGCTGTTACGGCTGCTCCCATTTTTCTTCCTCCCAAAAGGAACTCCTCGGTATTGCTGGTTGCTTTTTTATAGGCATAAAAACCTATCGCTAACATTAAGAGAAAATAAGCACCAATAGAAATTAGTTCGTATACATTCATATTTTATAATTATAGTTAAAATTTTATTTCGCGCCCTAAGATAGTAAATAATACAAAAATGAGTGAAAAAAAGTCAAGATAAAATAAAATTAATAACAATTATGTTTGTTATTAATATTTTCAGCATTTTAATTACATCTTATTAATTTCATAACTTTAACCCTAATAGTTAGTTATGATTTTTATCATGTGCAGTAAATGTAAGATTTTTATATTACTTATTGTTTATTATTTTATTTAATAACCTGACCTCAGCACTTTTTTTATCTAATATTTAAAGAAAAAACTTAAAGAAAAAACAGTGTTAAGGTCTAATTTTTAAAATTAATCTAAAAAATATATATTAATCTATTGAATAAAAAACCTATTTAATTTATCTATTATCTACTGTTAATAGCTAATTTTGCATTTCTATTAATTATAATACTTAGATTTAACACATATGATAATTTCCGGAGTAAAAAAAAACTTAACAAACCAAGACTATAGAATACTAGGTTTATCAGCGCTAGGTGGCGCTCTTGAGTTTTATGATTTTATTATATATGTATTTTTTGCCAAACAAATTGAAATGCTTTTTTTTCCTCCGGAAATACCGGGGTGGCTTTCTCAGGTGCAAACTTATGGGATTTTTGCTGCCGGCTACTTGGCACGTCCTTTTGGAGGAATTATCATGGCACATTTCGGAGATCGATTGGGTAGAAAAAAAATGTTTGCCTTTAGTATATTTTTAATGTCGGCACCTACGTTGCTCATCGGTTTTTTACCTCCTTTTCATACAGCAGGAATTTTAGCTCCATTCTTACTATTATTTATGCGGATTTGTCAGGGTGCTGCCGTTGGTGGTGAAATTCCAGGAGCCTGGGTATTTGTTTCGGAACACGTACCTACTCAGAAAATAGGCCTGGCTTGTGGAATTTTAACGGGAGGCTTAACATTAGGTATTCTTTTAGGTTCTTTAGTTTCTACTTTAATCAACACTTTTTATTCAGCTTCAGAAGTTTTATCTTATGGATGGAGGCTTGCTTTCATATTGGGTGGTATTTTCGGATTAATTTCTATGTTCCTCCGGAGATGGTTAAAAGAAACTCCTATATTTTCGGAAATGGCAAAAAGAAAAAAACTGGATAAAAATGTTCCAGTTAAAACGGTCATTTCTAAACATAAACATTCAGTAATAGTATGTATGCTTTTAACCTGGGTGTTATCGGCAGGTATAATGGTTGTGATATTACTAGCTCCTAGTTATTTACAATCTGTATATAAATTTCCTGTTATTATTTCTCAAGAAGCAAACAGCATAGCTATTGCCGGGGTTACCCTAGGCTGTATTCTTTCAGGATTAGCTGCAGATAAGATCGGCTTTAGCAAAACTCTTATTGCGGGTTCTTTATTTTGCATTGTTAGTACCTATATATTTTATACTACTTTGTCTTCACACCCAGAACTACTTTTTCTAACTTATGGCCTGGCTGGTTTAGGCGTAGGAGTTGTAGGTTGTTTTGCCTTTTATATGGTCAGAAGTTTTCCGGTTGAGATACGATATTCAGGAGTTTCATTTTCATTTAATATTGCCTATGCTTTTGCCGGCGGTCTTACTCCTTTATTAATTTCTCTTCTTACAAATTTTGTAAGTGTACTGGCCCCTGCATATTATGTTATAGTTTTATTCTCCATCGGTTTGCTTTTAGGAATATATTTATTACGGATTGAAAAAAAATAATTTTTATTTACCTAATCTGAAGAACTCTTAACATATATTGAGATTTAAATAAAAAAACAACAGTTTAATCTTATACTTTTTGATTTAATTTTTGAACAAAAAAATTAATTATAGATTAATTAAATATTTTTATTCTCAATCAGTAAAAATAAAACTATTTAATGTGTTGCAGATTTTTTTATCAATTTTATGGAAAGAAGAAATGAAACAACAGTCAATCCTAATAAGGTAAAAACAAAATAATCCCAACCTTTCTGCGCATAAATAATTCCTGTTCCTGTACCAATAATACTAGAACCCACATAATAAAATAACCAATATATGGAGGTTGCTGTACTTTTCCCTTCTTTGGCATGTTGTGATACCATACGACTGGCTAAAGTATGTGTAGCAAAAAAACTAAAGGTAAAAAGTCCTAAACCTATGATTATAAATACTAAATTGTTCGGTAGCATCAACAATAATCCTACTATTATTAATGAGCCCGGAATTCTTATCAGCTTGTAAGGGGGATGTGCATCTGACCATTTCCCAATAGTTATAGAACCTATAACGCCTGTAACATACATCAGGAAAATAAAGGCTATCAGGTAATGCGGCAGGGAGAACGGAGGTCTTTCTAAATGTATACCCAGATAATTGTATAAAGCAATAAAACTTCCCATTAACAATCCTGCTACCAAATATAACCGAATCATCATTCGATCGTTCAGAAAACTTTTCATTAATTTTAGTTTTTCATTTACGGATGTATTTTTTGGATTAAAAAAACGCGAATCCGGAAATAAAATTGCAAATAGAATTCCTAAAATTAATGTGATAAGTCCCATAATAACCACTGTATCTCTCCAGCCTATCCATCCGGATAAAAGGCCTGCAATTACCCTACCGCACATACCTCCTGTAGTATTCCCACTCAGGTACATGCTAATCGCAAATCCTAATGTTTTAATATCTACCTCTTCTGATAAATAAGCTAATGCTACTGAGGAAACACCCGCTAACACTATTCCTTTTATCAAATTCAGAATAATCAATAATGAAAAATTAAAAACAAAACCAGATAAAACAGTCAACAATGAGGAAATAATAAGAGAAATTACCATTACATTTTTTCTAGATATTGAATCTGCTTTGAATGCTAGGAAAAACAAGCCAATTGCCATTCCCATTGTAGAGGATGATACTGTCCAGCTACTTTTCGCCGGTGAGACTATAAACTCTCCTCCGACTAATGAAAGCATAGGCTGAAAAATATACAATTGTGCAAAAACACATAATCCTGAAAGAAAAATGCAAAACTCGATCCTGTTAAATCTTTTACTGTACTTCTTTGCTTTCTCTACAGATTCGTTGTGCACCAAAAATTCATTATCGGATCTTTCCATCTTTAAATCTTAAAAAGCTACACATTGATTTTAATTAAAAAATGATTAAATTATGCTTAGCGAATTTATGCAATTCATTTTATCTGTAAATTACAAATTATAGTTTTCAACTACATTTACATTAAATACCTACAATCGAGAATAAACTTGAATTTAATTGTAAAAATCCTAGATTACGTATTTTATATTTACTTTTTATTAGTGTATTAAGATCAATTGCCGTTCTTATCTAAGGCACAACGAAATAACAAAGAAATTTTATTGTTATAATTCTATCTGTTTTTAAATTTATATAAAATTAAATTATTGTTTTTTTGAATCTTTCTATTAAAATCCGGATATACTCTATTTAAAAAGTACTGATATAAATCAGGCAATTAGTTTCTTTATATTTTAAGTTCTACAAATTCTTTACTAAAATTTGAATCAAGTATTTTTCTCCATTTTTTCATGGAGTTGAAAGCATTCGCTTCCGGATATAAAAAATAATCAAGTACTGTTGGATTTATTAAAGAATCTGAACGAAGTTTTACTCCTGAGCCACTCATGTCTCCTAATCCAACAATTGCTGTTTTTTTAATCAAACTCAGATCAATATAAGAACCTGCAATCTTCGTTTTAAATACCTGAGCAGGATAAAACAGTTTATATTTGGCTGAAATTGTTGAAAGCTCACCGGCACACATATGATAAAAACTTGTAATCTTAATTCCATGTATTTCTGGAACAACGAATACAGAGTCGGGGTTAAAACCAGCATGAGTAATTCCCAGTGATTCCAATAAAACAAGACTTTCAATCATACGGGAATAAATCCAGTTTATATGTTTTACTTTCTCATTTGCCTCAATTTTTTTTATAACAGTGCTTAATGGAATACATTTATACTGGGAAATATATTGTAATTCGCTTCCTTCAAACTCCAGATTTGAGGGAAAGTAATTCATAAAATGTAAAAATGAGTCTTTATCAAAATTTGTTTTAGCAATATGAATAAGTTTATCGTAATTACTTTTTGATTTTTTCAATAATTGAATATCCCCTTTCCACCTGTGTAATCTATAATTAGTATTAAATTTCCCGGATTCATCATTGTACTCTTCTCCTCTTTCATAAAAATTTTTCAACATATTTAAATGTGTTACTATTTTTTGAGAATCCAAGTCTTTATTTAAATCCGGATGAAACAATTTAACTAATTGTTTATATTCTAATTCCGATTTACATATATCCGGATACCAAGTACTAGATAATATGTTTTTGATGTAAGTTTTCATTTTAATATATAAATTTATTGTTAGTGACTATAACCAGTCTGGCTGACTTTTAAAATATATTTTTTCGACTGAATCCTGTAATAAACTATCTTCCAGCTCTTTCATAAACAACTCTTTTTCAATCAACTGATCCATACAAGTGAAAATAAGATTTTTTCTACTACTCATATTGTATATTTTATCGCAGGTTAATGAATGTTTAATAAGGGAAAAATCTAACTTTGATATCCTAAAGTTTCCCTGCCAATTATTTGCCTGATTAGTCTCTTCTGAGGTATTTTTAAGTTTTATAGAATCACTGTCTGAGAATGGACCGTTTCCGTGCCTTGTCTGATAGCATCTACTAACGTACCATGTACTAATTTCTTTATTATGAAACTGATTTTCACCTATAATTTCCAAAGCATTTTTAGAGGTAGTATTTGACCGGGTTACGTGAGGAAAAAAGCCAAAATTCTGATCTAATAAAATCCCTTGTGAACCCTCAAACACCATGTGTTTATACTTGAGATGGATTTCACTTAAAACATGTATTTTACAAAATTGCTGAAAAAACTCTATACTTTCTTTCCACCCCTCCATTGCATGACACACTTCTTGTTCATAAATAATCTGCGAGCTCATATTTAATTTCCTAACCTTTTCTTTATAATATTTTTCGATTAATGAAAATTTAGTATTATAAATGTAAGGGGTAAACAAATCATTGGCATATAAATTATAAAACTCTTCACTTCTTTCAAGTGTCGCTCCAAAGCCTACTCCGCAGGTACCATGACCATTGATCATTGAGATAGTTCTATTATACGCTAAATCAAAAGGAGTAGTAATATTTACCATCGGATGAACATACATCTTTAACTCTGAGCTTAGTTTATTTTTTAAAGTATTATATTCTTCAAATAATCCTATGGGGTACATAGTACAAAATTCACTTATATAGGTAGATGCATTACGAAAAGACCCTGAACCAAACTGTGAAAATATATGTCGTTTTCCTGATTCGGAAATAACTGTATGTCCACATTGGTGCCCACCTGAAAATCTAATAACCAATGTATTTTTATCTGAGAGAGAATGGACACATTGTCCTTTACCCTCATCCCCAAAACCTGTTCCTAAAACTATATGTATCATACTATTTTTTTTATAACATCCGGGGTTTTATTATGTATAATAATCCCCCGGATATTTTGTAATTAAAGTGTTATTATAGAAGAGCCTTTGTCATTTTTATCTGGAAGAAATGATTGAATCTTTGCTAACGTATTTGAAATATCTTTAGCGGCGTGATCACTTAAAGTATTTAATACGGAATTCATATTTGCTCCGTTAATTACGGAAACCGTTGTTCCTATCAGTTCTGCTATTGAATTGCTATTACGTAAGACTAAGAAATTTTCGTTCAACAATTGAATCCACTCATTTTTAATATAATTAGTATCATAACTTCCATCTTCTACGTGAACATGAAATACATGGTATTTCTCAGATGCTTTTTCATACAATTGTTCCGCAGTAAAGTCACCCAAACTTTCAGCTGTTCCCATCATCCTTTTAATAAAATCGCTGCTGTATTGAGAATGGAAGGATTCATCCCCAATGGTAAAAAGATAACCTTTAGCTCCTCTTTTTTCATAAGCATCTGTAGATGTATGATATCCGGCTAAATACCATGCTAATGGATAAGATTCCATACATTGACCTCCTCCTCCTCCCTCAATATATATATTTGAAAGGTCATCTATCAACTTGGTTGTTTCTTGCTCAAATTGGCCAATTTGAAGAGGTACACTATCTGTTATATGATCTCCGATAGCACCGAAACATATTTGAGCATCTTCAACACCATGTGAAACCAAGGTATTCATCATTTTCGGAAAGTTATTTTGAATAAGATTATAAGGAATTCTTCCCATGGATCCTGTCACATCAACAAAAACCATGATTGGTATGCTTACCGGATGATCCAAAGAATCTCTACATTCCCTTATTCCGTTTTTAAGATTAGCTGGATTCATGGTTAATTTTAAAGAATCTGAAAATATTTGATCTGCAGATTTCGATTGGTAGTTGCGAGAGTTTGTAACTGCCTGGTATGTTTTTGAAGAATAATGTCCTGTTCCCATAATTTAAATTTTAATCGTTACTAAAAAATTTTACCTTACTATTGTCGACACTATAAGTTAAAATTATATTTGCGTATTTTTTACACAAACAAATTAACGAAATTAAATTTATACAAACAAATAATATTGTGTATTTTTTACACAAAAAATAAAAAAGCATTCTTTAACCAAAGAATGCTTTTTTTGTTTTTTTAAGAAAAAAGGTTTATTTATTCAAAAATTTTTCAGGATTAGCTTTAAACTCTTCTTTACAATTTTCGCTGCAAAAGCCATATAGTTTCCCTTGATAAGTCAATGTATCCTTTAAATGTTCTGAGGTAGACATTTCACAAACCGGATCTAATTCATTCACTACTTTTACATCTGAAAGTTTAACAGATCCGCCTTCGTGCTTTTTTTCACTAGGTTGACAAGAAACCAAAAACGCAATTACTATTGCACCTATTAATTTATTTATACTATTTATCATGTTAATATTTATTTATTAAAACTAATTGCTACTGATGCCATAAACGGGCCAATAAAATAAAATCATCTACAGACAATTGTTCTGCTCTAAGACTCATAAATTCATGAGAATGGAGATTTTCTGAAATTTCTAAAACTTTCAGTGCATTTCTTAAGGTTTTCCTGCGCTGATTAAAACCTGCTTTCACTATTTTAATGAACAATGCTTCATCTACGTCTTCAATAGTATTTCTAAATCGCTTGAGACGAATTACAGCTGATTTAACTTTAGGTGGAGGGGTAAACACATTCTCATGAACAGTAAACAAATATTCCGCTTCATAATATGCTTGAGTTAAAACTGACAAAATACCATATATTTTATTTCCCTTACCGGATACAATTCGTTCGGCAACTTCTTTTTGAAACATACCTACACTCTCTGGTATATGTGATCTGTTTTCAAGAATTTTAAAAACTATCTGAGAAGAAATGTTATAGGGAAAATTACCTATAACCGCTAATTGCCCATTATTAAATTCATTCAGATTTAACTTTAAAAAATCACCAACTATGTTGTTTTTAAGTTTAGGGAAATTTATTTCTAAATATTCAACGGATTCCTGATCAATCTCTGCGGCATAAACATCTACACTTTTGTCAAGTAAAAATTGTGTTAACACCCCCATGCCCGGTCCTACTTCCAAAACCGTAGAATAATTTTTATATGATAATGAATCAACTATACGAGAAGCAATATTCTTATCATTTAAAAAATGCTGTCCCAGATGTTTTTTTGGTTTTACTTTCAATATTATGAGATTTATTTTAACAATAATTTATATTCAAAATTACATCAAAATATACTAAGATTTTATACTTTAGCGAATATTTTCAAAAAATATGGCAGCAAAAACAGATAAACTTAACAAAGGAAGATTACGATCTTCTAACATAACTGTAGTCATTAGTATTTCTTTAGTTTTATTCTTAATAGGCATCATAGGAATGATAGCTATAAATGCAAATTCTTATATTGACTATTTAAAAGAACAAATGGTTATTGAGGTTTTCTTTAAAAATGATCGGAACAAGGAAAATCTGGTTAAAAACCAAAAGTTACAGTTACAATATCTGGACAGTGTAAAAGTAAATCCTTATGTAAAATCTGCCAAATATATATCTAAAGAAGATGCTACTAAGACAGCAAAAAGAGACCTGGGAGTAGATTCTCAGGACTTATTTGAAGAAGATATTTTTCCGGCATCCATAACAGTTGCACTTAAATCCGAATATATTGATTCTCTGCATATTGAAACCATAAAAAAACAGCTTCAAAAAAACAACTTGGTTGATGAAGTTAAATCAGATAGCAATTTGTTATCTGAAATGAACAAGGGTGTTAGAAAAATGACTATTGGTATTTCTGTTTTAGCTATTATTATCTTATTGATAGCCGTCTCTCTTATCAATAATTCTATTAGATTAAAAATTTACGCCAAACGATTTATTATAAAAACAATGCAACTAGTTGGAGCGAAACAGCTATTTATTATGAAACCTTTCTTACTTCAGGCTCTTATCTTTGGGTTGTTAGGGGGTATTATAGCCTTACTTATGTTATATGGCGTTAATTATGCACTGGTTGTAAATAATATTCTACCTCCTATTGTAGACTATACCAATTACATCTTATTATCTTTATTTATAATAGTTTTAGGTGCTTTAATCACGACAGCCAGCACATGGTTTGCTACCTGGAGATTTCTACGTTTAAAGCTGGATGATTTATATTATTCATAAATTTGCATAAATTTAATTTTTTAATGAAAAAAAATATACTTAAAAATACTGATTCCGAATCTAAAAAAACATTGCTTTTCGGAAAAAAGAATTATACATATATGTTGGTCGGTATTATTTTTATTGCTTTAGGACTTATATTAATGACCGGCCCTGATGCAAATACAAGACCTGATGGTGTATATGACAAGAATTACTGGAACAATGATATATTCAGTTTCCGAAGAATTCGTTTAGCTCCTATACTGATTGTTGTAGGCTTCATCATTGAAATATATGCTATTATGATTAATTCCGTAAAAAAAGATAATTAAGAATGAGTACTTTAGAGGCAATTATTATAGCAATTGTTGAGGGACTAACTGAATATTTACCGGTTTCTTCTACTGCACATATGATATTCACCAGTTCTATACTGGGAATGAAAGATGACAATTTCCTTAAAATGTTTCAATATTGCATACAGTTTGGTGCAATCATGGCTGTTGTTGCACTTTACTGGAGAAAATTTTTTGATTTTAAACGAGTTAACTTTTATGTAAAATTAGTATGTGCTGTAATTCCTGCTCTGATACTAGGAAAATTGTTTAGCGACAAAATAGATGATGTTTTAGAAAAGCCAATACCAATTGCAGTGGTACTTGTAATCGGTGGGATAATTCTTCTTTTTGTTGATCGTTTATTTAAAAATCCTACCATTTTAAAAGAGGAAGATATATCAATAAAGCAAGCTGTCATCATAGGATTCTGGCAATGTTTAGCAATGATGCCCGGAACCAGTAGATCTGCCGCCTCAATTATTGGTGGAATGCAACAAAAATTAAGTCGTGAAGTGGCAGCAGAATTTTCTTTTTTTCTTGCTGTACCTACCATGCTTGCAGTAACTGTATATTCGCTAACACTTAAAAACTGGGAGGAAAACGGTATTGATATGAAAGGTTATGAATTACTTGCAGCAAATAGTGATAAGCTTGAAATGTTTTTACTCGGCAATCTGATTGCATTTATTGTTTCCATATTTGCTATTAAGTTCTTTGTTGGTGTAATAAAAAAATATGGTTTTAAAATATGGGGCTGGTATAGAATTATTGTGGGTAGCCTTTTATTAATCTATTTTTGTTTTTTTCAAAAGCCATAATCATATAATAGTTTAACTCAAAAATAACCTATAATTCCTATCTTGCATATTAATTATATCCTATGCGTAAGGAAAATGAAACGGATCGAATTCAGGAATTTGTAAAAAATTATCTAAAATCCGATAATTTTTCAATAGAACCGATCACAAACAGTGCATCTGAAAGAAAATATTTTAGAGTAAAAACTCTTGAGACCTCAATTATTTTGACTTTTAGTTCCCATATAGCTGAAAATAAAACTTTTCTTTATTTCTCTAAAATTTTCAAGGACAACAACGTACCGGTTCCTTCAATCTTAAGCATTGACAGAGATAATGACATGTATTTACAGGAAGATATGGGAGATTTTTCCCTCTTAGAAGTACTTTTACATAATGGTGAAGATACAACTTCGGAAAATATTTATAAAAAATCTTTGAAACATTTATTGAATCTTCAATTTAACATATCAGATAAAATTGATTATTCAAAATGTTTTGATTTTAAATCTTTTAATAAAGACATAATAAATAATGACTTAAATTATTTTAAATTTTATTTTTTTCAACCATTTGAAATACCTTACTCAAATAGCGATTTACTCAAAGAATTTATGCAAATCGGTGAAACTATTGAGAGTATGGAGCCTAGGGGATTTATGTTTAGAGATTTTCAGGCAAGAAATATTATTGTAAAAAATAATGAACCTTATTTCATAGATTACCAGGGAGGTATGCTAGGTAACCCATTTTACGATTTGGTATCTCTTTTATGGCAGGCAAAAGCACAACTTTCTGAAAATTTTAAAGAAAATTTAAAAAATTATTATTTTTCTGAAGTAAGGAAAGTTCATTCGATTACAGATAAATCTATGGAAATCTCCTATCAATATTGCCTGTTAATACGACTGCTTCAAGTTCTTGGGGCTTACGGATTCCGAGGAATTCTTCAGAAAAAAAAGCATTTTAAAGAAAGCTTAATTTTAGGCATTAACAATCTGAAAATTTTACATAAAGAAAGCTTAATTTTGCATAAGTACCCTGAATTAAACAGAATTATCCAGATTTTAATTAGTAATAAAACTGAAATAAAAATAAATCAAATAATTAAATGACCATGAACAAACCTTTAGAAATAACTGTACAAAGCTTTTCTTATAGAAAAGGATACCCTGAAGATTCTACAGGTAATGGTGGAGGTTATGTATTTGACTGTAGAGGGATATTAAATCCTTATCGGTTTGGAGAACTAAGATATCTTACAGGAAAGGATCAAGAAATTAAAGAGTTTTTTCAGGAAAAAACTGTTATGCCTTCTTTTTTAGATTGTATACAAAATATAATTTCAATTTCAATTGATAATTATGTAGAAAGAAATTTCTCATCTTTACAAATAAACTTTGGCTGTACAGGAGGACAACATCGTTCTGTATATGCTGCTGAACAGATCGCTAAATATATCAAATCAAATTATCCTAGTGTAAATGTTCAATTAAATCATACCAATTCTGAAAATTGGGAATTTATAAAACAATAATTTAAATTTTATCTTTATGAAAGTTTTACCCTATTTCTTCATACCTATTTTCCTTTTGAGTATCAATGGTATTGCCCAAATGGATAGCTTAGATTTGATTATTAAGTATAAACCTTCAACAACATATACTAAAGAAGAAAAAACTTTTTTTTCTATAGAAATTCAAAACCTAGGCAAAAAAAAATCTAAGAAAGAATCCAATACTCAAAAAATTGAGGAAAAGACCAAATATATACTGCGTACTGAAAAAGAGTCTGAAGATTTCACGATTCCATTTACCTTAAAATTAGTAAATGCACAGGAATCCACTATCAATGATATTATTTTTAAAGGTAAATATAAGCAGGGAGAGTATCCACAGATTTTGTCCGTTGAAAATTCATCACTGGATATTCAAAAAAAGGAAACGTTGAAAAAACTTATTCAGGAATCTCTTAAACAAAGTCTCTTAATTAATAAAAAGATAAAAATCGGTGATAGTTTTTCTACGACTATTCCTTTCCGGTACCCTGGAAATAATTTGTCTGAAATGACTTTAACTACCACTTACTCTTTACGTGAAATAAAAGAAGGAAAGGCATTTTTTGATTATATTCAGAATTATAAGTTAAATATGAACACTTACGATACTAATGCTTCCGGAGCTGGTACCGGAAAAGGTAAATTCATTTATGATATTTCCCACCAATATTATATTTCAGACAATGTTGACTCTTTTCTGGAAGTTGAAACTATGATTGACGGTCAACCTGTAAAACTTAAAATGAATGTCCACACTGAGACAAAAAATACAATTTTATAAACTCAGTAAAAATTTTAATCTAAAACTTATGTCCATACATTCCGATATAAAAAAAGTAACTGTAGAAACTTTCAAAAAAATGAAAGCTTCCGGAGAAAAAATATCCATGTTAACAGCCTATGATTATTCTATTGCCCGCCTGGCAGATGAAGGCGGGGTTGAGGCAATTTTAGTTGGTGATTCCGCAGCTAATGTAATGGCTGGTTATGAAACTACGTTGCCTATTACACTGGAACATATGATTTATCATGCACAATCTGTGAGCCGAGCTTTACAACGAGCCATGCTGATTGTTGATCTACCCTTCGGTACTTATACAGCAAACTCTTCTCAAGCACATGATTCTGCTGTTAAAGTAATGAAAGAATCAGGGGCTGCTGCCGTAAAAATTGAGGGTGGAATTGAAATACAAAATTCTATTAAAGCTATACTTGATGCAGGAATACCTGTAATGGGCCATTTAGGACTGACTCCTCAATCTATAAATCAATTAGGCTCATTTAAGCTTAGAGCTAAAGAAGAGGCTGAAGCTGAAAAACTTATTAGTGATGCTAAACTATTGGAAGAATTAGGATGTTTTTCAATTGTACTCGAAAAAATACCTGCTGCTTTAGGCGAAAAAGTCAGTAAAGAAATATCTATACCTACTATTGGAATAGGTGCTGGAAATGAAACAGACGGACAAGTTTTAGTAATTCATGACTTATTAGGTCTTAACAAAAATTTTAAACCTAAATTTGCAAGAAAATATTTAAATCTTCATGAACAAATAGTCGGAGCTGTTTCTGATTATGTAAAAGATGTTAAAAATCTAAGTTTTCCAAGTTCCGAAGAAAGTTTTTAAGTTTAATGTATAAGTCAAATTTGTAATTTATGTTTCTGGAAAATCAAATTCTTTTTGAAGATAATCATATTCTTATTATTAATAAAAAAGCAGGTCAGATCGTTCAGGGCGATAAAACCGGAGATGTTCCACTAATAGACGAAATTAAAGCTTATATTAAAAAGAAATATTCCAAGCCGGGCAATGTTTTTGCCGGATTAGTTCACAGAATAGACCGCCCTACCTCTGGAATTGTGGTTTTTGCCAAAACCAGTAAAGCATTAAGCCGTTTAACAGAAATGTTAAAAAAGAGAGAAATAAAAAAAACGTATTGGGCTGTAGTTAAAAAAGGTGAAATACCAGATTCTCAAAGACTTGTACATTATCTAAAAAAGAATGAAAAAAATAATAAATCAATTATTTTTAAATACGAAACACAGGGAGCTAAAGAGGCTATACTCACTTATAGAATTATTAAAACTTCAGATCACTATCAACTTTTAGAAGTTGATCTGGAAACCGGAAGACATCATCAGATACGAGCTCAGCTTAGTTCGATTAAAGCTCCCATTAAAGGAGATTTAAAATACGGATTTGATCGATCAAATCCTGATGGCAGCATACATCTATTGGCCCGAAAAATAGAATTTTGTCATCCTGTTACCAAGAAAATAATAAGTTTGGAAGCTCCGGTTCCTGATAATGATAATCTATGGAAGAGTTTTATAGATTAATTATCTAATAACTCGTTTTTTGATAAGCGTTAATGTTCGTAGCAAACGAGTAAAATTTTTCCACTTCCTACGAGTGGAAAATAGCATTATTTTTTGGGTTATTTTTAATTGATTAAAATATTTTTTTTCTTCGTAAGAGAACATATCTGCATACTCAATTCTTAAATGAGCTGATTGCGTATTAAACATTAAATTAACTTTAGTTTTTAACTTTAATTGTTGAACCAATTCTTTATGTTTGATAAGTTCCTTATGATTTTCTAAAAAATCATCTATACATTTCCAATATTGTAAAGAATTTTCAAAATGCATTCTATTTTTTTCTTTTGTTATAGAATAAGGATTTTTCTGATTATAATGATAAAGAAATAAATTTACTTTAGAAATTTTATTTGTAAAATAATAGAATTTTGTCATAAGAAACAAATCTTCCCAGTAATTTAATTGATCCGGTATTCTACACTCATTAATTTTAAATAAACTTCGTTTAATTAACTTATTCCATAGATAAGCATGAGAGGATTCATTAATTATCATATTTACAAAATTCTCATCCATTGAGCTATATACTTTATCAGTCATTTTTAGTGCTTTATCATTTCTTTCTTCAATAAAATCACAGACTACAATATCAGCCTTATCTTTAATTGCTTCTTTATAAAGTTTTTCAATCATATTTTTCTCTATATAATCATCACCATCAACAAACAAAATATATTCGCCCTGAGAAAAATTAATAGCCTCATTTCTACTAAATGCAATTCCTTTATTATTTTTATGAACTTTTATTTTAATATTTTTTTTCTGATGAGGGTATTTGTCTATGACTTTCATTAGTACATCCAAACTATTATCTGTGCTAAAGTCGTCAATGAAAACATATTCAACTTCTTGAAAAGTCTGATTTAACAAACTAAGAGTACATTTCTCGATATAATCTGAAACATTATATACTAGTACTAAAACAGAAACTTTCGGACGGCTCATCGTAAACGGAGTTTTTTAATCAGATATTTACAAAAAACTATTTCGCAAATTCCTGAGAATGCTAAAGCTATACTTACAACTACTATACTATTGTAAATAAAAAGTAAGGAACAGGCTAAAATAAAAGAAAAAAAAGCAACTATTTGATTCCAAGTGATTAAATAAAAATATCCTTGAGGAATAAAGATAAAATTAATGAATGCTCCAACTATCAGCCAAGAAATAATGGTTATACTTAATATTATAGATACAGGGTAGGATAATATCATTGACTTCCCTCCTAGAAATAATACAATCCAATATCCAAAAATCATTATAAACATAATGATAACTAATCCTATGTATGTCTCAATTTTAATAATTTTTTTAATTTTTGTTTTATTATTATCTTGAATAATTTTAGGAAATAAAGCACTATTGATATTTACAGTAAGCATTCTAGGAATAACAATAATTTTTTTTGCCAAATCATAAACAGCTACTTCATTCATACCTAAAAAAACACCTATGATAATTGTTGCAGAATGTTCTTTAACAGTTCCTATGCAATTTGACCAAAAAAAAGGAACCGCTTCTTTAAAAAAATCTTTTAAAAAATAATATTTAATAAATCTCAATTGTATTTTTTCATTTTTTAATATGATGTATAAAGACATTAATCCACCTAAAATAACTGATAAAGAAATTATACAAGCATAAACCCATAGGTCTTCAGGAGTTTTTACTAATATCAAAATAAAAGGAATAGTTGCTAAACGACAAGATAACTGTAAATAAGTAACAATTTTCATTTTTTGAACTGCCTGAAAATACCATATTGGAAACAATATTTCTGAGGTTATTTGACTAAAACAGATTATAAAAACAAGAGGACTTATTAGCCTATCTCTAAGTATCAATAACAAAAGAAAAAATAAAATTATTGATATACAAAATAAATATACTTTTGAAGTGAAAACTCCGGAAACTATGAAACTTTTTATACTTACATCTTCTTTATTTTCAACAATTTTCTTTGTATTTGGTAGATCTAATCCAAAGGATACAAAAATTGTGAACAAAGAAATAATTGATTGAGCAAATATATACTCTCCAAAAGGCTTTATTCCTAAAGTTCTAATTAAGTAAGGATAAAGAGCCATTCCAATAAGAGTGGATAACAACTTTAATATTGTCATAAAAAAATAATTCTCAAAAACCTTACTTTGTGAAGTGATTGTTTTAATTTTTTTTATATAAATATTCATTAAGAAGATGTGTATAACAATTTACAAAAATACTCATTGAACAAAAAAAAATAATTAAATTTCTTATTATATTTTAATTTATATTTAGTTCCATTTATTGATTATATGGAAAAGCTTACTTTTGTTTAAATTTATAAAAAATTGAAGGTTGCATTTGCACTTACGGCCCATTATCCTGATGACGAAAGAGTCTATTACCAGCAAGCATTAGCGCTAAAAGAGAAGCAGTGTGATATACATATTATTTCGTCTAGACTTGACAAAAGTTTAATTCAAAACTGTTATTGCTTTAATGATAAAGACTTGCCAAAAAAAAAGGTGATAAAAAAAATAGCTTTTTTTTTGAGTATTATAAACCCTGATGTCATTATTTGTGATACACCTATCGCTATTTTAGCAGCTTCTAACTATAAAAAAACTAATAAGACCGTTAGAATTATATATGATGTTACAGAATGGTATCCTACTAAAAATACATTACATGATCTTAGTTATTTAAAAAAAACAATAAAAGCTACTATCTTATTTTTACTATTAATCTATTCATCATCTAAAGTAAATAATTTTATTTTCGGGGAATATTACAAATCAATAATTTTCAAAATTCTTTATCCTTTTAAAAAATATATGTATTTACCTTATTATTCTGATACTTCACTTATCCCAATATATAAATTTAATGATATATCTAAAGAGTGTGCTTTATTCTATGCTGGAAACTTAACTAAAGATAAAGGCTTTAATTCAGTTATGGATATTTCAATAAAATTGGCATTAAAACACCCTAATATTAAATTTAGATTAAATATTATTTCTAATACATCCAAATTTGTTTATACAAAAAAAATCCCTGAAAATCTTAAAATTGAAAAAAATAGCCAATTACCTTTTTTAATATTTTGTAAAGAAATCGGTAAAAATGATTTTTTTTTAGATTTAAGAGAACCTGATTTTTATAATTCCTATAGCTTACCAATAAAAATATTTTATTATATGGCTGCTGGGAGACCTGTTATTTACTCTAAATTAAAAGCTATACAAAATTATATAAGCGAAATAAATCAAATTGGATATATCGAATCACCTAACAACATTAACAAAATCATAGATAAAATATCATATTACATCCATAATCAATCTGATTATCAAAAGGATGGTTTATATGCTCGGAAACTTGCTTTATCTAAATATGATTGGAAATTGATTAAGCCAAATTTTATTAATTTTATAATAGATTAAAAAAATCATTTATAGTCAATATCATTAATAAGTATTGATGTTGAAAATAACATCCATTTTTGATAAGCAGTTCCATTTTGTTTATAGTACTTTATATCTTCGGGTGAAAAACTATTATTTGTTAACAATAAATCTATTTTGTCATTAAATAGATTCTTATCCACATTTTCTATCCAAGAAGAAACAGGCATACTAAATCCACGTTTTTTTGCTTTTAATATTTTTTCGGTTACTATTGAATCTATTCTATCTCTTACAAAAGGTTTGTTATTTTTAAAAATACCTTCAAACAAATATTTTTGATTAAAATATTTTTGTACAAACTGATGATTTAAAAAAGGAAATCTCATTTCAATTGAGTATTTCATAGCTGGCTGATCTGATCTTAATGAATGATGTGAAGATATATAATAATGGAAATCCAACCACGAAATCTGTTTTAATATGGGCATTGTTTCCCATTCTGGCAAAGTATTTTTAATTGTACCAAATATATATTCAACAGGATGCTTCCACTCTTCACTATCATGAGAATTAAATAACTTAACAATATCATTCCAGCTAAATTTACTTCTAATTATAAAAGGTAAAGCCTTAAAGCCGTATGTATTTATTTCCTCCCATTTTTTCCTTTTATTGGTATTAGATTTAAACAAATATTTTAAATTTTTGCACATTAACATCCCTTTGAAATAAGAGGACATTTTTGCTAACTTATAATATGAATATCCTCCAAATAATTCATCTATTCCTAAAGCACTATACAATATTTTATAATTATCATTATATGCTTTCTCAGATAGAAATAAAGCAGGTTCGGGACTAATTGCCGGTTCTTCTTCTGATAAAACATAATCAATAATAGTTTTTAGTGATACTGTATCTGGAACTTCAAAATCAGTCAATTTTATTCCAGATTTTTTTGAGTTCAATTTAGCATATTCAAGCTCATTCAAACTATCATCATTTGTGTTGTATATTGAAATACCATGAATTTCAGACATCCATTCATTAAAATAGTTTGCCATTATTCCTGAATCAATCCCTCCACTAAGCATAATTGCTTTTTTAATATGCGGAACGTAGGTTTCTCTAACTATTAAAGAAATATCTTCTAAGAATTCCTCTTTACTTATTATTTCCGACTCTTCATTATATTTTAATTTCCAGTATGGATAAGATTTGTATGAATATAAATCAAGATCAACCTCCATGTATGTTGCCGGTGGCAGAGAATAAACATCATTATATATAGTAAGAGGAGAAATACTTGTTCCTAAATAATATGTATATGCCAGGTTACGATAATTGATGTGCTTATTAAGTTTTTCCGTTCCAAAAATACCTTTTATTTCTGATGAAAAAATAAAACTATTACCACATAGCGTATAATAAAAAGGTTTTATACCTAACCTATCTCTCCAAATAGAAACTTTATTTTCTTTATACTTCACAATTACGATGGAAAACATTCCATTTAACTCATGTATAAATTCATTTCCTAATTTTAAAAATAATTTGAAAGCAACTTCTGTATCGGTTTCAGTTTTGAATATCTCGTTAGAACTAAAAAATTTGGTTCTAATCTCTTTATAATTGT
Organism: Apibacter sp. HY039; assembly: GCF_004023655.1. Taxonomy (NCBI): domain Bacteria; kingdom Pseudomonadati; phylum Bacteroidota; class Flavobacteriia; order Flavobacteriales; family Weeksellaceae; genus Apibacter; species Apibacter sp. HY039. The sequence goes on along the minus strand of NZ_SAYM01000001.1, from coordinate 556,140 downwards.
AAATTTCACCAACCATCATGAATGAGGTTTCAGTATTTTGATCAAAAAAAGGCTGCATTCCCTTCTTACTTAAATCAAGAATTGATAACCTATTAAATCCAATCCAATTATTGCTTTCTGTTTCATCTACTTTTTTAAAACAAGACTTAGAATAATTATTTGACAAATGGCAACTAAAAATTATATTTTTTTGATCATGATGGGTAACTATTAATGAATCATCAGGACCTCTGTGTTTAATAGAACTTAATGATTTAACTAATGCACTTGAACTTATTTTAGATTTTGTAAATATTCCTGAAAACCCGCACATATTTAAGATTTTACTCAAAATTAATTATTTATTATTGTTATTTTTGAATAAATATTTTAAATTATCATTTTTTGAAAATTCTAATTTCGGTAATAAATAACATTTCCACAGATCAAAGAGTAAGTAAAGTTTGTTCTTCCTTAAAAAAACATAATTTTAATATAAATATAATTGGCACTAATCTTTATGGCTCTCCTCCACTAAAAAAGGAATATCCTGCTTATAGAATTCCCTTGATATTTAATAAAAGTTTTTTATTATTTGCTGAATTTAATATTAAACTTTTTTGGAGATTATTGTTACGAACTGACAAAAACACGATACTTGCATCAAATGATTTAGACTCTTTACTTCCTAATTACCTTGTTTCAAAAATAAAGAAAGTACCTTTGGTATTTGATAGTCATGAAATATACTCCGAGCTTCCCTCTGTACAAGGAAGATATTCGCAAAAAGTTTGGAAACTATTAGAAAAATTTTTAATTCCCCGTATTAATTCTTTTTATACCGTAAGTAACGGTTATGCTTCTTATTTTTACAAAACATATAATAAAAAACCTTCAGTGATAAATAATACTCCTTACTTCTACTACAAAGAATTAAATGAGTGCACTGCTTCTAAGATTATTATTTATCAAGGCGTATTAAAAGAAGGGCGTGGCCTTATTCACTTGATACATGCAATGGCTCTTCTTCCACAATTTAAACTTTGGATAGTTGGAACCGGTTTATATGAAAATCGTTTAAAAACATTAGTACGTGACTTAAAATTAAATAATATTGATTTTTTAGGACATAAATTGCCGGAAGAATTAAAAATTATAACTCCACAAGCATCTTTAGGTGTAAGCCTTGAAGAGAACTGCGGGTTAAGTTATTATTATTCTTTACCTAATAAAGTATTTGATTATATACACTCTGGAATACCTATTGTAGGAACATTTCTTCCGGAAATAAAATCTGTAATTGAAGAAAACCAGATAGGTGAAGTAATAATAAATCATGAAGCATCGGAAATCGCAAAAAAAATTAGACTAGTAATGCAAAATGGTAAAAAATTTTATCAGTACAATCTCAGAAAAGCAGCTGAAAAATATTGCTGGGAAAATCAGGAAAATAAACTAATTGATATTTATTTACGAGCAAGTAATTCTGACAAATAACCTAATTTATAAAACTGAAATAATAAAATTGAAGGAGATTTAGATAGCAGATTTTTTCTTATATAAAAATATGATATTTTATATAAATAACGAAGAACTATATCCAGATAAAGGCGTTTAATTTTTATATAAAACAATGCTAATTTAATTAGTGATATATCCTTTCCTTCGTGCATAGCATGAGCCAAATTCCGTACAGCCTTTTCTGTTTTAAATAAAAATTTCTCATTACTCTCCAGGCCTAAGTGATACATAGGATTCTCAATATGCCTGACAGTTATACCATTTTTTTTTAATTGAGATGAATAAAAAATATCTGTATAACCATAAGTCTCGTTTAGCTCCGGAAAAGGATATTTTAAATAAATATCTTTTTTTATCATAAAACAATTTAAGCGAAACATAAGATGAGGATTTTTTATTCTGGAATTAAAATCTACCTGCTCATGAGTTCTTCCATACTTCCATCGTAATATTCCCTCATAAGGAACTTCATTCTTATACACAACATCCCCACAAATGACGTCTTCACTTAACACTGTAGATTCTATATATTTAAATAAAAAATCCTTATTTACAGGAAACATATCCGCATCTATAAATAAAAGCCAGGAAAAAGTGGATTTACCAACTAAAAAATTTCTGGCTTTTGCATTACCCACATTTTGCTCTGATAATACGTAAGAAACTTCATAAACTTCGCAAGTTTCTTTGTTCAACAAACTTATATCTTTGTCTGTTGAGCAATCGTCAAACACTAAAATTTCAATGGGTAAATCAGATTCAATTGCTTGTTTTTTTAACTCAATAATAAGATCTTTTACAGAGTAATTAAAAACAGGTATGAGAATGGATATCATTAAAATTTAACTCATGTAGAATGAGCGTCTATGTTAAGCGAACAGATCTTCCGAGTCACCATGATAAACTTTCCCGTCTTCACATTTTACAGTTTTAGCCGGAAAATTTTTAATCATAGAATAATCATGAGTAGCCATGAGAATGGCACAATGATTTTTTTCAGCAATACCTTTTAATAACAACATAATCTCATTTGAGGTTTCAGGGTCTAAATTACCTGTTGGCTCATCAGCTAAAATTAAAGCCGGATGATTAAGAAGTGCACGGGCAATAGCTATACGCTGCTGTTCTCCTCCCGATAATTCATGAGGCATTTTATGTTTTTTAGTAGACATGCCTACACTTTCCAAAACTTCATTAATTCTTTCATCAATCGCATATTTATCTTTCCAGCCAGTTGCTTTTAATACAAATAAGAGATTTTTCTCAACCGTCCTGTCTGTTAATAATTGAAAATCCTGAAAAACTATACCTAGTTTTCGTCTCAAAGCCGGAACCTCATTAGACTTAAGAGAAACAAGATCCATATCTACAACCTTACCGCTACCTTCTATCAAAGGAATATCTCCATATAAAACCTTTAATAAAGAACTTTTACCACTTCCTGTTTTTCCTATTAGGTATGAAAATTCACCTTTCTCTAATATTAAGTTTACATGATTTAATACTAAAAAATTTTTCTGATAAATACTTGCATTTTTTAAGTATAAGATTGGTTCATTCATTTTAAAGATATTCTGTAATTGAGAATTAATGAAAACAAAAATACTAAATTTAAATATTATTATTTAGAAAGTGGTCTTTAAATTTTTGTTAAAATGAAGGTTATATATGTTTTTTATTTAAATTTGGTTTGAAATACTTAACCCTGAACATGAGAAAATTAATTTTACAAATTCTTTCGTTTATTTCTCTCCCTTTAACCGGAGTTATTGCTCAGAATCATTCAATAAATACCAGTTATATGGATAAAAAAATGAGACCTCAAGACGACTTTTACAATTATGTAAATGGAAATTGGATGAAAACTACACATATTCCGTCTGATAGATCCAGATGGGGTAGTTTTGATCAACTTCGTGAATCTACAGATTCAATTTCTCTAACAATCTTGAAAAAATCACTTTCACAATCTTACCCTAAAGGCAGTGAAGGTCAAAAAATTGCAGATATTTACACTTCTTTTATAGACTTGAAAGCAAGGAATAAACAAGGCATATCTCCAGTAAAACCTTACTTAAATAAGGTTGATAAAGTAAAAACGTTTGAACAATTCAAATCGCTGCTCGAAGAATTTACACCTCTAAATATGAATCCGTTTTACGGATTTTCCGTAGATTCTGATTTTAGTGATAGTAACAAAAATGCTGTTTATTTAAGTGATGCTAGCTTAGGACTCGGGAGAGACTATTACCATAAAGATGATGAAAGATCCAAACAAGTTATTGCTCAATATACTAATTATTTATCTAAACTTCTAAAAGTATTTGGATACACTAATACTGAAGATAAAGCTAGACAAATTACCAATTTTGAAAAGGAATTAGCATCAGAACTATTAACCGTTGAAAAAATTAGAAACTCTCAACTTTTAAATAATCCTTATACACTAACTGAACTAAAAAAAATTTCTAATAACGTTAATTTACCTGCCTACTTGTCAAAATTAGGAATCAAAACAGATAAAGTAATTATTCCTGAAAAAAATTATTATGAAAATCTGGACAAACACATCAACCCTCAAAATCTTGCCCTACTTAAAGACTACCTTAAGGCTTATATCATTAGAAGTGCTGCTTCCTGTTTAACAGAAGAATTAGACGAAATAGATTTTGATTTTTATGGCAGAACATTGAACGGACAAAAAGAACAAAGAGCCTTAGACAAAAGAGCCCTTTCACATATAAATCATTCAATGGGAGAAGCATTTGGGAAATTATATGTAGCCGAAGTTTTTCCTGAAGAGGCTAAAGCTAATGCTAAAGAACTTATAGACTATCTGGAAAGATCTTTTGTTATTCATATTAAAAATTTGTCATGGATGTCTGAACCTACGAAGAAAAAAGCATTGGAAAAACTTAACCAATTTTCAGTCAAAATAGGTTATCCGGATAAATGGAGAGATTACTCTAAACTGGAAATTAAATCAATAAAAAACGGCGGTTCATTCTTTCAAAACAACCTTAACACCATAATATTTAATTATAATAAAGAAAAAAATAAAATAGGTAAGCCCGTGGATAAAAGCGAATGGTTCATGGCTCCGCAAACAGTAAATGCTTACTACAACCCTATGTATAACGAAATTGTTTTCCCTGCAGCTATTCTGCAACCACCTTTTTACGATTATAAGGCAGATGCTGCTTTAAATTTTGGGGGTATTGGAGCTGTAATCGGACATGAAATGTCACATGGTTTTGATGATAGCGGATCTCAATTTGACGGAGAAGGAAATTTAAAAGACTGGTGGACCCCTGAAGATAAAAAGAAATTTGAAACAGCAACTCAGGCCCTTGTAGAACAATTCAATATGTTCGAACCCTTACCAGGTGCAAATATAAACGGACAACTTACACTGGGTGAAAATATTGCTGATTTAGGCGGACTAGCCATATCCTTTGATGCGTTAGAACTTTATTTAGCAGATAAAGGTAGACCTAAAAAAATTGATAATTTTACTCCTGAACAGAGATACTTCATATCTTGGGCTACCATTTGGAGAACCAAAATAACAGATGAAGCACTCAGCAATCAAATAAAAACAGATCCTCATGCACCAGGATATTACCGTGCAATCGCTCCTTTGGAAAACATAGATGGTTTCTATAAAGCTTTCAAAGTAAAAAAAGGAGATAAAATGTTTAAGCCTAAAAATAAAAGAATTATAATTTGGTAATAAAATGAATTTAAAAGAAATTATTAATCATCCGAATGTTACGCTTTTGGATGTAAGAGAAGAAGAAGAATTAATTAACGAAGGAAAGGTACCGAACGCCATACTTATTCCAATGAATGAAATACCAGAGAAAATTGAAGAAATAAAAAAATTCAGCACTCCTTTAGTTGTTTTCTGCAGGTCTGGTAATAGATCAGGTAAAGTTGTGGAATATCTTACCTCACAAGGTTTTTCCGATATTTATAACGGAGGAGGTTTTAAAGATGTAAACGAACTTTTAGATAAATAAGCAAACTGGAAATTTTCTCATTTTGGCAAACTATTTGAATTAAGTATATTACTTAAATACAAAAAAATGAAAAATTTAATTAAATTTAGTTTTATTGGGATATTTTTAACTTGCATATCCTTTACTTTACAAAATTGCGACACTGCTAAAACAGTATCCGATAAAGTAGAAAATAAAGAAATAGCATCAAAACTTAAAGGTACTTGGGTTTTAAAATCAATTAATGGAGTTGATGCAGGCACAGCTTTTAAAGGTACAATTCCTAACATTACATTTGATTTCAATGAACATAGAGTATACGGTAATGGAGGTTGCAATCAATTTAATGGAGGTTTCGCCTTAATTGGAAATATGTTTACCCCTACCCCTATGGCATCAACTATGATGGCATGTGCTCAAAAAAATAAAGAATCTGACTTATTAACTTTATTAGGACAAAAAAGTACTCTTGTTTTTAACAATTATACCCTTCAAATGGTACAGAACGGCAAAGTTGTTCTGGAGTACACTCCTTTAGCCAGATAGTTTACCATTTTTATATAACAAAAAGCAGAGAGATATGAAATTTTCATATCTCTCTGCTTTATATAATAGTTTTGTGTTTTGCAATAATTGTTATATATTTGCAGGACAATACATAATAATCATTCAAAATTAATATTGGCATGTATCTGACAACAGAAATTAAAAAAGAAATTTTCGCTAAACACGGTAAAGACGAAAAAAATACCGGAAGCGCAGAAGGGCAGGTTGCTCTTTTTACTTTTAGAATCAACCATTTAACTCAGCACTTAAAAAGAAATCATAAAGATTTCAATACTGAAAGAGCTCTAGTAACTCTAGTAGGTAAAAGAAAAAGATTGCTTGATTACCTTAAGAAAAAAGATATCACAAGGTATAGAGCTATTATTGCGGAATTAGGAATTCGTAAGTAAATGCAGAATATTAAAAAAGGCAATTTTATAATTGCCTTTTTTACATTTTTTTCGAAACAAGTTAAAAAAGAAGAAAGTTTCATTTAATATTCTAATCGTTAATTACTTCTCAATAAAAACACAAAGAGCACTGAATTCCATTAATCTGACTATTTTAATGGACTTGAGTGTTCTCTGAATGTTTATTTCAAAAGAGTTAACTATTGATTTAAATGTAATCGTCTTCTTTTTTACTTTATATAAATAAAGTATTAATTATAATTTTTGAATTTTTTATGGAAATTCCAAAAGCAATTACAGAAAAAATTATTTTAGAAGATGGCCGGGAAATAATTCTGGAAACAGGAAAACTGGCGAAACAAGCGGATGGTTCTGTTGTAGTAAAATGTGGTGGTACTATGTTACTAGCTGCAGTAGTAGCTGCAAAAGAGGCAAAACCAGGAACCGATTTTTTACCTTTAACTGTTGATTACAGAGATAAATTTTCTTCCGGTGGACGTATTCCGGGAGGCTTTATGAAAAGAGAAGGCCGACCTACAGATGAAGAAATTTTAACCATGAGATTGGTTGACAGAGTATTGAGACCTTTATTCCCTGATGATTTCCACGCAGAAATCCAAGTAATGATTCAGCTCATTTCATATGATGATTCCGTACTTCCTGATTCTTTAGCCGGTTTGGCTGCCTCTGCAGCAATAGCTGTTACAGATTTGCCTTTTAATGGCCCTATTTCAGAAGTACGAGTAATCCGTAAAGATGGAAAGCTTATTATAAATCCAAGTTTTGAACAAATGAAAAATGGTTTTGACTTAGATATTATGGTAGGTGCATCTAAAGATTCTATCGTAATGATTGAAGGTGAAATGAGTGAAATTTCAGAAAAAGAAATGATTGATGCAATAGGCTATGCTCACGAATCTATAAAGAAACAGATTGAGGCCATTGAAAAATTGGCTTCTCAGGTTGAAAAATCATTAGTTAAAAGAGAATACTGTCATGAAGAACATGATGAAGATCTAAGAAAAGAAATTACGGATTATGCCTATCAAAAAGTTTATGATATAGCAAAAAATCCATCTGACAAACATGAAAGAAGTGAAAAGTTTAAGGCGGTTTTAGAAGACTTTCTTGCTTCCAAATATACTGAAGACGAACAGGAGTTAAGAGAAGAAAAAGAATCTCTGGCAAAAACTTATTTTCACGATGTGCAAAAAGAAGCTGTCAGACAACTTATTCTTAATGAAGGAATACGTTTAGATGGACGTGATACAAAAACTATTCGTCCTATCTGGTGTGAGGTTAATTATTTACCTGGCTCCCATGGTTCAGCAGTATTTACAAGAGGTGAAACTCAGTCTTTAACTACAGTTACTTTAGGTTCTTCTTTAGATGCTAACCGAGTGGATAATGTAATTTCTCAACATGAAGAAAAATTCTATTTACATTATAATTTCCCTCCTTTCTCTACCGGTGAAGTAAAACCCATAAGAGGTGTTTCAAGGAGAGAAATTGGACATGGAAATTTAGCTCAAAGAGCTCTTAAAAAAGTTATCCCTGAAGATTCTCCTTATACTATCAGAGTAGTTTCTGATATCTTGGAATCAAATGGTTCCTCATCTATGGCTACGGTTTGTGCCGGAACATTAGCACTAATGGATGCAGGTATTCAAATTAAAAAACCTGTATCCGGAATAGCGATGGGGTTAATTACAGATAAATCTTCAGGAAAATGGAGTGTTCTTTCAGACATTCTAGGAGACGAAGATCATTTAGGAGACATGGATTTTAAAGTAACCGGAACAGCAGATGGAATTACTGCTTGTCAAATGGATATAAAAATTCAGGGGTTATCATTTGAAATCATGGAACAGGCACTTAATCAGGCAAAAGAGGGAAGATTACATATACTTGGTAAAATTCTGGAAACATTACCTGCTCCTAACGAGCACTTAAAACCAAATGCGCCTAAATTAATTTCGCTAGATATTCCTAAAGAGTTTATTGGAGCAGTTATAGGCCCTGGTGGAAAAATAATACAACAACTTCAGAAAGATACAGATACTATCATCACTATTGAAGAAACTGATGATGTGGGTAGAGTTGAAATTTCCGGTGTAGATCAGGCAAAAATTGATGATGCAATTGCACGAATCAAACAAATTGCCTTCGTTCCGGAAGTAGGAACAATATACAAAGCTAAAGTTGTATCCATTAAGCCTTTCGGAGCATTTGTTGAAATATCAAAAGGTGTAGAAGGTCTAGTACATATTTCTGAACTGGAGTGGAGAAGACTTGAAAAAGTAGAAGAATCCGTTAACCTAGGAGATATCATTGAAGTCAAATATCTGGGAACTGATGACAAAAAGAAAATGAAATTATCCCGTAAAGTTTTATTACCAAGACCTGAAAAAAAGGAAGGAAATAAAGATTAAAAATAATAAAACAATAATAAAAAACAGGTTTCACTTTTGTAAAACCTGTTTTTTATTTTCAATTCTTATCTAATTACTAATTTTAATATATGTACATTTGTAAACTATTTACCAGCAATTAATTATGAAGGAATATAAACCAATTATTCTAAGTCTTATTAAATTTTTTGCAGTATATATTGTACTCATAGCAATCTATTATTTGTATTTAAATTACTATCAAGACATATTAAAAACTTGCGATCCTTTTACAGAAGTGGTGGCAAAGCAATCCAGTTTATTGTTAAATCTTGTAGGTTTTCCAAGTGAAACACATCATTTCAATCAAGAAAATTACATGCATTTTTCAATAAATAATAAGTATATAAGTGGTGTAAATGAGGGCTGTAATGCTATTTCTGTGATTATACTTTTTTTATCATTTGTTATCGCTTTTTCTTCAGGAAAAATAAAAACGCTATTGTACATTTTAGTAACACTTCCAATAATTCATTTTGCAAATATTATTCGTATTGCTTTCATTAATTATGTATTTTACTACTATCCTCAGTACGGTAAAGATGTACATGATTATATTTTCCCAGCAATTATTTATGGACTTATTATTATACTATGGATTATATGGATAAAATATTTTGTATTTGTAAAAAATGAAAAATAAAATACGAATATCAGGAATAATTTTTTGTTTTATCTTATTGATAACTATCCGCAGACTTGAAGTTGTTTTATTTTATGATCCTCTACTTGCTTTTTATAAGCAAACAAAATTTAATCATTTACCTGTTCCTGATTTTAACATTATAAAACTCATATTATCACTAATATTTAGATATACTTTAAATACATTTCTAAGCCTCCTAATATTAAATTTATGGTTTAATAATAAAAACATACTTAAATTATCCTTATATATCTACATAATTGGATTTATAATTTTTACAATATTATATATTGGTTCGCTTTATACTAATTTCGGATTAGGGTATATGCCTACATTCTATATAAGAAGAATTCTTATACAACCCGTAATATTACTTATACTAATTCCATCAGTGTATTATTATAAATACACAAAGAATAAATCTACAAATTAGTATTTTCTGAAGTATTTTCACTTTCAGCCTTAATAACCGGAGCTTCTTGTTTAATTTTCGCCTGTTTTAACTTGACACTTCTGGCTTTACTATTATAACCCATTATAGACCCTACAATTAATCCTAGGCCTGCACCAAAAAGCACCCCAATAATCATAGGAAAAGTTATAAAAGACTCACTGGAACTATTATTTTGAATATATGTAATAGCACCTCCAAAAATCATGAATACTATACCAACAATTAACGCTGTTCTCATTATTATTTAATTTTTAAATATTATTAATTAACGATTATTTGACAAATTTTGTCTGACTACTTCATAAAGAAAAGCTCCACATGCAACAGAAACATTTAAGGATTCTGTTTTGCCATAAACAGGAAGTTTTAATTTACTATCAGCATTTTTGAGTAAATCCTTGGAAATCCCCCTTTCTTCATTTCCCATAATAATAGTTAATGGCAAAGATAATTCATCATCGTATATAAGCTTATCTGTTTTCTCAGTAGCACACACAATTTTTATTCCACTTAGCTTTAAAAAGTCTAATACTTTCAATAAATTTTTTTCTTTGCAAATTTTCAGATTAAAAATAGCTCCTGCAGAAGTTTTTATTGAATCGGAATTTATGGGAGCTGTACCCTCTTCAGGAATAACTATGGCATCTACACCTACTATTTCTGCAGTTCTGCAAATCGCTCCAAAGTTCCGTACATCAGTAAGATGATCCAGCATTAATATAAAAGGCATTTTACCTTCATCAAACAGCTGAGGCACAACATCTTCAATACTAAAAAACTGAATAGGGGAAAGAAAAGCACAAATTCCCTGATGATTCTTCCGGGTTAGTCTGTTTAATTTTTCTATAGGAACGTATTTAATATGAATACCTGCCTGAGAAAATTTTTGTTTTAATACCTTAATATTTTCTCCTAATAAACCATTTTGCAAGAAAACCTTATCAAAAGTTTTACCTGCCTCTAGAGCTTCCATTACCGGATGAATGCCAAATATAAAATCCTTTTCCATTTAGACAAATATACTAATAACTTGAATTAAATAATACTATTTATGTAGGAAAGTCGTTTTCTGAAAAACAAAACTAACATATTTAGCCTAGTACGAAGTAACATAAATTTTATCACATTCTAATTGAAAATATTTCAGGATGTTGATAAGATATCAGAATTTAAAACCTATCTGTTTTTTAAAAATATACCTTATTTCTAATTAACATCTTATTGGTATCTTCTATATAAGACAAAATTTCTTCCTTACCAATCTTTTTTTCTGATGAAGTTTTAAACATCTCTGGAAGTTCATCCCAGTTTTTTCTAAGCTCTTGAGAGTATTTTTTAAAGTTGTAAGAAAATTCTCTTTGATTAATTTTATCAATTTTAGTAAAAACAATGGTAAAAGGAATTCCTTCCTCACCTAACCAATTAATAAAATCTAAATCTATTTGCATAGGTGAATGCCTACCATCCACTAAAATGAAGAGATTCACTAAATTCTTTCTTCCTAAAATGTAATTTTCAATCATCTTTGAAAATGAAGCACGGTCACTTTTAGAAACTTTAGCATAACCATAACCTGGTAAATCAGTTAAATACCAATTATTATTAATGATAAAATGATTAATTAATTGGGTTTTACCAGGAGTAGATGACGTTTTAGCCAATCCTTTCCTACTGGTTAGCATATTTATTAAAGAAGACTTTCCAACATTAGATCTTCCAATAAAAGCATATTCAGGCTTGTTATCCTCCGGACAATCATCTAAATATTTACTACTTTTAACAAATTCAGCTGAAAGTATATTCATTCTTATTATTTTTTATTTTCTTTCAGCCAATTAAACAATAACTGATTAAATTCTTCTGGTTTTTCCATCATTGCCGAGTGACCACATTTATCAACCCAGAATAATGTTGAATTTGGAATAAATTCATCAAATTCTTCAGCTACTTCCGGAGGTGTAACATTATCTTGCTTTCCCCATATAATACAGGTGGGCTGAATAATATCTTTTAAATCTTTCGATAAATTATGCTTGATTGCACTTCTCGCGATATGTATGGTTTTTATGGCTTTTACTCGATCGGTTACTGTTTCATACACCTGATCAACTAATTCTTTGGTGGCAACAGAAGGATCATAAAAAACTTCTTCCGCTTTTTTCTTTATGTAATCATAACTTCCCCTTCTGGGATAAGTATCACCAAAGCTTCTTTCATACAATCCTGAACTGCCTGTTAAAACCAGAGCATCCACATAATGAGGCTTTTTCAATGATATCATTAAAGCTAAATGTCCTCCTAATGAATTTCCAATAATAATAGAAGGTTCTTTAACCACTCTTCTCAGAAAACTTATAACATAATTAGTAAGACCTATTATATTTGTTTTTAATGGAGGTAAAGAATATAATGGAAGTTCAATCGAGTAAACTTTATATCCGTTTTTGGAAAAAAAATCTACCTGATCCTTAAAATTACTTAATCCACCCATTAATCCATGTAATAAAACAATAGGTTTTCCTTCTCCTGCCTCTGTATATATGAATTTTTTTTCTCTACGAAAGTTAAAAATCATTGGTTAATCTTAAAGCTTGTGTATAATTGCAAAAGTACATCATTTTTACCAAATAATAATATATTTTAATAATACTTTACTAATTAAGCCATTGAGTTTCTTTTCGGCCTGAAATTTGAAAGTTATCAACAAAAGTGGGTAGAAGTGGAGGAAAGTGGATTTTATTTTTTATTTTTGATGATTATTATGGTTAACTTTATAGGAACATATGAATGCACCCTTGATTCAAAAGGCAGAATGCTTCTTCCGTCAGGACTTAAGAAGCAAATAGATAGCCTTTTGCATGAAGGTTTTGTCCTTAAAAGATCTGTCTTCCAACCTTGCCTGGAACTTCATCCAATGTGTGAATGGAATATTACCATGAATAAAATAAACAAACTTAACCGTTTTGTTAAAAAAAACAATGACTTTATAAGGCAATTCACAGCCGGCCTGAAAAATGTGGAAATAGATACTAGCGGAAGACTTCAGGTAAGTAAAGATTTGATTCAGTTTGCCAAACTTGAAAAAAATATTGTTGTTGCTGCATCTATCAACGTGATTGAAATCTGGGATAAATCACTTTACGAAAATGCAGTATGTGTTAATGATGAAGACTTTGCCCTGCTGGCAGAGGATGTAATGGGAAATATCTCTGAAGATGAGCTATCATAATTCTGTATTATTAAATCAAAGCGTTGAAGCCTTAGTACATAATCCGGATGGAATCTATGTAGATTGCACTTTTGGAGGAGGTGGTCATTCAAGGCTTATTTTGGATAAACTTTCTGAGAAAGGAAAATTGTTTGCTTTTGATCAAGACTCAGATGCCATACAAAATACAATTGAAGATTTTCGTTTTACCCTGATACAACAAAATTTCAGGTTTATAAAAAATTTTCTTCGATTTTATAAAATAGAGCAAATTGATGGAATATTAGCCGATTTAGGTGTTTCTTCGCATCAGTTTGATATTCCTGAAAGAGGTTTTTCAATACGTTTTGAAGGCCCTTTGGATATGAGGATGAACACCAGCCAGCCTTTATCCGCTAAAGAAATTATAAATACCTATACTGAAGAACAGCTGGCAGAAATATTCTATTATTACGGTGAACTCTCACAGTCCAGAAAAATCGCAAAAGAGATAGCTTCAAAAAGAAATGAACAATCAATTGAAACTACTGATCAGTTAAAAGAACTATTTAAAAATACGATTCCTCAACATAAACAAAATAAATTTTACGCACAATTATTTCAGGCGTTGAGAATTGAAGTTAACGATGAACTAAGTTCACTTAAAGAACTTTTAACACAAAGTTATGAATTACTCAAACCTGGTGGAACCCTGGTATTTATTTCATACCACTCTCTGGAAGACCGTTTGGTAAAAAAATTCATTAAAACCGGTTTATTTGAAGGTGAACCAGAAAGAGACATCTTTGGAAACTGGCACAAACCATTTGATTTAGTTTCATCAAAAGCTATAATTCCAGCAGAAAATGAAATTATGGAAAACCCAAGAGCCCGCAGTGCAAAAATGAGAATTGCAATTAAAAGAAATGGCGAGAAGAAGTAAAAATAAAAATAGAACCCGAACTTTATCAGATATACTGAGAGGGAAATTTTTAGTTGAAGGAGATGCTTTTTCAGCTTGGAAGTTTATACTCTTTATTGTGGTTTTATCACTTATATCTATCTCTTCTTCTCATATAGTTGATGAAAAAGTAGTAGAAATATCTTCTTTGAAAGAGAAAGCAGAAGAATATAAAGCTAGATACGCTTTAATACACAGCAAATTAATGAAATTAAAAGTTGAATCTGAACTAGAAAATATGGTAATCGCAGACTCACTTTTTGCTTTAGATAAACAACCATATAAAATTTTGGTACCTAAAACTGAAAATGAATAAAGAACGAAAAAACATATTAGCCCGGGCTTATCTTGTTGCCGCATTTATCTTATTATTTGCAGTACTTGTATTTGCACGTCTAATCTTTATTCAGACTCATGACACAGAGAAATATAAAAATCTGGCCCAGACAACTAATTTCAGAAATGTTGAGGTAAAAGCGGCTCGAGGCAATCTGTATGCTTCAGACGGAATTCTTCTAGCCACTTCAATAACCAAATATGATATTTACCTGGACATGAAAACTATCCGAAATGAATTATATCAAAACAATGTCACAATTCTTTGCGATTCGCTTCAAAAAATGTTTGGTAAACCCAGCCATTACTATTATAAAGTGCTAAACGAGGGAAGAAGATCTAAAAATCAATACATGAAACTAGCTAAAGGGCTAGACTATGAGCAATTTGCCAGATTAAGAAATTTCCCTATTTTGAATAAAGGTCAAAATAAAGGTGGTTTTATTGTAGAGAGAAGAATTGAAAGAATAAAAACAATTACCGGATTTGGAAACCGTACATTAGGTTTTGATAATGAAAAAGGAAAGTCTGGTCTTGAAGGTGCTTTTTCATCCTATCTAAAAGGTAAAAACGGGCGGGAGATTCAACAGAGAATTAACCAGAAACAGTGGAAACCTATTAATATAGAAATGGAACCTCTGGATGGGGATGATGTTTACACTACCATAGATATGAGAATTCAGGATATTGCTTATTCTGCTCTTCAGGATCAACTGGAAAAATCAGAAGCCAATCATGGATGTGCTGTAGTTATGGATGTTAAGACAGGTAAAATTGTAGCCATGACTAATTTACAAAGAACCAAAAACGGAGATTACGATGATCTCAGAAATTTTGCTGTATGGGAAGCTGCAGAACCTGGTTCTACCTTTAAGTCTATATCTATGCTTGCTTTGTTAGATGACGGATACGTTGGCCCTGAAACAACTGTCGATATAGGAACCGGCTCATGGAATTATTACAAGCATGTAGTCCGAGACGATCATGGGCACGGTACGATTACTCTTTCACAGGTACTTTCACAATCCAGTAACGTTGGGATAGCAAAAACAGTCACCAAATATTACTCTAAAAATCCAAAAGATTTTTTAAATAAAGTTAATTCTTGGGGAATCAATACTAAAACGGGAATAGATATACCAGGAGAAAGCTCTCCTTTCATTCCTAAATATGATAAAACATGGAGTCCTGTAACGCTTGCATGGATGTCTTTCGGATATGGAGTAAAATTAACCCCTTTGCAAATACTTACTTTTTATAACGGTATAGCGAATAATGGTGTATTAATGAAACCACAGCTATTAGATAAAATAGAAAGAAAGGGAGAAACGGTGAGAAAATTTACACCGGAAATTTTAGATAAAAAAATGGCATCTGAAAAAGCGATTTCAGATCTAAAAAAAATGCTTACTTATGCTGTTGAAACAGGAACTTCACGAAGTATTTACACTCCTAACTTATCAATGGCTGGAAAAACCGGAACTGCCCAAGTAGAATATTGGAATAAAGGTAAAGGAAGACTCTATCAGGCTTCGTTTTGTGGATTCTTTCCGGCAGAAAATCCGGAATATTCTTGCATTGTCGTAATAAATAAACCCAAAAAAGGCTTTTACGGAGCACAAGTTGCTGCTCCTGTATTTAAAGAAATTGCAGGTAAAGTATATTTAAAAAAACCATTAAACTTACCTAAAGAAGATAATACAAAACAATCTGTAAATATTGAAAGTCTGATAACTAAAGTTAATAAACCTACTATTAATACTGCAACAACACTGGTACCTAATGTAGTTGGTTATTATGGAAAAGATGCAATACCAGCACTGGAAAATTTAGGCTTAAAAGTCGTATATACAGGACAGGGAAAAGTTAAAGAACAATCAATCACAGGATATCCTCTGAAAAAGGGAATGACCATATATTTAAAACTTGGGGCATGAAAAAACTTTCAGACATATTATACAAAGTAGCTATTGAAAAAGTTATAGGAAATGTTAACATTCCTATCAATTCATTATCTTTTGATTCCAGAACAGTCCAACATGGCCACACTTTCTTTGCAATCAGGGGCTACGATCTTGATGGACACAAATATATTTCAGCAGCTACCGAAAATGGTGCTGTAGCAATAGTTTGTGAGGCACTTCCTGAAGAGCTGTATGATCATATAACTTACATTCAGGTAAAAGATTCATCCATAGCATTAGGAATTTGTGCATCCAACTTTTATGACAATCCTTCTGAAAAATTAACTCTAGTGGGGGTAACAGGTACTAACGGGAAAACAACCACAACCACTTTATTATTTAATCTTTTTTCACAATTTGGTTATTCATGTGCTCTGTTATCAACCATTGAAAATATAATAGGAGAAATAAAACTCACATCAAATCATACAACACCAGATCCGATTACCATCAACCAAATCTTATCGCAGGCGGTTGAAAATAATTGTAAATATGCATTTATGGAAGTGAGTTCGCATGGAATACAACAAAACAGATTAGCGGGTCTTACTTTTAAAATTGCAGCGTTCACTAACATAACCCACGATCACTTAGACTATCATAAAACTTTTGCAAACTACTTAGCTGCGAAAAAGAAATTTTTTGACGAATTACCTAAAACAGCAATAGCTATTACAAATATTGATGATAAGAATGGCTGGGTAATGTTACAAAATACATCAGCAAAAAAAGTTTCTTATGCTTTAAAATCCAATTCAGACTATAAAGGGAAAATTATAGAAAATCGGTTAGACGGAATGCTTTTACAATTTAACGGGCAGGAATTCTGGACTTCACTAGCCGGTAAATTTAATGCATATAATGAGCTATTAGCTTATGCAATAGCTATGGAGCTTGGTTTCGAATCCATCATAATACTTACTGAGCTTAGCAAATTACAAAGAGTAAAAGGACGATTTGAAACTTTCGTTTCTGATAATGGAGTTTTTGTAATTGTAGATTACGCACACACACCAGATGCCCTAAAAAACATTTTGGATGCAGTTAATCAAATTAGAACCAGAAATGAACAACTTATTACTGTTTTTGGTTGTGGCGGACACCGGGATAAACAAAAAAGACCGGAGATGGGAAAAATAGCAACTCAATTATCTGATTATACCATTATAACATCAGATAATCCGAGAGATGAACAACCCGATGAAATTATTAAAGAAATTGAAGCTGGTATAGAACCACAAAATACAAATAAGTATTTGTCTGTTTCCGACAGAAAACAAGCGATAAAAACTGCTATTAAAATAGCTAAATCTAAAGATATTATACTTATAGCAGGAAAAGGACATGAAAATTATCAAGAAATCAATGGTGAGAAATTTCCTTTTGATGATATGGTTATAACTCAACAATTATTAAAAAATATAAATTAAATGTTATATTATTTATTTCAATATTTAAATGAACATTACTACTTCTCCGGAAGCGGATTATATAAGTATATAACTTTTCGTGCTCTTGCGGCGGTTATTACCTCATTATTTATTTCCCTAATTATCGGGAAAAAAATTATTATAGCATTAAGAAAAAAACAATTAGGAGAAACTGTACGGGAACTAGGTCTTTCCGGACAAAAAGAAAAAGAAGGAACACCTACCATGGGAGGAGTGATCATTATACTGGCTACTTTAGTACCTGTATTATTATTCTGCCGTTTAGAAAATATATATGTAATTATTCTGGTAGTTTCTACAGTATGGATGGGTATTATAGGATTTTTAGATGATTTTTTAAAAATTCACAAAAAGAATAAAGAAGGTCTAAAAGGCAAATTTAAAGTACTTGGGCAAATAGGACTTGGTATTTTTGTTGGAGTTACCTTATATCTTAATCAGGATATTGTAATACGAGAAAAAATTGAAGATGTTCACAGTACGGAATTTACCAAGGATTTTTATCCTAATGAAAAATCATTTAAAACCACTATTCCCTTTTTTAAAAATAATCAGTTTGATTATGGTAAAATATTGACATGGGCAGGGGTAAGTGATGAAGAATCAGAAAAAATGGTTTGGATAATTCTCATCCCTATAGTTATAACCATTGTAACAGCAGTATCTAACGGCGCTAATTTAACTGACGGTATCGATGGCCTTGCCGCCGGAAGTTCAGCCATCATAGTACTAACTCTGGCTTTATTTGCCTATGTATCCGGAAATATCATGATGGCAGATTACCTTAATCTCATGTACATCCCTAATTCCGGCGAAATAGTTATTTTCTCTGCTGCATTTGCAGGAGCACTCATCGGATTCCTTTGGTATAATACGTATCCGGCCCAGGTATTTATGGGTGATACGGGCAGCCTTACCATTGGAGGTGTTATTGCTGTCCTGGCAATAGTATTAAGAAAGGAATTATTAATACCCGTATTATGCGGAATATTTTTAGTTGAAAACTTATCTGTAATAATACAAGTTGCTTATTTTAAATATACTAAGAAAAAATATGGAGAAGGAAAAAGAATTTTCTTAATGTCTCCCCTACACCACCATTTTCAAAAACTGGGATACCACGAAAGTAAAATCGTTACAAGATTTTGGATCGTAGGAATTATGCTGGCCATTATTTGTATAATAACTTTAAAAGTCAGATAACATGAAAAAGTTAGTAGTATTAGGTGGAGGCGAAAGCGGTATAGGAGCTGCTATTTTAGGAAAAAAAGAAGGGTTTGATGTTTTCTTATCTGATTCAGGCCCGATTAAAGAAGACTATAAAAAAGTATTGATTGAACGAGGGATCAATTTTGAAGAAAAAATTCACTCAGAAGAAATTATACTGAGTGCCGACTGGATTATAAAAAGTCCGGGAGTTCCTAAAAAAGCAGATATAATAAAAAAGATAAATGATAAAAATATACCGATTTCATCTGAGATAGAATTCGCATCAAGGTATACATCCGCTACTCTAATTGCTATTACAGGTTCTAACGGAAAAACTACCACTACCTCACTCACCTACCAAATATTTAAAACTGCTGGTTACAACACGGGATTAGCAGGAAATATAGGTAAAAGTTTTGCCTGGCAGGTTGCGGAAGACAATTATGAATATTATATACTTGAAATCAGCAGCTTTCAATTAGATGATGTTCAAAATTTCAAACCACATATAGCGATGGTTTTAAATTTAAGTCCTGATCATTTAGATCAGTATGATTATAACTATCAAAACTATGCAGATGCTAAATTTAAAATTACAGAGCATCAAAATGCAGAAGACTATTTCATCTATAATTTAGATGATGAAATGACAAAAAAATGGTTGATTGATAACAAAACTCAAGCAAATATAATTCCTTTTTCTTTAAAAGAAATTGTAGAAAAAGGAGCCTATAGTGACGAAGAAAATATATACATAAATATAAACGAAGACAAACTAAAAATGAAGATAAACGAATTAGCATTAGCAGGAAAACATAATGTTGCAAATTCTATGGCTGCAGGTATAGCAGGGAAATTGTCTAAAATTAAAAATGACTTTATTAAACAAAGTTTAATGGATTTTGAAGCCGTTGAACACCGCCTTGAGTTTGTCTTGAAAATTAATGGAATTAATTTTATTAACGATAGCAAGGCTACCAATGTAAATTCTGTTTACTATGCTTTGGAAAGCATGAAAACTCAGGTTGTCTGGATTGTAGGCGGTACTGATAAAGGTAACGATTATGCAGAGCTAATACCTTTCGTAAGACAAAAAGTCAAAGCTATTGTTTGCCTTGGACTGGATAACAGCAAACTTATTGAAACTTTTAAGGACATAGTACCCAACATGACGGAAACACAATCAATGAAAGATGCTGTAAACGCCGCTTACCTATATGGTAAAAAAGGAGATACAGTTTTACTTTCACCAGCATGTGCTAGTTTTGATTTGTTTAAAAATTACGAAGAAAGAGGAAAACAATTTAAAGAAGAAGTTAGAAAATTGTAATTACTTACAATAAACATGAGAAAAATAAAACAAAAATTTAAAGGTGACCCGATTTTATGGGCAGCAATATTTTTAATATCGCTGGCATCTTTCTTACCGGTTTATTCTGCAAGCTCAAATTTACAATATGTAGTTGGGCAAGGTTCGGTAATGGGGCACTTTGCAAAACATGCAGGATTTATAATGGTTGGCATCTGCATAGTTTTTATTTTTCAAAAGATTGATTACAAATATTTTGGAGGATTTTCCAAACTTTTACTCCCTGTTGTTATTTTTCTATTAGTTTTAACATTAATGCAGGGAAATAACATTGATGGTGCAAATGCTTCCCGTTGGCTCAAACTGCCAGGAGTTCCATTTGCTTTTCAAACCTCTGTTTTCGCTGCACTTATATTAAATATTTATGTCGCAAGATATCTGGATAGAAATAAAGATAAAGAAATAACATTTAATAATAGTTTCGTACCTATTTTATTACCTGTTTTCTTAGTAGTAGGACTCATATTTCCTGCAAATGGCTCCACCGGAATTATGATTTTTTTAATGGTGTTGGCGTTACTGTTTATAGGTGGTTATCCAATCAAAATATTACTATCAATAATTGGTGTGGGAATTATCGTAGCATTTATTTTCATTACGTTGGTTTTAAAATTCCCTGATGCATTTCCCAGCCATCGTGTACATACATGGAAAAGCCGTATAGAAAATTTTACAGGAGAAGATAAAGAAGAAAGCTATCAGGTACAACAAGCCAAAGCTGCAATTGTACAGGGAGGCATTATTCCCAGAGGACCAGGTAAAAGTGCATTTAAGCAATCATTACCGCAGTCTTCTTCAGACTTTATATTTGCTATTATTGTAGAAGAATATGGATACGGAGGCGTATTTATATGCTTTTTCTTATATCTGCTCATTTTATGGAGAATTATAGTAATAGCAACAAAAGTGGAACATATATTCGGTACACTTTTAGTCATAGGTGTAGGAATTCCCATAATATTTCAGGCATTTTCCAATATGGCTGTAGCTGTAAATCTCATTCCGGTCACCGGACAGCCGTTGCCTATACTAAGTTACGGAGGTACATCTATGTGGGTTACCTATATGGCTTTTGGTATTATTATAAGTGTAAGCAGGGAAATAGTACCAAAAAAAACAGAGCAAAACGATAATAAAACAAGTGAAGAGGTAAATTATGAAATCGCCTAAATTTTTAATAAGCGGAGGAGGAACCGGTGGACATATTTTCCCAGCCATTGCAATTGCGGATGAGTTGAGAAAACGACTTCCTGATGCGGAAATACTTTTTGTAGGCGCTCAGGATAAAATGGAAATGGAAAAAGTTCCGCAGGCAGGATATAATATCGAAGGCCTTTGGATTTCAGGCATATCCAGAACTTCAATTTTTTCGAATTTTAAATTTCCTTTTAAAATTATTTCCAGTTTACTTAAATCCAGAAAAATTATAAATAAATTCAAGCCAGATGCTGCTATAGGTACCGGAGGATTTGCATCAGGGCCAGCATTATATGCTGCATCCAGAGCAGGAATACCGACTTTTATACAGGAACAAAACTCGTTTCCGGGAATTACCAATAAAAAACTGGCGGCAAAAGCCTCAGCCATTTATGTGGCTTATGAAGGAATGAATCAATATTTTCCTGAATCAAAAGTTAAACTTACAGGAAATCCTGTCAGAACATCACTTTTTACAGACATTCCGGATACCCAGGAAGCAAAAAAAATATTAGGACTTAATCCCGGGAACTTAACAATTCTTTCTGTAGGAGGATCATTAGGTTCAAGAACCATGAATAAATTCTGGAAAGAAAATGCAATACATTTTGCTGAACAAAACATTCAAATTATATGGCAGACAGGAAAATTGGATTTCCCTACTCTATCTAAAGACAGTAGTCTGAAAAATAAAAATATCCATATCAATGAATTTATTAAAGATATGTCCAATGCCTATGCGGCTGCAGATATAATCATATCAAGGGCGGGTGCTATTGCCATTTCTGAATTATGTTTAGCTGGAAAGCCAACGATATTGATACCGTTTCCTTATGCTGCAGAAGATCATCAAACGAAAAATGCAGAACAGTTAGTTTCTAAAAATGCTGCAATTATGGTTAAAGATCAGGAAGTACCTGTTGTTTTATCAGAAAAAATTCAAAATTTAATTGATGATAAAAACATAAGAGAACAACTTAGCATAGAAATTCTTAAATTAGGAAAACCCCATGCGGTTAAAGATATAGTTAGCGACATACTTAAAAAACTAAAATTCGACAATTAAATAAATGACAGATATTCATACATATAAGAATTATTATTTTCTAGGCATTGGTGGAATTGGAATGAGTGCCCTTGCACGTTATTTCAAATTTTCAGGCTCACAGGTTTATGGATACGATAGAACCCGTACTCAGCTTACGCAAACGCTGGAGAAAGAAAATATAAACATTATATATGATGATGAAATATCATTATTAGTACCTGGAATCAATCCAGAAAATACACTAGTTGTTTATACTCCGGCAGTATCAAATCAATTAAAAATTAAAAACTATTTTACAGAACAAGGATTTACAATACTTAAAAGATCTCAGGTATTAGGAGAAATTACACAAACGTCCCAATGCCTTGCTATAGCCGGAACGCATGGTAAAACCACAACAACAACTTTATTAGGTCATATATGCAAATATGCCGATGTACCTGCCACCGCTTTTTTAGGAGGAATATCTGCAAATTATAAAAGCAATTTCATATATAACGGAACTCAGATATCAATAGTTGAAGCGGATGAATTTGATCGTTCATTTTTAACCCTTTCCCCCAATATGGCTGTAATCACCTCTACCGATGCAGATCATCTGGATATTTATGAAGATTCGAATCAAATTATAAAATCATTTAATGATTTTGCCAGCTTAGTTCCAGAAAACGGTTTTCTTTTAGTTAAAAAAGGTCTTCCTATTGAAGCTAAACATCATACTTATTCAGCGTACGAAAAAGCAGAATTTTATTCAGATAACATCAGAATTATTGATAACACATTTATTTTTGACTTGATAACACCTGATAAATCGATTAAAGATTTAATTATACATCTTCCGGGAAAACACAATATTGAAAATGCAGTTGCGGCATTAACTATAGCCCTTCAATTAGGAATTGAACCTGAAATTTTAAGAAAAGCTCTTGAAGAATTTAAAGGTGTAGGAAGAAGATTTATACAAACGAAATACAGCAATGGAAAAATTTATATTGATGATTATGCACATCATCCTACCGAGCTCAATGCTGCAATAGACACTGTAAGAAATTTGTATCCGGGTAAAAAGCTGTTAACATTATTTCAACCACATTTATTTTCCAGAACAAGAGATTTTGCCAGTGATTTTGCCAGAAGTCTGGAAAAAACAGACGAGCTGTTATTATTGGAAATATATCCTGCAAGAGAAGAACCTATTTCAGGGATAACTTCAAGCTGGTTAAGTGACATGGTAAATTTAAAAGCAAAAGAAGTGACATCTTTAGAGCATGCACTCGATGTTTTAAAAACTAAAGATTTTGACGTGCTTCTAACCGTAGGAGCTGGTAATATTGACACATTATATGAACCTATTAATGATTATTTAAATGAAATTAAAGTATAGATTTTTAAAAATATTTCTGTTAATTATTTCTTTAGGTTTCTTAATGAATTTTGCCACCCAAAGACATAACAACAAGGAGATACACAAAATACAAATCCATATTGAAAACTCTGATAAAGTACATTTTGTAACAGAGCCCATGGTGAAAAATATAATCAATATTTCATCAAAAAACGGAAAAAAGGCTTTAAAGATTAAAGATATAGATATAATAAAAACTGAACAAAATTTAGATGCAAATCCATTTGTAATACAGAGTAATGTGTATATTGACTTGGAAGGTATTGTTAATGTAACCGTTAGTCAAAAAATCCCAGTAGTACGGATTAAAACAGCAAACGAAGAGTTTTATTTAGATCAACAAGGAAATAAATTTCCATTGTCTAAAAATTTTTCTTTTCCCTGCCTAATGGTTTCCGGAGATATAAAACCTGATGAGTATGCAAATTTAACTTATCTGTGCAAACTCATCTCTGTTGATAACTTGTTTAAAAATCATATTATAGCAATAGAAAAAGACAAAAGAAAATCCTATAACTTTCTTTTGAATATTCCTGGAGTCTATATAGAATATGGCGATCTCGCAAATAGCCCTCAAAAACTGACCAACCTGAAAGAATTTTACAAGCAATACCTGGACTATGTAGGTTTTAATGCCTATAAAAAAATTAGTTTAAAATATGACAATCAAATAGTTGCAACAAAAAGATAAATATGAACAACAACAACATTGCAGTAGGTTTAGACATAGGTACAACAAAAATTGTAGCTATAGTCGGTCAGCGGAATGAGCATGGAAAATTGGAAATCCTGGGAATGGGAAGAGCCAAAAGTTTAGGTGTTCACCGTGGTGTAGTCAATAATATTACCCAAACTATTGATTCTATAAAAAAAGCTGTTGCAGAAGCGGAAAAAGCAGCAAATTATAAAATTACGGATGTTACAGTAGGTATTGCAGGACAACATATAAGAAGTCTGCAACACAGTGATTATATTTCACGTCCTAATTTTGACGATGTTATAGACGACACTGATCTAGAAAGACTTAAAGAGCAGGTACATAAACTGGTTATGCTTCCGGGAGAAGAGATAATACATGTTTTACCTCAGGAATATAAAGTAGATTCACAAACAGAAATTATAGAACCCCGAGGTTTTCATGGAAGCAGACTTGAAGCCAATTTTCATGTTGTAGTAGGACAAATATCTTTAATTCGGAATATTGCCCGTTGCGTAAAAGAAGCCGGATTGAATCTTGTAGGTATAACGCTGGAGCCTTTAGCTTCTTCTGACGCAGTGCTCAGCCAGGAAGAAAAAGAAGCTGGTGTAGCCCTTATTGATGTTGGAGGTGGTACTACCGATATTGCTATATTTAAAGATAATATTATCCGTCACACAGCGGTTATTCCTTTCGGAGGAAATGTAATTACTGATGATATAAAAACGGGATGTTCCATTATTGAAAGACAAGCAGAAATATTGAAGGTAAAATATGGCTCTGCCTGGCCTTCCGAAAATAAAGAAATTGAAGTTATAAGCATTCCTGGATTGCATGGAAGAGAACCTAAGGAAATTACGGTAAAGAAACTATCACAAATCATACATGCCCGCATTGAGGAAATCATTTCATTATCGTATCTTGAATTACGAAATTACGGAAACGAAGAGCAGAAGAAAAAGCTAATAGCAGGAATTGTAATGACCGGAGGAGGATCTAAGCTTAAACATCTGCGTCAGTTAACTGAGTATACAACAGGTATGGATGTAAGAATAGGCTATTGTAATGAACACCTGGCAAGCGGTCAGCCTGAAGAACTGGCTAGTCCCGAATATGCTACAGCTATTGGTTTATTGATGACTGGTCTGGACAATCTGGAAATACAAAAAGAAAAACAACAAAAAGTTCAACCTTCCATACAACCTGCACAAAACGTTGTTAGTGCGAAAGAAGAAAATTCAGGAAATGTAAGTGCTGAAACTATTATAGAAAAGAAAAAAGAAGAAAAAACTCCTGAAAAAGAGAAAAAAGTACGAGAAAAGAAAAAATCAATCTTTTCAACTTTTCAGGAAAAATTTATTAAATACATTAACGATACAGAATAAACCTAAAAAACGATGGATAATACAACCGACAATAACAAGTTATTTTTCGAGCTACCTAAAAACAGGCCTTCTGCTATCAAAGTGATAGGTGTAGGAGGCGGAGGTAACAATGCTGTGGGATACATGTACGACCAAGGAATAACAGGAGTAGATTTTATTGTATGTAATACAGATGCTCAGGCATTAATCAGTAATCCTATTCCCAACAAAATACAATTAGGAAATACCCTGACGGAAGGATTGGGTGCTGGTGCTAATCCTGAAATCGGAGAGCAGGCTGCTCTTGAAAGCATGGATGATATAAAAAATGCTTTGGGGGAACAAACCAAAATGGTATTTATAACTGCAGGAATGGGCGGAGGAACCGGAACCGGAGCAGCGCCTATTATAGCAGGAATTGCTAAGGAAATGGGGATACTGACCGTTGGTATTGTTACCATTCCTTTTTCTTTTGAGGGACGTGCACGTTTGGAGCAGGCTGAAAAGGGACTTGAAAAAATAAGAAAAAGTGTAGACTCTTTAATCGTTGTAAAAAACGATAAATTAAGAGAATTATACGGAAACTTAGGATACAAATCTGGTTTCTCAAAATCGAATGAAGTATTAAGTACTGCAGCTAAAGGAATTGCAGAAGTAATTACAAAAAATTACTCTATAAATATAGATTTAAGGGATGCTAAAACCGTTTTAGCAGATAGCGGAACAGCGATTATGGGCTCTGCTATAGCCTCTGGACCTAACAAAGCTCAGGAAGCTATTATGGCTGCACTTGATTCTCCATTATTGAATGACAATAAAATAACTGGTGCCAAAAACGTATTATTACTAATTGTTTCGGGAGACGATGAAATTACCGTTGATGAAATTGGTATAATCAATGATCATATTCAGTCTGAAGCAGGAAACAGTACGAATATTATCATGGGTATTGGTGAAGATGAAAGTCTTGGAGATAATATCAGCGTAACTGTCATTGCTACAGGTTTTCCTGTAGATGATGAGAGACACAGCGGAAAAGAACAGGAAAAAATAGTCCATACATTAACCGATGATATGCTTACTTCAGGAACTTTAAACATTAGTTCAAGAAATCTTTCTTCAGATACGAAAAAAAATGATGAGCCTCAAATTATTTCCAGCCCTGTAAAGCAACAAGTTCAGCCATCTAAGCAAGACGAGGAACCACCACAAAGAATAATTACACTTGAAGATGAGGAAGAAATCACAACATTCGGTATTTCTAATCGTCCTGACCCTATTATTCCATCTTTCAATTTTGAAGATGAAATGAATATTATAAAAAAAGAATATCCTACAAATAATACTTCTGTAGGACAGGGACCAGCAACTTCCTCTTTTAGTACTGAAAATAGAGAAGATACTCCTCCCGAACCCACGGTAACTAATCAAACAACTATTTTTACTCTTGATGAAGCTGACGATTTTACGCAAAAAATAAATTTACAGGCTGAAATTGAAAAAAACATACAACCGGTTGAGGTTAAAGAGGAACCTAAAACCGAATACATCAGAACAGAAGAGATTCAAACTAAACATCCGATACAGGAAACAGATAGCCAAAATCCTCAAAGTTCAGAAGAACTGAATTTCTTAATGGAAAGAAAAATTCAGGAAAGAAGAGAAAGATTAAAAAAATTAAACAGTAAATTTCAGGGTCTTGCTAAACAAAATGTAGATGAAGTGGAAAAAGTTCCTGCCTATTTAAGACAGGGAATTGATTTAGATGAAACAATAGATTCTAATCAAAATTCGGATATATATTTCAATAAAAAATCGAATGAAATACAGATTCGTCCTAATAACTTTTTTCATGACAATGTTGACTAATATTAAGACTACAAAAAAAAAATTTTATGAGTTTAGAAAGTAAAATAATGGATGCGATGAAAATCGCAATGAAAGAAAAGGATAAAGTAGCTCTTGAGTCTCTGCGTGCAATTAAGTCTCAACTATTACTTTTAAAAACGGATGGTACAACAAGCGAAGTTTCACCGGAACAGGAAATTGCCCTATTACAAAGGCTAGTGAAGCAAAGAAAAGAGGCTTACGAGCAATTTAAAGCTAATCAAAGGGAGGAATTAGCAGAAAACGAACTTGCTCAATCAAAAGTTATAGAACAATTTTTACCTGCTCAGTTATCAGTTGAAGATCTGGAAACTGAACTAAAAAAAATTATAGAAGAAACTGAGGCCAAAGACATTAAAGATCTTGGAAAGGTAATGGGTGCTGCAACCAAAAAATTACAAGGTAAAGCAGATGGAAAAATAATTTCAGAAACTGTTAGGAAGTTGTTGTCCTAATATTATCTTTTGTTTTTAAAGCCGGTCTAGTACCGGCTTTATTATTTATTACAAAAAAAATCAGGATTGTATATCCTGATTTTTTGTTGTTATTTTCGGTTATCTTGTGTTCTCATTAAAATTTCTGAGCATAATCCAGCCTGTATATTGTCTTCCATCTGAAATTGTTACAATATACCAATAAGAAGCAGTCGGTAACACCCTTCCTAAATATTTACCATCCCAGACAAAACAAGTATGAGACTTTTCTTCAAATACCAACTTACCATATCTGTCAAATATTTTTACATGAGATGGCTCTTTTATCAGGTGTAATCCGCACATCCTCCAAACATCATTATAACCATCATTATTAGGAGTAATGACATTATAAATACCAAAAATTATACCCTGAGAAGTTAGGGATTCACAACCATTTGCTTTCGAACGGACATAAAAAGTGTAAATACCCGGTTCCAAATTCGAAAATGTATTACTCAACTGCCAATTGATATTGTCAATTGAATATTCTAAAGGGGCTGGACCTTTAGCTATTACTGTAATATAATCTTTACCCTGGTTCAAATCTATTATCACAGGTTTTTCTAGTTCTTTAACTTCAATAGTGAAGGTCAGTGTACAGGATAATCCATAATTCAAATTTTTAGTAACCGTTAATTTATAAATTCCAAACTGATTTACATTTACATATCTTGAATTACCTATAATTCTACCATTAAACTCCCAAACGTATTGGTCGAAATTTCCTCCGTCTAGGTTTGTCTCGGTATCCGGACACATGTAAACTGTTTGTTCCGGAACCTCTGGTGAATACGTTTTAAGTTTTATTTTAGCAACCGAAGGACAATAAGTACCGTCTAAGTCTTCAACTCTTACATAAACATAGTCTTCATATTTAATAACATTAAAGTAGTTAGATAATTCAGGTTCTTGAATACTCGTATCACTTCCGGAGACCTCATCCTTGTTTGCATTTTTAGCATCTTTTTCATTTTTATAATATTTTATTGAAGCCTTTGGCAAGACCTTATATTCAGGGGTAAGCAAATTTAAATTAAATGATGTAAAACCGTCTAAGTCACTATCGCAGGCTTCAAGCTCACCATCTTTTAAAGAGATTACCGGATGTGTCACGAACTTTAATGTATTAATACCGATACAACTGGTTGTACTATCTTCTACTCTGAAATAATAAACATGTTCCATATTTATCTCAAAGTACTTATTTTTGTCAATGGAAGATGTTCCATTTATAGCATCTTCTTTTGTTAAATAATAAGATATTTTATTTCGTGTTAAGTCCGATACTATCAAAAGATCTATATCTTTTAATAAAACATCGTCATATTTTCCATTCAAATCAGCATCGCAAGTTACATAAACCAATGCATCTGGTTTTGGAGTATTTTTTTGTTCTATAGTAATTAAACCATCATAATAACAAGTCAGGTCTTTATATTCAAATCTAACTTTTATAATTTCTTTCAATTTCCCTGCTAGTGGTGAATATTTTGTTATAGTTTCCGGTATTGTCGCCTGTGTATCTTCTACTCTTCCAATTTCTACATCTGCATCATTAAAGAAAATTATACGGATTTGTTTATATATAATTTCTAATTTTTCTTTATCAGTAATACCTATTGAGGCTAACATCTGTTTTTGTAATGCCCATAAATCTACTATAGTTTTATTTCCTTCAGAAGTATACTCACAGATTTCTGTGGTCTGATTTTCAATATTAATAAATGGATATACTTTAATTTTTATTTTAGCCAGGTTATCACATAAGAGTCCTTTTGAATCACTAATTCTAACAAAAACCTCATCAACCGGATAAATACTTTCTTTGCGTACTACTTTAGTTGTATAATTTGATGGATTTAATATTGGGTTTTTAGCAGCTCTTGCATCACCTTCATTTTGATAATATGTGAAAGCTGCGTCTTTTGAATTAATTATCTGTTTAGCAAATGCTGTTAAATCTACACTGTTAACAATACCGTTTAAATCTTTATTTTCACAAACAGATACATCGATTTCTTCATTATCTAAAAGTATTTTTGAAGTTACATTTACAGATAAGAAGCTCACTGTACTACATTTACCATCTTTTCGATCTATTTTAATATAGATACGATAAAATAAAGGATCTGTAGGTGATGACGGTTTTTCCAACTCTTCCTGTTTAATGGTAAAATTTATCGGGCTCTCTGCTTTTCCCGCTGTTACATTTACCGCATCTTCATATTCCCTGTAATATGTAAAATTATAATGCTCTTCGATATACGCCGGGTCTTCCCTAACCACTTCACTTTTGTATTTGTCCAGATCAGCAATTACATAGGTATTATCCAAAATTCCATCTGACTCATCACAAATATTTATGAAACCGCCAACTTCTTTAGGTATTAAAGGAACGCTAAAACTTATTTTTCGAATAATAAAGCAACAACCCGAGGTTTCACAATTTAGCTTATAAACAAATTTTACCCATACTTCACTTCCTTCACTTACCTCATATTCTTCAGGAGTATTGATTAATACATTATTAATTGCATTAGATTTTGTAGAATGAAATGTTATGTTAAAATCCGTTAAGTTATATTCGGATCCAATCATCTGAGCCGGTAAGGTATTTAAATCAACATATACTCTTTTTTCATCGTTACAAATTTCATCGGTAATATTGTTCACATTTAATTCAGGATAAGCCTCTATCTTCAGAGAAACAATACTAAAGCACCCGTTTTTATCCTCCACTCTGACCCAAAACACTATAGGTAGTTGATTTATTACAGTTGTCCCAGCAGAAATTTTAGAAGTATCGCTATATGCCTGATCATAAGATTTGTAATATTTAAATATAAAATCATCAACCTTCTGAGAATCTGTTAAAAATTTACTATTGAAGTTATTTAAATTCACAACTTCATTAACTGTTGTCTCATCACTGTTTTTTGTGTTATTATTACAAATTTTTACTAAAATATTAGAATTCAGCTTTGGAGATTCTGCTAGTGAAAATGTTAATTTGTATACCTTAAAACAATTATTATAAATGATTTTAACCCAAATTTCAGTATTTTGATTTATCCAGAAAGAACTAAGTTTATCTGTACCTTCATTTGCCTGACTTTCTGTATAATAAAATTCAAACAACATGGTATTATTTAATTCGGGATTATTTTTAATCAAAGGATCAATTATGTATTGTTTTATATTCGAAGAAGTGATAAGTTCTTTTCCATCATTTTCAAAATCACAAATTGTTAAACTTGTATTGGGTACATCAGGAGCCATTACCAGTGTTATATCTACAGGTAAAACTTTAAAACAGCTGGTTTCGCCATCATCAACTCTCATGTAAATTTTTAAAGGATTAGATAATCCTGCATCTGCATTAAAATAAACAGGAGTACTTTCATCTGTATATTTCCCAATATATGCGGAACTTCCAATATCATTATTTTCAGCCTCTTTCTGACTCGTAAAAAATTTGATTACGGCTCCATTTGAACTTTCAATAATTTCAGAGAGATCAACTTTTTCTTTATTGTCTCTATCTAAATCGCAAACAATCAAATTTTTATATTTAGGTAGTTTTACAGCCGTAGTAAATTTAAAATTTATTTTGACTATTATCTGACATTGATTTTTAAAATCTAATCTCACGTAAGCAGACATCTGAGATGGTATGAGATTTTGATTAAGTTCAAATTTCCTTGGGTCTGTAGCTGATTCTATATTCCCCGCATGAGCAAGATTTAAAGTTGAGTAATAACTAAGTGTATATAAATCACTAATTGGATTCTTCAGATCCTCTAATTGTTCTTTAGTTAATAATAATTCAATATCATTTAAATCTGATGCATCTTTCTTATTTTTAAGAATAAGCTCTACAATATTTATATTTTCTACTTTATCATCGTTAAAATCACATACAATATATTCTGGCGTTTCTTTAACCTCAATTGATTCAAGATAGAATTGAATATCATAGGAGTATCTACACCTATTAAATCTTACAACCGCATAAAGAAATTTAGGATTATCAGATAGCTTTAAAGTATAATAGCTATCTTTAATCATTCCATTCAGATGCTTATCATCAACCAGAAATAAATCTCTATCCTCTTTATTATCAAAAAATATAACTTCATCATACGGATCTTCTCCAAAAGTAGGTGCAGGCTTACTGTACTTATATAAGCCTGATAACATTTTTTTGTAAATATCTAAATCAATTCTTTCCTCTCCATCGTTAAATGTGTCACATATTGTAAAGAGTTTAACATCAAAATTTTCATATTTTGAAACCAAGAATGTTAATGAATTAACTCCTATGGTACCTGAGGGTAGTTTATATTTTAAATAGACAGTAAAATTAGATGGAGGAGTAATACTATATAAATATTTTGGTGCTGTACCTGTTATAGGCAAAGCTACAGTACAAGCTGCATTTTTATAAAAACCTAAAATTTCTACCGAACTCCAGGAAATGGAAGTTTTTTGAAAGAATAAAGGTAAGTATCCACCGGATCCCAAATCTATAATTTCCGGGTCTTTAACATCACATAAATAAGGGGTTAAACCTCCGGGAATTGGTTCTGGATCTTCCTGGTCGTCACAATCTGTTCCTTCCATAAATATCAATTCCGTTCTGCTATCCTGACAAAAATCCGGATGAGAAGCTTTTACATAAATAACTTTATTTAATTTTAATAAATAATTTTCCGGATCATATATTTTTTGGGTATAAGTCGAATTTTCATAAAATTCCCAAACAATTGAATTTAGTGCGGGATTATCAGATGCATCTGTTAGTAATAAGTTTCGGTATTTAGTTAGATTTTCAATTACCAGCTGTCCTTCTTTTATAGAACATATATAGACTTTATCGGATTTTAATTCAATTTTTTTAACTAATCTGATTGTAAAGGGTACTATTGTGTAACACTCTTTATCATTTATATTTTTGTCCCATGCTTTTATATAAAACGTTTGGCTTTTAGTTACTGAAGATGTTACATCTACCAAATAATTACTCGCAGACGTACTTGATAATTCAACCTGATTACTATCTAAAAAAACATAGCTTACATTTGAAGGTACTCCATGTGCAAATGAATACAAATTTACCACCTCTTTATTGTCATTACCTATATCGCAAACTTTAAATTCTTTTCCGCTAACTAAAACGGGACGTTTATTTAATTTTAAATTTATTGTTCCAATACTATAACAAATTCCACTTTTTAAAACTTTAACATATACTGTCTGATTGGATGAAAAAGAATAGCTAACAGCTTCTTCATCAGATATAGGTATGGTTAAATTTGAGTTTTTATAGTAGGTAAATGTCATTTTATTATCAGAATTGATTTTATCTTCATAGGATTTTAAGTTAATTGTATAACTTTCACCTTGATTAATACAGAATGGACCTACATTAACTTGATTAGCTGTAGGAAATTCATCTGAAAATTTCACATTTATAATATCTTCAACTGTAATGATTGTACATCCATTATAAGAAACCTGTACTTTATATGATGTATCAGCAGATGGAGAAACATCAATAGAGTTACCTGTACCAATATTGACATTATTACTATTAAACCATTTTACTGAAATGTCTGTTTTTCCGTTAGGGGTAAATCTCCAAGCTTCTTTACTGGCTTCCCATTCTCCTGTATTTCTATCGGGTGGAGAAACTCCCAAGCTTCCTGTAGAATTCATAATTCCTATAACCGAACGCTTTTCCTTACGGGTATTAGGATTTAATTTTTTCTCACCCACGTAAACATCTATTACATTTAGTGTTTCATATAAAACTATTTGAGAAGATGAATAAATAGTTTCGTTTATAGGGGTAAATTGAGGTACATTATCATAACTTACAGTAAACTTTCTATAGGGAGCTGTTCCTTCCTGATGAATTCTAATTTTACCGTTTTGATCTTTACCTCCACCTATAAACATATCATGGTAAACACCAAAAATAGCACTTCTTGGCAAACCTGAACTCGGAACATTTCCTGCTATTCTATAAGAACAATCCTTTTTTGCCTGAGAAATATCAAAACTAACAACACCATTATCACTTATAATAATATAGTTATATTTAACTCCATAAAAGCAAAATTCAAAAGGAAGCTTTATTTTATCACTAAAAATATCATCTTGTTTAGAACCCGGACCTTGAGTTATATCTATAGCGGTTCCTTTGGAAAAATCTATATCTGATGGATAGTTTATTGATGTTACCTCATATGTATTTGTTTGTTTTAAAACAGGATATTGGGCTGTTAACCTAATAGTTTTACCATTGTAATATTTATAATCACAATCAACATCTATATTATCAGACGTTCCATTGTGATCAATAATTTTAACCCATGGATTCTCAACTAATTGAGAATAGGAATAGGCAGCAGTAAATACTACGAGCAATAACGAATAAATGTATTTAATTTTCATAACAGATAATTTATCCGAATTATTAAAAAGTTTAATTATATATACTTTATTATAATTGGAATTAAATATCTGTAAATATACGGTTTTTATCTTAATATATACTTTTACAAGCTTTTAATAAAAAAAACTATTATAAATTAAAAATTACATTTAAAAAATTAAGATAATTTACCTATGTTAATTATAACCATACTTTATGCTCCCATTAATTTAGGTGAAAAATGCTCATGTTCCATCAAACAGATAAAAAATGTACTTAATCTATTAATGAAAGCTGTATTCTTTTTCTTGGTAAATCCACTTCGATAATCTTAGCTTCAACATGCTGGTTTAAACGTACCACTGAATTTATGTCTGAAACAAACTCTTTAGCAACCTTCGAAATATGCACTAAACCACTCTCTTTAATCCCTATATCTACAAAACATCCAAAATTGGTAATATTATTAACTATACCCGGTACTTTCATTCCTATTTTTAAATCTTCAATAGATTTTAGTGAAGGATCAAAACTAAAAATTTTAACTTGCTTACGAGGGTCTAATCCGGGTTTTTCAAGCTCTTTAATAATATCTTTTAAGGTAGGTAATCCCACTTGCTCTGAAATATAATTCTCGACATTTATCTTCTTTATTTCTTCTTTATTTTTAACCAACTGTTCAATTTTTACACCTAGATCTTTTGCCATTTTGTTAACTAATGAATAGCTTTCCGGGTGTACGGCAGAATTATCCAACGGATTTTCTGAGGCAGGTATCCGTAAGAAGGCTGAAGCCTGCTGAAATGCTTTTTCTCCTAAACGAGGAACTTTTTTTAATTCTTGCCGGGATGTAAATGAGCCGTTTTCTTGCCTGTAAGCAACAATGTTTTCTGCAAGTTTTTCACCAATACCTGAAACGTACGATAATAAAAATTTACCTGCCGTATTTAAATTAACTCCTACATTATTAACACTGGAAACTACTACGGCATCCAACTCACTTTTAAGAAGTCCTTGATCGACATCGTGTTGGTATTGCCCAACACCAATTGATTTTGGCTCTATTTTTACGAGCTCTGCCAATGGATCTGATAGTCTTCGTCCAATAGAAACGGCCCCCCTGACTGTTACGTCGAAAGAAGGAAATTCTTCTCTTGCTATTTTAGATGCTGAATATACTGAAGCTCCTGCCTCACTAACTACGAAAACCTTAAGTTCTCTATCAAAAGCTATTGACTGAATCAAGCGCTCAGTTTCTCTGGAGGCTGTACCATTACCAATAGAAATCGCTTCAATTTTATATGCATTTACCATTGACTTTATTTTTTTTACAGCTTCCTTAGCTTCTCTTTGAGGTGGATGAGGATATATAGTATCATTATGGAGCAAATCTCCCTGCTCGCTTAAGCATACTATTTTACAACCCGATTTAAATCCCGGATCTATAGCTAGAATTCTTTTTTCACCCAAAGGTGGTTGAAGCAGTAATTGCTCAAGATTAGAAGAAAAAACCTGAATTGCAGTTTGATCAGCTTTAAGTTTAGCCTCCTGAAAAACTTCGTTGCTTAAAGCCGGTTCAAGCAAACGATTATAAGAGTCTTTTACAGCCGTTGCAATTTGTTCAGCAATTTCTTTTTGACGGGTTTTTAAATAGAATCTTTCCATCATTTCAAAAACCTCTTCTGTATCTACCTTAATTTTTATTCTTAAAAACCCTTCATTAGAACCCCGAATCATAGCCAGTAAACGATGAGAAGGGGATTTTTTAAGTGCTTCTGAAAAATCAAAATAATTTGAATATTTCTGAGCTTCTTCTTCCTTTTCTTTATATTTAATCAGTTTGGATTCTATAATTGCAGATTGTCGGAAAAGCCCCCTTATTCGCGCACGAATAGTTTCATTTTCGTTGATCCACTCCGAAATAATATCTCTTGCTCCCTGCAAAGCATCCTGAACCGTTGGAACCTTGTCCGACAAATATTTAAAAGCTATTGCTTCCAAATCGTTGATTGGATTTTGCTTCATTATTATTTTAGCTAAAGGTTCCAATCCGTTTTCTTTTGCCGTTACTGAACGGGTTTTCCGTTTCTTTTTATAGGGAAGATAATAATCTTCTAACTGATTTTTATCAAAACAATGAAGGATCTTATCCTTTAATTCCTCAGTTAAAGCATCCTGTTCTTCAATACTCTTAAGAATAGTTTCCTTTCTCTTTTCAATTTCTTCAAACTCAGTTTTCAATTTTACTATTTTTTGTATCTGGACTTCATCCATATTCCCTGTCATTTCCTTTCTATATCTAGATATAAAAGGGACTGTGGAATCTTCTTCCAACAATTTCACTGTGTTTTCGATACCTTTTGCTGTAAAACCGGTAGCACTTTTAATAAAAGAAACTAAATTCATGTATAAAAAATTATTGAACAAAGATATTACTTTAGATACTAATTTACCTTTTTAGAATAATGATAAGAATTATTTGAGAAGGATTTAATATTTTACTTTCAGAGTGAACCTTTGGTAAAAATAATCATGTATTTCCTAATGTTATTTAATACTTTCAACATATTATACTTCGGAAAACTAATTATTACTCCTATAAAGAACTTTAAACGACTACAAAAAACTCATTTCCTAGCTTATTATTCTCTATAAAATCCTTTCGAGCTTAAAAATAATTAATTTTTTTTGTTCCAAACTAAAATTATTTTTTTACAAAAATAAAAATAACAAAAGCAATATAAGTATCTCTAATTAATTACTAATAAAAACTAAAATTTAAGAAATTTTTAACAAAATTAAGAAATATATTTTATGCTAATATCAACTTAAACGCATTAAACATAACAGCAAGTCAGCGATAGATATTCGATAAAAATAAAAATAACTTACTAATTATGAGATATATAAAAATAAAAATATATGACTATTTTATTTATTTTAAGGTTGAGTCATTTTCTAAATAAGAAATTATTATTACACTATTTAAAAATTTTATAAGCATAGCTTTTATAACTATCTAATTTATTTTTTTGAAGAATTAATAAAATATAATGATATAATTATTTTTATTTAATGATCGAAATATAGATATTATTTATCCTTATATGATATATAGATAGTGTAATAATTAATAAATTTATCTCATTTGTGGTATAACTTTTGAAATTGAGTGCGTCAAATAAATTTATAATTGAAAAACGATGAAAAAACATTTATTAAACATTCCTTTTTTATTCGCTTTATTATTTCTTATTAATTGCTCTAGCGATGATACTTTAATAGACAACACTGCTAACAACTCTTCTGAATGGAATTATGAAAACACCAATTGGGGAGAAACGTGTAACTGCGGAAAATCTCAATCACCAATTAACATTACAGGCTATACTTTAGGCACTCAAAATTACAACCTTACATTTGACTATAAAGATGGGGATGTAGAAGAAATAATGGATAATGGTCATACCCTGGAATTTGTATTTAAAGAAGGTGCGTACGCTACTTTTAACGGAAAAAAATACCATTTGAAACAATTTCATGCACACCACAGATCTGAACATACTGTAAGCGGTATAAGTTATCCAATGGAACTGCACTTTGTCCATACTGCAGATGACGGAACAAACTTAGTGGTTGCCGTTTTTATTAAAGAAGGCATTGAGGACAATTTAGCTTTCGAAACTTTAAATGTATTTAAAGACTTGAAAAAAAATCAGGCAATCAATGTAGACATTCAATTTGATCCGGAAAACATTTATCCAAAAGAAAGAGGATATTACTACTATGGCGGTTCTTTAACTACACCTCCATGTACTGAAAATGTTAGCTGGGTTATATTTTCTCAGGCAACTGCTTTAACTTCAACTGAAATACATGAAATTGAAGATCACTTACCTTATTTAAATAACAGACCTTTACAAGCATTAAACGGTCGTGTGATTGAAAAATATTAAGATATAATACTTTAACCGATTTTTTTAGCCGGCCTTTACTTATAGTAAGGCTGGCTTTTTTTTAAACTTCTCTTTCCACTTATCTTAGATTTATTTGACTTCTGACAAACTAATAATAAAAATCTTTTAACGTTCTAAATAAAAATCTCATTAATTTTACAGCCAATACTTTATATTAATGGACATAATAAATAAATATTTTCCGGATATAACTGATATACAAAAAAATAGATTCAATAGTTTACCGGAACTTTATTCATATTGGAATGACAAAATAAATGTTATTTCCCGTAAAGACATAGACGCTTTAAGCGAGAAACATGTTCTTCACTCTTTAGGAATTGCTAAAGTAATTTCTTTCTCACCTTCAACTAAAATTCTGGACATAGGTACCGGTGGTGGTTTTCCTGGCATTCCGCTTGCTATACTTTTTCCTGATTGTGAGTTTCTTTTGGTTGACTCTATCGGAAAAAAAATAAAGGTAGTTGAAGAAATAGCCGCAGAACTAGGTTTAAATAATGTAAGAGCAACTCATTCAAGGGCTGAAAAGATAAAAGAAAAGTTTGATTTTGTTGTAAGCCGTGCAGTGACTCAAATGCCGGTTTTCATGACTTGGATCAAAGATAAATTTTTACAAAAAAATAACAATTTACTTGAAAACGGCGTTTTGTATTTAAAAGGTGGTGATTTAAGTGAGGAGCTGAAAAGTTTTTCTAGTGCTAAGATTTATAATCTATCAGATTATTTTACTGAAGAATTTTTTGAAACCAAAAAAGTAGTTCACATTAAAAGAAAATAACAGTTTTTACTATTGATTATGCAAAAAAACATCAAATGGCTTATTCCTTTATTAGGAGCTAATTTATTCGTAAATGGCCAACTATCGGAAATCTACTATGACAAAAATTTTAAACTTACTACTGCCAAAGAATTATACTCCGATGAAGCATATAGAGGAACTCAGTATATTCTTAATGATTTACTTAATTTTTATCATTTAGAATCCTATCAGCAGGAGATTGCAAGCTTTTATGATGCTTTAATTGGACTAATTCTTCAGGATGAAGGTGCTGAAAGTAATTATGATGCTTTTACTGTAAAATATCCTCAGAGCGCTTTAGCTGAAAGTGCTCATTTGCAGTTAGGAAACTATTATTTATACCATCAGGATTACTCAAGAGCTGTTCAAGAGCTAAGTCAGGTCAACATAGAAAATCTACCTTCGGAAAAAAGAGCAAATCAATATATTAAGCTTGGCTATGCTCAATTTATGAATCAGGATTATGCAGCCGCCGAGAAAAATCTTCAGAAAGGTTCTGCCACAGATAAATATAAAGATCAGGTAACTTATCTGCTGGGACATATAGCCTATACTAATGGAGAGCATATTGTGGCTAAAGAAAAATTCACATCTCTAATAAATAACCCTGATTTTACAGAGAGAATCAAGCCATATCTGGTTCAGATTTATTTTAATGATGGTGAGTATGATTCTGCTATTTCAGAAGGAAAATCACTTTTATCTACTAATAAATATCCGGAATTGAATACGGAAATATCAAAAATCATAGGAGAAAGCTATTTCAGACAAAAAAATTATTCTGCTGCTGAACCTTATTTAAAAACTTATGTCTCCCGTTCTAAAAACCCATCTTTGTCGGATTATTATCAAATGGGATATGTACTATACCATGATAAAAAATATGATGAAGCAGTAAATTATTTCAATAAAATTACTGTCGGAAGCTTATCTCCTATATCTCAAAATGCATATTACCAATTAGGCAACTCTTATTTAAAAACATATAGAAAAAAAGAAGCACTTACGGCTTTCAAAGCAGCTTCTGAAATGGATTTTGATAAAACTATTCAGGAAAATGCCTATCTTAACTATGCTAAGCTAAGTTATGAACTAGGTAATCCATATGAATCTACTCCTAAGGTCTTAAGTAATTATCTTCGTTTATATCCGAAATCTCAAAATACATCAGAAATAAACGAATTACTTTTAAAATCGTTTATAAATTCAGGGAATTTTGCTGAAGCTTCAGAGCTTATTTCTAAAATTAAAAACAAATCACCTGAGATAAAACTAAAAGAGCAAGAAGTTGCTTATGCATACGGAATTCAATTATACAATCAAGGGAAAATTCAGGAAGCCTCTCAAGAATTCAATAAAGCTAAAAGTTTAAAAAATGGTTCTGAATTTTACGCCCGTTCCTTATACTGGAGTGCAGAATGCCAATATCTATCAGGAAATTATAAAACAGCAATTGAAGATCTTCAGAACCTCCGTAATTCTGGTATTACAATCCCTGAGTCGCAGCAAATATCTTATCAGGAAGGTTATTCATATTTGAAACTTAAAGACTTTAGCTCAGCAGTCACTTCATTTCAGGAATATCTAAAAAAACCCAAAGAGGAATATAAATCAGATGCACAACTCAGACTTGCTGACGCACAAATGGGAAACAATAATCTGGATCAGGCTATTTCGCTTTACAACCAGGTATCACAGTCTAACAATAATGACAGCGAATATTCACAATACCAAAAAGCAATTATTTACGGATTAAAAAACGAACAAAAAAATAAGATTTCCGAACTTGAGAAATTTATCAAAAATTATCCTAAGAGTGATAAATTAACGGATGCGTATTTTGAATTGGGAACAGCTTATGCTGACGTGGAAGATTATACAAATTCAAATAGTTACTTTCAAAAAGTAATTGATATATCTCAGAACAACGATTTAGTTGCAAGTGCATATTTAAATAAAGCAGATAATTACTCAGGTCTTAAACAATATGATAGAGCAATTTCCGAATACAGCCGTATCGCAGATCAATATCCTAAAACGCTTTATGCACAACAAGCGGTTAACGGAGCTAAATCATCGTTTATAGATAGTGGTAGAAGTTCGGAATATGAAAATTGGGTTAAACAAAAAGGATATACACTTACAAAATCAGATGCTGAAGAAATCACTTTCATTTCCGCCCAAAAAGAGTTTTTGAATAAGAACTATGCAGCATCCGCAAAAAATTTCGAAACTTTTTTGAAAAAATATCCGGATACCAGTCGGGAAATTACTTCACGATATTATTTAGGAGAAAGTTATTTTCAGTTAAATCAGACAGAGAATGCTTTAAATCAACTTAAACCTGTAGCTTCTGTAGCCAATGAAAACCAGGAGGAAGCTTTAGTTCGTATATCCCAAATCTTCTTAAAACAGGAAAAACAGGAAGAAGCGCAAGCTTATCTTGAAAATCTATACCGCATAACTGACAATAGTTCGTATAAATCTTATGCCGAGTTAGAATTAATGTATATTTATTCTGATAATAAAGAATACTCTAAAGCCAATGATATGGCGACACGGGTGCTGGGAAATTCAAAAAATCCGGCAACTGTGATGGAACAAGCTAATCTTATAAAAGCCAGAAGCTTATACTTTACAGGAAAGACTAAAGAAGCCCGTAATTTATTTACTACTCTGGAAACATCTAAAAATAATGCAGTTAAAGCTGAAGCACTATATTATAATGCAATGTTTAAAAATAAAGATAAAAAATATGATGCAAGTAACACTCTGGTCTTTACTCTGACTTCCAAGTTGTCAGATCAACAGTACTGGGGTGCTAAAGCTTTATTAATTATGAGTGATAACTATTATAACCTTAAAGATAATTATCAGGCTACTTACATTCTGGAACAGATAATTGATAATTATAAGGAATTTCCGGATGTTACTGAAGAAGCACAAGCTGCATTAACCAAAATAAAAAAATAAACTTGATTCATCTTAGAACGTAATTTTATGAATACTCATTATAAAACACTATTCACTCTTTCATTTCTGGTCTCTCCTTTAGTATTTTTTTCACAAATAAAAGAAGAAGTACTAAATGTAGGAAAAAAGAAACAACCGGAAGTGAATGTTAAAAATATTCAAAAGAAAAAAACTAATCCGGAGAGATACCCTCCTTCCGAAAAAACAGATGATAAACCAGTTGATACACTTCAGTATTCAATTGTTGATGTACCCGCAGCTTCTGAGTTTCAAACCTCACAACTCCCTCCACAACCTCTTAATACGGACTTCAAAGAAACATATTATG
Source organism: Apibacter sp. HY039 (assembly GCF_004023655.1). Lineage (NCBI taxonomy): Bacteria > Pseudomonadati > Bacteroidota > Flavobacteriia > Flavobacteriales > Weeksellaceae > Apibacter > Apibacter sp. HY039. The sequence continues at coordinate 513,066 of NZ_SAYM01000001.1, read as the reverse complement.
ATAATTATGCGAAAATCGGATATGGAAATCGTAATACCCTCCTTGCAGATGCTTACGTCAGTTATCCTATAGATAATAACAGAGTAGGTATTAAATTTTCCGCATTGTCAACTGATGGACCCAAAAATAAATATGATTGGAAAACATCTTCCTCGACCATTGATGCCGAAGCATTTTATGAATTAAAGTTAAAAACAGGAAAATTACATTTAGCTGGAAACTATCTATACAATGGCTCCAATTATTATGGACTCAATATCCCTGAGTTGTTTGCTACTCCAGACATGGATTTAAAACAAAATACAAATAAAATTACATTTAAATCCGATTATGACCTATACTCTAACAACTATCTGGATAAGGCATCTTTACAAACAGGATACTGGTGGGATAAATTCGGTTCGAAAGAGAGCTTTGTTGATATAAAGGCTAAGCTGGCAAAAAGTGACGAAAGTGCGTCTTTAATGCTTCCCGGATTAAATTTTGCTGTAGAAGCCGATGTCTTATTTAACTATACTAACACACGTTTTGGACTGGATACTGAAAATAAATATTCCTACTTAACTGCAGGATTTTCTCCTGTACTGAGAATTTTCAGTCAGGGTTCCTACCTTAAAATTGGTGGAAACATTGCCTATAATGGTGAGTTGGAAAGCAACAATACCAAATTCTTTTTCCACCCAAAGGCTGAATTTCTTTTTCATGCATTTAAAGAGTTAAAATTTTATGCAGGTATAGATGGAGGACTTAAACTTAATAATATGGCTGAGTTATCTCAAAGTAATCCTTATTTGTTATCTAATCAAACATTGCGACCGACCAATACTTTATATAAAATATATACCGGAATCAAAGGGGATGTTGGTGAAAATTTTAAATATGAAGCTGAAACTTCATTCAGTAAAGTTGAAAACTTTTTAGTTTACGTTCGCTCTCCTTATGATGTGACTGCTACATCTCTGAAAGCTTACAACAGGCTTAATACATTCAGTGCTATCTATGACGACGGAAACATCTTCACGATTAGAGGTTCTATGCAATATTTTTTAAATGGAGATCTATATCTGGGACTTGACGGTGAATTTAACCATTACGATATGGAAAACTTAAAAGAAGCTTATCATCTTCCCAGAATAAAGATAGGTATTGATGGAGGCTATAAAACTTTAGGAGATAAACTTAGACTTAATGCTAAACTATTTTTAGTAGGAGACAGAAAAAGTAATTATTACTATTACGATCCTACAACTTCTAATTATTATGAAGGAATTATTTCACTTGATAACTATGTTGATTTGAATTTATCTGCGTCTTATCAAATTATTGACCAATTCTCTGTTTTTATTAACGGAAATAATCTGTTTAGTAAAAATTATGAGAGATTTCAGGGTTATAAAGTTTTAGGTGCTCAGATTATGGGAGGTGTACTAGTTAAATTTTAATTTACATAAAAAAACAGCTATATAAGCTCATAAAAGAGCCCCGGAAAATTCCGGGGCTCTTTTTAATATTACTTTATTATTTTTTTATTTAAATTTTTAAAATCGATTAAAAGAGGAACATATTTTGATGATTCATAGAAAAAACACTAAAAAAGTATATGATACATACAATAGACATAAATACTTCTGATAAATTTCTCTTACTACCTATTGAAAATAGTGCTCCCGAAATAAAAATTTATTTTGAAATTGATGGTAACCAAATTATTTTTCCTTTAAGTGCACGTTTAGCCTTAACGCAGGTTGACTATTGGATTCCGGTAAACATAGAAAGATTTACCGGTCACAAAATATCGATCCTATTAAATGAAATTAATGAACAATATTCCAGTCATTTAAAAATAACTACCGCTAACAACTTCGATTTTAATTATGATGAGCCTTATCGCCCACGATATCACTTTTCTCCATATTACGGATGGGCAAATGATCCCAATGGGATGGTTTATTACGAAGGATACTATCATCTTTTTTATCAATTTAATCCGTTTGGAACCACCTGGGGGAATATGACCTGGGGGCATGCTGTAAGCCAAGATTTACTTAACTGGGAACATTTACCTGAAGGACTTTCTCCCGATGAGAGGGGAACTATTTTTTCTGGAAGTGCTGTAGTTGATGTCAATAATACGGCAGGTTTTGGTAATAATGCCTTAATTGCTATATATACAAATAGCGGAGAAATTCAAACCCAAAATTTAGCCTTTAGTTTAGATAATGGTAAATCATTTAGTAAATATTCTAATAATCCTGTACTTTCAGATTCTTCTTTGGTTGATTTCAGAGACCCTAAAGTTTTCTGGCATAAGGCCAGCAAACGATGGATTATGTCTTTAGCAACCAGTCAAGCTATACGTTTTTATAGTTCCACTGATCTAAAAACCTGGTCTAAGTTGAGTGAATTCGGACAAGATGTAGGTGCTCATGATGGCGTTTGGGAATGCCCTGATTTGTTTCCTTTACTTTTTGAAGATAGAGTTTTTTGGGTGCTTCTTGTGAGCATTAACCCGGGAGGTCCTAACGGAGGAAGTGCAACTCAATATTTTCTTGGAAATTTTGATGGGAATAAGTTTACGCCTTTAGATCTTCCCTATCCTTTGTGGCTGGATTATGGCAAAGATAATTATGCAGGTGTATGCTGGAATAATACTCTGAATGAGGAAATATTGTTTATCGGATGGATGAGTAACTGGGAATATGCAAATCTGGTTCCTTCGGTGAATTTTAAAAACGCAATGACCCTGCCTCGAAATTTAAGGTTATTTAATAATGGCATTCATTTAGCTATTGCATCATATCCTATTCATGCTGTTAAAAAATTAAGAAAATCAGTTACAGAGTATGAATTAAAAAATATTACTCAGCCCTCAGTTTCCTACCAATTACCTAAAGATTCTCAGGGGTGTGTAGAGATAGAGCTAGTCTTAAAGTTACAAACCTCATCAAAATTTGAAATTTCACTTTCCAACGACCTGGGAGAAAATATTATTTATTTTTTCCTTATAAATGAAAACCGTATATATATGGATCGTTCTAAAAGCGGAATTACTAATTTCAGTTCAGACTTTATAACTACCATTCACGCACCATTTGCAACACAAGAAATAATTACAATTAATCTATTTCTTGATAAGGCTTCTGTCGAGTTATTTGTGAATAAAGGAGAAACCTCAATAACATCCGTAGTCTTTCCGAAGAATCCTTATAACACTTTGACTTTAAAATCTGAAAAAAGAATTCCGGAAATTCAACGTTTAATAGCTTATACATTAGATAAGGATTAAGAATTAATTTTAAAACACCTTGTTAATTTTATTTGCTTTGAAACTGAGTATTTTATAGATTTGTTAAAATTAAACTATTCCTCAATTATGATTGAAAAATTGAGAACTTTTTTAGAAGCTAATGGTTTTGAAGTAATTTCCCGTGTTTCTGAAAAATTCGGAATAAGAGCATCAAAACTCAGATTGTTATTTATATATCTATCTTTTATTACATTAGGAGGTATTTTTGCGATATATTTAATTGGCGCTTTTTTCCTCTGGTTAAAAGATAATATAAAAACAAAGAGACGATCAGTATTTGATTTATAATCATTTAATCCATCAGTATTTTTTTTCTTCTAAATTAAATTTCAATATATCTTTAAATTCTTTTTTTATTGCTTTTAATGCTTCTGAATCTTTTTTAATTTGCCAGTTAACAATCCTGTTTGTCACAGTATGATCTTCCGGATAATGGTAAAAAATGATAGATGTTACTGAAGGATATTTTTCTGGAAGTCTATGAAGGGCATCAGCAAACCAATGTGCTCTGTCTCCTCCATCTTCGAGTGATCCGAATTCTGAAATCATTATCGGCTTTTTAAACTTATCCAGCTCTTCATAATGATTACCAAAAAGTTCATCAAAAGACCACCATTTACTCCATATAGCTACCGTTCCGTAATTGAGTATTCCCGTTGAGACGATGTCTACATAGGCATCTCCAGGATAATAGTTATCAATATGGGTATAGGCAACATGTGGACTCCAAACCCAGATAATATTATCTGCTTGCTGTTGTGAAAAAACTTTATGAATATGCTGCCATGCCTTTATATAATCAGATGGGCGATTTTTCCCCATCGGCCCCCAAGGATAACGGTAAGGATCATTCATTTCATGACCAAATCTTATATACACCGGATGACCAAACTTTTTTGCTTTTATTGCCCATTCTTTTACGTAGCTATCGTACACTCCTTCAGAAACATCCAGCATGGAACGATCTTGTCTTTCCTTTAAAGGTTTCAAATTATATGCTTTTTCATCAAAATCACTAATCCAAGGTTCCCAGGTTATGACAGGGATAGATCCTAGCTCGTATATAGCTTTTACCGATGCTTCAGGAAACTGCTGCTCTGGTTTACTTCCCCAGGCAGAAAAGATGTGTATTAATGGAAAGCTAATCTTTAACGAATCTTCTAAGTTTATTATATTTTCAAATGAATTTTTACTACTTGCATCTGAAGCTCCTAACAATATAAATTTAGGTTTTATTAATTTTTGTTTATCATTTTTATATTTAGCAAACCACTTAAATTCACTATTTCGATGTTTCTCCCTTTTATTGAGAATAATCTGATGTTCAACTCCATTAATTGCTTCCTCTACTCTATCGAATAAAGTGGTGAAGGGACCTTTTGATTTTTCACTGATAGATGATATAGCATATGTTAAACAAAAGGCTATAACCAGCGCAAGGCTAAAATATAAAATACGACTTATTTTTTTTAGAAAATTTTTCATCATTAGTAATTTTTTAAGCACTCTTCAAGGGCATTTTCCAAACTGAATTTTATTGAAAACCCTAATTTGTTCTTGATTTTTGCATTACTACCCACCATTTCCCAAATTTCATTTTCCCTGTAGGGAATTGCTCCAAACCGAACGTTTCCTTGGGTGGATATTTTATCAGTGACCAGTTGAGCCAAACTTTTTAAAGAAACTCCATTTCCGCTGCAAACATTAAATGTTTCACGATATGCATCTTTGTTTAATGAACATTTTAGTAAAGCCTGAACCACATCTTCAACATAAAGAAAGTCTCGTATCTGTTCTCCTTCTGTCATCAGAAAATCTTCATTTCTTTTTAATGTGTTAATGAGTTGTGGTATAAAAAAATTCTCCGGCATATCATTTCCGAAAAAATTAAAAATCCTCAAAATAGTATAATTTTTATCGTGAATAGTACTGAAGGTACGGATCAAATTTTCTGCATATACTTTGCTTAAAGAGTAAGGAGAAGCTGGATAAACAGCTTGTTCTTCTATAAAAGGAGAATTAAAATCGCCATAAACTTCACTACTTGAAGTAAATATAAAATTTTGATAGGTACCGTTCTTCAAAGCTTTCAAAAGATTATATGTTCCGTTTAAGTTGCATTCTACTATAGCTTCATATTGACCAAAATCCCTGTTTCTGTCTATATTGGCAGCCAAATGATAAATTATATCAGGATTTAAGCATCCTAATGCTTCTTCCACTTGTTTATAATCTGAAATATCTACTTTGAAATGGTTACTAGCATTGTTGTCTTGTAAAGAAAAAATAAATATTTCGGACTCTTCTTGCAGTAATTTTGAAACTAAATGTTTTCCTAAATATCCGTTACCACCGGTAACCAATATTTTCTTTCCTTTAAGGCTCATTATGTCCATATAATATTATTTTTATGCGCATCAGTAATATAATCTTGTAAATCTTCTTCAGTGTTAATCTTTCCTTTTAAATAATAATCTTTATACCATCCTACAGTTTTATTAATAGTTTTTTTTATTTCCCAAACCGGATACCATTTCATAATTTTATTAGCTTTTGAACAATCCAGCATTAACAAATTAGCTTCATGGTGATCTGCTAAATTTTCATTGTACTGAACATTAATTGAGTTCCACTCTTTCTTACACAAAAAGATCAGATCTTCTACTGACAGATTACTTTTACTTTCAGGCCCCAGATTCCATCCTTCGGCAAAGCTATCGTCTTCTAATAATAGCCTCCACCCCAAAGTCAAATATCCACTCAATGGCTCCAGGACATGTTGCCAGGGACGGGTTGCTTTAGGATTTCTAATTTTAACCTGTTCATTCTGCATAACCCCTTTAACCATATCCGGTATTAATCGGTCATGTGCCCAATCTCCTCCTCCAATTACATTTCCGGCTCTTGCACTAGCCAACAAAACCTCATGTTTCTTTTTGTATTCTGAATTTTTAAAAAAAGAATTTCTGTAGGAAGAGGTTACTAATTCTGCACAGCCTTTAGATGCACTATAAGGATCATATCCCCCCATCGGATCATTTTCCCGGTATCCCCATATCCATTCTTTATTCTCGTAACATTTATCGCTCGTAACATTAATAATACCTTTAACTGAACTAACCTGCCTACAGGCTTCCAAAAGGTGTAAAGTCCCCATTACATTAGTCGAAAATGTGTCAACAACATGGACATATGATTCTCTTACTAAAGCTTGCGCTGCTAGATGAAAAACCAGCTCTGGCTGAATTTCTTTAATATACTTTTTGAGAACTTCGAAATTTCTTATATCTCCAATATGCTCGTTTATTGAAAGATTCAACAAATTTACATGAGCATTTTCAAATTCTGGTGAAAGTGAAAATCCGTAGACATCTGCGCCCATTTTTTGCAGCCACAGGACAAGCCAGGATCCTTTAAATCCGCTATGTCCAGTAACCAGTACCTTTTTACCTTTATAAACTCCTCCGAAAAGTGACTTATAATTTACCATATTTTCCATGCTGCTTGTTTATTTTGCCACATTTCATTTAACTGCTTATTATCTCTAAGTGTATCCATTGGTTTCCAAAATCCTTTATGTTTATAGGCATAAAGCTCACCGTCTTCTGCTAATTTTTCTAACGGTTCTTTTTCCCATATCGTTGATGGACCATCAGTTATGTAATCGAAAATTTTAGGTTCACATACAAAGAATCCTGCATTAATCCATCCCCCATCGCCTATAGGCTTTTCTACAAAACTTTTAACATTTCCTTTTTCTGATTCAAAATCAACGCCACCAAAACGACCTTCGGGCTGTACGGTAGTCATCGTCAAAGCTCCTCCATGACTGTTGTGAAATGCTAATAAATCTTTGATATTAACATCACCTACCCCATCACCATAAGTAAGCATAAATGGTTCATCTCCAACCGTATCTTTTGCTTGTAGGATTCTACCTCCTGTCATTGAGTTTAACCCTGTATCTAATAAAGTAATTTTCCATTTCTCACATTTATTATTTAATATATCTACCTGATTATTAAACACATCTATGGTTATATCACTGTTATACATAAAATAATTCACAAAATATTCCTTGATTACATTTCCTTTGTAACCTAATAAGATAACAAAATCATCAAATCCATACCTGGAATAAATTTTCATTATATGCCAAAGAATCGGATAGGCTCCTATTTGAATCATAGGTTTAGGTTTTAAATCTGTTTCTTCACTTAGTCTGGTTCCAAAACCACCTGCAAGAATTAAAGTTTTCATATTATTTCGATTTTATTGTTAGTAATATTGATTTTCTCCCAAGGATTATCTTCTTTTAGAAAAATTGCTTCCAACGCAGCCATAATTCCTAAAATTGATTGAAGGAATGCAATAAAAGAGAACGCGACCATTCCCCAGGTTTCCTGTATAGTTAGATAGAGTTCGCTTTCCGGTAAATAATATCTTCTGCCAATGTAAATAAGGGTAACTCCAAGTATAAAAAAAATGCAGTATAGAAACAGGGGTTTAACAAAAGGGGTAAAAAATTGATTTTGTGCTGTTTTAGCTGTTGGTATGTAAGGAATTTTCTTATTAAGCAAAGCTAAAAGGAAAGCATACGTAAATACTGGCCAACAAGCATATTTAAGAATCATTCCTCTCCAATGAAACCCTCGTTCAGTAACGGGATCGCATAAATATTTCTGCGCAAATGCATAAATTATGATGGCTATAGCTAGTATGGGTATAAATTTCACAAGAAATTCAGAAAAAACCATATTAGCCGGAATAATATATGCGAAGAAATAAAGCAGTGGAACCAGTATAAAGAAAAAGGTTGTAAGTCCACAGAAATAATAAGTTCCGATTGAAAAATACGATACTCTCTGCCAAAAAGTAAATTTACCGGCAACTTGAGGTAAGTCTTCAAATAGAACTTCAAAAACACCTCGTGCCCATTTTAATTGCTGTTTGCAAAACGAACCAAAATCTTCCGGAACTAATCCTCTGCTAACAATCACCGGGTTGTATACAGATTTCCAACCTTGAGCATGAATTCGCAGGGACGTCTGTAAATCTTCCGCCAGTCCCTGAGCATGTCCTCCGATACTCTCCAGAGCTTTACGCCTAAACGTACAATTTGCACCTATGGCCACTGCCCCTCCGTAGCCAAAAAAGCCCATCTGTGTAGGTCCATAAAATGTATAGGTTTGCTCTGCTGCTCCTTTTGCCACAAAAGAACGATATTGATTATAATATCCTTGACTAACCTGAACAAATCCTACATTATCATCTTCAAAAAATCCAAGGGTCTGGTTTAAAAAATTTGAAAAAACTATATGATCAGGATCTAATATTAAAATGAATTCTTCGTGAGTTCTTATTAGAGCCTCATTAACCTTTCCTGCTTTGGCTCCTGGAATATTAGATAAATCCATAAATACTATCTTGTATTTTTCAGCAAGAATCTTGAAGTTTTCGTCCTGTGTACTATCCAATAAGTATGTGGTATGTGGATATTCTAGGTTTTGTAATGCTTTGAACGTATTTTCAAACATTGAAATTGGTTCACCAGGAGCACTCGTAGTGAAAACCGCAACAGACAATCCTTCTTTAGGTTCAGGTACTATTACTGGTTTATTTATCCGTAAATAATTTATCCAGATAAGTATGATTCGAATCATTTCATACCAGAAAAAAGTGCTTAATATTACAAATAAAAATGTATAAGCAACATGAAACTCGGTAAACCACCATTCACCCAAATTAATCATCAGCAATATTCCCGTAAGGGTTAGCACCAGTAAAATAAACCGACTAAATTTACTAACGTTTTTAGCGTTTTTACTTTTCCACAAATCGTTATGCAATGAGGTTCTCATATATTTAAAATCTATAATAAAATGTTATACCAGCTTTATCCTGACTATAAAATGAGTTTTCCTGATATTGATAATTTCCACTTAGTACTGTATTTTCAGAAATTTTATAATTTAATCCGGCTTTTAAACTAAAAGGCAGATTTTTATCTGTATAATAATATCTCTGAAAAACATATTGACCTTCGGCATTAACACCACCAAAAACAACCGGGCTTTCATTTTGGGCTTTAAATGCATAGTTTCCGGATATATCCAATATAAAGCTGGGAGTTAAAGAAACGCTTATAACACCTAATATTGAATGAGTAATTTGTTGTTTAGGAGTAAAGTAAGGGTCATATATTCCTTTTACTTCCCCCCAGCTGTTGATTAAATTTGAAGTTGTTTGTGGATAATATAATATAGTTTTAGAATCAGAAAAACTGAAACCATATCCTGCTTTTATCTGAATTTTATTTATGTTAATTGGCCTGCTTAAAACCCAGCCTCCCCAACTGTTTATATAATTATCTTTATAAAATTTAAGTTGATAAATTGCTTTTATTGAAAATATCTGTTTATTTTCGTATTCTACAGATCCTGATAAAATATTCTCAAATACTTGATTTTGTGTACTTCGTAAGGTATATGTGTAAGGCAACCTGCTAACTGCGGCTGCTAAATTTAAATGTCTGCCTATTTTCCTTTTAATGTTTAATTCACCCAGCCAGCCTGTAGATTCTGAAAAATGTTGGGAAATTCCTAAATCAGAATATATAATAAATCTGGATTTATCAACATAAAATGTATTTCCGATTCTAATGGTAGCTACTTGCTTATCGGTACTAAAATTTTGATTTTCAACGCGTAATTTGGGGTTAAAATATTTATTTTTATGAATGCCTGCTTCTACTAATTCAGAATATGTTGTTAAAACCTGGTTATCTGAGGTATAGTCAAAATTAATTTTCAGATATGGCTTTGATGAAATTTGGAGTTGTTTTTCTAATTCTTTTACAGCTTTATTTTCAAGCTCAAATTCTTTAATTTTTTTTATGTAGATTTTAGTTTTATCAAAGTCATTTCTCCATAAATTTATATATCCTAACATCAGATTTGCTTCTGTATAGATAAAATCTTTAATATCAGATTTTAAGAGATAATTTAATTCTGATTCTGCTTCTTGTAAACTAGCTGAATTATATAAAGTTTGTGCAAAATTGAATCTTAGTTCCCTATCATCTAACTTATTAGCTATTGCTTTTCTGTATAAGGCTTTGGAGAGTTTAACATTTCCTAATTCATAGGCTACCTGACCTCCCAGCCAATTAGCATAAATATCATCAGGATATTTTACTAAATATTCTTTTAAAATAACCATGGATTCATAGTATTTTTTATGTTTAAAGAAGTATTCTGCTTTTTGCATTTCAATACGATTTTGACCATTTACAATTAAATTTACCATAATAGAAAAGACTAAAATGATTTTATTTACCTGCATACAGTTATTTTTATTTTAAATTAGTATACAAATCTATTAACCAAATCTGAAGTAATCCTGAAGATCTTATCTCATTAAGGTTGGTTTATTGTATTAAGCTTACAACCAGCAAGATAAAAGAGGTGTAAATAAAAAAATTTTACTTATTCACTATTATTCTTATTTTTACTCAATAATATCATATAAATATTTAGCTTAATTTAATTGAATTATCTTATTTTTTTATTCCATATGATACATAAAATTGTAAATTTAAACTATGAAATTATTATTAATTGAGGATGAAATTGATCTTCAAGATTCAATTGTCAAATTATTAATATCCGAAGGTTTTTCAGTTGAAACTGCCTCAGATTACAATCATGCGGAAGAAAAAATTCATCTTTATAATTATGACTGCGTTATAGTTGACATCACTTTACCAGATGGCAGCGGTTTAGATATTATCCGATCATTAAAAAAAAATAATTCTAAAGTTGGCATTATTATTATCTCAGCAAAAAACTCACTGGATGATAAGCTTACAGGTTTAGATATAGGAGCCGATGATTACCTTACAAAACCTTTTCATTTATCTGAATTGAATGCACGTATTAAATCTATTATACGAAGAAGGGGACTGGAAGGAAGTAATGAACTACTATTTAATGAAATTACAATTATATTTGACAGCCGCAAAGTTCTGATTAATAATCAAGAAATAATTCTGACTAAAAAAGAATACGACTTGTTATTATTTTTTATGATGAATAAAGAAAAAGTACTTAGTAAAGAAATTATTGCTGAACATTTATGGGGGGATGATATGAGTATTTCTGCTGATTCTTTTGATTTTATTTATACACATATAAAAAATCTCAGAAAGAAACTTATTGATAAGGGCTGTAATGATTATATTAAAAGTGTTTACGGAATAGGATACATATTTTCTGAAGAATGAAATTAAGTCAGGTTATACGCAGACATTTCATCTTAGGAGTCTTTATTGTCATGATTCTTGGATGCATTTCGCATTATTTTATTTTTGAGTTTTTTATAAATTATTCTGCTGATAAGGTTCTTTATGATTATAAGGCTAAAATTGAACGTTATGTTAAAGATTATAAAACCCTTCCTACTTTTCCTAGCTCTATACTACCTTCTCGTATAGATTCCGAACCGATTGAAAACCCGGAAATGCATCCTGAGTATATTAATGATACCATAATATACAATCCTATATCGGGAGAAAAATACTCTTACCGACAGCTTCATTTTCCTATTTACTACGATAATCACTGGTACGTAGTAACTATTAATCGTCAAATGCTCAAGTCCAACGATATGATGTTTGTAATCGTATCCTCTTTAATGGTACTGTTTTTATTATTTGTATTATTTTCTTTTTTTATTAATTTTTATATGAAAAGGAATATCTGGAATACTTTTTATAAAAATTTATCTAAACTGGATCATTATGACTTAAAGGCTAATACAGTTCTAAAACTTACAGATCCTGGAATTAAAGAATTTGACAAACTGAATGAAGTGATCATGCAAATGGTAAAAAAAATTAATCAGGACTATGAAAACTCCAGAAAATTCATAGAAGATTCTTCTCATGAAATGCAAACGCCTTTGTCTATTATCAAATCTAAACTTGAACATTTTATTCAAGATAATGCGTTTAAAAATAAAGAGCAGGCTAAAGATATACAAGCAATGCTACGGGCTGTAAACCGACTTTCGAAAATCACACATTCTTTAACTCTAATTAATAAGATTAATAATAATCAGTTTAGTTCTAAAAAAAGCATCAACATTCCTGAATTAGTTAAAAATTTCATTGAAGATTTCCAGGAATTAATTGATATTAAAGATATTTCACTGAATTACGATTTAAAATCTTTTTATTCAGAAATTAATCCTGAATTATCAGAAATTCTGGTATCTAACCTTATAAACAATTCAATTAAACATAATTTTAATGGTGGTTTTATAATTATTGAAGCTAAGGAGAATTACCTTTTAATAGAAAACAGCTGTAATTATATCCCTTCTGACGAAAATTTATTCAACAGGTTTGTATACAACAATAAATCTAAAGATTCTTCCGGTTTAGGATTGAACATTGTAAAATCTATTTGCGATACCAATAACCTGCAGGTTGAGTACAAATATTTATCAAATGAAGTATTTAAAATTAAAGTCTGGTTTATTTAGAGTCTGTACTTTTTAAATCATTCCCTTGGTCCTTTGATTTACAATCGCAAATATTTATATTATTAGAATCTTTTAAATCTTTATTCATACTATTATTCAGATAATTATTATCAAATTCTTCCGGATACTCTTCCTTATACCTTTCCCATAGCTCATCATCAGCTAAAGAATCGTATTCTTTTCTTTCCCATGAGGACTTATGCTTAAGGCGTCCTGTTTTCCGTAAAAGAAAAGCCAGAATAAAACCAATTAAAGCACCAGACAAATGGCTTTCCCAGGAAATTTTATTTTCTGTCTGAATTCCAAAAAACTCCTGAGGTAATACTCCCCAAACAATACCTCCATATAGAAAAACAACAACTAAAGAGACTGCCCTAAGCGCTCTTTCCTTCCTAAACACTCCGCTAAAAAATAAAAAAAAAGCCAAGACATAAATAACTCCACTGGCACCTATATGACAACTTAGTATTGATGAATTAGCGAAAGCAAAATCCGGAAGCATCCAAACTACCAGACCAGAAAATATCCACCCATTAACTAATACAAAATAAGCTAATTTATCATAAAATTGAAATATTAAAAATGTAAGAACAAGCAATGGAATAGAGTTATTAAATATATGCTGAAAACTACCATGAAACAATGGCGCTAATAAAACCCCTCTTAGACCTTTAAAACTTAAAGGAATTATACCATAGCATTCACGTAACCCTATAAATGACTGAATAAAGAAAACAGCCCATATTACTAATATTAGTAACAAGGGTATAATTATTGCTTCTTTTTTTATTGAAATCTTTTTCATTTATTGGATTTGACAATTGTATTGACAATTATCAGACCTATTTATTAATAACAGACAAATTTTCTGAATTGCAAATAATCTTAACAAATAATAATTTTTTAAAAATTAATTTCATTTATAAATTAAAAGATTTGAAATTCTTATTAACACTATAAGCTTTTGAACTTTTTTACAGGTAGCATAATTAAGTAATTAAATTAAATACTGTTTTAAGTTTATATATAGATCTCATTTAAAATTACTTGCATAAATTTAGTTAATTATTGTTTTAAACTTCTCTTATTTAATTTCTTTTTACTAAATGCCTCAAATTAGCATTAAAATAAAATTTATTTCAGGAAGCATATAAAAACCAACTCCTTATATCAATTGTTCATAAAGGTTTTATAGCTCCTATTATAATAAATTGTATAACTTATAAAGATTAACTATTATGAAAAAAATCGTATCATCGGCAATATTTTGCTGTATGTTCCTGATTTGCTATTCTCAAGTAGGGTTAGGAACTGAAAGTCCCGACAGTAACTCTGTTTTAACTATAGAGGGAAATAAGGATGAAAGTAATAATCCGTCAGAAGATTTTGTAATGAGATTTACTGGAATAAAAGTAACTCAATACGATGCAACTAAACAACATTATTTATTAGGATTAGATGAGATCCAACAATCCGGAACCTTTCCATTAACTGTTTTTAATTCGGTAACAAATCACTATGCAATTCCTCCTTGCACCAATTGTGTATCTGTTCCCCATTTTGGATGGCAAAATGCAAATGCTTCTTTAGGTGCTACTCCAAGTTATTATGGAGTTAACACACATGGCTTACTTGGATGGACATGGCCTAATAGTGCCAGCCAGGCAAATTCATCTCCCTCTTTTGGAGCATCCTACACTTATCAGTCCGGGTTTACTTATCCAAATGCTACTTTGTACTATATGAGAGGGCAAGGATCTAATACAACATGGAATGATTTTTTTTCAGAAACATTTACCCTCAAAACAACTACAGACGTTTTTATAACATTTAATCTGGCTAATAACGTATATGCAACGAATCCTGGAGTTATGGATGTAATACGAAATGCTCCCTGCACAAAATATGCAGCTGTTTTAGCTGATAATTTAGGGAATCTTTACAATAAAAACGGAGAGGTTATTACAGGTGGTAATACTGTTCCTCATACGGGAATTATGGCACAATTTACACGATTAGCTTCTATGACCTCCGGAAGCGGATTTTCAACTGGAGTTGTTAAAAATGTACCTCCCGGAACTTACCGAGTATTACTTTTATATGGTAACGGATGTACTAATGAAACTTATTTAGGTTCTACAAACATCAATACTAATTATGATGAACATGGCTACAGCTATAACATTAGTGTTTATTATGACGACTTTTCCAAATAAATGATCAATGATGAAAAAGAATATTTTTACAACATTACTTTTAGCTACTGTATTTGCAAATGGGCAGCTAGGAGTTAATCAAACAGATGCTACATATAAGCTAGAAATTACTGCAACAAGGGATGGCGAAGTTTTAATTCTGAACGGATTAAATACAGATATAACTAAAAGTGCAGGAAAACAACTTTGGTTTAGACCTGATACACCCATAACAGAAACTACTGAAAAAGTTAATGGTACCGTATTTCTAGGACCAACTTTAAGCAAAAGGTCTACGGCTACTTACTCATTTTATGCAGATGGAATAAATTCCGGAGACACTACTTATCAGGGAGCTCAAAGTACTAAAGGAATTTCATTTACCTCACCTACAGCTGATTATCAGGAATTTCCAAACGATTTAAATGGTAATAATACAGCAAGCATAGCCTTCAGATCAGCTGAAGAAGCTATTTCCCCATTTGTATTCTCAATTCAGGTTTCTGATATTCCCGTAGCTACTGGGGAAAAAGATGGTAGATATAGAATGGGTAATGATTCTTATATTATAATTCAGAATTATATGTATGTTCAGTATGAACTTTTTATTGTAGATCCTGATGGAGAAGAGCTAAGCGTATCTAATTATTACAATAAATATGGAGTTGCCAACCAAAAAAATATAAAAGCTTACACTAAAGCTTTTAAAGGGAATAATATAATCGTTGACCTATGTGGAGCTGTAACTATACTAAAATCTGGAAACTACATATTTAAACTAAAATACAAATTGATGCCGGATGCTCCATCTTTCATGGATGGCGTTACTTATGGGAGTAATGGATTTCCTACTACAGTTTTAAATACCCCTTTATCCTGGACCCCTAATTATTTAGTTATGGCCTCCAATAATTGGGTAAAGTATAATTAATTTAAAAAGACATGAAAAAATATATACTATTACTAATATGCAATGTTGTAACTTCTACAATATTATGCAATTCAGCTTTATCGCAAGTTTTAATTTCGACTGATCCTAGTATTGTAACGCCCAGTGGTAAGGCTTCTTTAGAACTAACTCCGACTAGTGGAACATTACCCTATACTATTAGAGATTTTAAACGGTTGGAAGTACTTGCAGGGGACCAACCCATTGAGTTTAACAATGACACAAAAACGATAAGTATTTTAAATGCTGCCGGCCAAAAATATGAAAGTAAATATTTTACTTCTTCAACTACTGTAGACAGTTATACAGAGCTAGGTACAAATACAAAATCATTAAATACTCCCTTTATGCCTTATGGAGGAGGTTCAAATAGCACATATACTACAACTTATGGCGGATGTGTACAAATGAATGCTATATTGATACCTAACGATACAAGTTGTAAAGAACAAACAGATGGTAGCGATTATACTACTCCTGGTTACCAGAAGGCAAAACTGGGTACTGATAGTGATATCATAAAAATTACTACTAATTTCCCTCAAAAACTATTTACTTTTATATTTATAAATGGTACGGTATATCCTAATATTGAATCGATTGCAACAGGTGCTGCTGGAACTGCCGGTCAATATACTAATGTAATCCGTGATTATCTTTCTTCAATTTCATACCCTGATGGAAATACAAAAGAATATTGGCTGAGTGGTTCTGTAAACGGAACCTGGACCGGATATTCGCAAACTATTTATGACAATCAAGGTTCTTATGCTAATGGTTATATTGAAGATCACGGACCAACAGTACTATCGGAAATTGTTTACTCGTATGATGACGGAACTACTTGGTATCATGGAGGTATTATGCAGAATTCGGAATTTACTAAAGGTGCACCGATTAATATAACACTTGCAGGCGCAATAGACATTCCTCAATCTGTATTTCCAAATTATCCAGATTCTTTAACGGATGTAACTATTACATTAAAAGTAATACACCATGCAAGAACTCGGGGGCATTCAGGGACTACAGGGCAAGTGTACGGAGGACCTATATCTGGGAGAGTTGTATTAAATGATGCCTATACATTTAGAGTAAACTCTGTAAACACTCTAGTTGAATATAAAGTTGCTCATTAAATTGAGTACTTAATTTTAATATTAAAATGTTATTATAAATGAAGATTGACAATCTTCATTTATAATAACACTTAAAAAAACTAATGAATTTAGATTACAAAAATATAAATATTGGCAAATTAATCAAATCCAGAGTAGATGAACTTCAATTACCTGAATTAAGAATTTGTACATACTTTGGATGTGAGGAAGCGAAAATACATGAGTATTATAACTCAACCAGCATTGACACTAATATATTATTAAAATGGTGTAAACTTTTAGAATACGACTTTTTCAGAATATACACCCAACATATTATACTTTATGCCCCACTACTTAAAAATTTAGAAAATACCAATCTTTCATCTTCAAAACTTCCAAATTTTAGAAAAAATATCTACACAGATGAAATAAAAGATTTCATCTTAAGCCTTGTAAACGAAAAAAAATTATCTTGTAAACAGATCACTGATATGTATGGAATACCTAAGACTACTATCCACAGATGGATAAATAAACAATTTAGTGATCAATAACAAAAATAAAACTCTATTAAAATGACCAAACCTAATTATAAAAAAATTTTTATTGATATTATTAAAAAAAAGTGTCCTGAAAAATTAACAGATTCAACAGTTCTGAATAGACTGAACAACCTTAACACTTCTTTAGATATCATTGAATTTAATGAATATCTTTTCCCAGTTGCAAACGTAAAATCAATTAAATCAAATCAACGGTTGAAATCATTTGACGATAAAAGTATTATGAAAATCTTAATTTATCAAAAACAAAATGAATTAAGCAACTCAGAATTGGCAAACAAATTTAAATTAAGTAGAAATTCAATACAAAAATGGAAAAAAATTTTCAAATAATTAACAAAAGTAGTAATCTGTAATTTTTATACAGAATAACAAAAAAAACACAATATTTGAATACTAATTTAAGTGCACTAATAAGAAAATTAATAAAATATTAAAATAAAAACAATAATATTTATTCAATATTACAATTTTAATACAATCATTTTATATTTATATTTTTGCAGGAACCACATTAAAAAATTTAATAAGATTAAGAGAATAATTATATGTTAAAAAAATTTTCACAAAATTTTCTACTAACAATTATCTTTACATTATTTTCTGTATCTATATTGTACTATGTTTTAGATATCAAATTACTATTTATAATTTCTTTATTTGGTCTTGCGATAAATTTGATATGTTTTGCAATTATATTTCGATTAAATGAAAATTCAATAAAGCTTCTGATTGACTTATATGTATTAGTTATAACATCTTACTTGTTTTTACATGCATTGATTCTTCTATACAACGATGTTACTGATATTTTTTTATGGTATATGACTATACCCTTAGCTTTATCTGTTGTATTCTCTTATAAAAAGGCAGTTATATTAAGCATATGCATTCTAACGGTCACCTTTATTAGTGTAACTCTATTAAATTATTCTAAAATTGCCCAGCCCATTCTCCCTATTTTTACTTATAGTCAAAAAAATATAATTAAAGCATTTACTCTTATAGGGGCATTTAATTTAGTTCTTTTTTCAACCTATTATATCTGGATAAAACAGCAAATGCTATCGCCAAACAATTCAAGCAAAGAAGACACTAACAAAAAAAATACGAGTGAAGAACAAAGATATAAAAATATTTATACTGAAATTTTAATTTATCTGAAAGAGAAAGAGCCCTGGAAAAATCCAGATTTTAATATTTCCGAGTTAGCTACCTTATTAAATACAAATCCATCTTATGTTTCGAGAGCCATCAACATGGAATCTGATTATAATTTTAACACTCTGATAAATCTTTTCCGAATAAACTATATTAAAGAAGAACTGAACAGGAATACTAACAATAAATATACATTAATGTATATATACAGCTCGGCAGGATTCAAACATCAGTCAACTTTCAACAAAGCTTTTAAACAAATTGAAGGAATTACACCTACACAATATATTCAATTAATACAATATAATGAATAAAAAAAGGCAAGTAAAAACCTGCCTCTTTTTTATAAAAATAATTATTGTTTAAAGAATCTTTTTCCATTCTTTGATGGAATCTGTATTCATTTTTATATAGTCTTTATTCCCTTCTTTCTGAGCACCTTCCAAAGATTTTTCAGCAGATTCAATTGCTCCTTTAATATCTCCAAGCTTTGCCTGAATTTGAGATTTAACTCTAAAATACCAGTATGGAGAATCTCCTTGTTTTAAATCAATGGCTCTATTAATCCAGTTCAGTGCTTTTTTCATATCTCCATTCGATTGAAGAAAATAATTAGCTGAAGCATAATAAGCATTCGCATCAGCTTTAGGATTTGCTAAAATACCATTAATACTTTCATTGGCAATTTTTTGAGTTGGAACATCAAATCGTACATCTACTAATGTTTGATCCCAAACAAATTGAAGATGCCCTGAGTTATCTGAAAGATCGTTAATTCCTATAGTAAAGGTTTCAACTACCTGATTTATCTTTTTTACGGGAACGGTTGTTTTTAAAGCAACTTTACTTTCATTCCATTCTTTGGGAGTACCCCAATTTTCGGAATCTGAATAAAAAATCACCTCCCAAGTATCTTTATTAGGAATAGTATATAAAGCATACTTACCCTTTGGTAATGATTTACCGTCAATTTCTACATCATCCCCAAATTTAATAGTTGTATTTTCATTAGCACCTGTTCTCCAAACTTGACCATAAGGAACTAAAACTCCAAATATTTCCCTTCCTTTTTTGTTAGGCCTGGAATAAACAAATTCAATATCAGTAAGTCCGACCATTTGCTCTACTGAAGATTTTAAACTTGCTGCTGGTGTTCTTACTTCCTGCCCCTGACCAATTAATGACGAAGTCACAATTAATAAAGATAGCAATAACTTTCTCATTTTTTAATAATTTAATATCTATTTATTAATTTTTGCCCAAGTATCTTTTAATGTTACTGTTCGATTAAAAACCAATTGATTGTCTTTGGAATCATCATCTACAGCAAAATAACCCAATCTTTGAAACTGATATTTATCTCCAATTTTTGTGCCATACAAACTAGGTTCAGCAAATCCATGAACTATTTTAAGAGAATCCGGATTTAAAAATTCTAAAAACTCGTCATCTTTAGAGTCGGGAGATTCCACATTAAATAAACGATCATAGATTCTCACTTCAATGGGCAATCCATGTTTTACGGAAACCCAGTGCAACGTACCTTTAACCTTTCTCAAACTAGCCTCACTGCCACTTCCACTTTTACTATCTTCATCATAGGTACAATATATGGTTTGTATTTCTCCTTCTTCATTTTTTTCAACTTCTACCGCTTTTATTATATAAGCCCCCTTTAGCCTTACCTCACCTCCAAGTGTTAAACGAAAGAATTTTTTAGGAGCTTCTTCCATAAAATCTTCCCTTTCAATATAAATTTCACGCGTGAAAGGAATATCTCTAAATCCTGCATCAGAATCTTCCGGATTGTTTTCTACAGCTACCCATTCTTCTTTGTCTTCAGGGTAATTAGTTATTACAATCTTAACCGGATTTATTACAGCCATAACTCTTGGCGCAATTTTATTCAGATGATCACGTACCGTAAATTCTAATAAGGCTACATCTATTAAATTATCTCTTTTCGCAACTCCTACCCTCTCAAGAAAATCTATAATTGCCTCAGGAGTATATCCTCTTCGTCTCATACCTGAAATAGTAGGCATCCGGGGATCATCCCAACCGGAAACATAATTACCTTCTACCAGTTTTAACAATTTTCTCTTACTTGTAATGGTATAATTAACATTTAAACGTGCAAATTCTCTTTGCTTTGTTTTAACATTCTGAGTATAAACCTGCTCTAAAAACCACTCATATAAAGGACGATGATTTTCAAATTCGAGAGAACATAGTGAATGAGAAACCTGCTCAAGATAATCAGATTCACCATGAGTCCAATCATACATTGGATATATACCCCAAGCATCTCCGGTTCTTTGATGATGTTTTTTCAAAATACGATACATGACAGGATCACGCATATTCATATTAGGAGAGGTCATATCTATTTTAGCTCTCAGAACATGTGTTCCCTCATTAAATTCACCATTTTTCATTTTCTCGAATAAATCTAGATTCTCTTCTACACTTCTATTTCGAAAAGGACTTTCAACACCATCTTCAGAAGGAGTTTTTCTTTGCTTGTTGATCTCTTCAGACGTTTGATCATCTACATATGCTTTACCTTCTTTTATTAAGTTCACAGCCCAATCATACAATTGCTGAAAATAATCAGAAGCATAACATTCTCTATCCCAACTATAACCTAACCACTGTATATCTTTTTTTATAGCATCTACATATTCTTGATCTTCTTTTGCTGGATTAGTATCATCAAACCTCAGATTAACCGGCGCCTCATAGCGTTGTCCTAGACCAAAATTAATCCATATAGCTTTAGTATGCCCTATATGTAAATAACCATTTGGTTCAGGTGGAAATCGAAATCTTAATTTACTTACCGGAAAACCTTCTGCTAAATCATCTTCAATAATCTGCTCTAAAAAATTTAATGTTTTTTTCTCTTCTTGCATGGTAAAAATAATTGGAAAGCAAATTTACGTTATTTTAACAGATACTGACAACATAATTCTCAGCTAAATAAAATATTACAAACTATAAATAATAAATAGTTCAAGTAATAAAATATATTTTTAAAATGTCAGTTTAAATATAAAAAAAGTGTTTATTTTTCATTTTTAAAATGTTTACTTTTGTAATATGAAGGAACGATTTATCCCTATTTTATCGGGTTTAATGACAATATCTCTAATTGTTTTCGTTGGTTTACAGATTTTCTGGTTAAAACAATCTATTGATGCCGGGGAGCAGGATTTTTCATCTCGGGTATATAAAGCTCTAAATAGTTCAGCAGTAAAGATTAACACACTAGAAATCAATAAATTTTATAAACCCTTCAACAATTTCTACCAGGACATTAATAGTCAAAAAGACTCCAGCACCATTCAAACAGCCATGAGTGTAGTAGACTCACAGTCTGTAAAATATATAATTTATAAAAAAACCATTGTTAATAAAAAACCACTTGTAATACCTTTTTCAAAAAAAGACACTTTAAAAATCACTAACCTTCTTACTGATGAAGGTGTATTAAAGATAAAAAAGGACTCTAACAATCTGAACCTGAAACCGATTGAAGCTAATATAGAAAATAGTTTTGTCAGTCCTAAATTCACATTAGATGAATTTGCAAGACTAAGTATCAATCAAATGAGTTTGGAGTCCAGAGTAGATATTGGAACTATTGACTCAATCGTAAATATTGAATTAAAAAAACAAAACATAGATACAGAATTTAAATGTGGTGTTCTTAATAATAAATTAGCTCTCACTAAAATTCATAGCAAAGAATTTGTATTAAGTAAGCACCCTAAACATAATTACAATGCCGTGTTATTTTCAGATGGAAAAGACAACACTCAATATTATCTTTCTGTTTATTTTCCATCTAAACAATATTCAGTATTAAATCCAATTTTTGGAGCTATCGGTGTGACTATTACCTCCACCTTGGTAATTATAGCAATATATATTGCTTCGATTTACTACATGTCTCAGCAAAAAAAGATTTCTGAGATAAAGACTGACTTTATCAACAATATGTCACATGAATTTAAAACACCCATAGCTACTATTAATATAGCTACCGATGCTCTGGGCACAGAAAAAGTTCAGGAAGATCCTGAAAAAATGAAATTCTACACTTCTCTAATCAAACAGGAAAATACCCGGATGAAAAAACAGGTAGAGATGGTACTTAGAATGTCAAAATTGGAACGAAACTCGCTTGAGTTAGTCATTAAGGAAACCAATATGCGTGAAATTCTAAAAAACAGCGTCAAAACTGTAAGGGTTCAGGTAGAACAAAGAGGAGGTACTATTATTGAAAAATATGCAGCAGAAAGACATATTGCAAACGCTGATGGATTTCATTTAACGAATGTTTTTGTAAATATACTAGATAATGCAAATAAATATTCTCCTGAAAAACCAGAAATAACTGTAAAAACCTACAACGATAAAAATGATTATGTTGCTGAAATATCTGACAAAGGTAAAGGTATGAGTGAAAGTGTAATAAAACGTATTTTCGAAAAATTTTATCGTGAAGAAACCGGAAACATACATAATGTAAAAGGGCATGGCTTAGGCCTTGCCTATGTAAAAAATATTATAAAATTACATAAAGGTGGTATTAAAGTTGTTAGTAAACCTAACAAAGGCACGACCTTTATTATAAGAATTCCTTTAAACAAATAACACCATGGATAAAAAAGTAAAATTATTATTAGTTGAAGACGATCCCAGTTTCGGAGCTGTACTTAAAGATTATCTGTCTTTAAATGATTATGATGTTACCCTTGCTATAGATGGAGAAGACGGATTAGAAAAATTCAAAGCTGAAGAATTTGACCTCTGCCTATCTGATGTAATGATGCCTAAAAAAGACGGGTTTACTTTAGCGAAAGAAATTATTGATATTAATCCGGATGTACCCATCATTTTTCTAACTGCCAAAAACATGAGGGAAGATATCCTGACCGGATACAAATTGGGAGCTAATGATTATATAACTAAACCTTTCGATTCTGAAGTTTTACTTTACAAAATAAGTGCTGTACTACAGAGAAACTCTAACAGTTCAATAACTGAAGAAAAAGAAGAAAAAGAAATTTATGAAATTTCAAATTTTAAATTTAATACCAAACTCCGTCAACTTGAGGTTAATGGCAATATGTATAAATTATCTCCAAAAGAAAATGAACTATTAAAATTACTTTGCAAATATAAAAATGATTTAATGCCTAGAGAAGAAGCTTTGACTAAAATATGGCATAATGATAATTACTTCACGTCTAGAAGCATGGATGTGTATATTGCAAAAATAAGAAAATTACTAAAAGATGATGATAATGTTGAGATTGTAAATATTCATGGTGAAGGTTTCCGATTATTGGTTAAAGATTAATATTTTGTTATAATTATATTAATCCAACCACAAAAACCAAATGAGTATAAAAGCAAAACTACTGTTAGTTGAAGACGATCCCAGTTTTGGAGCTGTGCTTAAAGATTATCTTTCTTTAAACGATTATGATGTTACTCTTGCTGTAGATGGAGAAGACGGTTTAAAAAAATTTAAAGCCGAATCGTTCGATATCTGCCTTACTGATGTAATGATGCCCAAAAAAGACGGGTTTACATTAGCGAAAGAAATCATTGATATTAATCCGGATGTACCCATCATTTTTCTTACTGCCAAAAACATGAGGGGAGATATCCTGACCGGATATAAATTGGGTGCTAATGATTATATAACTAAGCCTTTCGACACTGAAGTTCTTATTTACAAAATTAACGCAGTCCTTCAAAGAATATCAAATATATCAATAAGCAAGGAAAAAGAAGAAAAAGAAATTTATGAAATTTCAAATTTTGTATTTAACACTAAACTCCGTCTACTTGAAGTGAAAGATAAAAAGTATAAATTATCTCCAAAAGAAAATGAATTATTAAAACTACTATGTCTGTACAAAAATGATCTAATGACAAGAGACGAAGCTTTGACTAAAATATGGCAGAATAATAATTATTTTACCTCAAGAAGCATGGATGTTTATATTGCATCTTTGCGAAAATATCTTAAAGAAGATCAAAATATTGAAATTGTCAATATTCATGGAGAAGGTTTTCGTATGTTAGTTAATTGCTGACCCTAATTATATTTTGTACTTTTGATGTTAAAATAGTAATAAAGGTCTAATCCTGCTAACTACATATGATACTTCCTGAAGCTAAAAAAATAACAGAATTAGAAACTAAAAATCCTAAAAATTTACTCTGGCAATACGCAATACCTGCAATTATCGGCACAGCGGTTATTGCACTATATAATATTATTGATAGTATTTATATCGGACATGGCCCAGATTTAGGAGATCATGCAATTGGGGGACTAGGTATCCTGTTACCAGTAATGAATCTTATCTCCGGATTAGGGATGCTGGTAGGCTCTGGAGCATCGGCAAGAGTATCCATTCTTTTGGGGCAAAAAGACATAGAGGGAGCCAGAAAAGTCATTGGCAACTCAATAACGCTAGCCGTATTACTTACAACTACCTTCATTATAACCACTTATATTTTTACTAATAAAATTTTATATGCCGTAGGAAGTACAGAAGAAACCTTTTTTTTTGCTAAAGAATTTCTAATATATTATCTTCCGGGTAATGTTTTTCTAACCGTAAACTTTGCGTTGAACAACATTATGAGAGCTTCAGGATATCCTAAAAAAGCTATGTATACAATGCTTATAGGAGTTTTTGCAAACATTTTGCTTGCACCTGTATTTATTTTTATACTGGATTGGGGTATGAAAGGAGCTGCTATAGCTACCAATTTATCAATAATGATAGGATTAAGCGTAGTATTGATCCATTTTCTAAATAAAAAAAATCCGTTATCTCTCAAATGGAATTATCTACGTTGGAATTCCAGAATTGTATGGTCTATAATTAACATAGGCTTCGCACCATTTTTTATGCTTTTAGCTGCATCTGTAGTCGTTTTTTTCATTAACAATCGTTTAAAAATCTTTGGTGGCAGCATTGCAATTGAATCATATACTCTTGCAAATCGATTAATCATGGTATTTATTATGATATTGGTAGGTCTTACACAAGGCATGCAACCTATAATCGGATATAATTACGGAGCAAAAAAAATGGACAGAGTGAAACAAACACTTAACTATACTATTAAAACAGGAATTTTAATAGGATCTGTCGGCTTATTAGTAGGAATAGTTTTACCTGACATAGTAATCAAACCATTCAATCCATCTGCCCAACTTGCTGAAGAAGCTACTACAGCTCTTAAAATAATGACTATCACACTTCCTCTAAGCGGACTGCAAATGGTTATATCAAACTTTTTCCAATGTATCGGAAAAGCATTATATTCATTCTTTTTAAGTATGACAAGACAATTTATCATACTTATCCCGGCTTTATTTATACTTCCTAAATTTTATGGAATTGATGGCATTTGGTATTCCATACCTTTATCAGATTTAGTGTCAACACTATTAGCTGTAATAATACTTTTTATCCAATTAAATCATCTAAAAAAACTAGAAATCAGATAAGTTTCACTTTATTTGTATTCAAGTTTTTTTTATTATATTTGCATCTTGATTAAGACAATAGAAATCATTTTTTTTATTTAATTAACCATATGCACTGATCTTTTAAGCATTTTAGATCATTATTTTACCATAAATTTGGTTTATTATTTACAATTTATATTCTTTAATAACTATGCAAAAAAACAAAGAATTATTCGTTCTTTCTCCTTTTGAGATGCCAGATGTTTACCTAGCTTTAGAAACTATTAAAGTAGGAGCAAACCCCATATTACATTTAGGAAGGGATAAAGAAATAGCGAGACAGAGCCTAAAAGATTTATCTGATAAAACAAAAAAATCGTTCGGCATATGTGTTACTTCGGAAATATCCGACTCATTGGAATTACCAGAAAATGTTAATAGAATATTTATCCCATTTAATTTATCTGCAACTTTCCCTACCTTAGAAAATGTTGAAACAATATACCAGGTTTTCTCACTTGACGAAGCTGAAGAGGCTATAAAAAAAGGTGTTAAATCAATTGTATTAAAAGGGAATGAAGGAGCTGGAAAAGTTGCTTATGAATCCTCATTTGTACTTTTACAAGGTATAAAAAAAATGTTTCCTCATACCAATACCAACATATACATACAAGGTGGAATGGGGGTACATACCTCTGCTGCTGCTTTAGCTATGGGGGCACAGGGTATAATTTATGACAGCCAGGTAGCATTATTCCCTGAGTGCAGACTTCCCAAAGAATTAAAAAATGTTTTGGGTAGACTTAGTGGTAGTGAAACAATACTAATAGACAGTTATAGAATATTAGTTAGAAAAAACTCACCTTCGTTACCTTTAAACCCAAAATACGAAGATATAGTTCCCTATCTGGGAGGAATAGATCTATCTGAAAACATCCTTCCTATGGGTCAAGATGTTGCTTTATCCGTTGATTTTATTGAGAAATATAAGACTCTGGACAACTTTATCTATGCTGTAAGAGAAGCTGCTTACGGGCATTTATTACAAGCAAAAAGCTTAAACATAATAGGAGAAAATAGTCCTTTGGCTCAAGAACTTGGAATTAAATTTCCAATAGCACAAGGACCTATGGCCAGAGTAAGCGACGTTCCAGAATTTGCTGATAAAGTCACAGATGCAGGAGCTCTTCCATTCATAGCATTGAGTCTAATGATAGGACAGGCAGCACAACAAGCTGTATCAAAAACAGCCGAATTGCTTAAAGATAAGCCTTGGGGAATTGGTATTTTAGGATTTGCACCTTCTCAGTTAAGGGAAGAGCAAATGAAATATATTTTAGAAAACAAGCCTCCTGTATTAATTATTGCCGGAGGAAGACCTACATTGGCAAAACCATATGAAAAAGAAGGAATAAAAGTATTTTTACATGTACCTTCTGTAACCCTGCTTGACATGTTTATGAAAGAAGGATCCCGTAACTTTATCTTTGAAGGTCGGGAAAGTGGAGGACATGTAGGTCCGCTTTCAAGTATGGTATTATGGGAAAAACAAATATTCAGGTTAATTAAAGATGAAAATCCATCAACCCTGAATGTATTTTTTGCAGGAGGAATTCACGACGCCTTTTCTTCCGCATTTATATCCATAATGTCAGCCTCTTTAGCTGCTAAAGGAGCTAAAATAGGAGTCTTAATGGGTTCCTCTTATCTATTTACAAAGGAAGCAGTTGAAACCGGAGCAATATTAAAAAGCTATCAGGAGCAATCTGTCAATCATTCAAAAACAATATTATTAGAAGCAGCTCCAGGTCAGGAAACCCGAGCATTGCCTACCCCTTTTACCGAACATTTTACACAAGTTAAAGAGCAGCTTTTTGCTGAAGGACTGGATTCAAAAGAAGTCTGGTTAAAACTGGAAGAAATGAACTTAGGGCGTCAAAGAATTGCTGCAAAAGGAATTGAAAGACAAGGTAGTAATCTGGTTAGCTTAAATGACGAAGATCAGGTAGAGAAAGGTGTGTTCATGATTGGACAAATTTCCTCACTACGAGATAAAGTTGTTACTCTTGATGACTTACACTCAAATGTTGCTATTGATAACAATGCCTTAATTTCAAAACTAGATAAAATCGAAGAGCCTTTACGAGAGAATGAACCTGTAAAATTAGCTATCGTAGGGATGGCTGGAATATTCCCTCAGGCTAAAACATTAGAAGAATACTGGAAAAATATATTATTATCAAAAAATTGTGTAACTGAAGTACCTGATAGCAGATGGAATAAAGAGCTTTTCTATAATCCGGACACAAGAGATACAGACTTTGTATCCTCCAAGTGGGGAGGATTTATTCCAACAATTGATTTTGATCCGTTGGAATTTGGAATTCCGCCTCAATCATTAGCATCCATTGAACCTGTACAATTATTGAGCCTTCTTGTTGCTAAAAGAGCATTGGAAGATGCAGGATATGATATGGCTACATTTGATGGAGAAAACACCTCTGTAATTATTGGTGCTGAAGGAGCTACCGAATTAGCTGCCAGCTATGGATTCAGAGGGTATGCAAAACAAGTGTTTGGAGAACTACCGGAAGAGTTAAAAAATGTACTTCCTAAGTTAAATGAAGATTCATTTCCCGGAGTTTTATCTAACGTAGTAGCCGGTAGAATAACTAACAGACTGAATTTAGGAGGAAGTAACTTTACCGTAGATGCTGCTTGTGCGTCGTCACTTGCAGCTATGGATATAGCTTACCAGGAATTACAAAATAAACGCTCTGACATTGTTGTATTAGGAGGAGCTGATTTACATAACGGACTTAACGATTACCTGATGTTTTCTGCAACCTATGCACTATCAAAAAAAGGACGCTGTGCCTCATTTGATTCAGATGCTGATGGTATTGCTCTTGGAGAAAGTGTTTCAATGATTATTTTAAAAAGACTTGAAGACGCTGAAAGGGACGGAGATAGAATTTACGCTGTAATACGTGGAACCGGAGGAAGTAGTGACGGAAAAAATTTAGGAATGACTGCTCCAAACAAAAAGGGGCAAATGAAAGCTTTACAAAGAGCATACAAAAATGCAGGAGTATTACCTTCTGAGGTTGAACTTATTGAAGCGCATGGAACCGGTACGGTAGTTGGAGACAAAACTGAGCTAAGTGCTTTGACAGATATGTTTTTAGAATCTGGAGCAACAACAGGACAAACACATTTAGGTTCTGTCAAGACTCAAATTGGTCATACCAAATGTGCCGCAGGACTTGCAGGAGTTATTAAAGCTGCATTATCTATGTATTATGGAGTACAACCACCAACCATAAACTTATCAAATCCAAATTCATTCTATAATAAAGAAACAAGTCCTTTTATCTTTAATACGAATGCAGGAATTTGGGGAAGTGAAAGAAGAATTTCCGGTGTTAGTGCCTTTGGATTCGGTGGAACAAATTTCCACGTTGTCATGGAAAATTATCAATCTGAAGTTAAGCAAACCAGCGCATTAACTTTATGGCCTTCGGAATTATTCATTTTCAGAGGAGATACTTTAGAAGAAGCTAAAGAATTAGCTAAAAAAGTACAAACTCTAATCTCTGTAAACGATTCACTTACTCTCAGAGATATTGCCTATAGCCTCGCTTTTTATAATCAGAAAGAAATTCAGATTACACTTGTTGCTAAAAGTATAAAAAAATTAAAAAACAAGCTGGAATCTATAATTAATGATATAAATGAATCTGATATTTACCTGCGTAATCCAAAAGAAGGTAAAGTAGCATTTTTGTTTTCAGGACAAGGAAGCCAGAGAATTAATATGGCTAGGGATCTTTTAGTAGCATTTCCTTCTATGAGAAAACTACTTCTTCAACATCCTGAATATGATAAAATTCTTTATCCTAATACAGTCTTTGATGAGGAAAGTAAAAAAATTCAACAAAAAACTATTACTCAGACTCAGAATGCTCAGCCTGCCCTTGGAATTGTAGACTTGGCCATAGCAGACTTTTTACGTTCCTTAGGGATTGAACCTGATATGGTGGCTGGTC
Source organism: Apibacter sp. HY039 (assembly GCF_004023655.1). NCBI lineage: Bacteria > Pseudomonadati > Bacteroidota > Flavobacteriia > Flavobacteriales > Weeksellaceae > Apibacter > Apibacter sp. HY039. Next base: position 482,683 of record NZ_SAYM01000001.1, on the reverse strand, counting down.
ATAGCTATGGAGAACTACCGGCATTATGCTTTAGTGGTGCCTTTGACTCTGAAAATCTAGTTTCTCTAAGTCGAAAAAGAGCAGAATCTATTCTAAATGCCATTGGAAACGACAAAGGAAAAATGATCGCTGTAGGGATTTCACAACAGGAATTAGAGCAACTTCTTGCTGGTAAAAACGACATTTGGCCTGTTAATTTTAACTCGCCTAAACAAACTATACTTGCAGGTACTACCTTTGCAATGAATTCATTAATGAAAGAAATGGGGCAACAAAACATTTCTTATAAAGAATTAAGTGTAGACTGTGCCTTTCATAGCCCTCTTTTAGAAAAATCAAAAGATTTATTTGCTAAAGAACTTGAAAAAGTGAGCTTTAAATCTCCTTCTATTCCTGTTTGGTCTAATACTACCGCAGATTTATATCCAACTCAGGGTAATGAAATAAAAACCAGACTTTCCGAGCATCTTATAAAACCTGTTTTATTTAATGAAGAAATTCAAAAAATGTATACAGATGGGGCTCGTATATTTATCGAAACCGGACCAGGGAAAGTATTGATAAACTTAGCTCAGTCTTCTATTAAAGAAAAAGACTCAATCAGCATTATTCAAACTGAGGAAAAAGGTAAAGAGGGTATTAATTATATTCTTAACGCCCTTGCTAAATATATTGCTACCGGAAGAAATATAAATATCGAAAAATTGTTTGATAATCGGAATGCTAAAGTTTTAGACTTGGATCAACCCGAAATATATAAGAAAAAACCTACAATCTGGTTTATCAATGGTCATAATGCTGTACCTTCTGTGGGACCAATGCCTGCTAATGGAGCTTTACCAATTACAGAACCTGTTAGTTTAAATAATTTTTCTATAAACGGAGCTGGATCTAACCTCATGACTGAATCTGACCATATCATGCTTGAATATCTTGGGAATATGAAAACCATGATACAAAATCAACGTGATGTAATGTTGGGTTATTTGGGTCATACACCATCAATATCACAGTCTCCATCTCAACAAGTAATCAGTGTAAACACTACAAATAAAATATCACCAGCGAAAATTGAAGATGCCAAAACACCAATGGCTGTTTCAACTGCTTCCGTACAACAACCTTCTGCTGCAACACTATCACTGGAGGAAATAAAGTCAGCTCTTTTAGATACTGTTAGTGAAAAAACAGGCTACCCAATTGATATGCTAGGACTTGAAATGGATTTGGAAGCAGATTTAAGTATCGACTCTATTAAAAGAATGGAGATTATTGGTGCATTACGTGAAAAACTAAATTTAAAAGGTGATTTCGAAGAATCTGAAGATGCTATCGAGAAAATGGCTTCAATTAAAACCTTAAACGGTGTTATCGGATGGGTTGAAGAATTAGTTCAATCAGAACTTCCGGCAACTTTATCTTCCACAGAAGCTAATCTGCAAACTATAAAAACTGAAACTGTAGCAGCATCTCCGGCAATATCTGCGGAACATATAAAAAACACATTACTGGAAACAGTTAGTGAGAAAACAGGGTATCCGACAGATATGCTAGGTCTTGATTTAGACCTTGAAGCAGACCTAAGTATAGATTCAATCAAAAGAATGGAGATCATTGGCTCTTTACGTGAAAAACTTAACATGGAAGGAGATTTCGAGGAATCTGAAGATGCTATTGAAAAAATGGCTTCTATTAAAACCTTGAACGGAGTTATCGGATGGATTGAGGATATCATCAACGGTAATCCGGAAGAAGCAGGGAAAGCCCTTTCTACTAGTAATAATACTAAAGAAACTACGCCTGTATCCTTTGATGCCAATTCAATTTTGGAACTTGAGCAAAATCTGGTAAGTCAGTCTGAGGAAGATAAACCTCTTTTAAGAACTCGGTTCGAACTTGAAAAATGGGATTTTCAATCTGAAGAAAAATTATCAATAAAAGATAAAAATATAGCTATAACCGATGATGGAGGAGAATTTGCTACTATCATTCAAAAAGCTATTGAAAAACAAGGAGGAATTGCTTCAATAATAAGCAAAGATGAAAATGATTTAACCTCTTACGATGGACTTATTGTACTAGATATTTCTCAATCTCCTTTACATTATTCAACTCAAGAAGTTTTTTCATTAATCAAGAAAAGCAATCTCGAAAAAATTCAATGGATTTTTAGCTATAGTGATGTAATTGGAAGCCTTCAAAATACCGAAAACATTTCTGAGTTAAAGAAAATTGAAGGTTATCCGGGACTGATAAAAAGTATTGCAAGAGAATTTTCCGCAATTAATTGCAGAGCTATTATATCCCATACACTACTAAATGCAGAAGAAGTTTCACAAATAATTTTAGACGAATTAATATCAACTGATATTTCTGCTGAAGTTGTATACAAAGATTCTCAGCGACTACGTTTAAATCTTGTTCCTGAAAGCTTATCAGTAAACGGAAAATCAAACATCTCATTAGACAAGGATTCGGTAGTTGTTGTTTTTGGAGGTGCCCAAGGTATTACTTCAGAATTAACCGCACAATTAGCAGATGAATATCCTTGTCATTACATTCTTGTAGGACGTTCTCCAGTACCGTCAGATGAAAATAAAAAGTATTCATTTTTAAAAGATAAAAATGAAATACGTAAGCATCTTATATCAGAAGAGAAAATGACTGTTCCTGCTGAAATTGAGAAAAAAGCACAACAAATTGAAAAAGAAAACCAAATAGCAGCTACGATTTCGAATATTGAAAAATCCGGCTCAAAAGTAACATATGTCTCTTTAGATGTAACGGATGAAAATAATCTGCGGAATTTCATTCGTGGCACATACGAAAAATATGGAAAGATTGATGGTATCATACATGCAGCAGGACTTTTAGTAGATAAACTTTTGGTTCATAAAACAGCGGATGCTTTTAATAAAGTATATTCCACTAAAATTAATCCTTTACACGTAATTCTAGACGAACTTAGACCAGATATTAAATTTATTGTACTCTTTAGCAGTATAGCTTCAGTCTATGGAAACAGAGGACAATCGGATTATGCAGCAGCTAACAGTGTCTTTGACTTAACATCCTGGGTTATTAAAGATAAACTTAATGCTCGTATACTTACAGTAAACTGGGGTCCTTGGAAAGGAGCCGGAATGGTTTCCTCTGCCCTTGAAAATGAATTCAACAAAAGAGGAGTCGCTCTCATTCCATTAAAACAAGGAGGTCAGGAATTTATTAAAGAACTTAAATTCGGACACGATAATCAAGTATTAATAATGGGTGGTGGTGACGGAGTTAAACAATTTTTTGGAATCTGATTTTAAACCTATGAAAAACACCGATATAGCCATTGTTGGTATGTCATGCCTCTTTCCTGGAGCAGAAAATCTCGATACTTTCTGGGACAATGTCTTAAATGGCATTGATTCAAATACAGAAGTACCAGAAGATAGAATAGATCCGGAATACTTTAAATTTTCAACTAATAGTAAAGATGCTTTTTATTGTAAAAAAGGAGGTTTTATTCCCACACCATGTATAAACTTAGAAAAGTTAGGTATAACGGAATCTTACGCTAAGGAATTAGATCCAAGCTATCTATTAGCTTTACATTTAGTATACTCAGCGCTTGAAGATGCCCAGGTTTTCAAAAAAAATATTTCTTTAAATAAAAGTTCAATAATTATTGGTAAGAGTTCTTATCCTAATTATTCAGAAATAAACTCTATAAATGCCAACCATACGGCAGTCCAGTTAGTCGAAACTATAAAGAATATTCTTCCTGAAATAACAGAAGAAGAAATAAGTAAGATTAAAAATTCATTTAAAGAAGCAAATTCATTTGGTGAAAAACAAAACAATGTATCAAGTTTACCTTCGTTTATTGCTCAGTTCTTAAATATAAAAGGAGGAGCGTATACAGTAGATGCTTCTACAGTAAGTTCTTTATTAGCAGTAAAAAATTCTATCACAGAACTGCTCAATGATACAGTAGATATTTCCATTGCCGGAGGATTGCATTTTAGCCACACTCCCGATTTTTGGAAATCTCTTAATGAAAAATCTCTTTTTTCAAAGAATGAAAGAATGAGTCCGTTCAGCGAAAATGCTGATGGAATTTTACTTGGTGAAGGAGCTGGCTTTATTGTGTTAAAAAAATTAGATAAAGCGATAAGCGATAACGATCGAATTTATGCTGTCATAAAAGGATTAGGAATAGTCAATGAATATAATAATATATCAGAAGGACAGATAAGATCAATATCGGAAGCTCTGTTGAATTCATCATTACAACCAGAAGACATTTTTTATGTTGAAGCAAATGGAACCTCAATAAAATCAGAAGATTCTTTGGAATTAGAATCATTGAAAAATATATATTCCAATGATTCTCATACATTGCACATTGGCTCTGTAAAAGCTAACATAGGACATACCATGTCTGCCTCGGGGATGGCCGGAATCATAAAAACTGTATTATCTTTATATAACAGGCAAATTCCTCAGACTATTCATAGCGAAAATCCTATTGAATTATTAGCTGGAAAATATGTAGTTCCAGTTACTAAAACGATAGAATGGCAAAACGATACAATACCTCTAATAGCAGGTGTAAATGATTTTAATAACGAAGGCACTTATGCCCATCTGATTTTAAAATCACATGACAAGAATCCGAGCCAAAAGAAGTTAACATTCACAGAAGAAGTTATTGCTATCACAGCAAAAACTAAAGAAGAACTTATCTACGCCATTGATAACAGAAATTTTACTTTTTCAGATATAAATGGAGATTACAGACTAATTGTTTTCAATCCTACTCCTGAAAGATTAGAAAAAGCAAAAAAACTGATTGCTAAAGATAAACCTTGGAAAGGTAGACAAGATATATGGTTTTCCAATAAACCCTTATTAAAAGGAAATGGGAAAATAGCCTTTTTATTTCCCGGATTCGATCCTTCTTCCAACCCAGAGGTTCAGAGTATAGCAGAATATTTCGGATGTGAAATTCCTGAAGAAACAGCTCAGTCAAATCCGATACTTAATCAATCATTTAAACAATTCCATGCAGGAGAAATTATTGACAGTTCTCTAAAAACATTAGGAGTTATTCCAGATATGAATGCAGGTCATAGCTTAGGAGAGTGGTTTGCAGCTAAATCTAGCGGATTGATTTCCAATGATTCTGTTAAGAATTTACTTGCGTCCATGGATCCTGATAAGTACCAGGTAAGTAATGCTTACTTTATTGCTGCAGGTTGTGGAGTTGACAAACTGAATCCTTACATTGAAAAAATACCTGATTTATATGTCTCCAATGATAACTGTCCTAGCCAGATATTACTTTGCGGAACAGAACAAGCCAGAGACTCGATTTTAGATGTACTTAAATCCAAACAGATTTTTCATCAGGTTTTACCTTTCCAATCAGGATTTCATTCTCCTTTTATAAAGGATAAATTATATTTATTAGATGAAGCCCTCGAGCATATAAAAATTGAACATAATCAAATTCCGGTTTGGTCGGCAACAACACTCGAACTTTATCCGGATAATTTTAAAGATTTTAAGGAATTAACTATAAAACATCTCTTACAAGCAGTTAGATTTAGAGAGCTTATTGAAAAAATGTATACGCAGGAAAATGCACGTATGTTTATACAAATAGGCAGCGGTAGTCTGATTGGATTTGTTGACGATATACTCAAAAACAAAGAATATTCTGCTATTTCGGCTTATGTATCTAACCGTACAACGCTTGAACAATTAAGAAGAATTCTTGCCCTATTATTTATTGAAGGAAAAAATGATTTAGATACTGAATTTCTCGGAATTAAAGAAACAACCAATGATCAGGATTCCAAATTTAAATTATCTTTAAACGTTCCTATACTAAAAGATTTTTCAGTAATTGATGAAATATCAAAAAAATATCATTCACAACCAACATCAATTAATGAATTATCTACTGACTTATTTATAGATTCCAGCCATCCGGTAGCAATGGCAATGAATGAGAATATCAGTGCTCTTTTAGATATGCAGTCAGAACTTAATCAACTTATAAAATCAAATGGCAACTTTTCCGTATCATACAAACAAAAAATTACATCCAACAACAGGAACATCCAACAAACTGACTTACATAATGAAGAAAATCATACTCAGTCAGTAGAATCAGTAAATAAAACTGGAAAATCGTTTGAAGAAAATTTGTATGTAGATATTAAAGAACATCCTTATTTAATTGATCATTCTCTATTTAAACAACCTTCACACTGGACTATTCTTGAAGATATAGGTCCGGTAATTCCTATGACAATGACATTTGAATTATTGATAGAGGCAGCTCATAAACAGGATATAAATAAGAAAGTTTTACGCTTAGGTCCTGTGAGTGTATTTCAGTGGATGAAAGTTTTCACTCCGTTCAGTCAAAAAATTGAAGGTACCTGGAAATCAGAAGAACAAATATCATTAAAAATAAAAAATTTCGCAACTGGTGAAGTCTTATTAGGCAATTCTTTCCCTACACCGGATCCGCACTACTTAAATGAAATTGAGTGGGAAGCTAATACCTTAATTCCTCCCACTAAAGAAACTATTTACAAAGAACATATGTTTCATGGTCCAGGATATCAGGGAATTATAGAAGTTACAAATATTAATGAAAAAGGTCTTCGTGGATTTATAAAAAAATCAACAGGAAAAGGATCACTTTTAGATAATATTGGCCAGCTTTACGGTTTATTCCTACAGTTAACCCTAGGCGATGAATCTTCTGTAAGTTTTCCAGTAAAAATTGAAGAAATTAATTTTTATCAGGATGTACAGGATCAGCAAGGCGTTTTCGAATGTATTTGTTTACCAACATCACTTACTGCCCAAATTGCAACCGCAGACATTATAATAAAAAGAGAAGGTAAAATATGGTGCATTATAAAGGGATGGAAAAATCAGATTTTTGAAGGATTTGATAAAAAATTATGGAACTTAACGATGAGCCCTTCAGAATATATTTTATCTGATAACATAGCTCCGGATATATATTTCTTCGACAATGCTTATAGTAAAGCCATAAACTGGGAATTCCTGATGAATATATATTTAAATCAGGAAGAAAAACGTCATTATGACTCTCTGATGCTAAATAAGAAAAAAGATTATCTGATCAGTCGTATTTCATTAAAAGATAGTGTAAGGAAGTTTATTGAAAACCATTCCGGCAAGAAGTATTATCCAATTGAATTTAATGTTCAATACGATCCGAATAGAAAACCGTCAATTCACGGAGTTCCAGAGACAAAAAATATGGAAATATCCATTGCTCACAAAGGCAGCAATTCTGTGACCATTAGTTCTTATAAGCCAGTAGGCATTGATATAGAAACAATTGAAAACAGGGATAAAGGTTTTATGGATCTGGCTTTTACAAGTCAAGAAATGAAACTGCTTGAAGGTAAAGATTTAGCTGAATGGACTACCCGGTTCTGGACCGCAAAAGAAGCATATGGAAAAATGCTCGGACTAGGTCTTAAAGGGAATCCGAAACAATATGAAGTTGAATCAATAAATGGAGAAATATTAACAATAAAAAATACAACAATCAACACAATTAAATATAACAATTTTATAATAGGATGGACTCTTTAAATATACAACAACAAGAAGAACAGGTATTCGAAAAATTAAAACAATTTATAACTGAAGTACTTGGAGAAGATATTGCTGATGAACTGGATATAACACCTGAGAGCATTTTTACTAAAGACCTGGAAATGGATAGCATTGAAATCGTTGCTTTAGCTGAAAAAGTGAAACAAGAATATGGCGACAGAATGGATTTTAATGAATGGTTATCCGGCATGGACATGGAACAGCTGATTAATTTATCTATAGGTGATATTGTAAATCTTATTGTAAATGCCCATAGTTGAAATAAATAATAAAAAAGTTCATATTCTGGAGCTCAATAAGGAAGCTTCTGAAACTATCGTTATGATTCACGGTATGTTTACAAACTCTTCTTTATTTTATTTCAATATAGCTCCTGAGCTTGCTAAAAAATATCATGTACTTCTTTATGACCTGAGAAGTCATGGACTTAGTGAAAAAATAGATCAGGGTTTTGACTTAAAGTCATTATCCTCAGATTTAATTCATCTTCTAAACTTCTATAATCTTTCTCAAGTAGATTTGGTAGGATATAGTTTTGGTGGTTTAATAACACTATATAGCGCCATCCATTACCCTGAAAGAATTAAAAAAATTGCTATAATTGAATCTCCAATTACAGACAAAGACGGAGATACAGAAAAAGTTATAGAAAAATACGGAAACGAGTTTTTAGAACATTATATGCAAAATTATAGTGTATCAACCAAAATTGTTCCTAATAAAAGACAACTCGAAAAAAATAAAAAATTATTTGATTATCTCATGCATGAAACATCTATGCCTGATGATTTAATCAAAGACAGATATTTTTCTTCAAAAGAGAATATGAACTCAGTAAATCAAGAGTCATTATTACTTTATGGTATGCAATCTGATTGCTTACCTGATGGAAAGATTCTTAAAAATTACATTCCAAATGTAACATTTTTTGAAGGAGAAGGAGATCATAATATACCTATTCAAAATCCAGAATGGATTAAAAAGAAATTAGCAGATTTCTTTAACGTTTAAGAATTTTAAAAATATGGCAAAATTTGCATTTATTGTTCCTCCATTAACCGGACACATTAATCCTACTTTGGCTTTGGGTCAGGAATTGCTCACAAGAAATCATGAAGTATCCTGGCTAAGTTTTGATCCTCAGCTTGAGAAAGAATTACCTGTTGGTGGTAAATTATTGCTTATTCCCATAAATCTAACTGAAGAAGAAAAAAAACATCAGGAAGCATATATTGAAGAGCTGAAAAAAAAATCTGTGACAGGTATTGAAAGCTTAAAATTTCTGTATGAAGAAGTTTTGACTCCTATGAACACGTATATCCTTCCAGGTATAGAAAAAATTATTGATCAATATAAACCCGATCTAATAATTTCAGACCATCAACTATTCGCAGGTTCTGTAGCTGCAATAAAAAAGCAAATTCCTTATGCTACGTCGGTAACGGCTCCGGCTTCCATAAAGGTTAATGAAAATCTTCCTATGATACATGAGTGGGAAAGTCAGCAAGTTATAGCATTTCAGCAAAAAAATGGAATTGAAGGTAATGAGAGACTAGATTGTTCTAAATTATTAACGCTGGTATATACTTCAAAAGATTTTTTCGGAAATACTGATTTACCGGATAATTTTAAGTTTATTGGTCCCTCTATTAACAAACGTTCTCATTCTATTTTATTTGACTGGGAAAAACTGTCAGATCTTGGAAACCAACCAAAAATTTTAGTTACCATAGGTACTACATTTGATCATTCACAAAAAAAATCATTTTTTGATAAAATAACTAACGCTTTTAAAAATGAAAAATTAACTGTAGTTGTCATATCAGATCCCGAATATTTCGATTCAATACCTGATAACTTTATCATACAAAAACAAATTCCGCAATTAGATCTTATTCCTTTGATGAATGCTATAGTTTGCCACGGAGGACAAAATACGGTTTGTGAATCTTTAACCTATGGTATTCCATTAATTGTTATTCCTATTGCATATGACCAATCCTATGTGGCAGGTTGTGTTGTTGATAATAACGCGGGAATACGGTTAAAATTCAACAGGTTCAAAGCCGAACAACTAAAAGAATCTGTTCACCATATTTTAAACGATAAAACGTATAAAATAGGTGCTGAAAATATAAAAAAATCATTTGAAAAATCTGGAGGAGTGGTACAAGGAGCCAACTATTTAGAATCTATACTTAATAATTAAATGTTATGAAGAAATTTTTATTTGTTGTACCTCCATTTATCGGACATATAAATCCAACCTTAAGTATAGGAAATAGTCTTTTGGAAAGAGGACATGAAGTCGCATGGACAGGGATTTATCCCTTAGACAAAAATACTATTCCTGAAAAAGGTCATTATTATTATCCTGAAAAAGAAATAAAACCTTATCAGGACGAAATTGAAAAAATCATGGAGCTACAGGGTACCGGAAGTAATGTAACCGGATTGGAAATTCTTAAACTGGCACTTGAACAAACCTATGTACCTCTAGCTAAAATAATGATGCCTGGTTTAAAAAATGTTATTGAAAACTTTAAACCTGATGTAATAATTAATGACGGAATAACATTTGCAGGCGGGCTTGCAGCCTATCTTTACAATATACCTTATGCTACTACTATGACTTCACCACCTGAAGTCATGGGAAATCCGGACATGGCTCCTAAAGTAGCTGAATGGGCCTATAACCAGATTTCTGGCTTACAAAAATATTTTGGTATAGAAGAGAAAGAACATTTAATTATCTCTTCAAAATTATCATTAATATTCACATCGGAGGAATTTGCTGGGATAATTTCAACAGAACCTTTTAATAAGTTTATCGGACCTGTTTTAGGAAGACCGGACAATTCATCCTTTGACTGGGAAAGTATAAATAAAATTTCTAATCCTAAGATTTTCGTATCTATTGGAACTGTTTTAACAGACATTAGAAAAGATTTTTTCACTAAATTAATTGATGCTTTTAAAGATAAAGATGTTACTATTATTGCATCCGTTGATCCTGAATTATTTGAAAAATGGCCTGATAACTTTATAGTACAAAAATACCTGCCACAAATTCAACTTCTTCCGCATATGGATGCAGTTATTTGTCATGGAGGCTTTAATACTATTAATGAATCTTTAATGAATTCACTTCCTATGGTAGTAATTCCATTAGCATACGATCAATTTTATAATGCCTCACTGGTTGAAAATTCAGGAAGCGGAATAAGATTAAGATATAAAAGAATGAAAAAAAACGATCTTGAAAATTCAGTTTTAGAAGTTTTAAATAATAATGAATACCGCCAAAACGCTGAAAGAATAAAACAAACTTTTATAAAAGCCGGAGGTAATACTAAAGCCGTAGAATTATTAGAGAACTTCGCAGAAACAAAAAATATCATTAAATAAGTTTTATAGAACCAATGACTAACAAAAGTACTTTACAAATTATAAAAGAAGATAAAAATTTTATTTTACTTTTAACTTTATACATTTTTTTATTGCTGTTTTTTTGCTCAAAAATGTCTCCCTTTTACGTAACTAACGAATGGTCTGATCCAAATGTATATTTTAATGTAGCGAAAGGAATGGTTAATGGCCGTACTTTATATACAGAAGTATTTGATCATAAAGGACCTTTCATATTCTTTTTGTATAGTGCAGGTTATATAATATCGAATTCTAACTTTTTCGGTATGTTTATCATTGAGCTGATATCCTGGCTATTAATGTCATATTCTATCTATCTTACAGCAAGATTATATCTGGGAAAAGCCGGATCCTTTTTCACCGCTCTCATATTTCCTTCTTTTCTTTTAAAACTAATGATAGCCGGAGGATCTGCTGAAGAATTTATCCTAGTAGGTGAAATTATAAGCTTGTATTTGTTTGTCAGATATTTTAAAGATAAGGGTAATTTTTCTCACAATCCTTGGTGTATGTTTGTTCATGGAATTATCTGTTCGATGGTAATTTTAACAAAAATAAACTTAATCATGTTTTGGTTTTTCCCTTTGTTAGGTATATTTATTAATCTTCTTTCTAATAAAAGATATAAAAATATAATTTATAATCTGCTAGCTTATTTAGCAGGATTTGCTTTAGTAGCAATTCCTATCATCCTGTATTTCTATGTAAATAACGCTTTAGAAGAGGCCTATAACACTTACATAGTCTTAAATAGCAAATATGCAAAAGTTGGTTCTCTGACTGAAGTATTGATTTTATTAGTTACTAAAATCCTTTACTTATTTTTAGATAGTTTTTCTTTATTTCTTCTTCCTATTATTGGAATTTTTATCTTCCCGGTAAATTTTATAAAAAATACGATTGGGCGATGGAGTATTATTCTTTCAGGAATAACTCTATACGTTATTATTTTTATGTCTAAAACTTTTTTCTACTATTATCCGATTCCTTTTTTAGTTTTTGATGTTTTGGGCTTGGTATGCATATTTATATACATAAAAAAATATGCGTCTATAAAATTTACATCAGGAATGATAGCCTCATTTTTCTTTATATTTTTCTTTATGTGCTTAAGCCAAAAAAGACTAACAAATACATGGCTCGAATATAAAATTTTAAATAGTAAAGATTTCAAGGTGGATGGATTTATGACTGAAAGATTAAGCGACGAAATAAAAAAATCACCACATCCTACTTTATTAAATCTTGGGTTTGGATTAGGTAATAGCTTATTTACAACATGTAATATTGTTCCCAATGTAAAATTCTTTTTAAAACCAAACTTACCATTTAGTACATTTCCTGAGCTAAGAAACGATCAGACGGAATATATCAGACAAAAGAAGACTGAATTTATAGTATTACCATGTCGTATCTATAATTTATCAAAAATTAAAGAAAATGATCCTAATAATACCGATGAATTCCTATACTACTATCACTTACCTGTTTTAAAAGAAAATTATAATTTGATTAAAACAGACACTATTAAAAATGATATTGATAACAACGCACTCGAAGTCTATTATTTATATAAACGCAAATAAACATAAACATAAAAAAAACTCTTACATAAGTAAGAGTTTTTTTTATGTTTAAAAATAATTGTCATTAACTAATCTGAGTCAATCGAAGTGTATTAGTTAAACCATTACCAAAAGATGGCATTGCATTTAAATTAATAACGTAATCTCCGGAAACTACAAATCCTTTTTCTCTTGCTTCTCTATTTACTTCTACTACCGTTTCATCAGTACTTTTTAAACCTTCATATAAGAAAGCTCGTACCCCCCATAGTAGATTAAGCATTGTAATTACTCTTTTATTAGATGTAAACACAATAATATCAGCTAATGGACGGTGAGAAGAAATCTGAAAAGCTGTGTAACCTGACTGTGTCAAAGTAACAATGGCTTTAGCTGATACCTGATCTACCATTTCAGCAGCATTATAACATATCATATCAGTAATATATCTATCACTTCCTCTTACCGGAGCATGAGGAGGCACCTGTATATGCTGGTCATCTTCAACATTACAAATGATTTTAGCCATGTTTTCAATAACTTCAACAGGATATTTACCTACAGATGTTTCACCACTTAACATTACAGCATCTGCACCATCTAAAACAGAATTAGCTACATCATTTACTTCAGCCCTTGTAGGGGTTAATCCATCAATCATGCTCTCCATCATCTGAGTAGCAATTATTACAGGTTTACACGATATTTTGCATAAGCTTACCAAATTTTTCTGGATTAAAGGAACTTTTTCCATAGGTATTTCAATTCCTAAATCTCCTCTTGCAACCATAACACCATCTACAGCATCAACTATCTCTTTAATATTGGTAATTGCTTCAGGCTTTTCAATTTTAGCTATAATTGGGATTTTATGACTAACATTAGCCTGAATTAATTTTTTCAAATCGTTGACATCTTCCACGTGTCTTACAAAAGATAAAGCTATCCAGTCAAACTCATATTTGATTGCAGTAAGGGCATCTTTAATATCTTTCTCTGTTAAAGCTGGTAACGATACTTTAGTATTGGGCAGATTAACTCCTTTTTTGGATTTTAACGGTCCTCCCTGAATTACTCTAGCTTTAACTTTATCTCGTAAATTAGTTTCAACAACCTCAAATATTAATTTTCCGTCATCAAGCAATATTTTTTCACCTACTTTCACATCTCTGGCAAATTGAGGATAACTCATATACACCTGATTTTCATCACCTTCAATTTTTTCATTAGTAAAAGTGATTAAATCACCAGATTTTACTATAACGCCTTCTTTAACAACTCCTACTCTTAACTTAGGCCCCTGTAAATCAGCCAACAAAGAAACGGTAAAACCATATTCTTCATTAATACCACGTACTAATTTTACCCATTTTTCAACAGTTTGTTCTTCTGCATGGGAAAAATTAACACGAATTACATTTACTCCTGCTTTAATCATGTTTAATAAAGTCTCTCTATCTTCAGATGCAGGTCCAATAGTAGCTACTATTTTTGTTTTTTTTCTATATCCTATCATTATGTGGGTAATATCAAATTTTCTAAATTATTAATCTTTATAGTGTTTATATCAATATCTTGATATTCTTGTATATTTTTCAATTCTGCCAAATTTACGTAAAAGTCTTCATTCAACCCCAAACTTGACTTTAAGAAATAGTTAAATCTTTTGAATTCCGGTATTAATATATGAATACTTTCTGTTTCTTCAAAAAGACTATATTTTTCACCTTTTAACATTTGTGGATAAGAATAATTACTTATAAGCTCTACAAATTGTTTAGTTTTAGAGTGAAAAAATCTGTAAACTGAAAAAAGATACAAAACATCTCCATTCAATATTTCTTGATCTGCTTCTCGTTTAAATGAGAATTGACAATATTTATTCAAATAAAATGCCAGATCATAATCTTTGATCAAGTTAGATGCTAATCCTAATAATTTGAAATCAAATATTGGATCATCATCATCCCAATCAAAGGAATAAATCTTCATGTTTCTTTTGTTTCAGATGTATTTATATACTTATTTAACCTGTAATAAGCTCTTTTAGAAGCGCTCTCTTCGGCTTTCTTTTTAGAGGTAGCTCTTCCTTTGGTCACCATTTTATTGTCCAGATGAATAATAGAGTTGAATATTAAAACATCTTCAGCATTTTCCTCTTCAAACGTTTCAAAATTTATTTCCAGTTTATTTTTTTGAGCCCATTCAATTATCAGACTTTTATAACTGGTAACTCTTTTTTCCAGTTGTTCAAAATCTTCTTGTTTAATTAAAGTTTCACTTATAAAATCCCGGCAAGCTTCGAATCCTCCATCAATATATATTCCGCCAACTAAGGCTTCATATAAATTCCCGTTGATATTTTCGCCTAAGCTTGTATTTTGTCTTTTTTGAAGATATGATGATAATTTTAATTCATTACCCAAAACATTTAGTGTTTTTCTATTGACCATTTTAGATCTCATTTGGGTAAGATAGCCTTCTTTTTTATCCGGTGCCTGATGGTACAAATAATCCGATACTATACTTGATAGTATGGAATCTCCTAAGAACTCGAGCCTTTCAAAGTTCTTATTATCATTGTTATTTACTGAAGAATGAGTAAAGCATTCATAAAAAACTCCTAAATTAGAAGGCTTATAACCTATCAGATTTTCTATTTGTTTTCTGAAAACTTCTTCCTCTTTGTTATCAGAACTCTGCTTCAATAAATTTGAACGGAAAAGTATTTTTTTCCAAATAGCAGTCATTAAGTTACGTTATTCTATCTTATTTTAAAATTTCTTTAAAATAACACATGCATTGTGGCCACCGAAACCGAAAGTATTACTCATTGCATATTTAACTTCCTTCTCTTTTGCTTTGTTGAAGGTAAAATCTAATTTAGGGTCAAAATCTTCATCATCTGTAAAATGATTGATGGTAGGTGCTACTATATTTTCTTTTACAGCAATTACACAAGCTAAAGCTTCTATAGCACCCGCTGCACCCAATAAGTGACCGGTCATTGATTTTGTGGAATTTATCTGGATTTTATATGAATGTTCTCCAAATAATTTTAAGATTGCTTTTGATTCTGCTAAATCTCCTAGCGGAGTTGATGTTCCATGAACATTGATATGGTCTATATCAGTCAGGGATATACCGGCATCTTCAATTGCATTTTTCATTACATTATATGCTCCCAAGCCTTCGGGATGAGGCGCTGTCATGTGATAAGCATCGGCACTTAAGCCCCCGCCCACTATTTCAGCATAAATAGTTGCTCCTCTTTTAACTGCATGTTCGTATTCTTCTAAAATAAGTGTTCCGGAACCTTCCCCAAGAACGAAACCATCCCTGTCTTTATCAAAAGGCCGGGAAGCTGTTGCTGGATCATCATTCCTTGTAGACATAGCGTGCAGGGCATTAAACCCTCCTACTCCACTTGCACATATAGCTGCCTCGGAACCTCCGGTAACGATTGCATCTGCTTTACCTAACCGGATAAGCATCAAAGAATCAATCATTGCATTAGAAGACGATGCACATGCAGATACAGTTGCATAATTTGGCCCCATAAATCCGTATTCCATAGAAATAAGACCCGGAGTCATATCTGCAATCATTTTAGGAATAAAGAAAGGATTAAATCGAGGAATCCCGTTACCTAAAGCGTAGGTAGACACTTCCTGCTCGAATGTATTTAAACCTCCTATTCCTGATCCCCAAACTACCCCTACACGGGCTTTGTTCAGATCAGAATATTCCAATAGTTTACTATCCTTTACTGCTTCTTTTGAAGATATCATTCCAAACTGTGCGCAACGATCATATTTACGTACATCTTTTCTTTCAAAATAGTCTTCAGGATTGTATTGTTTTAATTCACAAGCAAATTTTGTTTTAAAATTAGTTGCGTCAAATAGAGTAATTGGACCTGCTCCACTTACACCTTCTAATAAGGCTTTCCTATATTCCTGGAAATTATTACCGATAGGTGTTATTGCACCAAGTCCAGTTACCACTACTCGTTTTAAAGCCATACTTTTACTTTAATGTCTTTGTGTAAATTATTGTTTGTTTACTTCTTCAATATAAGAAATGGCTTGACCAACAGTTGAAATTTTTTCTGCTTGGTCATCTGGGATTTGAATGTCAAATTCTTTTTCAAACTCCATGATTAATTCTACTGTGTCTAATGAATCAGCCCCCAAGTCATTTGTAAAACTTGCTTCTGGTGTAACTTCGCTTTCATCTACTCCTAATTTGTCAACGATGATAGCTTTTACTCTTGATGTAATGTCAGACATAACCTTTTATTTTTTATTATAGTTCAGTCGGCAAATATAAATATTTTTTTACTAGAATAATATTTTTTCACACTTTTTGATTGTATTAATTTACTCAGGAAACCCCTGTAAAATCAAACAAAACACTTAATATCAGTAACTTAAACCCCTAAATGATATTTTTCATAATTAGCCTGTTTAGTTGCTTAGAATGCTCATAATGACTGTATTTTTTTATTATTTCAATAATTCATAATCTTGATTAATTAATCAGTAAGCAAATGTTTAATATTGTGAGAAATTATAAAATATATTCATTTTCATTTAAATTAAATATTTTTTCTGTATATATTCCAATGAATCATATACACCTTTTCCAAAATTGAAACTGGATATGTAATCCGCTACCGCTTTTACCTGTGGAGTTGCATTATTAACTGCACAGCCTAAAAATGAATTTTTAATCATTTCCAAATCATTATTGGAATCACCAAAGGCGAAAATTTGAGTTTCCTTATCTCTAAATATCGTTTCTACAGCATTAAATTTATTTATTTGTGAAGAAAAAATTTCAACATAAGATTCGGATGATGAAGTTACATTAACACCAGAAAATTTATCTCCAATCTCTGAAACAACTATATCACGATCAGACTCACAAACGGCTAAAATTTTTAAAACATTTTCTGATTTAAACTTGTTTAGCAATATCGCTTCGCTGTTTACTGCATACGATTCTTTCTTATAAACATCTGTTTCCATTGTAGATGCGTACCAATGAAATTCCGTATAAAACCAAAGATTTTCAAATCTATCTTTATTTTTAATAAAATAAGTAACTACTTCGCTAGGAACAGGAAAAGTGAATAGCGTTTTATTTTTATACAATATATGTCCTCCATTTAATGAAATAATGTAATCAATTTCTAATTCCTCCGGATTATACATGCTTATAATTCCCGAATAAGGTCTTGCTGAGGCTAAAATAATTTCACCCCACTGAGATGCCTTTTTCAGAGACTTTATACCGTATTCATCTAACACCGGACTTCCAAAAGAAGTAAGGGTTCCATCAATATCTGAAACAAATATATTTTCCATGTTTTTTTAATATTATCAAATTTAAATAATATTATCTAAATGATGATATTTGAGTATATTTGACAGTCATAATTTTTTATATATGTTGTCAAAAATCCCACTTAAACAAATCTTGTTTCTTGATTTGGAAACTGTACCTGAATTTGAAAACTGGGATGAATTATCGGAACGAACTAAGGAATTATGGGAGAAAAAAACACAATATCAGCGGAAAGATGAAATTTCACCCGAGGAATATTATTACGAAAGAGCCGGAATACTCTCTGAATTTGGTAAAATCATCTGTCTTTCCTGTGGTTTAGTTATTGATGATAAAAAAATTAGACTTAAAAGCTTTTATGGTGATGACGAAGTCCAAATACTTACTGGTTTTAACGAACTGCTGAAAGCTAATTATTTTAAGTCTGATTTATTATTATGCGCTCATAATGGTAAAGAATTTGATTTTCCTTATATGGCAAGACGAATGATGATTCATCAGATTGAACTACCTCGTATTTTACAAATGCATGGAAAAAAGCCTTGGGAAATTCCTCATCTGGATACGATGGATTTATGGAAATTTGGAGATTATAAGCATTATACTTCTTTGGATCTGTTATCTCATGTTTTTGGATTACCTTCTCCTAAAGATGACATGGATGGAAGTGAAGTTTCAAAAGTATATTATAAAGATAAAGATATCGAACGTATAAAATCTTACTGCGAAAGAGATGTGGTTACACTTATCAATGTTTTCAGGAAAATGAGATATGAATCAACCTTAGATATAGAATAACTCATTTTTTCTTTCTGTTTGTTTTCAATAAATTTTGCTCTATTAAATAAGATGTAGTCTGGTAATTAGCTATAGCCTCTTCTTCTAATGTCTTATTTATATCATGAGTTGCTTTTAATTGTTTATTACTGTCAACTTCATATTGCTGTACTTTTCTGTTAGGAGATAGTACTATCAATTCGTTTCCCTTATAATATCCCAAATTCTGATATGTTGAAACCAATGCTCGCGGATTATAATCACTTTTTTTTATATTTTGACCAAAAAATTGTGAAGTGTAAGAAAAGTGTAATTTTCCAAAAAGTGTAGGCATTAGATCTATTTGTGAAGTTAAGGTTCTTTCAATAACAGGTTTAACAAAGCCCGGAGCATATATTATTGCTGGTATATGATATCGTTCTAAAGGAATGTTTACTTTACCGGCACTTGATGCGCAATGATCAGCTACAAATACGAAAACTGTATTTTGAAACCATTGATGTTTGTGCGCTTCTTTTATAAATTCACCAATTGCATAATCAGTATATTTCACTCCTCCATCCCTGGATTTGCTGGTACTTGGAATATCTATTCTACCTTCCGGATATGTAAAAGGTCTATGATTGCTTACTGTCATTATATGCCCAAAAAAAGGTCTGTTTGACTTTTGATTTTCATCAAAAGTTTTAATTGCTTTTTTAAACATATCTTCATCACAAACTCCCCATATATTTGCAAAAGTTATTTCATCAGAACTAAAGGAATTTCGATCTATAATCTGATAGCCGTTTCCTTTAAAAAAAACATCCATATCATCAAAATATGAATATCCTCCGTAAAAAAATTGCACTTTATATCCTTTTTGCTTAAATATATACCCGGTGGAAAATAAATTATCATTATCCTCTCGTTTTATCAGACTTTCTCCCGGAGATGGTGGTATGCATAATGTAACTGCTTCCAATCCCCTAACAGTTCTATTTCCAGTAGCGTACAAATTGGTAAAAAACATTCCTTCTTTAGCCAAACGATCTAAGTTAGGAGTAAGGTTTTTAGTATTGCCTGAATACTTCATAAAGTCAAAACTCATGCTTTCTATTGTTACCAGAATAACATTTTTTCTTAATTCCGGAAGTGTATCCCTGATAATTTCGGATATAACTATTTTAGATTTTTTATCATATTGCTTCCCCACTAATGCAAATGCTTTATTAATAGGTATTTGAGCGTAAAATTGCTCATAATCTAAAGAACTATCTGAAAAGGCTTCGTAAAAACGAAATAACCCATTCGCTTGCAATTCGTTAGCAAAAACGTTATCAGAATTTTCCTGTTTCTGAATAAATTCTAACAGAAATACAGATCCAATTACTAATACAACATATACTAATGAACTCAGAATTTTAACTTTAAAACTAGAAAAGTCCATAAAGTATTTATTGGACTTAGATGTGAAAAAATAAGTAATTAATATTGAAATAAGCAGAATTACCGAAAACATAGATATAACCGGATACGATTCCAGTATATTACCAATAACCTCATTTGTATAAATAAGATAATCTACTGCAATAAAATTATACCGAACACCAAATTCATTCCAAAACAGATATTCACTAATTGAATTAAAAATTATTAGAAATATGTAAAGGAAAAAAATAAATATATAAACAGTGTGTCTCCAGTTGGATCGTAAAGATGGAAATAAAAATAAGATGATAAATGATAAGGCCTTGATAGTTACAAATATTTTGATAATTGTTGGTACTATGCTACCGTAATCATCAAATATAGTTTTAAAAAAATACAAATAACACAGTAAAATGATAAATACCCCTATTATTATGTATCCCCATGGTGACTTGAATTTGCTGTTGGATAGAAACACCAAATGCAACCATAAAAAAACAAAAATAACAATTGAAACACACCAATCATTTACAATACCTAATAAAAAAATTTTAGCATAATCGGAAATATCAAATACTCGTTCTGTAATAGGCAAAAAAATAAGTATTGATCTTAAAATTAATCCGACTAAAATATAAAATCCTGAAATTTTTATAAATGTGTTAAGCAATTTATCTATTTGCATCTTTTTAAGTCTTTATTTTATCTTTTACAAATTTAGAATGAAAATACTTATTCTTATACATATTTTAAATAACTTTATTTAACGTAATTACATAACGCAATAGTATATTATTAATGTAACAAATCTTTTTCTTCTTTTAATAAATAAGTCTAAATTCTAAACGATTTAAATTTTTTATACTTAATTTAAATCGAATTTTAAATTATTAACAGTTTCACATTCGATAAAAAATAAAAAAAGGAGGAACTGAATATGTTTGCCCTCCTTTTGATTAATTAGTTTATTTATTTTTAAAAAAAGCCTAACTTATTTTTATCATAAGAAATAAGCATATTTTTTGTTTGTCTGTAATGATCCAACATCATTTTATGATTTTCTCTTCCTATACCCGATTGTTTATAACCTCCAAATGGAGCTCCGGCAGGATAAGCATGGTATTGATTTACCCAAACTCTTCCCGCTTTTATAGCTCTTGGAACCTGATACAATTCATGAGCATCTCTGGTCCATACTCCTGCACCCAGACCAAAAATAGTATCATTAGCAATCTCAATAGCCTCTTCGGTTGTTTTAAATGTAGTTACAGCCAATACTGGCCCAAATATTTCTTCTTGAAAAACTCTCATTTTATTATTCCCTTTCAACAAAGTAGGTTGAATATAATATCCCCCTTCAAGATCTCCCCCTAGATTGCAAGCATCTCCTCCGGTTAACACTTCGGCTCCTTCGTCTTTTCCTATTTTAATGTATGATAAAATAGTTTTCTTTTGCCCTTCTGATACCTGAGCTCCCATTTGAACTGTAGGATCTAAAGGGCTCCCCATTTTTATGGATTCAACTCTCTGAATGACTTTTTCTATAAATTGTTCATAGATTGACTCATGAATTAATAATCGTGAAGGACATGTACATACTTCTCCCTGATTGAATGCAAATAACACAGCTCCTTCGATAGCTTTATCTAAAAATTCATCATCTTTATCCATTACTGATGGAAAGAAAATATTTGGCGATTTACCTCCCAGTTCTAAAGTTACCGGAATAATATTTTTAGAAGCATATTCCATAACCTGCCTACCAATTTCTGTTGATCCGGTAAATGCTGCTTTTGCTATTTTAGGATTTGTAACTAACACTTCTCCTAATTCAGAACCAGAACCATTTACTACATTAAGTACTCCCGGAGGAAGTAAATCCCCAATAACTTCCATTAAAATTAAAATGGAAACTGGTGTATTTTCAGCAGGTTTCATAACAACACAATTGCCTGCAGCCAGGGCAGGTGCTAATTTCCATGCAGCCATTAAAAGAGGAAAATTCCAGGGAATAATTTGAGCGACAACCCCCAGAGGCTCATTAATAATTAAAGATAGAGTTTTTTCGTTCAATTCCATTGCTGAGCCTTCCTCGGCACGTATAACACCGGCAAAATACCTGAAATGATCAGCTGCTAAAGGAATGTCGGCATTTAAAGTCTCACGTATAGCTTTTCCATTATCAATAGTTTCAACACTAGCTATGTACTCAAGGTTATTTTCTATTCGCTGAGCAATTTTAATTAAAATATTGCTCCTTTCAGTCACAGATGTTTTACTCCAATCTTTAAAAGCCTCATATGCCTTATCTACAGCTAAATCTATATCTTCTTTTGAAGAGTGTGCTGTCTGAGTAAATATTTTACCATCAATAGGCGAAGGAACATCATGATAACGACCTTTTACAGGAGGAACAAACTTACCTCCTATAAAATTATCGTATTTCTTTTTTAAATTAAATTTAGCAACAACATCTAAAACTGAAAATTTTTTGTCTAACACTGCATCCATAATTTTAAGTATTTTTGGGTTTATTTGTGTCATACAAATTACTAATTAATTTGATATAATAAATGCTAAACTTCTGATTTAACATGATTTTGGGAGAAATAAAAAGAAAAACCCTTAGAATGCCTAAGGGTTTTTTTTCAAATAGTTATTTTTCTATTTCCAGTAATTCCATTTCAGTCCATCAAAAAGGGCTATTGTTTTACTGGCTGTATCATAACAAATCATACCCGGATAGGGACTTTTAACATTTAAATGAGGATCCTGAACCTTGGGTAATATCAATGCTTTATCGGTAGACTCTAAAACAAGTATGCCTTCTGCAGATGAACTTAAAGCTCCGATAATTATTCCTTTACCATTATCGGAACTACTACTGAACACAACATTATCAATACTTCCGGGATCACTTAAATCCATCCATGTATCATTTTGCTTAACCTTCAATTTTTTATCCAATTTAGACATTAGTAACGTTCCGTTAACTGTACTATCTGATATGGTTTGCACTATCGGCAATATTATGCCGTTTGTGGTACCGGATGCAAAATCCAAGATTCCTGCACCATCCACAGTGTTTTTACCTATAGCGACTTGAGCCTGGATGGAATTTACCACCATGTAACTCAACATTATTAATAATATATTTTTCATAGAAATTTCTTAGATATCTTTATAAATTGACAATACATTAAATTCTTTAATTACTCATTACATGATCTTTCAATACATTTCCACTCAGTTCCATTGTATAGCTTAATACATTTATCAGTGGTATCATAAATAATCATTCCTTCAACCCATTGGTCTTGCGGTATATTAGCAGGAACTGTTCGGGTGATCACCAGTCCTTTGTCATTAGACTCTAAAACAATAAATCCATTAGGAATATTGTCAGGCCAGGTTTCTAAACCGTTTCTCTGCGATGAAACTCCTACCATAGACATAACTGTTGCAGGATCAGTGTTCGGATCTTGAGTACAATAGGTACAAAAAGGCAAAACAAAATCCATTTCAGTGTCGGTAGTATCAATATAAACACATTCCATGTCTGACTCTGTAACTAGATCAAAACCCAGCTCCAGACTTTCCACATCCGTCGGTAACGTTTCTGGTGCTTTAATTTGAAACGTTATGGTAGAAGTCCCATTAGGCAATGTAAAATCTTCCAAGGTCAAAGCTCCTTCCTCATAGGTTGTGGTTCCTCCCAATGTAGCGGGTGAACTGGACAAACTTGCATCTACATAGGTAAAACTGTCTGAAATATTAACGCTTAACGTAACGTAATCAAGTGCAGTGTTAGGGTTTGTAATCTGTATCGTTACTTTTGCCGTTCCATCGTCTGAAATACAGCTTAGATCAGCAGATATTTTATCCACTGTTACCGGATCTAATCTGACAGATTCAAGAGCTTGTACAGTCGTATTTCCACAACCTGCAAGTAAATCACAGCTTTGATAAGTTACATCTTCATTTGACGAATTTTTATATGTGATAGAAGCTCTAGAACTATAACTTCCTGCAGTTGCCGTTTGAGTAAACCTTGCTGTTCCGGTAACCGTTATCGTAGAAGCTCCTGGAACCTCAATATTCTGGATACTCAATTGCGCAGTATTTTCGTAAGTATTTATTACAGGTGTACCTGTGCCCTCTTCAACTGAAACGGATTCTGCCACCCAGTACATACCTTCAGGTAAAGTTTCTGACAGATTTACCTCTTTAGATGCACAATTAGTATTTGTTACTCTGAAGGTATAAGGAACTTCGTCACATAACTTAACTGAATCTGATGCCTGCATGGTTAATGCTAATCCGTCTTCATTAATTTGCAAAGGCTGTGGACAATATAAAGTTAATGGTCCTATACCTATCATTTGATTTCCGGTTGCTTTACTATTATATTTTTCCTTATAAACAATTACAATTTGCTCAACTGAGCTTGAAAAGTTTACCTGTAATCTTCCTCTTCTATTTAAGTAAGACGAAGTAGTATACGATCCGGCAGCTCTGGACGTAGCTGTATTGCTTGAAATAACGTATGAACTTCTTTTCTGATCCATACTATAGGTTAATTTAGGCTTTACAACCCCACCTCCACAAAGACCATAAACTTCAATATCATCTAATCTTTGCGATTGTCTATCTACATCATAAAGTTCAAATGAAGCGGCGGCTGCCCCTCCTGTAAAAGAGATAGTAGTAGTTACAGCTTTGGTATCAGTAGTGCTATTACCTCTTCGCAGCAGTTGTAAGGTTTTTCTATAGCTTCTTGGGTATCCGTTTCTCAAAACATTACTAGAATCGGTAACAGCTATGTTCGCTGAAAAACCATCACCTAAATCAACTGTTTTACTTTTAACGCCTCTATCTTTTCGTGTCCATACTTTTGTAAAATCAATAGTTTTATACCCGCTGAATGTACAGCTTGTACAAACTCCAGGCTCAGCTACTCCTCCAAATGTTATATAGGTATTGTCATCAGTAAAAGTATAGTTAAATTGTACCTCACCATTAATCCATTCACCAGGAATGGCTTGAGACCAATTGTCGCTGGTTATATCACTTTCGCTGCTGGCAACAAGCATATACACCTTATATTTATTATCATATTCAAAAGAAGTTGCATCTCCTGCTCTAACCACTACTTTTTGACTTGTGAGATTCGCTTTATTTACTAACCAAATTCTATTCATTCTCGATTCCAAATCGCCACAGACTGCTTTAGCAGATTCACTATAAACAGTTGTACCGGTTGCTCCGTTATTTCCCCAAAATAAACCACTCTGGTCATTAGCTAGATTAGAACTGGTTCCTTGTCCATCGGTTACTGATTCTCCCGCTATCATAGTTATTGTAGCGTCTGTATCAGTGGAACGGGATTTATTAACAAATAAATTTGAATTATCATCTCTGACCAAACCAGCTACATTTTTATGGTAAGCTGAATAGGGTGTTGAAGCACCAGGCCACACAGTGGTAGTAGAATTAGAAAGAACATAATCAAAAGGTAATTTATTGGTGTCGGTAGAACCTGTCGCATACAGCGTAATCGCATATTTCATACCTAAATAGGTACGTATTCTTGATTTTTCAACTTCTGTAAGTTCGCGTTCATAAAAGAAAATTTCAGACATCAGACCAATAAATGTTCCAGATGCAATACTTGCTCCTCCTAAGGTTCCTCCGTTTGCCATAGCAAAGCTATTTCCAAACCCTGCTCCTAAACCTGTGGTAAGCTGATCCGATAGACCTCCAAAATCGTGCTCCACTAATCTTCCTCCTTCAGCAGCATCTTTTCTAAGTCTCACCATATGTAAGGCGGTCGCTCCTAGATTGAAACCTTTTACCGTACCATTATATAGTCCACCCCCAGTTCCCGAAACACTTATCCTACCACTACCTTCCAAAGGAGCAAATCCCACAGCGGGCATCCGTGATGCAGCAGCATCCGGGCGGGTAGAACCAAATCCGTGAGTATAGGTTCTGGCATTATCCACATAACTGGTACTATTGTAAACTATAAAGGAAGTAGAATTATCAGGAGCATTTTCTCTCATTGGCCCTGTTTTAGTTGCTAAATAGGCATATCTATCGAAAAATAAACTTGGAAAAAAGTTCATTCTTATATCATTGGGTGTGTAGACCGGAGCTATTTTTGCCCCATAAGTTACTGCCTCTAAATTATAGTCATTTTCATTTGAAGTCTGATCTTTCCATGTTAATATATTATTATTTCCATCATTCTCCAGACTATTTGAATCATCAGCTCTAAGCCATAATCTTAACCCATTAATAACTCCCCCCGGAGCAAATGAATATAAAGCAAGTCCTACATAATCGCCATTGTTTATCTGAACATCTTCTGCTATTTTATTATTAACCTCATATATACGAGTATTTGCCGGAGTAAATGTTTCATCTGAAGATACTAATACATATTTTGCTGCTGTGTTTAGTTGTATTTTGACTTGAAAACCTGTACTACCGGTCACCTGAGCTTTTAAAACAAAATCATTTTTGTAATTGATGTCTGAAGGTAAAACCATATTAGCAAATTGTGTATTTTGCTTGTAGTCATAAGAGCTAAGTGATTCTCCATCAGCAGAATTAGATCCAAACATTAAAAATTCTTCGTTATTTATCGTCCCAGTATTATCAATATTCAAATTTTGAATTTCATTTCCGACAAAAACGGTCATTATATCTTTATCGTAACTTGACGATTGCTTTTGGTATAAGCTTGAATTATCATCTCTACCAATTCCGAAAATATTATTTTGATACCCTGTATTTGTGCTCCCATTCCATATTACAGTTCCGTCTGAACTTATATAATTAGGCTGACTTGACGGATCTAAGGTAATTCCATATTTAACCGCTAAATAAGAATTTATTTTCAAAAGCTGCAAATCAGTCATTTGAACTCCCGCATCACCTGACACAACAATAATTTCCTGTAAATTACCTAAAAACGGTAGATAATTTCCTGCTCTACGCGCTCCAATTAAACTTTCACCTGTACCTATCCCTGCTAAAACACTTCCTGAAAAAGATTGAGTAATACCGTTAAATGTGAGCCTCTGCTGGACATCGGCACTATTGGTTCTTTCAACAGCGACGATACCATACGTTTTACCCTGAGGATTAGTATGTGTTTTAAAATTAGCCGCCGCGTAACCTCCATCGGTAAATGAAGGGCTTCCCATATACCAACCTTGGTTATTATTATTAACATTTGCCGAACTATTAAACGCATATAATATTGAAGCTGCTGTAGTATTAGTTACTTCAGATACATAAAACATGTAATATGACTTGCTACTATCCAAATAGCTGGATGCTGTTAAGGCTGAATATGTGTTAAATTGTAAATGAGAATGATAATTCATCAAATTACTTTTATTTCGGATAAGCGGAGTTGAAATAGTACCACTTTGAGTATGGTCTCTACCGAAAACAGAAACATCCTGCCAAGTGGTTACTGCTGTACTATCTGTAGTAGTTCCTGGTATAATATCTGCTTTTAACCATAACTCAGTGAGCAAATCTACACCTCCAGGCTTAGCACCTACTAAGGCAAATGAAATGTAATCACCATTATTAACTAAAACCGATTTTGCAATATCATCCGTAACAGAATAAATTCTAGTATTGGAAGGATCAAAATTTTCATCAGGACAAACTAAAATATATTTAGTATCCAGATAAGTTTTCATATTAACTGTAAATGATGCCTGATTAAATGTTTTTGCTTTTAAAACTGCATTATGCTTAAAATTAATTTTCTCTGATAGGCTTCCGTTTGCAAAAACCTGTCCTGCGGCATATTCATACCTTTTCAGACCTTCCAAACCATTAGAACCTAATAGCATAAATGTATTATCGGTTAAAACTCCGGTACTGTTGGCATTTAATGTTGTTAAATCGTCTCCTGTAAATACAGCAACTACCGGTTTATCATAATTAACTGATTGTTTTTGATATAAGCTACCAGCATCATCTCGACCAATACCAAAAACATAATTTTGGTAAGTAGTATCCTGAGAACCATCCCATATAATATCTCCATTAGAATTTAAATAATTAGGCATAGTCTGAGAAGCAGCTGCCTCCAATGGGATTCCATATTTAATAGATAAGTAAGAATATACTTTTTGTAAATCCGTATCTGTCATTAATGTATTCTGAGGTGCAGAAAAAACAATAATCTCCTGAATATCTCCATAAAAAGGATTTGCTGTAGTTAAATTAGCATTTCCAATAACACTTTGTCCTGAAGTAGTTAACATAGCTCTTCCGGTAAATGACTGTGAAACACCGTTAAAGTAAGAATATTGAGAGAGAAGCGTTCCATTAGGTCTTATTACGGCATTGATTCCATAATTTTTACCATTGCTGTTTGTATTAACATTTGCTGTAGCATTACCTGTTGTAAAATATGGATTTCCGGCAGACCATCCACTATAATTATTACGCCCTGCATTTAAAGAATAAAGTGTTGCTACGCCTGTTGTTCCTTCTTTTAGTCTGGATACATAAAAAATATAATAAGATAATGTAGATTTAACACTGAAATCAGGTCCTACTAATTTTGTATTAGTACTTCCATCAAAATTTAATGCTGGCTGAAAATTCATTAAATCTCCGAATGTTACAAAAGTAGGAAGTGTATTGGTTCCATTTTGAACATGATCGCGATTATTACCGGACCAATCATGCCATAAGGAGATTGACTGCCCATCAGTTGGAGTCCCTGAGGCTTGTACTTGATCCGCTTTCAACCACAACTCTTGTGTTAAAGACACCCCTCCTGGACTTTGCGACTTTAACTGCGGTGAAAAGAAGAAAAGTAATATTGCAAATACAAAAAAATTTTGCAATTTATAAATAGTAGATCTTTTCATTTATGTTATATTAAAATTACGTTTCTTTTTCAAATACCTGAAATTAAAATTTACCAACAAACTATTTTAAATCAGATATTTACAATTAACTAGACGCTTAAACTACTTTATGATCATATCTTAAACTTATGGAAAATATTATTGTAAAAAAGTAAATCGAAAAAATTATTTTACTAAATAATTATAGGAAAGTTTACTCAATATATAATTAAACTTTTACGATTATAACTCTTTATGAACATAAGAAAGTTGAAGCAGACAAAATTTCAAGGACAGAATATTTCAAATATTCATTTCAAAAAAGCCTGATAAAGGTTACAGACAGAAATGTCAAATTTACACCCTATGACTTAATACAAACATTTATAAATTACTAATAAATATTAATTTGATGCAAATTTAATAAAATTAAATCAAATTAATTGTTATATAAAAAAATTTATCCAATTAATAATATATTTTACTTAACAGTTGAATGAATAAAATTCAAACTCATATTAATAATTAATAATATATAAATCATCTTTTAATTAACTAAATTGTGATAATTATAATTAATAATACAATAGAATATTTAAAAAAAATATTTACTATTAATATAAAATTTTATATTTAATTAATTAACATTCTACCCATAGTCGACACAAAAATTAATTTTAAAAAAATTGTCATATATAAAATTTATATTTAACTTTGTGAGATTTTAAAATTTTGTAAAAAGTATAACTAATTTTTTAACTTTTGAATTTATTTTTGACTAAAATAATACTTAACAAAATAAAAAAAGAAGTATTCTCTTCTTATAACAAATCCATTTCCTTATCCTTATTAATTCATGGAGGAGGTTCTCCTTTCAAAGATAACGAAGATCTGTTTGAAGATTTTCCATTTAAAAACATCTTATTAGCTAAGATGTTTTTTTTTGACTTTTACAAAAATAAGATACTGATATATATATTAAAAACAACTAAACTAAATTTCATAAATTCATGAAACACTTTATCTCTCTTGAAAATTTAGATTTGGAAATTATTAAAGATTTAGTAAATGATGCGGTTAGTTTTAAAAAAAGAAACGCATTTCCCAACTTATCGAATCATTATATTTCCAATTTGTTTTTTGAGAACAGCACCCGAACAAAACTGAGCTTTGAAATGGCTGAGAAAAAAACCGGAATTGAAATTATTTATTTCGATGCAGAAAGTTCAAGTGTAAAAAAAGGAGAAACTCTGTATGACACGGTTAAGACACTTAGCTCAATCGGGGTAGAATGTTTTGTAATCAGACATAGCCAAGATCGATTTTACGAAAATTTAATATCACAAATAGATGTACCTATAATCAATGCCGGTGATGGTTGTGGAGACCACCCTACCCAATCATTGTTAGATTTAGTTACAATTCAAGAAGAATTTGGTTCATTTAAAGGTCTTAATGTAGTGATCGTAGGGGATATTGTTCACAGCCGTGTCGCACATTCAGACGCTAAAATTTTAAAACGTTTGGGTGCCAATATCAGCTTTGCAACCCCTAAATTCTGGCAAGACACTACTATGAATATGGGAACTTATACTTCATTGGATGAAGTCATATCCGAATCTGATGTCGTAATGCTATTAAGAAATCAAAATGAAAGACATACACAGCATTATGACGAAAAGAACTTCTTATCTCAATATGGTTTAACTAAAGAAAGAGCTTCTAAAATGAAATCCGGAGCCATAATTATGCACCCTGCCCCTATTAATCGTAATGTTGAAATAGACGAGGATTTAATAGAATCACCCCAATCAAGGATATTCACACAGATGACTAATGGGGTTTATGCTCGGATTGCAGTGCTTAACTATGTCTTTAACTCTTAAAAAAGAATACATAATAACAATAAAATATCTAGTAACAAATAATTAAAAGTAAGACCTTGAAACGAAAATTAGTATTAGAAAACGGAATGGAATTTATAGGTGAGGGTTTTGGTAGTGATCAATTTACTATCGGAGAAGTAGTTTTTACTACAGGTATGACCGGATACCAGGAAACTATGTCAGACCCTTCATTTCATAAGCAAATTATAGTTTTCACTTATCCTTTGATTGGGAATTATGGCATTAATCCAAGCGATTTTGAATCATTAAATCCCTTCGTAGGCGGGGTTGTAGTACACGAATATGCTAAAACCGAATCCCACTGGCAAAGTCAGATGAATATTAATGATTTTCTAAAAAAGCAAAATATTCCTGGTTTGAGTGGTATCGACACACGAGCTTTAGTAAAAACTATACGCACCAAAGGTAGCATGAAAGGTAAATTTTGCAACCTTTCGGAAGATACTCAGGAGGTAGTTAAATCATTGCAAAACAGCATTCTTGAACATCACGTACCAGAGGTATCAACACCAAGGGCTTACAGTGCACCCGCTGAAGGAAACCGAATCGTTTTGATTGATTACGGAATGAAAAAAAGTATTTTAAAAGAATTGTGCTTACGAAATTGTGACGTTGTAGTAGTTCCTTTCAATACAAATTCAAAATCCATTATGGAATTAAATCCGGATGGAATTATGCTTTCCAATGGCCCGGGGAACCCTGAAGAATTAGCTGAATCTATTCAGGTTATCAGGGAGCTAAGCGGAAAAGTTCCTATTTTCGGAATCTGTTTAGGACACCAACTTTATGCTATAGCACATGGGGCAAAAACAAATAAAATGCTTTTCGGACATAGAGGAGCCAATCATCCTGTAAAAGAAATTGCTACCAACAGAGTTCACATTACATCCCAGAATCATGGGTATGTAGTTGACGAAGACTCTATTAGTAATACGCCACTTGAAATTACTCATAGGGCATTGAATGATGGGACGATTGAAGGGTTAAGACATAAAGAACATTTTGCCTTTACCGTGCAATACCACCCGGAATCCAGTCCAGGACCTAATGATAATGAATATCTTTTTAATCAATTTATGAATATGATTAATGAGTTTAAAAATAATTAATGTAAAACATCCTTTATTATCCACATCCAATTAATTAAAATAAAATGCCAAAACGCACAGATATAAACAAAATATTAGTCATCGGTTCAGGACCGATAATCATCGGACAGGCTGCCGAATTTGATTATGCAGGGACCCAGGCCTGCTTAGCTTTAAAAGAAGAAGGATATAAAGTAATCCTCGTAAACTCAAACCCTGCAACCATAATGACTGATAAGGAGATTGCAGATACTGTTTATATGGAACCTCTTACATTAGACTTTCTTCAACAAATAATCGCACTGGAACGCCCGGATGCTCTTCTTCCTTCTTTAGGAGGTCAAACAGGATTGAACTTAGCCGTTGAGTTAGCTAAATCTGGAACTTTAAACCAATATGATGTAGAAATAATCGGCACCAAGTTATCCTCTATTGAACAAGCTGAAGATAGAGATTTATTTAAAAAGCTGATGGAACGAATCAACGAACCCATTGCTGAGAGTGTTATCGTAAATGACATACAATCATCTATAGACTTTGCTAACGAAATAGGATATCCTATTATCGTAAGACCCGCATTCACACTTGGTGGTACTGGTGGAGGTATTGCGGACAATGAGGCTGAGCTCAGGGAAATTACCGAATCAGGTTTAAAATATAGTCCGGTTACACAATGTTTAATAGAAAAAAGTATAGCTGGTTACAAGGAGGTTGAATATGAAGTCATGAGAGATGCTAATGACAATGCTATTGTGGTTTGTAACATGGAAAATTTTGATCCGGTAGGAATTCATACCGGTGATTCCATTGTTTTTGCTCCCAGCCAGACTCTAGCAGACCAGGAATATCAATTATTAAGAAATTCTGCCTTAAAAATTATTCGAGCATTAGAAATTGAAGGTGGATGTAATGTGCAATTTGCACTAGACCCAAATAGCCGGGATTATATTGTCATTGAAGTTAACCCAAGAGTAAGTCGTTCTTCTGCATTAGCCTCTAAAGCAACCGGATATCCTATTGCCAAACTAGCTGCAAAAATAGCTGTAGGTCTTACTCTGGACGAAATGAAAAATCCGGTAACCAATACAACCTATGCCTGCTTTGAACCAGCCCTGGATTATGTGGTAGCCAAAATACCCCGATGGCCTTTTGATAAATTCCAAAGCGCTAACCGTCATTTAGGTACGCAAATGAAAGCTACAGGTGAAGTAATGGCAATTGGTACTTCTATAGAAGAATCACTATTAAAAGCTGTTCAATCTCTTGAAATAGGAACTTTACATCTTCATAAGAAAGATATGGAACCTTATGATTCAGCTACCTTTGAAGAGAGGTTAAAAAAAGCGGATGATGAACGTTTATTTCTTATTGCAGAAGCTTTAAGAAATGGAATTAAAATTCAACAAATTCATGAAATAACTAAAATTGATGTTTTCTTCTTAGCTAAACTTCAACATATTATTGATTTAGAGAAAAAACTACTAGCTCATCCACAAAATATAGAAGTTGCTGCCGAAGCTAAAAAATACGGATTTTCAGATTGGGAAATTGCCCGTTTATGGGAAACCACTGAAAAAGAAATATATAAGTTAAGGAAACAGAACAATATAATTCCTGTATTCAAGATGGTAGATACTTGTGCAGCCGAATTCATTTCTGAAACCCCTTATTTTTACAGCACCTATGGTACTGAAAATGAATCTAAGAAAACCGATAAGAAAAAGGTTATTGTGCTTGGTTCAGGACCTATACGAATAGGACAGGGAGTTGAGTTTGATTATGCAACGGTTCACAGTGTTTTAGCGCTGAAAGATGCCGGATATGAAGCCATAATTATCAATAGCAATCCTGAAACTGTGTCTACTGATTTTAGTATTTCTGATAAACTTTACTTTGAACCTTTAACCAGAGAATCGATAACTACCATAATTGACCTAGAGAAGCCCGATGGAATATTTGTACAGTTTGGTGGTCAAACAGCCATAAATCTTGCTCAGGCAGCAGTCGATGCCGGGGTTAAAATTTTAGGGACGAGTATTGAAGATATAGATAGAGCTGAGGATCGTAAGAAATTTGAGCTACAGCTTAATGAGTTAAATATTGCCCGACCTAAAGGTGATACTGTCTTCAACCTTGATGAAGCCTTAAAAGTTGCTAACTCCATAGGTTATCCGGTCGTAATTCGTCCATCGTATGTATTAGGCGGAAGAGCCATGCAAATTGTTTATGAAGATTCCGAATTGGAAAGATACATGAAAGAAGCTATAAACGTTCATGAAAAACAACCTATACTTATTGACAAATATCTGGTAGGAAAAGAAATTGAGGTGGATGCCATATGCGATGGAACAGATGTTTTTATTCCTGGAATTATGGAGCATATTGAAAAAGCTGGGGTTCACTCCGGTGATTCTATAG
Source organism: Apibacter sp. HY039 (assembly GCF_004023655.1). Lineage (NCBI taxonomy): Bacteria > Pseudomonadati > Bacteroidota > Flavobacteriia > Flavobacteriales > Weeksellaceae > Apibacter > Apibacter sp. HY039. The sequence goes on along the minus strand of NZ_SAYM01000001.1, from coordinate 448,178 downwards.
CAGTATATCCTACCCAAACTCTTTCTGATGATGAAAAGGAAGAAATTATTCGACAAACTCAGGCGCTGGCCAAAGGGTTTAAAATTATCGGTCTTATGAATATTCAGTTTGTTTTAATGAAAGGAAAAATTTATGTACTGGAAGTTAATCCACGTTCAAGCCGAACCGTTCCGTTTATGAGTAAAGTTACCGGAGTCCCTCTTGCCAAAGTCGCAACAAAAGCCGTACTGGGACAAAGTCTTAAAGAACAAGGGCTGGCTATAGATTGTTATCCGGAACCTAAAAATATTTATATTAAAGCTCCCGTTTTTTCTTTTGCTAAGTTACGTTCAGTAGATATCACCTTAGGTCCTGAAATGAAATCTACAGGTGAAGTAATCGGTAAAGACACCACGTATGAAAGAGCTTTATATAAAGCACTGCGTGCAAGTCATATTAACATTCCAATATTAGGAAATGCTATATTTACTGTAGCGGATAAAGACAAAGCAGAAGCATTGCCATTGGCTAAGAGATTCTACGATATCGGATATACAATTATGGCTACTCAGGGAACTGCAAAATATCTTCGTGATAATCACATTCCTGTTGTTGAAATTAATAAGCTGGAAAGCGAGGAAAACAATATTGTTAAAATCATGCAGCAAGGTAAAGCTCAATTTGTTATTAACACTCTATCTAATGACGGAACAGCGCAAGAAGACGGATTCCTTATTAGAAGAAATGCTGTGGAAAATAGTGTTGCCTGCTTTACTTCCTTAGACACTACGGCTGCAGTTGTACAGGTTTTAGAGTCCATAGGATTTGATATTAAGTCTTTCTAAGATACCGAGCAAAATAAATTAAATAAAGTTCTGTGAATCACAGAGCTTTATTTTGTTTATAAAAAAGTTTAAATTACTTCTATTATCGAAAGATATACATATATTTATTAGTCATTAACATGCTCTTTGAGTAAGATTTAATAAAATAGAATAACCGAATCCTTTTCCATATTTTTTCATAATTTTGACCTCTCAAAATTAATTTACTGCTTATAGATCATTTTAAATTAAGAGACGGAAAAGTCTGTCAAAACTGTTCCCACTTTGTTGCACACAGATTCTGTCCCAATTGCGGTCAGGAAAACATCGAAACCCGTCAATCCTTTTTCTACCTCTTCAAACATTTTGCAGAAGATTTGGTTCACTATGACAGTAAATTCTGGCAAACAATAAAATATTTATTATTCTATCCGGGTAAATTAACTAACGACTATTTATCTTGAAAAAGAAAAAGTCAGGTAGCTCCTGTAAAATTATATATCTTCATAAGTTCCCTAACCTTTTTCGTTCCCTCTATTCTTCCGGATTTCACTACAAAAAATAGTATGGAAATAACAACGAATGAAGGCTCCGAAACAAGAAATAAAGAAAATTTAGATTTTCTGAAATCCGGAGTAAGTATGTATAATTTGAAGGATATAAAATCCACTCATGAGCTGGATTCAATTCAGCACCATCTTCCCAAAGACCGTCAATTATCTAAATTTCAATACTGGACTTTTAAAAAAACACTAGAAAAGAAAGATATTTATAGTCATATGAGTACTCATGAGATAAAAGAAAAACTCATCTATTCCTTCATTCATAATCGGCCTAAGGCATATATATATGCCTTTTTTTGCTTTATCATTGTGGCTTTTTCATGGAAAGAAAAAAAGGTATTATTTTGACCATGGTATCTTTACTTTACATTATTTTTCATTTATTTTATTAACTGCCCTGATAATCGTGCTCGCGGTTTGGATTAATTCTGCTTTTGAAGAAAATATTTTCCTAGAAGCATTGTTGGCTATATTCTCTATATTTTGTTTCTTATATTCTTTTTTCTACTTTTTCAGATCTCATAGCAGAATTTATAATGAGAAAAAATTTATTTCACGAATCAAAGGAATTTTTATTTTTGTTATTAATCTATTCCTTTTAATTTTCATTCTACTATTTTATACAATTTTCACCTTATACACTCTTCATTAAAACTCATTATTAAAGATTAATTATCCTATGATAAGAATTATCATCAATAAAGCTTTTAACTTAGCTTTTTAAATTAATACATAGTAATTATGGCAAAAGAAATAAATGCAGATCTAGGAAAGCTTTCTTTACGTATTTCCGTTGGAGGGCTTATGATTTTTCACGGAATAGCAAAACTAATCCACGGACATGACTTTATAAAAGAAATATTGGCTTCTAAAGGCCTACCTCAATTTCTTTGGATAGGCGTTCCTACAGGAGAGGTTATAGCTCCCATTTGTTTATTATTGGGAGTTTTTACAAGAATATCTTCTTTACTAATCGTATTTACCATGCTAATGACATTTTATTTAATCCATGGCATAAATGATTTTTCACTTTCACAAACGGGAGGGGTAAAGGTTGAACTTAATTTACTATATCTTTTCAGCTCTTTAGCTATATTTTTCTTAGGATCAGGAAAGTACAGTTTATATAAAGGAAATAAAGGTATATTAATTTAGTATTCAAAATTCTTAAGATTTTTGAATATTTTTAATTACTTTTATATATTAAAACAATAATCTTAATGGATTTTAAAAAAATTTTTTCGCACAATGAAGAATGGATAGCTGAACGCCTATCTGTAGATAAAGAATATTTCAATCAATTATCCAAAGGACAAAAACCCGATATTTTATATATTGGATGTTCAGATAGCAGGGTTTCCACAGAAGAGCTACTGGGAGCTAAACCTGGTGAAGTTTTTGTTCACCGTAATATAGCAAACATGGTGATAAGCATTGACTTAAACGTACAGTCTGTCATAACTTATGCCGTAGATCATTTAAAAGTTAGTCAAATCATTGTTTGCGGACATTATTATTGTGGAGGAGTTAAAGCCGCCATGGAAGCACAAGATTTAGGTCTATTAAATCCTTGGCTTCGTAATATCCGGGATGTATATCGAATCCATAAAGACGAGTTAAATAAAATTGAGGATTTAGACCGTAGATACAACCGCTTGGTTGAGTTAAATGTTGAAGAACAATGCATCAATTTGATCAAAACCGCAGCTATACAAAAGGCTTTTCTTGAAAGAGATCTTCAAGTTCACGGATGGATATTTGACATTAAAACCGGTAAACTTGTAGATCTTAAAATTAATTTTAAGAAAATTTTAAAAGAAATTATGGAAATTTATAATTTAAATGAAGGAAAAACCATTTTTTAAGTCATATAAGCTTAATTAAAAAAGATTAAATACCCGGTATCCTTATTTGATACTATATAAAAGACAACATAGCACTAATAAACGTAAGCAGATCTCTTTATCTTCAAATTGATATTTTTATAAATTCATAGACTGATATCTAATTACTTATTGACCTCAAAAAAATTTAAAAAGTATGAATTTCTTTTAGGTCAGCTATTTCTCTGCTCATAACCTTAATATAGACGAAGAAATATTATCATTTTTTTGATAATTACTTTATAGAATAAGAAAACATAAACCTGTAAAAGCTTCATAAATTATATTTTTAAAATTTTTTACAGGTTTGTTTTATCAAAAGGCCTACACAAAAATAGTTACTAATCCCATTGTATCCCAAAAACAAGATAGGCTACTATAAGGGTAAATACAACATTAAAAGTTTGCGCTCCTAAAAAAACATAAGTCGCTTTTCTATTTTCACTATTGATTAAGGTTTTAAAATTAGTTTCTAATCCAATAGCAGTAAATCCGAGGGCGAACCAAAGTCCCTGAAACTTTTTTAAAGTTCCGATAACTGGTTTAAACTCAGCAGTAGGTAAAGCAAATGAAAATAAAAGGGAGGCAGCAACAAAACCTAACACAAATTTGGGAAAACGTTCCCAAATAACTTTCAAATTTGGTTTATCTGCATATTCATTACCATCTTTTTTTGCATAACTCCAATAAACCGCGATAAGGAAAGCAGCAATACCTAATAAAACATTTTGAGAAAATTTAACAATTGAACTTATTTTCAGAGCTTCTTCTCCATAGACTGCTCCGGTAGCAGCTACTGCACCTGTAGTATCAATAGTTCCTCCTATCCAGGCTCCAGCCATTACTTCATTTAAACCTAATAATTTTGCTAAAGCCGGCATAATTATAATCATAGGGACTGCGACAACTAAAACTAATGAGACTACATAGGACAATTTTTTAGAATCTCCTTTTATTGCTCCTGCTGTTGCTATTGCTGCTGAAACACCGCAAATGGATACAGCACTGGAAAGCATCATAGACATTTCCTGATCAATCTTAAATTTTTTACACAACCAGAAGGCAAAATACCAAACAGAAAAAACAACTATAACAGATTGGATTAATCCTAATGCACCTGCTTTCATAATATCCTGAAATATTATAGTTGCTCCTAAAAAAATTAACCCGATTTTTACATACAATTCAGATAATAATATCCCTTTCAACCAATCTGGTGTTCCAATAAAATTATTAATAAATAAACCTATAAGAAGACAAAATATAACTGATTCTATTCCCCAATCATTCATTATTCCGTTACCTCCTACTACCATAGCTATAACTGTCAAAAAAAACAAAACCGGAAATCCCTTTGAGGAATTTAATGATTTGCCTTGTAAGAAGAATGCCAGCACAACAGCAAGGTAAGTGACTACAAAAACAAGCAGAATTGTTAACAAATTTTTAAAAGTAAGAACATTTCCGGAAAGCTCTTCAAGAGTATTCCATTTAAAAGATGGCCAGCTTAAAACATACCCATTTACACTAAATAAAATTATACTGATTATGAGCAGTAATCCCCCAATGACTGTAGCAGTCCAATCTTCTGTTAATTTCAAATTTTTCATCGTAGTATTTAAATTTTCTGATTAGTTTTGAATTTATACTAAAACTTAGCAAAATTAACAATTCCTACCAATTACGTAGGAATTAAATGTTAAATTATTTAAAAATACTTTTTTAATACTACATTTTGTAAGTAAAATATATGTGTAAAAAAATGTACTTTTGCATCATTGAAGAAAGTATGAAGAATATAAGAAATTTTTGCATCATTGCACATATAGATCACGGAAAAAGTACCCTGGCAGACAGATTACTTCAACAAACCAAAACTATTTCAGACAGAGAACTTCAGGAACAAACCCTGGATGACATGGATTTGGAGCGTGAGCGTGGAATTACCATAAAAAGCCACGCAATACAGATGGAGCATGAACATAATGGAGAAAAATACATTCTTAATCTGATTGACACTCCGGGACACGTAGATTTTTCCTATGAAGTATCTCGTTCTATAGCAGCTTGCGAAGGTGCTTTATTAATTGTTGATGCAGCTCAAAGTATACAAGCACAAACAATTTCAAATTTATATCTTGCTTTAGAACATGACTTGGAAATTATTCCGGTATTAAATAAAATTGACTTGCCTTCCGCAAATCCGGAGGAAGTAACTGATGAAATTGTAAATCTCTTAGGCTGCAAACCTGAAGATGTTTTAAGAGCAAGTGGAAAAACAGGAGAAGGAGTTCCTGAATTGCTTGAACAAATCATTCAACGAATACCAGCTCCATCCGGTAATCCTGAGGCCCCATTGCAAGCCTTAATTTTTGATTCGGTATTTAATCCTTTCAGAGGAATTGAAGCATATTTCAAGGTGGTAAACGGAAGCATAAAAAAAGGCCAAAAAGTAAAATTTATGGCAACTGGTAAAAACTATGATGCTGACGAAATCGGTACTCTCAAATTAAATCAGGTTCCTAAAAAAATGATTCAATGTGGAGATGTAGGCTATATCATCAGCGGTATTAAAGAAGCCCGTGAAGTAAAAGTAGGTGATACGATTACTTCTGTTGAAAATTCTGCCACTGAGGCTATATCAGGATTTGAAGAGGTTAAACCTATGGTATTTGCCGGAATATATCCTGTTGATACAGAAGAATATGAACTTTTGCGAGGAGCTTTAGAAAAACTCCAGCTTAATGATGCCTCGTTAGTTTTTGAACCGGAATCTTCTGCTGCGTTAGGATTTGGCTTTCGATGTGGATTTTTAGGAATGTTGCACATGGAAATTATTCAGGAACGTCTGGAGCGTGAATTTAAAATGACTGTAATCACCACTGTTCCGAATGTTTCATACAATGCCTATTTAAATAAAGACCCGGAAAAAGCTGTTGCTGTACATAACCCTTCAGAATTACCGGAACCTACTATGCTAAATAGGGTTGAAGAACCTTATATAAAAGCATCTATAATAACAAAAGCCGATTTCATTGGCTCTGTCATGACTCTGTGTATAGAAAAAAGAGGGGAATTGACAAATCAATCCTATCTTACAACTGACAGGGTAGAGTTATTTTTTGAAATGCCTTTAGCGGAAGTGGTTTTTGATTTTTATGATCGTTTAAAAACCATATCTAAAGGATATGCTTCTTTTGACTATGCTCCTTCAGGTATGAAGGCTTCAAAACTAGTGAAAGTAGATATTCTTATCAATGGTGAACCCGTTGATGCGCTATCAGCCTTAATCCACCAGGATAATGCGTATACCATTGGCAAAAAAATGTGTGAAAAATTAAAAGAACTTATTCCCAGACAGCAATTTGACATCCCAATCCAGGCTGCTATCGGAGCAAAAATAATAGCCAGAGAGACTATTAAAGCTCTACGTAAAGACGTTACTGCTAAATGTTATGGAGGTGATATATCTCGTAAAAGAAAACTTCTTGAAAAACAAAAAGAAGGAAAAAAACGTATGAGACAAATTGGACGCGTTGAAGTCCCTCAATCAGCTTTTCTCGCTGTACTTAAACTTGATTAAAATATAAAAAAACAGCTTCAAAAAATGAGGCTGTTTTTTATAATATTGAAGTTTTTATCCCCTTAGTTTACCCACTTATTTTATTTTAATTTCACTTATTTAAAGTCCCGACTGCTTTTTTTGAGTTATTTTAAACGATAAAACAGCTCAAAAAATATCAAAATTGAACTATTTATCTCATAGAATTTGATTTTTTTAACTTTAAAATCTCAACTTTCTTTAGCTGAATTAAAGACAATCTTAAAATTATCTAATTAATTAAAAATGTGAAATATAATTACTTTTTAAAGTGATTTTTATATTAAAGTGGAATGTAAAATATCCATGTAATATAAAAGATATAAGCAATAAGATAAAATTAATATTAACATATATTAAAAATATTGTTTAAATTACATCGCTAAAAAATTTATTTTATTATGATGTTTGATAAAATTTTAGAAAAAGTAAATGAGGTTGTCACTCTTTCAAAAGAAGAAAAAGAGCATATAAAGGCAATCCTAAAGTTTAAAAAACTTAATAAAAGAGAATTTTTATTGAAACAGGGTGAAATTGAAGATAATTATTATTTTGTGATTTCCGGTTGCCTTAGAAGTTACATAAATGATAAAAAAGGGGTTGAACAGGTTCTTCAGTTTTCATCTCAGGGATGGTGGATTGCTGATAATGAAAGTATATTACTTGGTAAACCTACTAAATTTAACATTGTTGCGGCTACAGATTCTGAAATTTTGATTTTATCAAAAAAAGCAAAAGATGAATCTGTTAAAAAATTCCCTAAACTTGAAAAATATTATAATGAAAGCTTAGAGCGTTCCGTAATTTTTTTAAGAAACAGACTAAATGAAATTCTTAGTTTTACTGCTGAGGAAAGATATCTGGATTTTTGTAAAAAATTTCCGGAATTGAAAGATGTTGTTTCTCAAAAACATATAGCTTCCTATATTGGTGTTACTCCAGAGTTTTTCAGTTCAATGAAAAAGAAAATTAAAGATTACCAAGGCACAAAATAAACTTATGTTTACTAGATGTATATAATTTAACAGTCCATTATTGATTATTAGCTTTACTTTTGTATCATGGAATTACTAAAATATTGTATTCAACTACTGGAAGACAATAAGCAAATTACTTTACCAACTTTAGGTAAATTTAATCTGCTTTTTGAATCTGCAAAAGTAGATCCGGAATCAAAAAAAACTTTTCCTCCCAGATATGCTTTAGTTTTTTCACAGCAGCACAGTCTAAATGACAATACGCTTGCTAAAGAAATATCTTTGGCTGAATCTAAAGATTTTAAGCTCGTTAAAGAGTCGGTTGATAAGACTATAAATGAATGGAAGGAAATACTAAAATCTAACGGTAAATTGGACCTTGATAAATTGGGAACTTTTTCGTCAGATAAAGAAAAAATTATATTCAGTATGTCAGAAAACTGCATATTTAATTACAAATATTTTGGTCTTCCAGCTATTCAGTAGACTTAAAAAACATTAAACATGAAATCCAAAATTCCGGACGATTCAAAAACCATCATGACAACTATCGTACTTACTAATGAAACCAATAGTTATGATAATATGTTTGGCGGGGATTTACTGGCTTTAATGGATCGTGCATGTGCAATAGCTGCCATGAGACATTCGGAATCTAAAGTGGTTACTGCATCAGTAAATCATGTATCTTTCAATAAACCTATTCCGGTAGGTAGTACTGTTGAAGTAATAGCAAAAGTTTCCAAATCATTTGAAACATCTATGGAAGTTTTCGTGGACGTATGGATAGACGATCCGCTTAAACAAACTAAAACCAAAACAAATGAAGGAATTTACACTTTCGTTGCGTTAGATGAAAAGATGAAACCTAAAAAAGTCAATAAGATTATTCCTCAGACTGATGAAGAAATGAAACGATACAAAGGGGCTCAACAAAGAAGAGAATTATCTTTAATTTTATCCGGAAAAATACGTCCTAATGAAGCTCAGGAATTAAAAAAACTTTTTGAAGTGAAATAATAAATTATTTACTCAAAATTCTTTAACTCAAGCATTTCTCCATCAAACTCAACATAGGTGAAATAGGTAATCCAGTCTCCTAAATTAACATAATGGCTCTCCTCTCCTATCTTTAAATCCATTGGAAGATGACGATGTCCATAAATAAAATAATTATAAAACTTTTCTTTAAGTTTATCTTTTGAAAATATAATCAACCATTCTTTATCTTCTCCCAAAAACTTAACATCTTCATCTCCACTAATTAATTTATTTTTTCTTGACAAATAATTTCCTAAAGCAACGCCAATATCAGGATGAAGCCATCGAAAAAACCACCGGGCTACCGGATTAGTAAATAATTTTTTCATTCTTTTATATCCATGATCTCCAGGACCTAATCCATCTCCATGAGCTATAAAAAATTCTTTACCATTAATACAAAATTCCTGCTCTTCCCTGAAAAGTATGACATGTAATTCTTTTTCGAGATAATCTCTCATCCATAAATCATGATTACCTGTAAAACAGTAAATGATTATTCCCTGATCGGAAAGTTCAGCCAATTTACCTAAAACTCTTATAAATCCTTTGGGAACTACAGTTTTGTATTCATGCCAAAAATCAAATAGATCTCCGAGTAAAAATAAAAATTCACAGTCTTTCTTAATAGTATCAAGAAATCTGATAAATTTGTTTTCTCTAATTTTGGAAGAATTTTCATCTGGAGCGCCAAAATGTTGATCCGATGCAAAATAAACTTTTTTCCCTTCTTGTAAATTTAATATTATTGGTCTTCTTTTATCCATTCTCCGTAGGAAGTTTCTGTCTCATATAATTTTAACTTAGCTAAAAAAATACCTTGAGGCAAGCGGGATTGGATTTTTAATGCAAAATCTGATAGCATATTTTCACAGGTAGGCTGATAGTCTGTAAAAATAACTTTATGCCCTTCTTTAATTAAAGTATCTCCCAGTCTTTTATGCTCAGAGTTTGAATTTAACAATATAGCATGATCAAAAGGATCTACAATCAATTCATTAACGATGACTTTTAAATCACCAAAATCCATGACCATTCCATTTTTTGAATTGTGAATATCATCAATTGGGTTTCCTTTAATAGTCACATAAAGTTTGTAAGAATGTCCATGAACATTTTTACATTTCCCATCATACCCCCACAAAGCATGGGCTGTTTCAAAAGTAAATATTTTGGTTAATCTTATCACCTCTAAGAAATTTTACCTAATTTTAAGCAAAGGTAAATGATTTTTATTATGTGGCAAGAGGTTCTTTCTGTGTTATTTCCTAAAAGGTGCATCAATTGTGATTTAATCATACCCTTCCATCAAAAATTTGTATGTGAAAGCTGTAGTTCTGTTTTACCCTTCACTGGTATTCCATTCTCCAGTGATAACTACCTGAAAGAAAAAATAAACAATCATGTAAAAATAGAATATGCCTCTTCCTTACTAATTTTCAAAAAAAACAATATAACGCAAAAATTAGTACATTATTTAAAGTATAAAAATTGTCCTGAAATAGGTAGCTGGATGGCTGAAATTTGGTTTGAGTTAAACAAAAATAATTCTAATCTTAAACAAATAGACTATGTGGTCCCTGTCCCAATTCATTATAAAAGATTTGAAAAAAGAACGTATAATCAAATAGAATTATGTGCAGAAACCTTATCCAAACTTCTTAATTGTACTTATGAGCCTCAAATTTTAAAGAGGATTTATCATTTGGATTCTCAAACAAACTCTGGAAAATGGGAAAGATTACAAAGAATTCAGGGTGCTTTTCAAAAAAATGTATCTAAGAAAGGTCACTTCCTGCTAGTTGATGATGTTTTAACTACAGGTGCTACCCTGATAGCTTGTGCAACAGAGTTACTTAAAACTGAAGAAACAAAAATAAGTATATTTACATTATCTTCTGCTCAATAAAAAACATTTACACACGATTATCAAATTCAAAAAATACTTAACTTTGTTTCCTAAATATTTATTAAATGAACGAATTTATAGACAAATTTAAAAATCAGCTGGAAGATACATCACTAAACCTGAATCCACAAACCGATTATATTAATTCTGATTTCTGGGATTCTCTTACCGCCGTTACTATACAAATGATGATTGAGGATGAGTATAAGGTAGATATAGCTATTGATGAATTAGCTAAATTTAAAAGTATTGAAGAATTATATAATTCCATACAGTCAAAAAAATAGAAAAAAAATTTTATTTAATCTTTTGAATCATACAAGTAATATCAAATTGAATTATCATTCTTCAGTATGGTAAATTATAGAAATGCCCATATTGGTGATTTTGAAAAAATTGTTTTATTTAATGAAAAAATTTTTCCTTTTATCCCCAGCCAATCTGAATATTTAAAATACAGACTTTTAGACAATCCTAACTCTAATTCTTTAGAATCCGTATACATATGTCTTAATGATGATAAGATTGTCGGACAATCTATCACACTTCCGGAAAAGTTTGCTTTTAAAAATAAGATTTATCCTGGTTATTGGGGGCAGGATTATTTTGTTGATGAAGAATACAGAAAGTTTGGAATTGGAATAGGATTGGCAAAACTATTCATAAAAAAAGACTACTATTTTGGGATGAATGCATCTACGAATGCACTTAAATTACAACAAAAATTAGGATGTAAAATTATTGGAGAACTTAACTTTTTTTATAAACCTACCAGTTACTATCATATTGTAAAATTCTTATTTCATCGTTTTTTTAAAATAAAAAATCCTTCATTACATCAATATAATTTCCCTGATCAATTAAATTTTTCACACTATGAAAATCAAAATTTCAGACTAATTACAAATATTGATGATTTTGTTATTAATACTCCACAATGGAATGAAGAAATTATAGAGACACTGAGAGATAAAGATTTTATGAGCTGGAGATTTTTACACAAAAAAAATCGCTATTATATTTATCAATCTACCATACACACTGATCAAAATAATCCTTCATTTTTTGTTGTCAGACCGGTACGTTGGAAAGCTGTTAATTGTTTAATGCTTGTTGACTACAGATATGATTTAAATAATCCTTCCGAACTCCAAACTATTATAAATAGCGTTACAAAACTATCTGAAAAATTAAATCTATTTGCCATCATTACCTCTTCTTCTTTGACTGCTTGTAACAATATATTATTTAACAACAATTTTAAAAAGCTAAGTTCCACATCAGTATTTAGTACATTTTCTAAGCATATTACTATCGAACCTTCTGATACTAATACAGAATTTCAACTTTCATATGCTGACAGTGATGCAGAGTATTATTTTGGTACTAATAAATTTGTATATGATTAAGATTATTAACTTCCACGAAATAAATGACCCAAAATGGTTTGAAGAAACCATTCAACTTTTATTATCTATGTACAGTCCTTGCAAAATGGAAGACATCCAGAGGTTTTATAAAGGTGAAAAAATAAAGGAAAATTCTTTCTTTATAACTGTGGACGATGGTTGTTTAACAGATTACACTATCATTTATCCAATTTTAAAAAAATATAATTTGCAGGCAGCTATTTTTGTTTCTCCTTACATTCTTAAGTCTGAAACTAATTTTTGGTTTCAAGAAATGGAGGGATATAATGAAAATTATGTTCGACAAATTATTTCAAAAAAATTTAATATCAGCATAGAGTCCATGAAAGATTTTTATCTCTATTCCATGTTAAAAAATATGAAAATATCTGATATTCTTGATATAATTTCAATTTATAAAACAGAAAATCAAATATCTTCAAGGCCTAGAAGGAATATGAATATCTCAGAATTAAAAGAGTTAAACAATTCCGGACACTTTATTATAGGAGCACATACTCTCAATCATCCTATTCTTGCTAATGAATCCGATGACATTGCATATAATGAGATCAATCAATCGATAAATGAACTAAGTGACATACTAAATCAACCCATTAAATTATTTGCTTACCCTAACGGCGTTTTTAAAACAGACTATGGAAAGCGAGAAATTAATTTACTTGAAAACACATCTATTGATTATGCTTTTAGTTTTACATATAAAAAATTAAATCGTAAAGACCTTCTTTATAATATCCCTAGGTTTGGTTTAAGTCACGGTTCTACTTCCAAATTGAAAAAGAAATTAATTGTAGGTGAATATTGGGAAAATCTTAAAAATTTATTATTTAATAATGAGACTAAACATAGAAAACAAATTAAACAGCAAATAGACTTTTTAAAATAATTTTTTTTGGCACAATTAATGTTCTTTAAAATTGTGTTGTTTTGTATCTAAATTATTATTAATTTTGTTAGCATAATATAGTTATGGTGAAAGTTCTATCTTTTATATTTATTTTTCTTTCATTTAACTTGGTAGTTGCGAAAAACGAACTACCAACACAAACTTCGTATATTAATTTTAACGAAAAAACCACACGATCATTGCTGTTCCCTAATCCTGCTACGGATTTTACCATTATAAAAAACACAACATCTACTAAAATAAAAAACATATCAGTTTTGTCTATGGTAGGAAGTTCTGTTATCAACAGAGAAATATCTGACAACAACGCCAGACAAGAACTTAATGTCGCGAAACTTCCTACGGGAAGATATTTTATTAAGGTTTCTTATGCAGATGGCGAGGTTGAAATTCTTACTCTTATTAAAATATAAAAATTTTCTACAAATTGTATGTTACTTATTCTTGCAGCTGTGAGGCAGCAAGTGATATTCTTTTTTATTTGGCATATTAATTGACTTTTGTAAGTAACAGAATATGACACTGTTTTCTTTATACTCTAATTTTCAAAAACATACAGAATTATCATACTCTATATTTATTTTAAATTCAATTAAAGAACAGAAGGTTTGTCATAAAATAAAATATATAACATTATGAAATTTGACATCTTGTCATTAGATCAGGTAATGCAAAATGATAGCGAATTTATTCCGTTATTAAGTCAGGAAGAAGAAGACAAAATGATGAACGAGTCGTTCCAAAATGTACTTCCACTTTTGCCCGTAAGAAATGTAGTTTTATTTCCCGGCGTAGTTATTCCAATAACTGCAGGAAGAACTAAATCTATTAAGCTATTGCAGGAAGCGCAAAAATCGGACAAAATCATTGCCGTTGTCACACAAAAAGACGTCAAAACCGATAATCCACAAATAGAAGATTTACACAAAATAGGTACAGTTGGTAAAATATTGAAATTACTGAAAATGCCTGATGGTAGTTCTATGGTAATTATTCAGGGGGTTCGTAAATTTTCATTAAACAATATTATTGAAGATGAACCTTACATGAGAGCCGAAGTTACTTTATTGGAAGATAAGAAAAAAAAGACAACAAAAAATCAGGAACATTTTAATGTTCTATTGGAAAGTTTAAGAGAAACGGCAATCAAAACTATACATGAAAATCCGGCTATTCCTTCGGAAGCCTCTTTTGCTTTAAAAAATATTGAAGGAAGCACGTTGTTGGTTAATTTTGTTGCATCAAACCTTGATCTGCCTTTACCTGAAAAACAGGAATTATTAGAAATCGATAATCTTTCAGATCGTGCAGCTAAAACTTTAAAGTATTTAAATCTGGAATTACAGAAAATTTCTCTTAAAAATTCCATTCACGATAAAGTAAACACAGATCTCAATAAACAGCAGAGAGAATATTTTCTCCATCAGCAAATGAAAACCATACAGGAAGAACTGGGTGGAGTATCTTATGAAGCTGAAGCTGAAGAAATGAGAGATAAAGCTTCGAAAAAGAAATGGAGTAAAGCTGTTGAAGAGCATTTCGAAAAAGAATTAAATCGCATGGTCAGGATGAATCCTCAAACTCCTGATTATGGAGTTCAAAGAAATTATCTTGAATTAATGCTGGATTTACCTTGGGAAAAATTCTCAAAAGACAATTTTGATATTATAAATGCAGAAAAAGTTTTAGACAAAGATCATTTTGGATTAGATGATGTTAAAGAGCGTATTCTAGAATATTTAGCTGTTTTAAAACTTAAAGGAGATATGAAATCTCCCATAATTTGTCTTTACGGCCCTCCGGGAGTAGGTAAAACCTCCTTAGGTAAGTCAATATCATCTGCTTTAGGAAGAAAATATATTAGGATGGCCTTAGGGGGATTACATGACGAATCTGAAATACGAGGGCATCGTAAAACCTATATTGGTGCAATGCCGGGAAGAATTATACAATCTATTAAAAAAGCTGGGACTTCCAATCCGGTAATGGTTTTAGATGAAATTGACAAAATTACCACCAGCGGGCATGGTGATCCTTCTTCTGCATTGTTGGAAGTTTTAGATCCGGAACAAAACAGTACTTTTCACGATAACTTTCTGGATATAGATTATGATTTATCTAAAGTATTGTTTATAGCTACTGCTAATAGTTTATCTACCATACAACCGGCCCTGTTGGATCGTATGGAAATTATTGACATTTCCGGATATACTATTGAAGAAAAAGTAGAAATTGCCACTAAATATCTTTTACCTAAACAAATATTGGAACACGGCTTAAGCAAAAAAGACTTATCTATAGGTAAAAAAGAATTGGAATTTATTATTCAGGCTTATACCAGAGAATCAGGTGTAAGGAATTTAGAAAGAAAAATAGCCAAAGTTGTAAGACATATTGCCTTGTTGATTACACGTGACACAGAATATAACAAGAAACTTTCCAGAGAAAAATTAGAAGAAATTCTTGGACCTCCCATGAAGCCTGAAGAATCAGAAAACAATACAGTTCCTGGTGTAGTTACCGGACTTGCCTGGACTCAGGTTGGAGGAGATATTCTTTTTATTGAAAGCATTTTATCCAAAGGAAAAGGACTGCTTACTATGACAGGAAATCTGGGCAATGTTATGAAAGAATCTGCAACTATTGCTTTGGAATATATTAAAGCGAATTATGAAAAGTTTGGAATAGATCCTTTAAAATTAGAAGAAAGTAACGTACACATACATGTGCCGGAAGGAGCTACACCTAAAGACGGACCTTCTGCCGGTATTGCAATGTTAACCTCTCTGGTATCTTCATTTACAGGAAATAAGGTAAAATCCAAATGGGCGATGACCGGAGAAATAACTTTACGAGGTAAAGTTTTACCTGTAGGGGGCATTAAAGAGAAAATATTAGCAGCCAAAAGAGCTGGTATTACCAACGTAATCTTATGTGAAGAAAATAAAAAAGATATCAATAAGATTAAACCCGAATACATTAAAGGATTAAAAATTCATTACGTATCACAAATGTCTGAAGTAATTGAACTCGCTTTGTAACAGTTCAATGATTATATAAAAGTCCGGTTTTAAAAAAACCGGACTTTTTTTATATAAAAACCTAACTCCATAAATATCACTGACACACAGTTGTCACTCCCCTCTTTTACCTTTGTATTATAATTATAAATACACAATTATGAAAGATGGCATTTTAAATCCTGCTCAATTATTAGAATATTTTCAGGGACACCGAAGAGTTACCCGGAAAACGATTGAAAAATTCCCTGAAAAAGATTTATTTGAATTTTCAATCGGAGGCATGAGGCCTTTTTCTCAAATGATAGAAGAATTATTGGCAATTGCAGGTCCGGGACTCAAACAAATTGTAGAGAAAACTCAAGAGCCTCATGCAGAAAGTTTAGGACTTTCCACAAAAGAAGAAATTCTTAAATGTTGGGATGAACAGACAGAAATAATCAACACGTATTTTAAACAGATTCCTGCAGAAAAATTTCCTGAAAAATTTAATTTGTACGGACAATACAACCTTCCTATAATTCATAGCATTTTTTATTTTATCAATAACGAAATACATCACAGAGCTCAGGGATTTACCTACTTAAGGGCTTTAGGAATAGAACCTCCTTTCTTTTGGGAGATGTAACTTATTATAAAGGTCTTTTTACAAGACCTTTTTTCATTATATAAAGCAATAATCTATATTTTTTTTAACTATAGATTATGTTACAAGAAAATATAACTAAAACCCGTGTTTGCTTTTAATGTTATAGAAAATATTTTTCACAGTAACCTTAAGTTCTTCCGGCTCCAATATAGTTGCATAATCTGCAAAAGATAAAAACCAACGGGGAAATCCTTCATTAATATCAGCAGTTTGAAATGTCATTTCTATCTGATTTCTTACTTCTCTTTCTGAAATAAATCCAAAACCAGTTTTTGCATTAACTAAATATTTAGCCGTTAACTTATCCACTAATATTTTTACTCTAATTTTAGAGCCTGTGCAATATTCGGTTTTATAATCTGACAATTCCCCATGAGTACTGGTAAATTCTTTATCTGTCTGAATGATATTTAATATCCTGTCTGTACGAAATTGCCTGTAATCCTTTCTAAGCAGACAATACCCCATGATATACCAGAAACTATTTTGAAAAAATATACCTACCGGTTCAATTGTTCTACAAGTTATTTCATCTGTAACCGATTTATATTTTATAATACTCTGTCTTTTTGCTACAATACTTTCTAAAACAATCTGTAAAGAGTTTACTATATCTGACCCTGAAAAAGAATTTACAGAACGAATATCAATTCTATTTTCAATACGGCTTACTGCATCTTTCTGACTAGAACGTAACACTGACTTAATTTTAACCATAGCTGAGGCATAATGTGCACCTATTCCCTGATCCGTAAATTTTGTCATTAATTTTTCAGCAGTTATAAAACTAAGTGCCTCTTCTTTACTAAACATAACCGGAGGTAAACGGTATCCTTCCATTATAGAATACCCTGTACCGGCTTCACTTACTATAGGAATACCTGCTTTTTCTAAAGAACGAATATCTCTGTATATGGTTCTTATACTTACATCAAAACGAGAAGCTAAATCCTGAGCTTTTATAATTTTCTTTGACTGCAAAAAGGTCATAATAGAAATGATCCTGTTAAATCTTTTTAAACTTTCATCATTCATAGTCGTTAGTTTACAACTATCAGCAAGATATAAAAAATAAAAAAAACCGTTATAAGATATTTATTTATTGAAAAATAAATTCTATTAAATTATCTTTGAAACATGAATTATAACGAATTAAATAATTATTATCTTGAAATTATAAATAAAGAAAAACAAAAATTAGAACCTTTAAAGAAACAGATTTTTCTTATCGCCTTACTACGTTTTATCTGGACTATCGGCGGAATATTACTCTCCTACATCTTATGGAGTCATACCTTTTACCTGATTAGCAACATATTTATTTTTCTTTTAGGCTTTATTGTTTTATTAAAAATTCACGACAAGCTTTTTTATAAAAAAAATTATGCCCTAACTATGATTCAGCTTGCAGAAAATGAATGTAAGAGTATTAACTATGACTTTAGTCCTTTTGACAGTGCTCCTGAAAATATTCTAACTGAACATAGTTTTTGCTATGATCTGGATTTATTTGGTGAACGATCCTTATTTCAATCAATCAATCGCACCATTACTAAAATGGGTAAAAAATATTTATCTGACTTGTTCTTATATCCATTAAGTGATAAACAAAAAATTATTGAACAACAAGAAGCTATTAAAGAACTTACAGGAAGTCAGCAGTTAATTCATCACTTTAGAGTTATAGGCAACCTTGACAAAAAAGAAGACATAGATACTACAAAGTTTACCCCTTCATTTTCTCATAAAAATCTTTTATATAAAAATAAATTCTGGGAAACTGTATCTTTACTAGTTCCTGTTATTTTTTTGATTACTTTAGTCCTCTGTTTTACAGGTATGCTCCCCTTCATAACATTTATTCCATTATGGTTAATAACATTTGCTTTAAGTTCTTCTTCTATAAAATCTATTCATACTGTCCTGGATATTTTTGATAAAAAAACAGACCAACTTTCCAATTATCACTCTCTATTTCAACTGATCGAAAATCAAAAATTTGAAAGTAATTTATTAAACACTAATCAGAATTTTTTAAAATCTGGTACTACACAAGCGTCTCTTGCCATAAAAAAGCTGGAAAGATATTGTTCCAACATAAATATGGGACTTTCCTATCCGGTGGTCTTATTTTTTAATCCGGTTTTATTCTGGAATGTACGTTATGCTATTAAGATTGAACAATGGATTGAAAAACATCTAAATGAAATTCCTTTATGGTTTGAGGCACTTTCCCGATTTGATGCACTATCATCTCTTTCTGTTTTTAGTTACAATCACCCCGATTATATTTACCCACTCCCTATTACAGATCACTTCAATTTCGAAGGTAAAGATTTAGGTCATCCACTCATACCGAGAGATATTTGTATAAAAAACGATATACAAATTAAAAACAACTCTTTTTTTATGGTCATTACCGGCGCAAATATGGCTGGAAAAAGTACATATCTCAGAACTATTGGAGTAACTCATCTTCTTGCCTGCATAGGTGCACCGGTTTGTGCTAAAACCTTAAATTTCTATCCGGGAAATTTGGTTACAAATTTAAGAACCACCGACTCATTAGTTGATAATGAATCTTATTTTTTTTCGGAATTAAAGCGTTTAAAAATGATTATTGACAGACTAAAATCCGGTGAGCAGTTATTCATAATTTTAGATGAAATATTAAAGGGCACTAACTCAGAAGACAAACAAAAAGGATCTTTAGCCTTAATGAAGCAGCTTATACAATTAAATGGTAATGGAATAATAGCTACACATGATTTAGTTTTAGGTTGTTTAGAAAATGAGTATCCGAATCATATTAAGAACTATCGCTTCGAGGCTGATATTACTCATGATAAATTATCATTTACCTATAAGATGCAGGAAGGTATTGCTAAGAACATGAATGCTACTTATCTTATGAAACAAATGGGTATTACCGGACTCTAAAATGCACAGGAAACAGGAAGGTTGCTTAAGATAAGCAACCCTCCCCATTGATTTAATTAACTATGAAAAATTAATGTATTAAATAAATCATGGTAAAAATAAACATCAAAACCTAGTATTATAAAATATACTCTTACACGATTTAAACAAGCGGTTCGTTCTTATCAATCACAACTTTTTTACGAACCATCGCCCGGTAACGTTTAATAAACCTCTCCCTATTATCAATGATAGCTGTTAAAGCTTCTATAACATCCTCTTTAGCTCTGGCAAATCGAGTTCTTACATTTTCTGGTGTGGTTTTTAGCAATTTAGATGCTAGCACATAATCTCCTACCTCCATTTTTTCTTTAATTTGTTCGATTGTCATAACAATATAATATTTTTTTAATATATTTGTTTATTAATAAACCAAATGTATAAACATTTTGTTTCAAAAACAAATTAAATTACACATAATGTTTATATTTTATATTAAACATGGATAAAAAGAGCATTTTAAGAGAAATAATGAGCTATTACAATTTTAAAAGAAAGTATATGTTTGCTCAGTTTTTAGGAATTTCTTCACAAAGATTATCAAATTGGCTATCTCGAGGAACCTATAATCCCAAATTATTAACCACAAAATGTGTAGAATTTAATCCCGAATGGATTGTTACTGGCAAACAACCTGTTTTCAAAGACGAATATAAAAAAATAGATTTTACTGAGAACCTGGTCGAAGAACCAGAAAACGGAAGTATATATAAAAAACAAAAAGCACAAAATATTCCTTTATATAAATTAAACGCGAACACCAGCCTCAAAAATATCATCAACAACAAAAGCAAAAATATAGCTATAACCGATTTCATACACTTACCAGATCTGGCAGAATGTGACGGAGCAATATATGTTAAAGGAGAATTTATGAGTCCGCTTCTAAAAAGCGGAGATATTATCACATTTAAAACCCTATCAATTAAAAACATACTTTGGGGAGAACTTTACCTTGTTGAAACAACTCTGGAAAACAAGAACATATCTTTAACTATCGGATACATTCAAAAATCAGATATTGGAGACAACTTTATAAAGATAACCAGTGAAAATCAAAATTTAGAGGAATTGAATTTAAATATCAATAAAATAAGTTATTTAGCCCTTATACATTCGAGTATTAGATTTCATTAAAAAGGAAAATATTTCCCAATATAATATCTATTAATGTTTTTGATTTTCTAATTATCAAAAAACAAGATTGTTTACCTGTTATAACAATATTATCGTTTTTTTATTATATTTGTCTAATAATCAAACCGATAAATAAACAATATGTTTATTTAAAAGATAAAAAACGTATGAATATTTCTGAAATTTTAAATAAAATCAAAGAATTTTATGGTATAAAAAAGGATGCAGAATTGGCAAAGATGCTTGACATATCACCTCAGACACTTTCTAACTGGAAAAACAGAAATACATACGACCCACTTCTCGTTTACACAAAATGTGTAGGCATCAATGCAGAATGGCTTCTTACCGGAAAAGGATCTATGAACAGACATGAACCTTTAGACAAAGACGTCCTTATTCAACTGGCAGAAGACACTGATTTTGTTTTTACCCCGGACAAAAACAAGATAATTCCTCTTTACGACCTTGACAATAATGATGATCTAAAAAATATACTGGAAAAGAAAACCGACGACTCTCAAATACTTAATTTTCTCAAAATACCTAATTTAACCGGCTCCGATGGAGCAGCCTACGTTAAAGGCAACTCAATGAAACCTTTGTTTAAAAGCGGAGATATTATTATTTTCAAAGGCATTCCGGTGAGTGATATATTTTGGGGAGAGATATATCTTATTGAAATCGCCTTAGATGATAATACATGTTTTTCAACTATTAAATACCTTCACAAGTCAGAATCCGGAGAAGACAGTATCAGATTAACCAGCGAAAATCCTGCTTATGACTCACAAGACATTCCTCTGAACAAAATAAATGCAATCGCATTGATACGAGCAAGCATCAGAATGCATTAAATAAGTCTTAGTTTACAACTCCTTAATCCCTTGATATTATACTGGTCACAACTTATTTAATTTTATTTAAGCAAACCACACATACAAAAAAAACACTAATTATAATTTTGCTTATTAATGCTAAAATTATAATTTTAAATCATCCACAAAATCATCAAACAAGACTTTTTGTCACTAATTCACTTCCTATTAATTAAAAAAACGACATTTTGACTTATTCAAATTCATAATTATATCATATATGTCATAAATAAATGATTCATAGCAAATTAATTTAACTAATAGCTAATTTGGATCACATTTTGATGAATCTATTTCAGATATTTTAAACTATGGATTTTAATAAATTAACCATCAAATCACAAGAAGCCTTACAGCAAGCACAAGTGATTGCTCAAGGCATGGAACATCAGGCCATAGAGCCTGCTCATTTGCTAAAAGCTCTTTTAGAAAGCGAAGCAAGTGTAATAACATTTATACTAAAAAAACAAAATTCCAATTTAGCATATATAAACTCAGAATTACAATCTATATTAAACTCCTTACCAAAAGTATCCGGAGGTCAATTATATCTTTCACAAAACGCTAATAAGGCACTTAATGATGCTCAGCTTGAAGCAAACAAGATGAAAGATGAATTTGTAAGTCTTGAACATATTTTTATTGGAATTCTTTCTGTTAATGATAAAACTTCCCAATTACTAAAAGATCAGGGAGTAACTAAAAATGGAGTAGAAAAAGCTATTGAAGAAATACGGAAAGGAGAAAGAGTAACCTCTCAATCTGCTGAGGACAATTATAATTCTCTAAATAAATATGCGAAAAATCTAAACGAATTAGCTCAAGAGGGAAAATTAGATCCGGTAATTGGTAGAGATGAAGAAATAAGAAGAGTATTGCAAATATTATCCCGTAGGACTAAAAACAACCCTATACTAATTGGTGAGCCAGGAGTTGGTAAAACTGCTATTGCAGAAGGTATTGCCCATAGAATAATTAACGGCGATGTACCAGAGAACTTAAAAGATAAAACCATTTATTCTCTGGATATGGGAGCACTAATTGCAGGAGCTAAATACAAAGGTGAATTTGAAGAACGGCTGAAATCAGTTGTGAAAGAAGTTACCTCTTCCGAGGGTAATATTATCCTTTTTATAGACGAAATACACACTTTGGTAGGAGCCGGAGGCGGAGAAGGAGCTATGGATGCTGCAAACATTCTAAAACCTGCATTGGCAAGGGGAGAATTACGTTCCATTGGCGCAACTACTTTAAATGAATATCAAAAATATTTTGAAAAAGACAAAGCTCTGGAAAGGAGGTTTCAAAAAGTAAATGTTGAAGAACCTGACGTAGAAGATGCGATAGCTATACTGAGAGGTATTAAAGAAAAATATGAAGCGCATCACAAGGTAAGAATTAAAGACGAAGCAGTGATAGCTGCTGTAGAATTATCAAACCGTTATATTTCTGACAGATTCCTTCCGGACAAAGCGATAGATCTTATGGATGAAGCCTCTTCTAAGCTTAGAATGGAAATGAACTCCAAACCAGAAGAACTGGATGCATTGGATCGAAAGAAAATGCAGCTTGAGATTGAATTGGAAGCTGTTAAGCGAGAAGCAGAAAGCCCTACTTCAAATGAATCCATTAAACAGGCAAATGAAAAGAGGCTGAATCTGGTAAAAGAAGATTTAGCTCAACTTAATGAAAGACGTGATGAATTAAGCGCCTCATGGAAAGCTGAAAAAGAGAGAGCTGAAAAAGTACAGGAAATCAGAAAAAATATTGAAGATTACAAACTGGAAGCGGAAAGAGCGGAAAGAGCCGGAGATTATGGAAAAGTTGCTGAACTGCGCTACGGAAAAATTAAAGAGCAGGAAGAACTTCTCTCTCAGGCAGAAAATGATCTTTCCGATGACAGACCTAGGCTAATAAAAGAAGAAGTTGATTCTGAAGATATTGCTGATGTAGTTGCTAAATGGACTGGTATACCTGTAACTAAGCTGGTACAAAGTGAACGGGAAAAATTATTAAACCTTGAATCTGTTTTACACCAAAGGGTTGTTGGACAACAAGAAGCGATTGAAGCCGTAGCAGATGCAATACGACGAAATCGTGCCGGATTGAATGATGAAAGAAAACCTATCGGATCTTTTCTTTTTCTTGGAACTACCGGAGTTGGTAAAACAGAATTAGCCAAAGCCTTGGCTGAATTTTTATTTGATGACGAAAATTCAATGACCCGAATTGATATGAGTGAATATCAGGAAAAACATTCTGTAAGCAGATTGGTTGGAGCTCCTCCGGGATATGTAGGTTATGATGAAGGTGGACAATTAACTGAGGCTGTAAGAAGAAGGCCTTATTCTGTTATATTGCTCGATGAAATAGAAAAAGCACATCCGGATGTATTCAATATATTACTTCAGGTACTTGATGATGGAAGATTAACGGATAATAAAGGAAGGACTGTAAACTTTAAAAACAGTATTGTCGTCATGACCTCTAATATGGGCTCAAATTTAATACAGGAAAATTTTGAGAATCTTACTCAGGATAACCATAAGGAAATACTTGAGCTAACCAAAAACCAGGTCATGGAACTATTGCGCAAAACTTTACGACCTGAGTTTTTAAACAGAATTGACGAAACTATTGTTTTCAAACCATTAGATAAAAATGAAATCAGAAGCATTATTGATATACAATTAGATTCGCTTAATAAAATTCTCAGTAAAAAGGGAATACATATGAATATGACTGATGAAGCAAAAGATTATATTATGAGTAAAGGTTACGATCCTTCTTTTGGTGCCCGACCTTTGAAAAGACTCATACAACATGAGATTCTTAATCAGCTTTCTAAAGAAATATTAGGAGGAAAAGTAAATGATAACGATAACATAGTCGCAGATTACTTCCCTGAAACCGGTCTGGTTTTCAGAAAAGAAAATGCTGATTAAAAGTCAACGTTAAATAACTTCACAAAAACTCTTTGGGTTACCAAAGAGTTTTTTTTTAACCTATAATTATATCTTTGTAAAAGTCTTATATATATGTAGCTATAAAAACTTCATTCCGTAGCTTTATATAAGAATAGTTTAAAGGAATATAAAAAAAATCATTTATTTTATTTTTTAATTAATGTATATTTACTATATTTGTATAAAGCATGAAGGGGTTCATGTTATATAAGAATAATTCGCACTATAATTTTTTATTAAGGAACTCCCCAAGACATCTGTCGGGGAGTTTTTTAAATTTTAGGCTTTTTTTTATCTATCTTAATCTAACCTGAAATCAAGGCTAAATAAACTCATAAAAAAAATTCAATCTAAATAACTTACCTTTGTAACAATTTTAAAAATTCTTACACTTATTTAATAAAGAATGAAAATTCATTTTACAGAATGAGAATTTACATTATTATAATTGCTTTTTTCATATATGAAATAGCTAATGCTCAAAAAGTATGGTCTTTTAATGATTGTCTTACGTATGCACGTGAAAATAATCTGCAGGTCTTGGCCTCCAAATTGAATGAACAATCACAGGAAGCAAATTACAAAATTGCTAAAAATCAGAAATTGCCGGATTTTATAGGTAATGTAGGTAATGACTTTACCTCCGGTCCTATATCTAAGCAAACGATAGATCTTAAAGAATTAAAAATTAATTCCCGATATAATTATACTCAGGGATATCAAAACAGTTTAGCTTTGCAGTCCTCTGTTATTTTGTATAATAATGGAAACCTAAAAAAAACAGAAGAAAAAAACAGTTTGTTGCTGAAACAGTATCAATATACTACTGAAAAAATAAAAAATGATATCTCTTTACAACTTGTTGGAAATTATTTGACAGTATTGCTAAATAAAGAGCTAAAAATTGTAGAAAAAAACTCTTTAAATACTTATGAACAACAATACGACAGAAATTTAAAATTATATAATGCAGGAAGTATTCCTTTGAGCACTTTATATGAATCTAAAGCTAATCTGGCAAATGCAAAAAAATCATATGAAAATTCCATAATTGAAGTAGATCGCTCACTTATGGTTTTAGCAATGCTTTTACAAAAAGATTACAGAGGGTTTCAAATAGAAGACGTTAAAATATCAGATAATATAAATTCTCCGCTGATCAATGTTCCGGATGTGGTACAATACGCATTTCAAAATCAACCAGAAATTAAATCCGCAGAATTAGGTATAGAAGCAGCCAAAAAAGATATTGATATAGCTAAAACAGCTCTCTATCCTACTATTACCGGTGGTTATAAAGCAAGTACTTCTTATCAGAATTTTTTTGACCGTTCCAGCAAATCATTGAGTGAACAATGGTATGATAATCACATTCAAATGCTCTCAGTCGGTGTAAAAGTTCCTATTTTCAATAAAGGTATAAGTAAATTACAAATTGAGCAGTCCAAGATTAAACAATATGTTGAAGAAAACAAACTTGAACAAGAAAAGCTTACCTTAAAACAAAATATTGAAACTTCATATTTTGATGTTAATTCATCCTTCCAGACTTTTCTTTCGGCTATGGAAGCAGTCGACTCCAACAGAATTTCTTACGAATTTGCTGAAAAAAGTTTTGCTGCCGGAAAAATAAATGTTTATGATTTAAACATTGCCAGAAATAATTATTTCTCTGCTCAATCTCAAATGCTTCAGGCTAAATATTCATATCTGTTTAAATTAAAAATCCTTGATTTTTATACCGGAACTCCATTAAATATTACTTCAGACGAGGATCTATCCGGGAATCAATCCAAAAATCAAAACTTATCTCCTCAACAAATACTTTCAGAAAAAATAGAATCTGAAGAAATGACACAAAACTCTTCTGAAACTGTGTCTTCTCAAGAAAATACTAATAGTGTATTCAATTCAAATACTCTAAAAGACAAAAGCAATGAAAGTGATTACAATGAGAAAAAAGTTACTGCAAACTCTGAAGTAGAAAACATTAAGAAAAGCACAAACATTCCTGCATCCGAGCAAGCAACTGGCAAAACAGTAACAAATAGCTTTGAAAACATCAAAGAAAATTCTTCATCAGGTATAAAAGATGATGTTGTTCCAGCCAACCCGCAAAACATGCCAGCCACTGAAACCAAAGTATCAGATACAAAACCTGCTTCTAAATCTGTAGATGATGAAAAGGCTAAACGTGAAGCATTAATTATGGAGAGACGTGCTAAACTTATGAAAGGAAGTCAAAACGACACAATTTCCAACGATGCTCAGAGAGAAGCCTTGATAAAAGAGAGACGAGCAAAATTAAGTAAAGGTTTATAAAAAATATAGTTGTTCAAAGGATTCTAAATTTAGAATCCTTTGAACTGTTTATTTCATTAAATTTTATAGGCATATAACTTCTGAACATATTTACCTACAATATCAAATTCAAGATTAACTTTATTACCGACTTTAAGATTTTTTAAATTAGTATTTTCCCAGGTGTAAGGTATAATAGCAACAGAAAATTGGTTATTTTGACTATTAACTACTGTCAAACTGATGCCATTTACAGTTATTGAACCTTTTTCAACGGTTATGCTGTCTCCTTCATAAACAAAAGTCAACAGATAACTGCCATCTTGGTTTTCTACTGATTCTAAAACTCCTATCTGATCTACATGTCCCTGAACAATATGGCCATCCAGACGATCCGAAACCTTAACACATCTTTCCAGATTTACAATATCACCGACTTTTAATTCTGAAAAATTAGTCTTTTTCAGAGTCTCAGCAATTGCCGTTATACGGTAACATTCTTCATTGATATCTATTACTGTTAAGCATGTTCCGTTATGAGAAACACTTTGATCTATTTTTAATTCAGTTAAAAAAGGAGCTGATATGGAAATCAATAAATTAGATTCTTGCTTTTCGATATCAATTACTTTACCTGTAGCTTCAATAATTCCTGTAAACATGAGATTGTTTATTTTTTACTCAAAATTACTATATTTTAAACACATTTAAAGTAATTAGCATAATACAATTGTATCCTTCGGGTTGAACTGTGGCTGCACAAAAGTCTTAGAACAGGAATCTTCCTCTTAAATTTTCTTTTTAATAAGACGTTTCAACGTTTATTTTTTTTAATTTTGTTCTCAATATAATATAGCAAAATCTGTGATGAAAAATAATAGGATAAAAGTCGGAATTAGTGTAGGTGATCCTAATGGAATAGGTGTAGAGGTAATTCTTAAAGCCTTACAAAATAAGGAAATTCTTGATTTTTTCACTCCTGTTATTTTTGGCTCTACTAAATTAATGTCATATCAGAAAAACATTTTCGGACTAAACTCCATGCATTTTCAGGGAATTTTTAAACCTGAAGAAGCAATACATGGTAAAATAAATGTAGTAAATCTTTGGAAAGAAAATGTAACTATAGAGTTTGGACAACCTACTGCTGAAGGTGCGCAAATGGCACAATCATCATTAAATGCTGCTTTGGAATCATTACAAAAAGGCTCAATTGATGTATTAGTTACCGCTCCGGTAAATAAAGAAGTTATGCAAACGGAAGAATACAAATTTCCCGGGCATACAGAATTCCTGTCAGATGCTTTAGGAGGAAAAGCTCTTATGCTACTTGAGAATGAGAATTTACGAATAGCATTGGCTACACACGATCTTCCTTTATCTGAAGTAGCTCCTAAACTAAATAAAGAGGTTCTAAAAAAACAAATAAAATCTCTAAATACAACACTTGTTCAAGATTTTTGTATTGAAAGACCCAAAATTGCTGTACTAGGTTTAAATCCTCATGCCGGAGATAACGGATTGCTCGGAAAAGAAGAAATTACAATTATACAGCCTGCCATAAAAGAGAGTTTTGATAGAGGAATTTTAGCATTCGGCCCGTATTCAGCAGACAGCTTCTTCTCAGAAGTACAATATACGGCATTTGATGCTATTTTAGCCATGTACCATGATCAGGGAATAATACCATTTAATACTATTACAGCTGAATATGGAGTTAAATTTACTTCCGGATTATCCTTTATTAGGACAGCACCCAGTCATGGAACAGAGTATTCCATAGCAGGCCAGAATGTTGCTCAGCCCAAATCATTTGAGCAGGCTATATTTGAAGCCATTTCCATTTATAAAAATCGAAAAGAATATATCAAATTAAAAGCTAATGCCTTACAAAAAACTAAAATAGAAGGTATTGATATTGATGAAGATCTTCCTTTGGATGGAGAAGAAATATAAAAAAATAGATTACATATTTATAAAATCGCAACTTAAACTTTCCATTTCACAAAAAGGACGCAAAGCATTAATTGTTGTAAAAGCATCAAATGCATGAATATCTTTTACAGCTATATCTATCGGTTTAATTTTCCCATCATCTATCAGCTTAGCTCGCTGGGTACCCTTTAACAAAGGAATTCTAGGTGTAAACCAATCATCATTTTTCCTAAAAACTATATTTGCTATTGAGGTATCAGTTATCAAACCATTTTTTAAAATTAATATATCATCCGCATCAATATCTTTTTTCAGCAATTCGATGCAGGAACGATTTTTATATTTGTAATTATATTCTATAGTATTACAAATTACTAACTGTAGCGTTTTAATCTCCTTTTTTATATAAGGAATAAATTCATAACTCTCTATAACATCTGAATAAATAATTCTGCAACGATAAATTTTATTCTTATTTAATTCGTCAGGAACTGATATTTCATTCTCAATTTTTAAAATATCAGATAAGTTGAAGAAATCATATCGGCTTTTATTTAATCTAAAATTATGATAGTCAATATTCTCCAACTTATTATTTTTAACTAATATAGTTTCAATAAACCGGCACATATATTTTTTGTATTAATTCTTCGTATTCTTTTCGTGCATCACTCATAGAGGTTATTCCTCCCCCACTTTTATAATAATAATTATTATCGTTTTTTTCAATAAAACGAATCATAACCATACTATTCACCGTATTACCATCAAAAATTCCGGCTATCCCCGTATAGAAACCTCTGGAATGTGTTTCTGTCAGATTAATTATTTCAATAGTTCTTTCTTTAGGAGCTCCACTTATTGAGCCGGCTGGCAAAAGTTTATCAAAAATGTCTCCTATATGCATATTCCAGTTATTATTCAAGATTCCGCTTATTCGTGAGCTTACCTGCAAAATACTTCCACTGTGAGTTTCAACTTTTTCAATATATCGAAATTGCTCTACTGTAACATTTTTAGAAACTAAATTTAAATCATTTCTTATCAAGTCCACAATCGTATAATGCTCAGAGCTTTCTTTGGTGTCAGACAAAATTATACTTTCAGCATTAGGTATACTTCCATCTATTGTTCCTTTCATTGGATAAGAAAAAATTTTATTATCTATTATTTTCACAAAAGTTTCCGGAGAAAAACACACAAATTTATCATCAAGCCAAAGCCTGTATTTAGCTTTTGCGCAGTGGAAAATTTCCTTAAGGCTATATTTGCTTTTAATAGGCGTAGAAGTGGTTAAATTGAGCAAATATGTATTCCCAGAAGCAATTTCATGCTGTATTCTGTTAAATTGATTTAAATAAGTTGTATAATCAACTGGAAACACTTCCAGCTGAATTGATTTTTCAGATTTAATAGTCCTGCTTTCAGTATTCGAAATACCTTCAAAATCATACAAGAGCATGTCTGTATTAATTTCACTTAAAGGTATAACTACTGAAGTATCTTCTTGATAATCTATTATAAAGACAAAAGGAATTTTCTTTTGTCCAAGCAGGTTCATTTTTTCCTTAACAACATGTGATATTTTCATAGAATTTATAAATAACAAAAATAATATTTAATTTTGTGCCCCGACATGGTCAACATAGCTTTAATCGATAATCATGATTCTTTTACCGGCAATCTTTATCAATTATTTGATGAAAATAAAAGTTGCAGTATTAAAGTCATTCCTTACAGCCAGATAAATATAAATGAGTTAGAGGTTTTTGATAAATTAGTTTTTTCACCAGGTCCAGATATTCCAAAAAGATATCCGCTATTATCGGAAATTCTTAACCGATATTCAACAACTAAAAGTATTTTAGGCATTTGTCTCGGCCATCAGACTATTGTAGAACATTTCGGAGGAAGCCTTTATAATCTCCCCAAAGTAAAACACGGTGTAAAGGAAAAAGTATATATTGAAAATAACGAATTATTATTTGCTGATCTGCCTAACGCTATAGATGTGGGCTTGTATCATTCATGGGCTGCAAATCCAAAAAAATTACCTAAAGATTTTACTGTCATTGCGAAAAATAAAGAAGGAATAATTATGGGAATTTCTCATAATCTGTTTAATATTATAGGTCTTCAATTTCATCCTGAGTCTTATATGACTGATTTTGGGAAGGTAATTATTAATAACTGGTTACATTTAAAATGAAAAAGGACGGTAAACCGTCCTATATATATAATCTTATTTGAATATTATCTTGCTATGTTAACAGCTCTGGTCTCACGAATTACAGTTACTTTAACCTGACCGGGATAGGTTAATTCATTTTGAATTTTTTCACTAATTTCAAAAGATAACTGAGAGGCTCTCTGATCATCAATTTTTTCACTTTGAACCATCACCCGTAATTCTCTACCTGCCTGAATTGCAAAAGCTGTGTTAACACCATCAAAACTTAATGCTGCTGTTTCTAAATCTTTAAGACGTTGTATATAAGATTCGATTACCTGTCTTCTGGCTCCGGGTCTTGCACCACTTATAGCATCAGCTACTTGAACTATTGGAGCTATCAAGCTTTTCATTTCTACTTCATCATGGTGGGCACCAATTGCATTGGATACTGTTGGGTTTTCTCCGTACTTTTCTGCCCATTGCATACCTAATATAGCATGCGGAAGTTCAGATTCTTCTTCCGGAACTTTACCTATATCATGCAATAAACCAGCTCTCTTAGCTATTTTTGCGTTCAGCCCTAACTCAGAAGCTAAAATTCCTGCAATATTTGCAACTTCTCTGGAGTGCTGTAAAAGGTTCTGACCATAAGAGGAACGATATTTCATACGCCCTACAGTCTTAACTAACTCAGGATGCAATCCATGTATTCCTAAATCTATAATAGTTTTTTTACCTATATCTATAATCTCTTCCTCGATCTGTTGTTGCGTTTTTGCTACGATTTCTTCGATTCTTGCCGGGTGTATTCTTCCATCTGTTACTAAACGGTGAAGGGAAAGTCTGGCAACCTCTCTTCTTACCGGATCAAAGCAAGATAACAATATAGCCTCGGGAGTATCATCAACAATAATTTCAACACCGGTAACAGCCTCTAACGCACGAATATTACGTCCTTCACGACCAATGATACGTCCTTTAATTTCATCAGACTCAATATTAAAAACCGAAACTGAGTTTTCTATAGCCTGTTCTGTACCCACTCTTTGAATGGTTTGTACAATAATTTTCTTCGCTTCTGCTTTTGCATTTAACTGAGCTTCTTCTACTATAGCTTGTATTTGAGCTTGTGCACGGGTTCTGGCTTCCTGTTTTAAAGCCTCTACCAATTCTGCTTTAGCATCTTCCGCAGAGTAACCGGAAATTTTTTCCAACATCTCTACCTGCTGCACGTGCATTTGATTGAGTTCCTCTTGTTTTTTAGCTAGCGTCTCTGCTTTTATAGTATTATCTTGAACAGCCTGTTCAAGCTGTTTCTTTTGATTGTTGTTCTGATGCAGTTCTTCGTTTAGTTTAGTTTCTTTGTCTTTAATTCTTTTTTCAGCTTCAAGCATTTTTTTCTCTCGTTGATTAATCTGTTCTTCGTGTTGAACTTTTAATTCAAAGAATTTTTCTTTTGCCTGAATCATTTTTTCCTGTTTTACAGCTTCGGCTTTTAATTCCGCTTCTTTAACAATTACCTTGGCTCTTTCTTCTGCTTCTCTTATTTTATTTTCTCTGAATTTATTCAAAGAACTTTTTGATAGGAAAAAACCTATAATTGCACCTACAAACAAGGTTGCTATCAACTCTATTATTATCGTTGCATCCATAACTATATATTATTTATATAAAAAAACCTACATCAATTCTAATATACTGATTTGAGTAAACTCCATTAATCAGGATTTAAGCTATGCTTTTTCTTTGTAATCTGCTGTTGATATAAAATCAAATCATCCCTAAAGATGAGAGGCAGCCCGCCATTAAAAAAACAAATCACTCTGTCAGTCAATTTGCGTTGAGTTTACCAAATTGAGTTAGAATCAATGTAGGATATTTTGTTCTACATATATTTTATTTATAAGATCAAATAGAAATGTTTCCGTATTATTCTGTAACTAAGTTACTAATTTTTTTTATTCTAAGCAAAATTTCTTCCTGTTCCTTTGTTTTCTCTTTAAGTAGATTCTCTAATTCAGAAGCAAGCTGCAAAGCACTCATCGCTAAAGCATCCTGTTTTTCAGATATGCTGTAATTTTTTTCAAACCGAACCACATATTCTTCTAATCTTTTAGCTGCATTTCTTAACACTTCTTCTTCATCTTCCTGTACAACCAGCGGATAATTTCTTCCTGCTACCCGTATGTTTACCTTCTGCGACATTTTTTAAGTATTCTGTAATTCAGCAATGCATGAATCTATCTCTTTAATCATTCTATTCATCTGCAATTTCATCACTTTTTTGTATTCTCCGCTTCCTGAAACTGCATTAATAACCTTCAATCTTCTATTTTGCTCTTCTAATTCTTTATATTGTTTTTCTTTAAGAATAAATTTATCTTCACTTTTCGAAAGAGACACTTCCAGATATTCACACTTATCTTTCAACTCCCGATTTTCTTTAGAAAATTCGAGGATTGTAAACTCCAATCTTTTTAATTCTTGAATTATCTCTTCCATAGGTAATGAAAACATTTACCATTCTAACTCTGGCGCAAATATATAAAATTCTTTGAAAAAAATTGTAACTATTTTGTAGTTTTACTCAAACTTTACCGAAAAGACAAAGGCTCTGGAGTGTATGGATTTTAAAGCTCCGGCCCAGTAAGGTGGAGTTCCCGGGTTATCTGCCACCAATTCATTATTGAAGAAGAATATTCCTCTGACTGCAGGAGTCATTTTGAATCTTTTAAAGTAAATTTCAATTCCTGCTTCTAATTGGTATGAAAAGTTATGGGTTTTCATTCGGAAAATCTGATCGTAATTATCCTGCTCTTTCTTCTCATTGGACTGTAAATTAATCAACCAACTGATACCACCTTGTACATATGGGCGGGTATTTTTCCATCGATCACCATGAAAATTAAGAAATAAAGGAAAATCTAAATATGTAGATTTGACATTCCTGTAAATATCCTGCTCAGTATAGCTAGGTGTCATGCCATTAGCAACTTCCTGATCAATAAGTTTCTGAACATTATGAAAAATTAAATCTCTTTGCACGAAATGCATGGCTGGCTCCAATCGCAAATCTACATAATCATGAACTCTCATTCGCCCGATTAAACCTACAGTAAATCCTGCTTTAGTGTCAGCATTAACTAAAAATCGTCCAGATTGTTCAAGCCCTTCTTCACTCGGATGCAGTTTTAAATCAAAATAGTTAGCACCCAGATAATATCCCCAGGAAAACGGTTGCTCATCGAAATCCGTATATCTTTCCAAAACCTCTTTGGTACGGAACTGTGCATTTCCCGTAAAATACAGCATTAACAACGCAAAAGTGACAATCTTCTTCATAGTAGGTGAAACGTATTTTTTACTCATTTATTTTATTCCCTCATAAATAGTTGCAACGCCAAAAGTATACTTTTTAAACTTAGCTTCTTTAAAGCCGTTTTTCAAAATCAGACGGGTCATTTTCTCCCCGTAAGGCATAGTGTCGACTGAATTGGGAAGATAAGTATATGCTTTAGAATCACCAGAAATTAATTTACCAATTCCAGGTAGAATATTCTTAAAATAAAACATAAAAAACGGAGCAAAAAAACCTGAAGGTTTAGAAAATTCCAAAATCAGCAATTTACCGCCATCTCTAAGTACTCTGGACATTTCAGAGATTCCCTTTTCCAGATTTTCGAAATTACGCACTCCGAAAGAGGCTGTTACCATATCAAATTCACCTTCGTGAAACGGAAGGTTTTCTGCATCGCCTTTTATTAGCTTAATTCTATCTTTAAAGCCGCTTTTATTAACTTTAACCTGACCATAATCAAGCATTTTTTGAGATAAATCCAAACCTGTTACTTTTGCCTGGGTTTTCTTAGCATGCTCAATAGCTAAATCAGCCGTTCCGGTTGCAACATCAAGTATTCTTTCCGGCTTAAAAGCAATTACTTTCTTTTCAAGCTGATTTCTCCAATATATGTCTATTTTGAATGACAGCAATCTGTTTAAAAAGTCATAGTTTTCAGAAATATTATCGAACATTTCCTCCACTTGCTTCTTTTTACTATCGGTATCATTATAAGGCTTAACTATATTAGACATAGGAAACAATTTTTCTTTCAGTGAGTTGCAAAAATAGCAGTTTTATTTAAAACTTGTTTGATAAAAATCCAAAAATTGATTTTTCCTGAAAAGCTTAACTCTTGATTCTACAGAATCTACTTTGTTAATTACTTTAGGAAAATTTTGATTTACATTGTAATAAAAGTTTTCAATTACCAAATGATTATATCTTTTGATTTCTCCAACAAATTCATCTCCGTCAATAACCGTTTTGTGAATCTTGTATAAAGAATCAATATTTTTGATATGTCCGTAATACCGGCGAAAAGAGTAATACTCAGATAGTGTTGGATTAATAAGTCCCCTATCAGTCCTCTTCACATTAAAAAAAGTATCTTTTAAAATCAAACTTCCCTTATCCGTTGATGAGGATATCGTATTTCTTCCGTCTTTAACTGCTACTGCTAAAGTCTGCCCAGGAGCAAGAACATACTTATCTCCATTTAAAAAAACATCAATACTCTTTTCTGTAGGATTATCCAGTAAAAAAGAATCTTTCTTCTCGATAAATATTTTGTAAACAAAGAAAGAAATTATAGATAGTATGACAGCTATGAATAACCCCATCAATGATTTTTTATCGGACATAATTTATTTTTTAAACACAAAGGTAAGAATATAATAGATTAATTAGTATTTATTGCATAAATTTGTCCAATTCTTTAACTAGTAACATACATTCATAGTAAAAGCATATGTTGAAAAGTATTATAATAGGATCCGGTTCTTATCTACCAAAAAAGATTGTTCCGAACAGTAGTTTTGAAGGAATCACATTTTATGATGAAAACAGAGAGCCAATTACCAAGCCAACTCCAGAAATCATTCAGAAGTTTGCGGATATTACCGAAATAACGGAGCGGAGGTATGTTGACGATCCTAATGTGATGAATTCCGACTTAGCCGCAGAAGTCGGCAGACTCGCTGTAGAAGACGCAGGAATAGATAAGGAAGAGCTTGACTATATTATAGTCGCACATAATTTTGGTGATATTGATGCTAATGAAAGACAGGTCAGAATTATGCCTTCTATTTCAGCTCTTACTAAACACAAAATGGGTATTAAAAATTTGCAGTGCAGGCCGTATGATATGACATTTGGTTGCCCCGGATGGAATGAGGGCATGATTCTGGCGGATCAACTTCTTAAAGCCAGAATAGCTAAAAAAATATTGGTTATTGGTTCAGAAACATTATCCAGAACTGTCGATCCGTATGATCGTAATTGTATGATATTTTCCGATGGTGCTGCGGGTGTGGTACTCGAATCCAGAGAAATTAATGAAGAAATAGGTGTTTTAAATCACTATACACGAAGCGATAACGGGGATGAAGTTGGCTATTTGATAACTGACACTTCGCTGAATCCTGATTACATTGGCTCGAAAGCCAACATACGTATGAGGGGACGCAAAATTTACGAATATGCTTTAACCTACGTACCTCAGGTAATTAAAAAAGTAATAGATGAAGCTGGATATTCAATTACTGATATTAATAAAGTATTAATTCACCAGGCAAACGCTAAAATGGATCATGCTATGTTACAAAGGGTTTTCAAGCTTTACGGACTAGGTGTAAACTCGATTCCAGAAGGCATTGCTCCAATGACTATTCAAAAATTCGGAAATTCTTCTGTAGCAACTATACCAACCATGTATGATATGATGATAAAAGGGAATTTTCTGAATCAGAGTTTAAATTCTAAAGATTTGGTGATCTTTGCTTCTGTGGGAGCAGGCATGAATATTAATGCCATTCTGTACAGAATGCCTTAGAAAAAATTATTTTATGGCAAAAACCTTAATTGGAGTCTTATTTTTTGTATCTCTGATTATAGAATATTACTCTTATCAGGCAATAAAAACACTTACATCGAAAAAAATATTACGAAGGATATGGATTGCTTTTTCTATCAGCTCCTTTCTTATTATTTTTGTTTGGTCGATATATATAGATAGAAACAACAGAGCTCAGGTTCAATTTTTAATGGGATTTTTTGTACTTACTTATCTTCCCAAGCTTGTTTTATCGTCTGTTCTTATCATAGAGGATATTTACCGTTTTGTTTTTTATATCTTTAAAAAAACAACCAAGAGGGCTGAAAATCATAGAGAAAACTCCAGCTATTATCCTGATAGAAGAAAGGCAATAAGTACTTTAGGGCTTGGGCTGGCCAGCATTCCTTTTTTCGCAGTTATTGAAGGAATTGTATGGGGTAAATTTGATTTCAGAGTGCGGAAAATAACCTTGTCTTTTCCGGATTTACCTGACTCTTTTGACGGTTATAAAATAGCTCAGTTATCTGATATTCACATGGGCAGTTTTGACATAAAAGATTATAACAAAATTGAGAAAGGAATTCAGTTATTAAATGAACAAAAACCAGATATTTTCTTTTTTACCGGTGATTCTGTCAACAATTATGCTGATGAAATAAAACCTTGGCTGAATTTACTCAAAACTATTAAATCCAAAGATGGGAAATATTCAATTCTAGGAAACCATGACTATGGAATTTATGTTTTTGGTGCTGAAAATAAATCCGCTCAGGAGAAAAATATTGAAAAATTACATCAATATCATTCTGAAATTGGATGGGATTTATTAATGAATGAATCTGTAAAGCTTCATAAAGGAGATGATACCATTAACTTAATTGGTGTCAGAAATTGGGGAGCCGGAGGTCATTTCCCTAAAGACGGAGATCTTCAAAAGGCAACTGAACATATAAATGACGGAGAGTTTAACATCCTTCTCTCCCATGATCCTTCTCATTTTGATCAAAAGATTAAACAATTTCCTAAAAAAATGCATTTAACTTTATCGGGTCACACACACGGAATGCAATTCGGTGTAGAAATACCAGGTATTATAAAATGGTCTCCGGTTAAATATCAATATCCGAAATGGGCCGGCCTATATCGTGAAAATGATCGTTATCTCTACGTAAACAGAGGTTTTGGATTTATCGGATTTCCTGGAAGAGTGGGAATATGGCCAGAAATTACTTTAATAGAATTAAAAAAAGGTTAATTTTGCCTTTCACTACCTTAGAAATTATAATTTTCTGACATAAAAATAGAATTAATATGTTGCAATCAATGACCGGTTACGGTAAATCAGAAGTTAATACAGAATGTTTAAAAATATCTATCGAAATAAAAACATTAAATAGCAAATCTTTAGACTTATTTGTTAGGATTTCTCCCAGATATAGAAATAAAGAGCTTGAATTAAGAAAAATTATCGGCGATCAATTATTAAGAGGAAAAGTCGATTTTTCTATAGCTATTGAAAATCTTAGCGCTGATAATAATTCCAGAATAAATTTAAATACTGTACAGGGATACATTGCCAATCTGGAAGAACTAAATATAGAGGGTTCAAAACTGGATTTTCTGAAAATGGCAGTAAGAATGCCTGAAGTATTTACCAATCAGGAAGTAGAAATAAGCGATGCCGAATGGAAACTTGTCATTGATTGTCTTACCTCTACTCTTCAAAAAGTAAACGAGTTCAGGCAGGAAGAAGGAGGTTCTTTAGAAAAGGTACTTCAAGAATATGCGCACAATATTTTAAATTTACTTACTGAGATTGAAAAATATGAAACGGAAAGAATTGATGGTATCCGTAGCAAATTGCAAAAACAGCTTTTGGATTTACAAGTACAGTTTGATGAGCAAAGATTTCATCAGGAATTGATATATTATATTGAAAAACTGGACATTAATGAAGAGAAAGTACGATTGAAGCAACATTGTAAATATTTTTTCGAAGTTATGGATACCGATTTTCAGGCAGGAAAAAAATTAGGATTTATTTCTCAGGAAATGGGTAGGGAAATTAATACTATCGGCTCAAAAGCTAATCATCCTGAAATCCAGAAACTGGTAGTCCTGATGAAAGACGAACTTGAAAAAATTAAAGAACAAACTAATAACGTTTTATAAATCATGGCATTGGTATACCACAAACCGGGAAATGACACTTTACAGTTGAAAGAGCTATTACCGGGTAAACATATTGAAGGAAAACTTATAATCTTATCTGCACCTTCAGGAGCAGGTAAAACTACAATTGTACAATATTTATTATCGGTTATACCTGAACTATCATTTTCAATATCTTGTACTACAAGGCCTAAAAGAGAGAATGAAACAGATGGAAAGGATTATTACTTTCTGACTGAGACTGAATTTAGGGAAAAAATTGAAGGAAAAGAATTTATTGAATTTGAAGAAGTTTATAAAAATCGTTTTTACGGAACACTTCATACAGAAATCGATCGCTTATGGAATCAAGGAAAGCATGTAATATTTGATATAGATGTGCAAGGCGGCTTAAATTTGAAAAAACAGTTTGGTGATCGTGCGCTTGCTTTATTTATAGCTCCTCCTTCGTTAAAAGAACTAGAAGAAAGATTACGCAGTAGAAATACTGAAAATGAAGAAACTTTAAAAATGCGCATAGAAAAGGCTGATCAGGAACTTTCTTTCGCAAATAATTTTGATCATGTTATTGTTAATGATAATTTAGAAAAAGCAAAAAATAAAGCACATAAATTAATTACTTCATTTTTATCCGAATAATTATTTATATTATAAATA
This sequence comes from Apibacter sp. HY039, assembly GCF_004023655.1. Lineage (NCBI taxonomy): Bacteria > Pseudomonadati > Bacteroidota > Flavobacteriia > Flavobacteriales > Weeksellaceae > Apibacter > Apibacter sp. HY039. Next base: position 408,300 of record NZ_SAYM01000001.1, on the reverse strand, counting down.
CACAAAAACTGCCTATTCAAACGGCAGTTTTTCTTTTTTATAATAATTTTACATACATCCAGTATCGACATTTATATTAAAATTTATTTAGACTTCGTAATTACTTTATAAACTATATGTAATTTAAGTAAGGTATATTAAATTTATTTAGAATAATCATCTTATTAAATACGCATATTTATTAGTTTTATAATAATATTATTTTTAATCAATAATTTATTTAAAATAATATTATTTTAATGTTATAATAAATTTTTATTGATTTATTTAACTATTATAAACTAACTATTATAAAAAATTCATATGCAAAAAAATGCTGTAAAATCTATTCGTTGCTTTTTCCTTTTATTACTTCCACTTCTTAATTACCAAATGCTGAGCCAGACATTGGATGAAGAAAGAATCTCAAATCTTGAAAAACGAATAAGTGTTCTGGAAGATTCAATATCCGTAAATAGGAAGAAAGAGAAACAAAGCAATACTATCAAAACTGTGTTGAATAAGGTTTCAATCGGAGGTATGTTTCAGACTCGTTTTATTAGCAGCTTAAGTTCTGGAATAGCTCATAACAGTATACATTTTGGAGATCAGGACCATTCAAGCAATACGTTTGACATACGAAGAGCCCGCTTATCTGTTCAGGCAGAGATAACGCCCAAAATCAAAATTAATGTACTCACCAATTTTGCTGATTTTAAATCTGATACTAAAACCCGTGTATTGGAAAATGCTTATCTAGGATTTAAGTATAATAAATATTTAAATTTTCGTATAGGACAATTCCGTCCATTAGTAGGCCCTGAAAATATAATACCTGTTGATATAGTAAAATCATTGGACTTTTCAAATCAATATTATTCATTAGGTGCAAATGGCTGGGGAAGCTTCCAAGTCGGAATGGATGTTTCCGGAAGCGTAGATATTGGCAAAATACCCATGTCATATTCAGTTGCTATTGTCAATGGAAATGGAAAAAACAAACTGGATACTGACAATGGAAAGTTATTTATTGCCCGAGATGCTTTTAATCTCTATAAAAAATACAAATTAGAAATCGGCATAAACGGTAGCTGGGGACGAGTGATGAAGAAAGATGTCTATATGGGAGCTATTGATATCACCAGCACTATTCCTATTGCTTCTCAATGGTCTTTATTTCTTCAAGGTCAGGGTGGAAAAGCAATTAATCACAATGAATATTTAAAGGCTTCTAATGTATCTACTTATAAAATAAACGACTATATCATGCAAGGCTGGTTTATTTTACCTAATCTCAGATATGAGGCAAAAAGAAAATATTTACACTCTGTAGAGTTTTCTTGTAGAATTGAAGAATGGGAAGTAAATAAGTTAAACGATAATAAGAAAACTTCAGTAACACCTGCACTAAGTTTTGAGTTTATTGAGAATTATAAACTTCGTCTTGTCATCGCCATGCAAATGGATCGATACAAAAAAAATATCCCTTTAACATCCTTTTACAACAGCAATTTACTTACTATTCAGTTACAGGCAAGATTTTAAATATCGACAATTATTTAATGCATAAAATAGTTATGATTTTAAAACAAGTTTTATAAATTTGATGTCTTGAAGATTTTATTTTCCAGAAAAATTAAAAAATGGCAAAAATTCCTTATGAAAAAAAGGACAAAGAAAACAACGAAGAATCAAAACCTAAAAAATCCAAGCTATAAATTTTATTATTGGCTTACAGGAATTATTCTTTTACTTGCACTTGTTTTCTTTTTCAGAACTACATTTACCATGTACTATTTCATAATCAAAGGTAAATTTGAAGAAAGAGAGTATGGATATAAAAATCTGGAAAAATTAAGGCCTGAATCTGAAGCTTTAAAAATTCATTCGATAATTAATCGATACAGATCTCATGCGATAGGAATAGATATAAGTCAACACCAGGGAAATATTGCATGGGACAGTGTTAAGTATATTAAAAATGATATTCCTATTTCGTTCGTTTTTGTGAGGGCTACACGCGGGGCTTATGTTCAAGATGCTTTTTTCAGGAAAAACTGGACAAATCTTAAAAATAAGAATCTTTTAAGAGGAGCTTATCACTATTATGATGTAAATAGAAACTCAACCGATCAGGCTGAAAACTTTATAAAAACGGTAACTCTTGAAAAAGGAGATCTTCCACCAGTTCTTGATATTGAAGAGTTACCCAAAAACCAGTCTTTGGAATTATTAAAAAAAGGCATAACCAACTGGTTACATTTAATTGAAAAACAGTATCAGGTGAAACCTATTATTTATTCCAATGATGCCTATTTTATTCATCATATTGCAGATATGGATTTGACAGAATACCCTATCTGGGTTGCAAATTACAATCCCAGAAATAGTCCTAAGCATAGCCGATGGTCTTTCTGGCAATTTTCGGAAAAAGGTATAATTAAGGGTATTACAAGTAATTTTGTAGATATTAATATTTTTAATGGTAATACGAATCAGTTGGAAAAGCTAACTATAAAATAAGGAAAAGGCCAGTAAACAACTGGCCTTCTCTGATCTTAACTAAGTATAATTATTTAAAAATTCAAAAATATTTATCGGAAATATCCGAAAAACACAAGAAATTTATTTTTTTACAAATTCTAAAATCAACTGTCCATCCTTAAACAAAAACAAATTGTTGCCTTCATATTTTGCGATGTTTACACTTTCCATTGCCTGAGTAAATCCGTATTCATCATTTTTATTTTGACACATCATACGGGTGGTTACGAGTCTGGATATTATAAATTTATTTCCTTCCAATGCAAAACCACCACTGTAACGATTACATCCGGCAAACCCCTGTACTCGTGATTCTGCTTTATCAAAACTTAAGGTAGGAACTTTATCAAATAAATCTTTCGCAGACTTACCGTTCATTTTAACCAACTCCCAGGTATCTTTAGACTTTATATTATCCATTGACAGAAAATCCGAGTTTGAAGTTTCAACTAAGGAAAGCTCTGAACCAGCAATTACCTTTTCACTTCCAACAATTTCATTATTGTCCCTTTTTTCATTTTTATGCGTTCCGCAATTATAAAGCATTATCAGAAATACAAGAATTAAAGACAATTTCAAATACTTATTTGTTATTTGCATAACATTTTTCATAATTTAGTTATATTACTATTAATGCGCATTCGAGAACAAAAAACCTGCCAAATCTTTAGAATCTTCTGAATAAAATATGTTTGAGGAAGCTTATATTAAGAAATACTTGACTTTAGGGTGTTTCATATTGTATATTTGCAAACTTAAATTGAAAATATTTATAAATGAAGACTTCAGATTTTGATTTTAAATTACCCCCTGAGTTATTGGCTGAAAGACCTGCGGAAAACAGAGATGAGGCAAGGTTAATGGTGGTACACAAAAAGACAGGGGAAATTGAACATAAATTATTTAAAGATGTCATTGACTATTTTGACGAAGGAGATGTCTTTATTTTGAATAATACAAAAGTTTTTCCCGCTCGCTTGTATGGCAACAAGGAAAAAACCGGAGCCCAAATTGAAGTTTTCTTACTTCGTGAACTTGATGCTGAATCAAGAATTTGGGACGTATTGGTAGATCCTGCCAGAAAGATCCGAATCGGCAATAAACTGTTTTTTACAGAAGATGATAGTCTGGTAGCTGAGGTAGTAGATAATACCACTTCCCGTGGAAGAACTTTACGTTTTTTATTTGATGGTTCTTATGAAGAATTCAGAAGAAAATTAAAAGAACTAGGGGAAACACCACTTCCTAAATATATTAAAAGAAAACCGGATGCTGATGATGCTGAACGTTATCAAACTATTTATGCAAAGGAAGAAGGAGCTGTAGCAGCACCTACTGCCGGATTACATTTTTCGAAACATTTACTTAAACGGCTGGAAATTAAAGGCGTTGAATTTGCTGAAGTTACTTTACATGTTGGATTAGGAACTTTTGCTTCTGTAGAAGTTGAAGACCTCTCCAAGCACAAAATGGAAAGCGAACAAATCAGCATAAATGAAAAAACTTGCAAAATAGTTAATAATGCAATTGAAAGTAAACATCGTGTATGTGCTGTGGGTACGACCTCGATGAGGGCTATTGAAACTTCTGTATCTGCTAATAAGCGATTGAATCCCTACGATGGATGGACGAATAAATTTATATTTCCTCCTTACGATTTTGGTATTGCAGATGCTATGATTACCAATTTTCATACACCTAAATCAACCTTAATGATGATGATCGCAGCTTTTGCGGGTTATGATCTGATTATGAAGGCTTATAAAGAAGCTATTAAAGAAGGATATAAATTTTATTCGTATGGTGATGCTATGCTAATCATATAACATACGGGATTATATTTTGAACACAACTAAAAAAGATATCAGAGCCTTAAGTTTACATGAACTTGAGGCTTACTTTTCATCTATCGGTGAAAAAGCGTTTCGTGCCCGTCAGGTATATGAATGGTTGTGGAATAAAAATGCTCATTCTCTTGCAGATATGACCAATCTGTCGAAATCTTTACGAGAAAAACTGGATGAACATTTTATCATAAATCCTGCAGAAATACACGTTATGCAGAGGTCTATAGATGGAACTATAAAAAATGCGGTAAAGCTTCATGACGGCAATGTGGTTGAATCGGTAATGATTCCAACTTCTACCCGAACGACAGCTTGTGTATCTTCTCAGGTTGGATGCAGTCTTGATTGTACCTTTTGTGCAACGGCAAGACTTTCCAGAATGAGAAATCTTACTCCTGCTGAAATTGTAGATCAGGTAGTTTTGATAGATAAGCAAAGCCGAGAGTACCATGAAAAGCCTCTTTCTAATATTGTTTTTATGGGTATGGGTGAACCCATGCTTAATTATCCCTCTGTTACCGAAGCTATACGGAAAATAACAGATGAAAAAGGGTTAGGCATGTCACCTCGCAGAATTACTGTATCCACTTCCGGAATACCTAAAATGATTACTAAACTGGCAGATGAAAATTTAAAAGTTCGTCTTGCTTTATCTCTTCACTCAGCTATAGAAAGTAAGAGAAATCAATTAATGCCATTCAGCATTAAATTTCCTTTATCAGATGTTATGGAGTCTTTACAGTATTGGTACTTAAAAACAAAAAGCAGAATTACCTTTGAATATATTGTATGGAAAGGGATTAATGATACTGACGAAGATATTCAGGCTCTGGTAAGATTTTGTAAAAAAGTACCGTCTAAAGTCAATTTGATTCAATATAATTCTATTGAGGAAGGAGGCTATAATCAGGCTTCCAACCAAATTACCGAACGCTATATCCAACTTCTGGAGAAAAACGGAATTACTGCTAAAATTAGAAAAAGCCGGGGCGAAGATATTGATGCAGCCTGTGGACAGTTAGCCAATAAGCATTAAAGTTATATCAAATATTCTGAAAGAGCTTTTCCAATTTCTGTGTTTCCGTCCTAATTTGACTTACTCCGATAACACCTCCTGAAAATCCGCTGGATACAGAGGATACTGCAACAGAATAAGTGTTTTCTCCCTCGGGTTTTATAAGAACCTTATATTTAAAATACTTTACAAATGCTCCAAATAAAAGTCGTAATACCCGATCTCCTTTAACATATACTAAACCTTTTGCTCTGTCAACTTTTTTGTATTTTTCACCTCTTAAAGCCAGATCTAAGGTGTTTTCCAAATCGCTTTCTGAGGAACATTTATAGATGTGCACAAATGCTGTAGAAGTAGTAATTTTATTATTTAAAAAAAAACTCATAATTATAACTTATTACTATTATTTTATAAAAATACTAAATTTAATTAATTTCTAAATTGTTTTTAAACGTAGTAAACATAAAAATATTTACAATCTTTTCAATATAAATAGCTTAGATATGAAATCTAAAATAAACTTTAACATTGAAAATTTATTTTCCGGATTCTTTATACCATTTATAAACCCCAATTAAGGCATTGATTTCATATAATACCGACTGAACGGCGAAAATATAATTATGGGAGAGTAGGTTAACGGTAAACCATATGAGATTACTTACAGACCAAAGAATCCAGGAAAAGGGTTGCCTCATGATCATAGTAAACTGTGCAGACACTCCAATGACAAAGGCTATACAATTTAATATAAATAACCAGAAACTGGTTTCTTTGCCTATAATTGTTTCTCCATAGAAATACATAATTAATACTCCTAGTACACAGAACAAGATAGTTAGAACAAGACTTGTATAATTAATTTTTGATATTTTAACCTTGCCTTGCCTATCCTGATTTTTCTTTTGGGTCCAGAGACTTAACCCTAAGATATGAGTAATAAAGTAATATAAGCTACTTGCAGCTAATCCTAAATTACCAAATAAATACTGAGTGTAAATTTCTCCTACATTGGCAGACATACCTAATACGTTTGACCATATGGGTGAACGCCCTACTAAAACACTTACACACATATACCCTAAAAATACGGTAAGAACAAAAATACAGACTGCCGTGAAAGGCTGTTTCCCGGTTTCCCACATCTCCCAGCCTAAATATAAGGTAATTCCAAAGGCAACTGCATACCATAGAATTCTGAAAATTTTCTCTAAAGATAAATAATGATTTCTATTTTTTGTTTCCATACATTTTATTTTACCTTCTTCCGTACGTATTTTATTTTAACTCCATTCTCAGCCATATAAACACCCGCTAATATACAGATAGAACCTGCAATTGCTATCTGGGTTATTTTTTCGCCTAAAATTGCGGCAGAAGTTATCAAAGTAACTAAAGGCACTATATAAATATAATTAGATGTTCGGATAACTCCCAAATTTTTAACTGCTGTATTCCACATGAAAAAACATAGCATGGAGGCTATAATTCCTAAAAACAATAAATTTATATAAACTACAGGTCTAAATAAAATTTTTAAATCAATGCTAATAGGCTCGTATATAAAAAAGGGAACAAGAGTTATGATTCCGTAAAAAAAGACTTTCCTTGTGATAAATAATATAGGATATCTATTTTCCATTTTCCTTAAAATCAGACTATAAAAGGCCCAGGAAAAAGCTGCCGCAACAGTTAAAAAATCACCCAAAGGATTTAATTTTAATATAAAGCTGCCATTAAAAATTACTAAAGTTACTCCAATAATAGCCAGTAATGAACCATACATGAGTTTGGTGGTTGGTTTTTCGTTTTTTCTATTGATTAAAAAAGACAAAAGAGCTGTAAGTAAAGGAGCTGTACATAAAATGAGAGAAACATTGGAAGCCTGAGTTATTCCTAATGCCATATTTTCTGTTATAAAATATAACGATCCTCCGAAAAGACCTAATAGCCCGAAATAAAATTCATCTTTCCAGTTTTCTGATAAAAATTTTTTGGGAGAAAAGAACCATATACAGAGATAAGCCATTAAAAATCTAAAAAAAAATATTTCAGTTGGCGTCAATCCGTTATATATTAAAATCTTAGTTGATATTAATGTAGTTCCCCAAATTACAGCTGTTATTAAAGCCAGTAAATGATATCTAATTTCTTTTCCTTTTGCAATCACTGAATATTGTATCTAATTAGATGCAAAAATAAAAAATACTGGCAGTTATAAAATATAACTGCCAGTAAAATAATTTCTGTAGAATAAAATTAAATTTTAAGGATTTAGCTTTTTAAAAACTGATCGATATGCTCAGCTGTCTTTCTTGCATGAGCAATACTGGAAACTACTAAAGATTGCCCACTGACACAATCTCCGGCAGCAAACACTTTATCAACACTAGTTTTTCTTAACTCATCCGTATGAATATTTTTTCTTTCATTCATAATGATTTCCATTTCTTCTAAAAAACCTTCCTGTATAGGGTGAACAAATCCTAAGGCTAAAAAAACCAAATCGACTTTCAAAGTTTCTGAGTTTCCGGTCTCATTTAGCATCATTCTTCCGGTTTCATCTTTTCCCCATTCTACTTCAACAAGTTCTACACCTGTTAGCTTTCCGTTTTCTCCAATAAATCTTTTGGTATTTAGTGCCCATCGTCTGTTGCTACCTTCTAAGTGAGAAGATGAGGTTTTAAGATAAACCGGAAAAGGAATCGGCCATCTATGTTCAACTTCTTTAAGTTCTTTGGGCTTAGGTAAAATTTCAATCTGGATTACATTAGCCGCTCCTTGCCTGTTTGCCGTACCGATACAATCTGATCCGGTATCTCCTCCTCCTATTACTAATACATTTTTACCTTTTGCATTAATTAATTGCTCTTCAGGAACCATTTCTCCGGCAATAAGCTTATTTTGCATAGTTAGGTACTCCATAGCATAGTAAACCCCCTCAAGCTCTCTTCCTTCAATGGAAAGATTTCTAGGCACCTGAGAACCTATAGCTATACAAACCGCATCAAACTGAGCAACTAGTTCAGAACTTTTAATATCTTTCCCTACTTCGGTATTGGTCACAAATTCAACTCCTTCCTCTTTCATTAGCTCAACCCTTCTTTGTACAATATTTTTATTGAGTTTAAAATCAGGAATACCATATCTCAAAAGTCCACCTATACTATTTTCTTTTTCAAAAACAGTTACCATATGTCCTTTTTTATTTAATTGATTGGCTACGGCCATTCCTGCCGGCCCTGACCCTATGACGGCAACTCTTTTGCCTGTTCTTTCCAATGGAGGCTGAGGTTTCATATGTCCTTCGGAATACGCATGTTCCATTACTGCTGCTTCATTCTCCCGAATAGTAACCGGTGAATCATCAATGGCTAATACACAGGTTTTTTCACAGGGCGCAGGACATACCCTTCCCGTAAATTCGGGAAAATCATTAGTAGACTGTAAACTATGTGCTGCTCTCTTCCAATTTCCTTTATAAATAAAATCCTGCCATTCAGGCATTTTATTTCCTAATGGACAACCATACTGGCAAAAAGGAACTCCGCAGTCCATACATCGTGATGCCTGCAACAGGCGATCTTCTGTGTTTAATGTCTGCTCTACTTCGCCATAATCTAAAATCCTTTCATGTTTTGGACGATAACCGGCTTCTTTTCTATATACTGTTAAAAATGCTTTAGGATTTCCCATTTTTATTTTCTCTTATCTTAATAATCGTATTCTACTTTTGAAATTTTTTCATTAATTGCTTTCATCTTTTCTTCCTGTAATACCCTTTTGTATTCAATCGGCATTACTTTTATAAAGCGATTAACCTCTTCGTTCCAATTATCCAGAATTCTTCGGGCTATAGGACTTTGAGTATGTTCATAATGTGTGGTTATCAGATTTTGTAGCTCCCGATTATCTGACGAATCTTCAATTAAAGACAGCTCCACCATTTCCATGTTACAGTAATAGTCAAAATCACCATCTATGTCATATACGTAAGCGATTCCACCACTCATTCCAGCGGCAAAGTTTCTTCCGGTTTTACCTAATACTACGGTTCTACCTCCGGTCATATATTCACAGCAATGATCTCCTGCACCTTCAACTACTGCAATAGCTCCACTGTTTCTCACACAAAATCTTTCTCCCACCTGTCCGTTTATGTAAACTTCTCCTGATGTTGCTCCGTATAAAAGTGTATTTCCAGCTATTATGTTACTTTCAGGTCTGAAGTTGGATGAACCTGGGGGTAATAATATAATTCTTCCTCCTGAAAGCCCTTTTCCTAAATAATCATTAGCATCTCCTTTTAATGTAAATGTAACTCCTCTGGATAAAAAAGCTCCGAAACTTTGTCCTGCTGATCCTTTAAATGAACAACATATCGTATTTTCCGGAAGGCCCTGGTTGCCATATTTTCTGGCAATTTCACCGGAAAGCATAGATCCTACGGTTCTATCCGTATTTTTAATAGCATGGGTAAGCGAAACCGGCATGGCTTTATCAATTGCGGGATGACAAATTTCTATAAGTTCCCTGTCTAATACTTTATCAATTTTATGATCCTGAAGTATTGCCTGACGTATTGAGTTTTTATTCTCTTGTGGATAGTAAAGTATTCTTGAAAAATCTAATTTTTCCTGACGAGTATTTATACCTTCTTTTTTAGCATATAAAAGATCTGCTCGTCCAACAACATCTTCCAATCTTTTAAATCCTAGTGCAGCCAGATGTTCCCGGACTTCTTCCGCAAGGAAATTAAAGAAATTGATTAGATAGTCACTTTTCCCTTTAAACTTGGCTCTTAGTGCTTCATTTTGTGTAGCAACCCCTACCGGACAGGTATTTAAGTGACATTTTCTCATCATAACACAACCTAAAATTATCAGGGCACTTGTAGCAAATCCAAATTCTTCAGCACCTAGCATAGCCGCTACTAAAATATCTTTCCCTGTTTTAATCTGTCCATCAGCCTGTAATCGAATATTACCTCTTAAGTTATTAAGTACCAAAGTCTGCTGAGCTTCTGCTAAACCTATTTCTAATGGTAAGCCTGCATGTTTAATAGAACTTAAAGGGCTGGCTCCGGTACCTCCGTCGCAACCACTGATTAAAATTAAATCTGCTTTTGCTTTAGCTACTCCTGCTGCAATGGTTCCTACTCCACTTTCTGATACTAACTTAACACTTATTATAGCTCTGGGATTTACATTTTTCAAATCATAAATTAACTGTGCTAAGTCTTCAATAGAGTATATATCGTGATGGGGTGGCGGAGATATTAGGGATATACCCGGTATGGAATGTCTGGTCTTAGCAATAACATTATCCACTTTAAAACCCGGTAACTGTCCTCCTTCTCCTGGTTTTGCTCCCTGAGCAACTTTAATTTGAATTTCATCTGCATTTACCAAATATTCCGTGGTAACTCCAAAACGTCCGGAAGCTACCTGCTTGATAGCTGAGCGCGCATTTGTAGCAAAACGTTCTGCCAGCTCTCCCCCTTCTCCTGTATTACTTTTTCCTCCAATTGTATTCATAGCAACCGCCATGGCTTCATGGGCTTCTTTGCTAATAGAGCCAAAGGACATAGCCCCCGTTACAAACCGTTTCATTATGGAAGATGCCGGTTCTACTTCGCTTATATCTACGGGTTGATTGGACTTGAAATCAAAAAAGTCACGAATAAATATTTTATTGGTTTTATAATCGACCTCACGGGTAAACTCTTTAAATTTGTTATAATCGCCAGTTCTGGTAGCAATCTGTAGTTTAGCTATGGTCTCGGGATTCCAAGCATGCGCTTCTTTATCTTTTCTCCAAGAATAAAATCCTAAATTTTCATAAAATGTAGAATTATAATTTTCTTTATATGCTTTATTAAATGCCTGTATTGCATCTTCTGCAATATCTCCTAAATCAATTCCTTCGATTTTTGAGACTGTATTACCAAAATAAGTACTCAATACACCTGTATTAATTCCTACAGCTTCAAATACTTGTGCACCTATGTAACTTTTCAGGGTTGAAATCCCCATTTTAGAAAGCACTTTAAGAAGACCTTTATGAATAGATTTCATATAATTTTTTTCCGCTGTAGGAAACATCATCTGAATTTCCCCTCTTTTCACCAGACTATCTAAAACGGCAAATGACAAATAGGGATTAACTGCATTTGCGCCATACCCAAACAGCAAGGCAAAATGCATAACTTCCCGGGGTTCGGCAGATTCTATAACCAAATCAACCTGCATTCTTTTCCTTTTGTTTACCAGGTAATGATGTACAGCTGAAACTGCTAATAGTGAAGGAATAGCTATTTCTTTCAGACTTGCAGTACGATCACTTAAAATAATGTAATTACTTCCACCATCTACAGCTTCTTCAACTTTTTTACAAACTATATCTAATCCTTCCTCTAATCCTTTCGTAGGTGAATGCTCATCAGGCGAGAATGTCATAGGAATAACTGAAGACTTAAAACCTTTATAATCAAGATGTAAAAGTAAATCAAGCTCTTTATTCGTAATTATAGGATAGGCCAATCCTACCATTTTACAATGTTCCGGCATTGGCTCCAAAATATTTTTATGTAATGAGCCTATATACCCGGCCAAAGACATTACCAATTCCTCTCTTATAGGATCAATAGGAGGATTAGTAACCTGTGCAAAATGCTGTCTGAAATAATTGAATAACTGGTTGGGTTCTTTTGACAAAACCGCTATAGGAGTATCATTTCCCATAGAACCAATAGGTTCTTTCCCATCTACAGCCATGGGTATTAATAATTTTTCAATATCCTCTCTATAATACCTGAAAGCGGAAAGTTTTGTTTCTAAATTATCCAACTCATATTTAACAGATCTTCCAGAACTTATACCATCTAGAGATATTCTGTTTTTACCTAGCCATCTTTTATATGGGTAAGCTTTGGCTAAATTTTCTTTTAATTCTTTATCATATTTAATAGTTCCTTCTTCAATATCTACCATCAGCATTTTCCCAGGTCTTAACCGGCCTTTTTCTCTAATTTCAGAAGGATCAAAGTGTAATACTCCTGTTTCTGACGCTACAACCATTACATCTTTATGGGTTATTAAATATCTTGCCGGACGTAATCCATTTCTATCGAGCAGTCCGCCGGCATATCTACCATCACTAAATAAAATAGTTGCAGGCCCATCCCATGGCTCCATTAAAATACTATGATATTCGTAAAAAGCTTTAAGATCTGAAGAAATAGGATTTTTATCGTTCCATGATTCTGGAATCATCATTGCCAATGCGTGAGGAAGAGATTTTCCAGACATTACCAGAAATTCTAATACATTATCAAAGGATGCACTATCACTCATTCCTTGTTGTACAATAGGCCAAATATCCTTTATTTCTCCGATTTTTTCGGATTTAAGTACGCTTTCTCTTGCCTCCATCCATAGACGATTACCTTTAATCGTATTGATTTCACCGTTATGTCCTACTAGGCGAAAAGGCTGAGCTAAATCCCAGGTAGGGAATGTATTTGTACTAAACCTTGAGTGAACCAATGCTATTGCGCTTGTAAAGTTGGGATGTAACAAATCAGGGAAATATTGCCTTAATTGACAAGATGTTAACATTCCTTTGTAAATAATTGTTCTTGTGGACAGACTGACAATGTAACAACTCCTTTTATCTTTTATATCTGCTTCTAATATTGCTTTTTCATATTTTTTTCTTAACAAATAAAGTTTTAGTTCTAATTGTTCTTGTGAAAAATCTTCTCCTGAGATAAAAATTTGTTTAATTATAGGCTCGGTTTCTATTGATGTTTCTCCAAGTATATGACTATTGACGGGAACATCTCTGAACGCTAAAAACGTAAGTTTTTCTTTATTTATTAAATCTTCTAAAATAGCTTTAGCTTTTTCCTCTTCGCTTTTTTCTTTAGGAAAGAAAACCAGTCCGGATCCGTATCTCCCTTTTTCGGGAACGGCAATACCCTGAAGAAGAACAAATTCATGAGGAATCTGCATCATGATACCGGCACCGTCTCCTGTTTTATTATCTGCACTTTCTGCTCCTCTATGAGTCATGTTTTCCAGCACCTGAAGCCCATTCTCAATAATTGAATGCGAACGCACACCTTTAGTGTGAACTATCAATCCTACCCCACAAGCATCATGCTCATATTCGGGGCTATACAATCCTTTTTGTATTACTTCTTTTTTCCACATATTATTAATTCAGATAATTTTAGTTTGTATAAGATTATTCTACTTGTTTATTTGTGACGTGCCTATACATTAAATACTGATTTATATTTCAGAGCTTGAAATATTTCATTTATTTAGCTGATTTTATTTCCAGAATTTGTATTTAAAAGTATTTACCAACAAACAACCTGCAAATATATCAAAAATCAAGAATATTTTTTAAACAAAAAGCAAAAAAATAACACTATTTTATGTAAATATCATATATTAATAATATTTTATACCATATAAAACAAATTAAAAGATTTTTTGAGATTTTTTTTAAGAATATTTCAACATTCTTTTTTTATTTTCATTAAAAAAAGTATGACCCCCTATTAAAAACAGATCTACTTCTATAAAATAATTAAAAAAAAATAAACCACCCTTATTTTATTTAGACTGCTTCTAAATAAAATAAGGGTGGTTAAATTCCCTAACATACAATTTGAAGTATATTACGGATAAGTTTTTTTTCTTTTTGAGCTGTTAGTAAGTCGAATTTTTGTTTTTCGAAGATGCTTATGCATATTTCTATGTAGTTTTTGATGATATAAAAACCATCCCCCTAATGCACCTATGCAACTGCCAATAGTTATATCCAGAAATCGGGCATAAATTGACACAGACGGTTGTGTATCAATTGTTTTTCCACCTTCAGCCATGAATATGGTTAAAGCTGTAACAAAGATAATTGCAGCTCCATAATGTCTGGTAACCAACATTTCTACAATAAATTGTAAAATAACTATACTTATACATATTGTAATTGCCGACATGTGGGTACTTAACAGAGCAGAAGCCAATCCAATACCTATAAATGTACCTATTATTCTGTGAAGGCTTCGCTGCCATACATGTTTACTGGTTGATCCCTGCATTACTGCTGCACAGGATACCGGTACCCAGTAGGGGTTGTTTAATTTTAAACAATAAGCCAGCATTAGTGCTGCCCCGATAAATAATCCTGTTATTATTGATTCTGTGATATTTGAATATGAACTTTTATTGACAATAATTATTTCTGTCTGATCTGAGTATTTTTTTAGGGTTATTAAACTGTATATAAAAGCCAACATACAAGTAGAAATGGTTCCCATTGTAATAATACCTAATTTAGCAGAAATCTGAAATGGCTGAAACGGCATGCATATTGAAACAGACGCTATTAGGATAAAAAAGAAATATCCTGGCGGTTTTAACCTAAAATATTTGGTTATCCAATACATTACTGAAGCATAAAGACCCAGCGTAATGGATGCCACCCAAGGATTGAAACTAAAAATAAGCCCTACGAAAAATGAAATTATAAATCCAAACGAACATAGCATCAGAGTTGTCATTCTATTGGCTATTGCGGTTTGAGGTAAATATAAAACTACTAAGCCAGATATACTTGCTAAAATACCATCGGCTACCTGATTCATAAAAAGACCCGATAACAGAGGTACACCCACACAAAATGCAGCCAAAACCGGCAAATGCCACTTTCTTTCAGTTTTTTTAAATTCTATCAGACTTTTCAAATTCTCTTTTAAACCTGATCTTATTTTTATATCCATTTTAACTCTTAAAATTATATTCTTATTATTAAAATTAATTCTCCTACTATGTAGTGTGCTTAATTAACCTGTACATAGTACACAACACTTTACTCATTTCTGATTAACAAAACTTATATGAAACAAAATTAAATCTGTCAATGCTTTCATACAAACAAACAGCATCTTTTTTAATAAATAAGAAAAATTCAAACGCAAATGATAAAATCCATATAAGATAAAATTAACTCCTTCTTATCTGATTAGTAACTATTTCTTAATATTTATATGCTTTTTTTGCCGAAAATTATTATATGAAAAAATATTTATTAAAGATAGGAATTGCATGTATCGGATTTATACAAGCTATATCTTGTAGCAATGATGATACTGTTACAACCAATACTAGCCTGATTAATGGTAAAGATATCTCAACATATGCTTCGATTACTGTAAACAAATCAATTCAAAAAAGTGAATTTAGCGTTTTAAACAACGGAAACTGGAAGCTTTATGAGGGCGATAATTCAAATTTTAATTTTGATATACCTCTTTTACAAGGAACTAGTGAAGGTAAATATTTGCTTGACAATCAAACATTTAAACTTTATTGCTTTGAATGGAAAGATGGTTCAAGAAACATTTTAGGTCTCAGACAGTTACCTATTGAAGGCCAACCTAATTTTCGTGATTTAGGGGGATATAAAACCCGAGATGGTAAATATGTAAAATGGGGTGCTGTGTTCAGGTCCGGTAAATGTAATATACTTACAAGTAATGATCTCTCCTATTTGTCTACTATTCCTTTAAAAACTATTATTGATTTTCGCTCTGAGAGTGAAAGAACTTCCGAACCGGACAGGGTTCCTACCAGTGTAAAAACACAAATTCAATTACCTATTGAACCTGGAAATCTAAGTTCAATAAATATTTCAGATGTTCTTGCTAATGGTGATGTGGCCTCTTCTAAACAATTTTTAGTTGATGCTAATAAAATATTGGTTTTAAATTTTCAAAATGAATATAAAACTTTTTTTGCTCATTTAATAAATCAAGATAGTAAACCAATCATGTTTCATTGTACGGCAGGCAAAGACAGAGCTGGTTTAGCTGCCGCTCTATTTTTATCATCTTTAGGTGTAGATAGAGAAACTGTTATTCAGGATTATCTTCTTACAAATACCTTAACCGGAGTAACTATGGAATCAATGAAAGCTAAATACGGTGATAATGCTACTGCTGAATGTATGTATTACTTATATTCGGTTCAAAAAGAATATATTGAGGCTGCTTTTTCTACCATAGAAAAGGAATATGGAAGCGTGGAAAATTATTTAACTCAACAGCTTAATGTTGATTTAAACCTTATGAAAAGCTTATATTTATATTAATAAACCTATTTATAACAAAAAAGAGGCAGGAAATATATTTCCTGTCTCTTTTTTATTTTGAAAATTTATAATCCTGAATGAAAATATTAACCGGCAGCTAATTTTTCTTTAATCTGGACTTCGATTTCTTCTAACAATTCAACATTATCTTTTAGTAATTGTTTTACAGCATCTCTACCTTGTCCTAGCTTGGTATCCTGATAACTGAACCAAGAACCAGATTTACCAACGATTCCCATCTCTACACCTAAATCTAAAACTTCTCCTACTTTTGAAATCCCTTCCCCATACATAACATCAAATTCTGCCTGACGAAACGGAGGAGCAACTTTATTTTTAACAACCTTAACTTTTACACGGCTACCTATAGCATGTTCTCCATCTTTAATTGGTGTACCTGATTTTCTTATATCAATTCTAACTGAAGCATAAAATTTAAGTGCATTCCCTCCTGTTGTTGTTTCAGGATTACCAAACATAACACCAATTTTTTCCCTCAGCTGGTTAATAAATATAACTGTACACTTGGTCTTGCTGATTGTTCCGGTAAGTTTTCGTAATGCCTGAGACATTAGACGTGCATGTAACCCCATTTTGGAATCTCCCATTTCTCCTTCAATTTCTGCTCTGGGTGTAAGTGCAGCGACTGAATCGACAACAACAATATCAATAGCCCCTGAACGTATTAAATTATCAGCTATTTCCAAAGCTTGTTCCCCATCATCCGGTTGCGAGATAATCAAATCATCTAGGTTTATACCTAACTTTTGCGCATAGGTAGGATCAAAAGCATGTTCAGCATCAATAAAAGCTGCTATACCACCTTTTTTTTGAGCTTCTGCAATTGCATGCAATGTCAAAGTTGTTTTACCTGAAGATTCCGGTCCAAATATTTCAATCACCCTTCCTCTTGGATATCCATTCACGCCCAGTGCTAAATCTAATCCGAAAGAACCGGTAGGAATTACATCTACCTCTTCGACCGGTTTGTCTCCCATTCTCATTACAGCTCCTTTACCGTAAGTTTTATCTAATTTATCCAGAATTAAATTCAATGCTTTTTTCTTAGCATCAGAACTATTTGCTGACTCTTTTTCTGCCATTTGTATTTTATTTTTTATTTTGCTCAATGATTTGTTCTGCGTGATTTTTAGTTTTTACTTTAGTTATTATGTTAGTTATTATTCCGTTTTCATCAATTATAAAAGTGTATCTTAATATTCCATCAAACTCTCTGCCCATAAACTTTTTCTTTCCCCAAGCACCAAATGCCTGGATAATTTTCTTATCGGTATCTGCAATCAATGGAAATGGAAAATTGTATTTATCATGAAATTGTTTTTGTTTTTGAATTGTATCAGCACTTACACCTAAAATAGAATATCCTTCTGCTTGCAATACATGATAATTATCTCTTAGGCTACATCCTTCAGCAGTACACCCGGGCGTATTAGCCTTTGGATAAAAATACACTACTAATTTTTTGCCTTGAAACTCCTGATAAGTTATTGTTTTTCCTTCCTGATCTACCCCTTCAAACTGGGGAATTTTATCTCCTATAGTTAACATATTTTAAGGTCTTTAGCATTCGTTATATGTAAAGATATTTATAAATAATGTAAGTATCAATTTATAAGTATCAAATTTACACACACCCCAATCAACGCCTTAATAAACAACAACTTACATAATAAAATTTTGTTTACAAACCAATTAGTAATACTATTCGATTATTCAGCTAAACAGAATAAATGTTAAAAAATTTATTTTTTCGACAAAATCAAATCAGAAATTCATCGTATCTTTTCGTAGTTTTAAATCCTTTCTGATTGAAGTATTGTTGGGAATTTTCTGTATTTTCAGCCATAACAAAGTCTCCGCCCCAAGCTCCTAAACTTTTAATGAAACCGGGATAATCGGAGAATATTTCTTCTTTAACTGTAGGTATTCCTAAAAATTCAGAGATGGACTGTTCATGTAAAACCATAAGTTCTGAAAATTTTTTAAAAGTACATTTTGGTTTGTTTATAGCTTTTGTGATTTGAGTTATGGTACTAATTAAATCCTGTGATTTTTCTTTTTTCCGATACTGCTGGATTCCTTCTCTGGAATTTTGTTTTTTATTTAGATGTACAAAAATTAAATTATCAGATATAGATGAGGATATAAATGCATCTTTTACTAATGGTTCACCATTCATAAGTTGATATGTAATGGGCGTTTCAGCATCAGCACAGGCTATATCATAACCACTGCCTCCAAAAGTTTTGGATAGCAGATGATATGGATTAACTTTTGACCATTTAGCTATATTATTGATTAATGTTGAGCTTGAACCTAAACCCCAATCTTCTGGAAATTCTAACTGGGTTTCACATTCATATCCAAAATCTTCATTGAAAATAGGTGAGCCTAACTCATGTACTTCGTGAAATATCTGCAACAGGGTTGCTGCCAATTCTGGCTTATTAGTACTAACAATTTGATTTTTAATCACATCAAGTATACAAGTAAACCATAATTCACCATTATTTTTATAGGCAAGCCATGTAATTCTGTTATTTTTCTGATTTGAAAAGTGTACATTTAGTGATTGTCCTTGCTGTGTTGGAACTGCTAGAGCTAATGCTCCATCCAGTACAGTATATTCTGCTGTTAATAATATTTTTCCTTTGCTTCTGAAAGTTTTAACTGAGTCCAAATTTAGTATTCTATCTTTTTAGAGGTTTAAAATAATAAAAATTCATGGTTAAGCAAAATATTTTTCTGCTTCTTGAATTGATTCCGGTTTACCAACATCAATAAGCTGCGCAGAATGTTTGTAGCCTAAAATATTCTGGGTTTCCATTATATCAAGGTATGTATTAATAATTGAATATTTACCTCTTTCTTGCATCAATTTAAAGAGTTTTGGATTTACTACATGAATACCACTAAATGCAAAAGCATCTGTATCTGATAGAGAAAATCCATCTTTAAAGACTGAATCTCCTGAGGTTAAATTACTCCATCCTACAAGACTATTATTTGAAAAAAAAAGTTTCCGTGAAGAATTTCTGTCTGAAACGGCCAAACTTACCAATGGCTGATACTGCTCATGAAACCTTATCATAGAATTAAGATCCAAGTCTGTTAAAATATCAACGTTCATTAACAGGAAGGAATTTTCTTGTAAGAATGGCTCTGCCTTCTTCAAGCCGCCTCCGGTTTCTAAAACTGCTTCTCTTTCATCTGATATTTCAATTTGACAATCAAAATAGTTATGGTATTTTAAAAAATCTATAATCTGCTGGCCAAAATGATGTATATTGATAACTATATCATTAATCCCAAAAGATTTTAAATATTGAATATTACGCTCAAGTAATGTCTTACCATTAACTATAGCCAAGGCTTTAGGGTGGTTTTCAGTAAAAGGCTTTAAACGAGTCCCTAAACCTGCGGCAAATATCATTGCCTTCATAATCTAATTATATATATTTTGAAAATGCCTGATCTAAAACTGTGGGTAAACTAACTCTTCCTTTAACTACTGCTACCACTTCTGCTTTTGCTTCTGAACATATTTTACCATCTGATTCCCGAATTATTTTCTGATTAAAAAAATATCTTATTCCTTCTTTTTGCAAAGAATCTACTGTACATAAGAATTTATTTGATCCTTGTAAAGGAACTAAGTATTTCACATGGATACTTATCAACACTAAATCGGTTCCCTGCTGATGAAGTTCGTAAAAGTTCAAATTATTTTCTTCTAAAAATTCATGTCTTGCAACTTCGTAATAGTGTTGGTAATTTGCATTATTCACTATTCCCTGGGCATCACATTCGTAATCCCTCACTTTCATTGATATCTTAAAAATTGAATTATCCATTCGTTTGTTTTAATGTAATCAGATTTATTTTATTTTTAATTATGTAAAAATATACCAAAGCACTCCTACATTTAAGCGGAAGTCAGTATAAGGATTTAAGGGTGTACTATAGAAATCATACCCGGTGAGACTGGAATTAAAATGTTGTCCTTCCAGTATAATCATCATTCTTTTTACTTTAAACTGTAAAAAAATATCAAATACCGGATATTCTCCTATATTATAATTTTCTGTGGAAGATTGTAGTCTAAACTCATTGGTAACAGGAAAAAATATTCTGGATTTAAATTTTGAAAAATAATAGGCATTTAAGCCCAGTTGATATTCTGCATGATTTTTAAATGCCTTGGATTGATAGTAAAATGTTGCTCTCCCTACAAATTCCGGTAAAGGCAAAATCTGGCTGTTATTTGTTACTTTTTGATACGCTAAATGAGTTTCAAGATGAAATTTTTTAAACTGAAAAGAGTTTTGTAAACCTATTTGAACAATATTTACTGATGCACCAGATTGTTGTGGCTGTGCATTTTCATCTATGTAGGTATATTTATTTAAATCATAAAACTGCGCCCTGATTCTGGTATTAAAAGGTTTTAGGTGCAATGTACCACCAGCTTGCAAAGTTCTTTCATTTGATGGATTTTCCGTAAAGTAATTAAATTTTTTATAAAAACTTTGATTATAAAGCAGATTCAGAGATGGAATTTGTGATTTAATTCCCAAATTGGCATCCAAATAGTAGTTTTTAATCGGCTGAATTACTAAATGGTTATCAATAAAATAGGAGTTTTTAAATGTATCACCTGTTAAAGCTTCCGCTTTTGATTTCAAAATTACTCCTTTTTTCCAATTGAAAGTCAGGTTACCTGCTGCTCCTATTCTGTTGTCTTCAATATGCTGCGGATAATTAATGCTTGAATCTACAGGCCTGTCAAACTTAAATTCCAAATGTTCGTATTTTAGTCCGGCTTCAAAAAGCAATTTATCTGTCCAGTTAAAAGTTGCCGAAGTAAAATTGGTAAATTTCCTTAGTTTTTTTGAATTATAATGTCCTTTGATATTAGTTCCGTCAAACATATTATCCTGAGTGTCAAAAAAGGTATTTAATGTGCTGGTTTCTCCGTACGTATAATGAGTAGTTTCGTAAGATAAAATATTTCTAAGTGACACAGGGTATAAATTTTCTCCAGATGAAAAAAGGCCTAACTGCTGTCCTATATAAAATCTTCGTTTTTCATATTTGGAATTTGCCCCCGATAAATTCATTTCCATCCTGTTACGATTTTTAAAACGAGAATCTCCATTTTCAAAATTTTCGGGATACATAATTCCAGCATTTTCTTCGTTATTTACATTTGCAACCATATAATGCCCCCATAACTGGTATCTTCTATTTTTTGTATGATAATTGGTTGTAAATAGGAGTGTATTACTGGACGCAAGCTGATCCATATATTTCCCTTCAGATCTCAACCCTTTATATTGTATGGAGTAGTTGATACGTGAATTAATATTATGTGTAAATAAACTGGATAAGGAATGTCCTTGTTTATAGCCATTGTTATACTGAAATTCGGTCATAGGTGTCTGAACATCAAAATATCGTATGTCTTCAACTCCCAATATGTTTGATGATTTTCCAGCTGGCATTAAATCTATGGACGAATTAATTTTTGTACTATATAATAATTGATTGGCTGCTTCTCCAATATTTGAAAAAGGCATACTTCCAAAGTAATCTTTAAAATTGTACATTCTATTTTTGTAGTACTTGTCAATGGTTAAAACGGTATCAAAAATAGTTTTGGGTGATTCTTCTTTCCAATATTTATACGACTGTATAGTTGGATTATAAATCTTTACAGAATCGTTTGCGGATCCTGATTTGATATTGGTTTCCGGTGGATTTTTTTTATCATTTTCTTTTACCTGAGCAAATAAAAAACTTCCTACGAATAAACAAATTAAAAAAATTTTTATTCTAGTCATTTATAAGAGATACAATATGCAAATATAACAATAAAAAGCCGGCTCAAAGACCGGCTTTTTATGTAAGCTTGTTAATTTTTATAAAAAAATGTTAATTTTTACTGAACAATAATCTTCTTAGTTTCTATTTTTGTTCCGTTATTTAATTTGATTAAGTACACGCCGGTAGTTAATCCTGTTATATCCACTTTATTTTCGCCATCTGTTAAGTTTCCTACCGAAATAATTTTTCCAGCCATATCAAAAATCGTAAAATCTACTTTTTGATTAACAGAAACATTTATATTCCCATGAGCAGGAACAGGATATATTTTTGTTTTAAATTCTGTCGTCGATATATCTTCATTTCCTAACGTCTTTATATTTGCCCCTGTCACCAGCAGCGTATACTCCTGATTACCGGAAACTTGTGAATTAGCAGCATTTAATTCTTTTAAATCTCCTTTATGAGATACTTTAACTGTATATTTTCCTGCAACAGGCTTTAAGATATCTATTCTTTCAAAGTTATCTACCAAATTATCTCCTTTTGTTGCTGCCAATGATGGATTTTTGCCATTCAATTTCCAAGGATAGTATGTATTACCTTGAGGATCAATTACTCTTACATCCAAATCATTTACTAAATATATATCATCCGGATCAGTAGCTCTTTTACTATTGTAATTAGCTGCTGGCAAATCTGTCCATGATATAGATACGATCAAAGGTTCTGTATCACCGTTTACATTAAATTCCTTTGTATAATCAGTTCCGTTTTCTAAAATGTTTTCTTCCAAAATAGCTTCTCCGGTTTTACTTCCGGAAATAGTTAAAGCAGATTTCTTGAAATCGGCTAATCCCCAACCATATTTGTAATCGGGTCCATCTGCATCACCAGCTTCTTTTGCAGTATGTTGCACAAGACCTCTTACTGTAGCTGATTTCATAAATTTCCCGTTTAAACTGTTAAAGTATTGTTGTATAAGCAGAACACCTCCTGTTATTCCTGGAGATGCCATAGAAGTACCACTCATCGATGCATATTTATTTGTCTCTGTTGGATTATTAGCATCAAAATATGTAGAGTATACTCCTACCCCCTTACTCGCTATGTTCGGTTTAATTCTTCCATCATCCGTAGGTCCGGGACTACTGAAATAAGCTAATTTTACTGAAGACGGACCGGTATAGTTTGAAACATTTTCTACTGCTGCAACGGTTAAAACATTCTTAGCAACTCCTTGAGCGGTAATCAATTCATATCCTTTTTTATGAGGATTTATATAACTCCAGTTATCTAAATCATTTCCTGCTGATTTTACAATTTGATAACTTTTATTAGAGTAAGCTACTAAGTCTGCATTATAAGTAGAAGCCAAATAAGCTCCATAATAATAGGTAGGTAAAACATAACCAGAACTGTGAATACTGGCTAAACCATATGAATGATTTGAGACTATATATCCTTGAGAAGCAAAAATCTGCATGGCTGCAATATCATTATCCCAGTGATAACTATATGCTTTAGCCAATGATGCCATTCCTTTAGCTTTTGTATCAATTCCCTGAGCCATTATTGTACCTGCCACATGTGTTGCATGATAATGATTAGCTACTGAATCTTTTTTAATTAATCTATTACCTGAAAATTCAATATGATTAGGCATTGCTATTCCTCCATCCCAGATACCTGCCACCATATTTTCTCCATTAATTTCTAAACCTAATTCCCCGCCAGATTGTAAGGCATTAGCACCAATAGTTTGTGCAGCTCCCTGATTAAATGTACGATTAAATACTGGTGTTCCAAATTCAGAAATTTCAGCTATTCCATAGATTATCCCATCTTTAACATATTGTCTTTTAACATCTGGATTTTGGATTAGATACGATTCAATCTTACTCTTTCTTTCATTTTCAAATGTATTAATAACCCTCTCGACTGAAACCTGCATCTCTTTGTCGTAGGTCTCAATAACTCTTTTTCTTTCTTCAATAGTTTGTGAATTAGCCAAACTATAAAATGCTAAAAAAGCAAATAATAAATTTTTTTTCATATACACATTAATTTATAATATGCTCTAAATTATAAAAAAATTCATAACAAACCTCTTAATTAAGATTATTTTTTCTTCATTTAGGAATAATATACCTTATTATTATATCAGAAAAATACAAATTACATAATCGAATTTATATTATTTAAGCTAAAAAATCTTTAAAATTGATTTTTCAAATTATAAATACTTCAAGCACTTGGTTTTTTTATATCAAACTTATTTTTTTTTCACACTTCAAATAATTTTTTTTCTCGACATTGCTATAATGAGCTTTTTCTTAGATACTATATATCTAAATTTTTATTTTATACTCAAATTATTATTTCTAAACTAACAATGAAATATTACTGTTATTTGATTTTATTATATTAAAAAAGCCGGATAAACCGGCTTTTTAATTTTATTTACTGAACTATTATTTTCTTTGTTTCTATTTTATTACCATAATCTAGCTTTACTAAGTAGGTTCCCGGCGGGAGATTAGTTATGTTTAATGTATTTTGTCCCTGAAGAAAATTACCTGAAGAAAGTATTTTACCTGTCATCTCAAATAGAGTATATTTTGCTTTTTGATTCAACACCACATACACCTGATCTTTCGCCGGTATTGGATATATTTTTGTTGTAATTTCTTTTAAATCTATATCTTCCGCATTTAAGGTTTTCATATCAGGTCCTGTAATTATTAATGAATATTCTTGTCCTGAACCTGATAAACTCCCTTTATGTGAAACTGTTACCAAATACTCTCCATCTGGATTTGAAATGTCTATTCTTTCAAAATTATCTACGTCATTGGTTGTATCATTTTTAGCTGCTTCTGCTGGAGCTTTACCATTTAGTCTCCATGGATAATACGTTTGTAAAACATTACCGTCTTTATCTATTTTATCTACTTTAACATCTATATCGTTAACCAGGTATTTAGCTCCACTAGGATCTTTTTCTCCTACTATGGAAACCCCTCCATTAGAATATCCTAAAATATCACCATTATAGGAGGTAAATTCAGGATCTGTCCATGAAATTGAAACCTGAAGAGGAGTAGATCCGGAAGATTTAATTTTTTTAGTATATGTCTTCTGGCTTTCTAATTTATTTTCTTCTATGAGTGAACCTTGAGTATTATTTGTAATTGCTAAAGCAGCAGCTTCAATATCTGCCAATCCCCAGCCGAAAGAGTAATCCGGACCGTCATAAGAACCTGCTTCCCGGGCCGTATGTTGGATCAGTCCTCTCACTGTAGCAGAAAGCATAAATTTAGAATTCAGATTTTTATAATGTTCCTGTAAAAGAAGAATAGATCCGGTAATAGCAGGTGTTGCCATGGATGTTCCTTGGTTAACATAATAATTTGAATCTCCGGTTGAGTTTGTTGAAAAAACAGACACTCCTTTGGCTGAAATATTTGGTTTTATCCGACTATCATCTGTTGGTCCGTAGTTACTAAAGGTTGACATGGTAACACTAGAAGCTCCGGTATAATTAAGTTGTTCATAAACAGCCGCCACTGTTAAAACATTTTTTGCTACTCCATAAGTTGTTACCAATTCGTATCCTGGATTTACTGTATTTAGTTGAGAACCATAGTTTCTATCGTTTCCGGCTGCAAAAACCATCTGATAATATTTATTCAGATGAGCAATCTGATCTATTTTATAGCTGGTATAGTCATATGCTCCCAATCCCCACCAATTTGCCCCATAATAAGGTTTACCATTGACTATCAAAGTTATCCCATAGGAATGATTGGAAACCAAGTACCCATTAGTTCCAAAAACCATCATTTCGGACAAATCATTAGTAAAATCGTATGATTTTATCAACGCTTTTGATACCATACCTTTGGAATAACCTGCTGGATATTGAACCGAGTTTAAGGAAACTGCTGGGGATACTCCTCCAGCTGCAATAGTTCCTCCTACATGTGTTGAGTGACTACTTAAGGTTGTAATATTGTCTGTTCCCAGCTCAATTCTGGAACCTCCTCCTTGTTTAACAAAATCATTATGAGTTCTTCTAATTAATCCCTCATCCCAAACCCCGGCGTATAAACCCTCTCCGTTTAATCCCAGATTGAGATTAACGTTTCTTGCGCCTATAGTTTTAGCCGAGCCTTCGTTAAATGTGCCAATATAAACTAAGCTTCCATCCGGATTAATTCCAACAGCCAGTTTACCCTGAGCTTCATCGTTTGAAAAAGGTAAAACTTTAAATTTATTCAAATAATTATTTAGCGTTTTCTGTCTTAAATTATTTTGTAAGATAAGTTCCTTTTTAACTTTTTCTATCTTATTATAATCGTAAGATTTTGTCATCTTCTTTTTCTGTTCTGTTGTTTGAGCGCTAAGAAGAATCACTGAAAAAACCGATATGATAGTTAATAGTTTTCTTTTCATATAATCATCTCATTTATAGATTATTTAGTACAAAAGTAATAAATAACCGAATATCTTTTTTAATCTTCTCTATAATAAATTTTATTATAAAAAAATAGCCGCTAAGTATAGCGGCTATTTTTTATTTTATATGAAAATTAAATTTTTAATTTCTTTTTGACTTCTACTTCCTCAAACGCTTCTAATAAATCACCTATCTGGATATCGTTATAGTTTTTGACATTCAAACCACACTCGTATCCTTTAGTTACTTCTTTCACATCATCTTTGAATCGTTTAAGACTTTCCAACTCTCCGGTATAAACTACAATGCCTTCTCTGATAATTCTGATTTTAGCATTTCTTGTTATTTTACCATCAAGAACCATACATCCTGCAATTGTTCCGACTTTAGATATTTTGAAAACCTCTCTGATTTCGACGTTACCCATAATCTGCTCTTTAATTTCAGGAGAAAGCATACCTTCCATGGCTTCTTTCACATCATTAATCGCATCATAAATAATCGAGTAAGTACGTATTTCAATTTCTTCTTTATCTGCTAAATCTTTAGCACTCATGTTTGGCCGTACATTAAATCCTATTAGGATAGCATCTGAAGCTGCAGCAAGCAATACATCAGATTCTGTAATCTGTCCTACCCCTTTATGAATGATATTGATTTGAATCTGATCATTTGATAGTTTTTGTAAAGAATCTGTTAAGGCTTCTACCGAACCATCCACGTCTCCTTTAAGAATGATATTAAGTTCTTTAAAGTCTCCTAAAGCTATACGTCTACCTATTTCATCTAGAGTTATATGTTTTTGAGTTCTGATGGATTGTTCTCTCATCAGCTGCTCTCTCTTATTAGCTATCTGTTTAGCTTCTCTTTCATCTTCAAAAACTCTGAATTTATCTCCGGCAGTTGGCGCTCCATCCAGCCCCAAAATAGTAACCGGTACAGAAGGACCTGCTTCTTTCATAGGTCTTCCTCTTTCGTCAAGCATAGCTCTTACTTTTCCATGGTTTTTACCTGCTAAAAGATAATCACCTACTTTCAAAGTTCCATTTTGAACCAATACTGTGGAAACATATCCCCTTCCTTTATCTAAAGCAGCTTCAATAACTACTCCATTTGCAATTCGGTTAGGATTTGCTTTTAAATCTAAAATCTCTGCTTCTAATAAAACTTTCTCTAGTAAAACATCGACATTATTTCCAAATTTAGCTGAAATTTCCTGGGACTGAATTGTTCCCCCCCAGTCTTCTACCAATAAGTTCATTTGAGCTAATTCCTCTTTGATCTTATCCGGATTTGAATTTGGTTTATCTATTTTATTTATAGCAAAAATCATCGGTACTCCAGCAGCCTGAGCATGGCTGATAGCTTCTTTTGTTTGAGGCATTACGTTATCGTCAGCAGCTACTACAATAATAGCTAAATCCGTAACCTGTGCTCCTCTTGCTCTCATTGCGGTAAAGGCTTCGTGACCCGGCGTATCTAAGAATGTTATTTGCTGTCCGTTGTTTAATTTAACGTTGTAAGCTCCAATGTGCTGAGTGATTCCTCCGGATTCTCCGGCTATTACATTCGCTTTTCTTACATAATCCAAAAGAGAAGTCTTTCCGTGATCCACGTGACCCATTACAGTAACAATAGGGGCTCTGTGGATTAAATCTTTTTCATCATCTTTAACGTCTTCTATCGCTGAGTCATCAACCTCAGAATCTGTAAATTCGATCTTATATCCAAATTCGTCAGCTACCAGAACCATGGTATCAGCATCTAAACGTTGATTCATGGTAACCATGACTCCTAATGAGAAACAAGCAGATATAATTTCTGTAGGAGATACATTCATTAAGCTGGCTAATTCATTTACTGTAATGAACTCGGTCACTTTAATAGTGTTATCTCTGCTTTCTAATTCAAATTGTTCTGCTTCTTGTTCTCTTCTCTGAATCCTTTTATCTCTTCTAAATTTAGAACTCTTAGATTTCCCTCCTTTGGAAGTAAGCTTTTCAAGAGTTTCTTTTATTTGATTTTTAACTTGTTCGTCAGTTAATTCAACAGGTCTTACGTTACGGTTGTTATTACCTCCTCCTGTAAATCTTCTATTACCACCGGTGTTATTCCCACCTTTTTTGAAGTTCCTGTTATTATTTTGTCCTTGCTGGTTACCCGCAGGTTTTTTATCACCATTGATAGTTTTCGCTACCTGATTTACGTCTACCTTTGAATCTTTAACAATACGCTTTCTTTTTTTCTTTTCCGCATTGCTATCTTTGTTTGTATTGGTCTTCTTAGGGCGCTCAAATTGAGATAAATCAATTTTTTGTCCCGTCATTTTAGGCCCATCAAGTTTTTGGTACTGAGTCGTAATTCTTTCTGGTTCGTCAGGCTCTTCCTGTTTTTTCTCAACAACTTTATCCATTTTAGGAGCTGGTTGTGCAGGTGGCGTTTGTTCTGCTTTAACAACTGGCTGAACTTCCTGTTTCACCGGTTGATCATCTTTTGTCTTCTCTTTTTCTTTAACCCTCTTTACAGGATGTGTCGGCTCCTTAGATCTTTGCAAATCTTCTGCTGACATTTTTCCTATAATTTTAATTCCTGATGTTTTTGCACCTATAGTTATTTCTTCTTTTTTCTCAGTAACTAGATCTTGCTTAGGCGCTTCAACTTTTTCTTCTTCTTTTTGAGGTGTATTAATTTTAGGTTTTTGAGCATTTAAGTCTATCTTTCCTAAAGTTTTAGGTTTAGATATCTCTTCTGCTTTTGCTTTAATAACCTCTTGCTGAATCGGTTTTTCTTCTTTCTTTTTTTCTGGAATTTTGTTAATGACCACATCTAAAGACGCATCTTTTTTTAGTTTATCTTCTGAAAATTCAGTAACTAATAGTTTATACGCCCCTTGATCTAACTTAACGTTAGGGTTCTTCTCTATCTCAACATTTTGGGAATGCAAATATTCCGCAGCTCTGTCAAGAGAGATGTTAAGGTCTTTTAATACTTTACTTAATCGAATACCCGACATATAATATTTTGTTGTTATTCTTTTTATTTACAAATATGGTAATTTATTGATAGTAATACACTATTACTCTTCAAATTCTTCTTTTAAAATACGGATAATGTCCAGAACGGTTTCTTCTTCCAAGTCCGTAAGTTCCAATAGATCATCTACATCTTTTTCCAATACTGATCTAGCTGTATCCAGTCCTACTTTTTTAAACTCTTCAATAATCCATGAATCAATTTCATCAGTAAATTCTGTCAACTCTATATCTTCTTCTTCTGGCTCGTCTCTTCTAACATCGATTTCATACCCCGTTAACCAGCTGGCTAACTTAATGTTCTGACCTCCTTTTCCAATCGCTTTTGACACCTCTTCAGGCCTTAAAAAAACAATAGCATGTTTTGTTTCCTCATTTACTTCCATTGAAGAAACTTTTGCAGGACTTAATGCTCTTTGAATGAACAATTGTTGGTTATTGGTATAATTAATAACGTCAATGTTTTCATTTCTTAATTCTCTGACTATTGAATGAATTCTAGAACCTTTCATTCCTACACAAGCACCTACCGGATCAATTCTGTCATCGTATGATTCTACGGCTACTTTTGCTTTTTCTCCCGGGATACGTACTGTTTTTTTGATGGTAATTAACCCATCGTAAATTTCAGGAATTTCAAATTCAAAAAGTTTTTCTAAAAATTTCGGGGAAGTACGTGAAAGTATAATCTGAGGTTTCCCGCCTTTTAGACCTACTTCTTCTACAACTGCACGAACTGTTTCTCCTTTTCTGAAAAAGTCTGAAGGAATTTGATTTTCTTTGGGTAATATCATATCATTTTGTTCTTCATCCATAAGAATTACTTGCTTATGTCTGATATGATGTATTTCACCACTTACAATATCTCCTTCAATAGATTTGAATTTTTCATATAAATTTGAGTTGTCATATTCAGCAATCTTAGTATTCAAAACTTGTTTGAATGCTAAAATATTTCTTCTTCCTAACTCATTCAATTCTATTTTCTGAGTATATTCTTCCCCTACTTCAAAACTCGGATCTATTTTCTTTGCTTCACTAATTTCCATCTCCAGCAAATCATCTTCAGACATTTCATCTTCAACAATTTTTCTGTTTAAATATATTTCTAAATCTCCTTTATCCGGATTAACAATAACATCGAAGTGTTCATCTGAACCATATCTTTTTCTCAATACAGTCTTCATCGATTCTTCCACGATGGCCATTAAAGTGATTCTATCTATATTTTTTTCGTCTTTAAAATCAGCAAATGACTCGATTAATTCTATACTATCCATTGATCCTCATTTAAAATTTAATAATGATTATTGCTTTCTTTATATCGTTATAGGGTATTTGTTCTTTTAATTCAACTGTTTCTTTGCCTTTACCTATTTGTTTAGGCCTTCTTTCTTTCCATTCTAAAACTACATATTCTTCCGTAGATTCGGTTAACACCCCTTCAACCTCTACACCATCCACTTTTGTTATTTTTAAATCTCTTCCTACATTTTTGTGATATTGCCTTGGAAGCTCCAACGGATTTGAAATCCCCGCAGAATATACTGACAATTCAAAATCTTCTTCCTCTCTGTCTAAATTATTTTCTACTGCACGACTACAATCTAAACAATCCTGTACGGAAACACCTTCATCACCGTCTATAATAATCTCAATCTGATTTAATGGAGAAACTTTACAGGAAATCAAAAATAAATCTGTTCTTGTCTGTAAAAAATCATTTAATAATGTATCTACTTTATCCT
Organism: Apibacter sp. HY039; assembly: GCF_004023655.1. NCBI lineage: Bacteria > Pseudomonadati > Bacteroidota > Flavobacteriia > Flavobacteriales > Weeksellaceae > Apibacter > Apibacter sp. HY039. The sequence continues at coordinate 376,660 of NZ_SAYM01000001.1, read as the reverse complement.
TTAATTTCATATTTTACTTTCATGCAAAAGAACTTATTTTATTAACAAACAGAATGTTAGCAAGAAAAAACTTAAACTGTAAGTACAAAAAAAAGCCCTTTGTAAATTAGGCTTTTCATTTTTTTAAGTCCCAAAACTTTGCAAATATAATACTTTTTTTTTAATTTTTAAAATATTACACGCCTTAGAATAAGAGAATTAGTAACTTATTTTATCTGTGAAACTCAGCTATATCAATTTTAACTGAAAAAATATTTGAATAGAGCGCCACAGATGCATTCCCTATGTTAGTTAAGGCATAGTCAACCGTAACTCCTCTGTATTTAAATCCGATTCCTGCATTGGGCTGCATTGTGATTTTTTTTGTTCCATCATATTGCATTTCATGCTGCATATTTGTAAAGCCCGCTCTAAGAAACACGGTATTATCATAATCAAACTCAACCCCTAAAGATGGCGACATACTTACAACATCTGAAGATACCAAATCGTTTGTTTTAGAAAATTCAAAATTTAAATTTGCTTCTGCTAAAAAACCGATTTTTTCGCTTATACCCAACTTTTTAGCCACACCTAATTTTAGTTTAGGAATGGTTAATTCTATCTTATCTTCAGGGGCTTCATTTAAAGTCTCTCCATCTAGTTCCATTTTATTTAATTCTTTCTCATTAACCGACCATACATTAAAGGTTGTTGTTATGTCGCGTACCATTACTCCAAAATAAAACTTATCTTCTGTTCTATATTGCAAACCAGCATCTAAACCAAATCCGAATGCATTTGCAAATTTACCAACATGTCTGTATACAATTTTAGCATTGGCTCCTACTGATAAGTTAGGATCATTAAAAAGATTTCCTGCATATGAACCCATTAATGCATAATCTGCAGTTGAAAAACGACTTATTTTATTATAATCAATATTTCCCTGATTATCTATTAATTGTGTTGTATTCATGATATCGTCAACTGCGAAACGATATAAGGAAATCCCTACCGTTCCTTCTGAACCTCCATTTAAAGGTATAGCAACAGCTGCATATTCATATTTTGCAATAGATTGAAAATATTCTGCATGCATAAGAGCTGCCTGCCATGAATCAGTAACTTGAGTAAGACCCGCCGGATTCCAGTAAACGGAATTTACATCTGAAACATTAGCAACCACATTATTACCCATACCAAAAGCTCTTGCATCGGCTCCAATATTTAAAAATTCATTAGAGTATTTCCTGAATGATTGCGCTTTAATTGGCAAATTAATTATAAAACTAATTATTACTAATAGTAGTAATTTAATTGTATTTGTTTGTTTCCTTTTCAAAAAATAGTTTTTGCAAAAATAATTTTAATTTTATAAACGTACGAATTATGTTTTTATTACCACAACTATATTCCGTAAATGGCAAAAAATTATATTTAAAATTCATAGATTTGTAACTAAATTTTTTCCTCGAAGTAAATGAAACATCTCCCCAATATACTTACTCTTGCAAATTTATTTTGTGGAAGTATCGCTTGTATTTTTGCAATAATTAATGCTCCTACCTCACATATTTTGTATTTACTTATTGCTTCTCTGGTTTTTGATTTTTTTGATGGTTTTGTTGCTAGAGCTGTACGGGCTTCCGGTCCTTTAGGTAAAGAATTGGATAGTCTTGCTGACATGGTTACCTTTGGCTTATTACCAGGTATATTAATGTTTAAATTGCTAGGTGGTAATTTAATTTTGAATAGTTTTCTTTCTCAATCATTTACACTTACGGCTCATTCTATATTTCCTTTTTTTGGGCTGTTAATCACATTATTTTCGGCTTTACGTCTGGCAAAATTCAATCTTGATGAAGAACAAAGCTATTATTTTAAAGGGTTGCCTACTCCTGCTAATACTATTTTTATCTTTGCTATTTATTGGATTATCGAAAAAAATTCAACTGTATTCTGGAATAATAGTCTGATTCTTTTTTTTCTCACAATTTTAAGTTCCTATATTCTTGTTGCTAATCTTCCTCTGTTAGCATTAAAATTTAAGAGTTTGAAATTGAAAGATAATTCGCTTGTTTTTTCATTTATCATTCTATGTCTTGTTTTATTACTATTACTTCAAATTTCAGCAATCCCAATTATAGTATTACTATATATAATCATATCAATCTTATTCAGAAAAAAAATAATATCTAATGGAACTAAAACTACATAAATCAATCTGCTTTTTTGATCTGGAAACTACCGGAATTAATGTCAGTAAAGACCGAATAGTTGAAATAAGTATTTTAAAGGTCAATCCCAATCAGTCCAAAGAAAGTAAAACATGGAAAGTCAATCCCCAGATACCCATTCCTAAAGAATCATCTCTTATACATGGTATTTATGATAAGGATGTTGAAAATGCTCCAATATTTAAAGAAATAGCTCCTCAGATATTGGAAATGATTAAAGATTCTGATCTGGCTGGATATAATTCTAATCGTTTTGATATTCCTCTACTTGCTGAAGAACTATTACGAAATGATTTTGAATTTGATATTAAAAAACATCGTCCTATTGATGTACAGGTTATTTTTCACAAAATGGAACCCAGAACTTTAGCTGCTGCGTATAAGTTTTATTGTGATTCTGATCTTGAAAATGCTCATTCCGCTTCTGCTGATACCTTAGCTACTTATGAGGTTTTAAAGGCTCAAGTAGAAAAATACGATGCTGTTGAAAATGACATGAAGTTTCTGCATGAGTTTACCACTCAGAATAAAAATGCTGATTTAGCCGGTTTTGTAGGCCTGGATAAAGAGGGCGATGAGATTTTTAATTTTGGAAAACACAAAGGGAAAAAATTAAAAGAAATTTTTAAATCTGATCAAGGTTATTATTCTTGGTTAATGCATGCTGATTTTCCTTTATATTCAAAAAAAATATTTACAAGAACTAAATTAAAAAGTGTATTATGAAAATTATATGTGTGGGAAGAAACTATAGCAATCATGCTAAGGAGCTTAATAATGACATTCCTAAAGAACCTGTATTATTTTTGAAACCGGACACAGCAATACTTAGACCGGGTGAAGATTTTTATATTCCTGAATTTAGTGATAATTTACAGCATGAAGTCGAATTATTGCTGAAAATATGTAAAACAGGAAAGTATATTCAACCTGAATTCGCTGAAAATTATTACTCCGAAATAGGCCTTGGAATTGATTTTACTGCTCGCGACTTACAGGATAAACTTAAGGATAAAGGTCTTCCTTGGGAAATATCTAAAGCATTTGATCATTCAGCCTTAATTGGGGATTTTGTCACTAAAGATAAAGTCAATCTAGATAATGTTAACTTTTCTTTATTAAAAAACGGAAATATTCAACAGCAAGGAAAATCTTCCGATATGCTTTTTCCTTTTAATACGCTCGTTTCTTATATATCCCAGTTTTTTACATTAAAAACCGGAGATATTATTTTTACCGGAACTCCTTCTGGTGTTTCAGCTGTAAAAGAAAATGACATTTTGGAAGGTTTTATTGAAAATGAGAAATTTTTTGAGATAGCTATCAGATAAGTTTATTTATTTATCTTTATCTTATGATCCTGGCTTTTTGGAACAATAAAAAATTTTTCAGGCGACCACTGTGCTAAAAAAATTTCGGATAAGTCTTCATATCCTTCTTTTTTAAGCTCTCCCTTAAGCCAGTCTTCCGTTTTATCTATTCCTTCCAGATAAACATGATTAATTTCTCCTTCTATAACTAATAAAACTGCGTATTTGTCATAATCATCTGTAAAAGCTGTAATCGACCCATCTTGCTCCATTTGTGCAAAATACACTTTAGATATATCATAGATTCCATCATTTTTCAAAACGTTTGCATAGGTCATAATATCCATTTTTGCTTTTTTAAATCCTTCAACATTGAGTTTTCCTTTAAGTACCAAGGGAATAATAGGCCCTTCAATCAATCCTCTTAAACGGCTATATTTTTTCGAAAAAAAAGCAATAAAATATATAATTATGGTCCATATCAATAAGACTATCCCAAACTCTAATATTGAAATACCCGGATTGTATAATATCCCTCCGACGAGACCTCCTAAAACAATATTCTGAATAAGGTCTATACCTGATACCTGGTTTAAGATTGTTCGCCCTATAAGCTTAATGTAAACTAAAACAGCTATAAATGCTACAACAAGTTTTATTCCAATAAAAATGTTGTCAACCAAATTAAAACTACCGAAAAAAGCATTTTTTAAATCCATTACCTTATGTAAATTAGTGTTGAATACAAAATTATAAATTTTATCTTACAAATTGTCTAATTTTTCTTAGCTCATTTAATTGACTATACGTTTTTAATTAAACAGATTATAAAAAATGAGCCAAAAGTCTTTAACTTTCAGCTCATTTTAAACAAAACTAGATAAAACCTTTCTGTTTTAATCTAAAACAGAAACCGGCCTTTTATCATCTCCTACAGCAACAAAAGTAAATTCACCAGTAACAGCTTTTTCTCTATGTTCATAATACATTTGTTCAATAAATATTTCCACTTTTACTTTTAAACTGGTGTTTCCAATTTCTATTACATTCCCAATCAGTTCCACAATTGTTCCTGCAGGTATGGATTTTTTAAAATCAATTTTATCACTTCTAACGGTAACCATCTGCTTGTGGCAAAATCTTGTCGCTGTAATGAAAGCAACTTCATCCATCCACTGCATAGCAGTTCCTCCGAATAAAGTGTCATAATGATTTGTTGTACCAGGAAATACAGCTTTTAAAATTCTTGATTCCGATTTTTTCTTTCTTTCTTCCAGGTTTAGATCCATATTTATTATTTTATTGGTTATACATGCGAAGCTCTCATTTCTTCAGCAGCTGCTACCATTTCTATAAGAGCTTTTTTTGTTTCATCCCAGCCTCTGGTTTTTAAACCACAATCAGGATTAATCCATAATTGATTTGTAGGAATTTCTTCTTCGGCTTTCTTCATAAGATTTACCATTTCTTCTCTCGAAGGAACCCTTGGTGAATGAATATCATAAACACCCGGCCCAATATCATTTGGATAATTGAACTTAGAAAATACATCTAATAACTCCATGTTAGAACGAGAACATTCTATAGTAATTACATCTGCATCCATATCAGCTATATTTTCTATGATATCGTTGAACTCAGAATAGCACATATGCGTATGAATCTGCGTTTCATCCTTTACGCCACAAGACGAAATTCTAAATGCTTTAATTGCCCAATTAAGATAGTTTTCCCAATCTGCTTTTCTTAAAGGCAATCCTTCTCTGATAGCAGGTTCATCTATCTGTATAATATTGATTCCTGCTTTTTCCAAATCAAGGACTTCATCTCTAATTGCTAATGCTATTTGATAACAGGTATCTTTTCTTGGTTGATCGTCTCTTACAAAACTCCATTGCAAAATGGTAACCGGACCTGTCAACATACCCTTAACCCATTTATCTGTAAGAGATTGCGCATAGGCAGACCATTGCACAGTCATAGGCTCAGGACGATGAACATCTCCATAAATGATTGGAGGTTTTACACATCTGCTTCCATAGCTCTGCACCCATCCATTTTTTGAAAATGCAACACCTTCAAGACTTTCACCAAAGTATTCAACCATATCATTTCGTTCAAATTCGCCATGAACGAGAACATCCAATCCAATTTCTTCCTGAAAACGTATAGCTTTTTCGGTTTCTTTCTTTAGTAAATCTTCATATTCAGAGAGAGAAATTTCTCCTTTTTTCATTTTTGAACGCCACGAGCGTACTTCAGCGGTTTGTGGAAATGATCCTATAGTTGTAGTAGCAAATAAGGGTAATTCCAGAGCTTTTTGTTGTTTTTCTTTCCTCTCGGAGAAAATATTATGTCTTTTATCCTCTACTTTTTCTATATTTTTAATTCTATCCTGAACGTTTTGATTGTGAATAAGCGGAGAAATATTCCTTCTACTTACAGAATCTGTGTTTTCTTCCAATTCTTTTAAAAATTCGGGTGTATCCTTTTTTTCTGCTAATTGTTTAAGTGTTACTACCTCTTTGATTTTTTGTTTGGAAAAAGCCAGCCAATCTTTAATTTCCGGAGAAAGAACTTTTTCGTTGGTTTCTGAGTCCAAATCTACAGGGCAGTGAATTAAAGAACAGGAAGGTGCTATTATCACTCTATCTTTTCCTACTTTGTCTGAGGCTCTGTCAATTATTTTTAAAGAATTCTTAAAATTATTTTTCCAGATGTTTCTCCCATCAATAATCCCTAGTGAAACAGACATATTTTCAGGAAGCTTGTCAAGTACTTCATCAAGTTGTTCAGGACAGCGAACCAAATCTATATGTAATGCCTGCACAGGCAAGCTGAGAGCTAGATCTAAATTATCTTTAAGACCATCAAAGTAAGTAGCAATCATTTTCTTGATAAACGGATACTTTTTATTAATTTCGGTATATACATATTGTAATGCATCCTTTACTTCAGCGTCTATATCTAATGCAAGAAAGGGTTCATCGAATTGTATCCATTCCACTCCTGCTTCTTTTAATTTTTCAATGATTTCCAAATAAATCGGCAGAAGACTTTTTACTAATTCTATCTTATTGAAATCTTTTTCTTTTTCTTTACCAAGCAACAAATACGATACAGGACCTATTATAACAGGCTTTGTAATAATGCCTTCTTGTTTTGCTTCTAAAAATTCATCTATGATTTTTGTTGAGAATAAAGAAAATTTCTGATTCTTTTCAAATTCAGGTACAATGTAATGATAGTTAGTATCAAACCATTTGGTCATTTCCATTGCAGTTATATCAATACCTTCCTTTTGATATCCTCTTGCCATTGCAAAATACAACTCCTGTTCAGAGTTAGAGCTCTTTACTAAAATTTTGTTGTAGCGTTTAGGGATGGCTCCTACCATCAAAGACATATCCAATACCTGATCATAAAACGAAAAATCGTTGGAAGGTATTACTTCTATTCCAGCACTTTTCTGTAACATCCAGTTACCTAATCGGATATCTTTCCCTGTTTTCATCAGTTCCTCAACTGATATTTTACCGGCCCAAAATTTTTCACAAGCCTTTTTAAGTTCTCTGTTACTACCAATTCGCGGGTAGCCAAGATTGTGTGTTTGCATCTTTTTTAACTTTTAAATGATTAAACTATAAAAGTTCTTATTGTTAAATTTCAAAAATGCTTTCAAAAAAGAGTAAAGTATATGAGGTGTACTATATAACAATAAAAATACCTCCCAGAAATATTTTATGGGATATACTTATCTTTATAATTTAACCTACGACCTTTGCTTCAAATCGCGAAAGCATTGTCAATTCAAAATAGGCAGGTCTCCTGGCTTGTAATATTTTATCTACCTTCTCACTTTTTACGGCAATGGTATATATTGATAAAACTCATACATTACTTACAGTTGCGCGACAGCTCATGATTTACACATGATTCCCTATTATTCTGCTTTTACACAGCACCATATTCTGGTTGATAAAGAAATTAAGAAAAGAACTTAACCAAACAAATATATAAAAAAAGTTATCTAATATTACGATTTATAACAAAATAAAAATGAGAGAAACACTCTCATTTTTATTTTGATTTAATTTTATTTAAAAAGCTTTTATTTATATTTTTTATAAAGTCAAAGTATCTGTTTTTATATACTTACTATTTAACTTCATACTCCAATCGAATAGTCACACTTGCTGTTTTATTTTTGGAAGAGGTATTAAATGTTCCTCCCCAAGAATATTCATCATCAGATGAATTTTGTGCTGTAATTTGAAAAACACCTAAATTTGCTGTTTTTAATTTACCTAATTTACCTCCTGCATTTTTAGCTATTTCTTCTGCTCTTTTTCTCGCATCTTGAGTAGCATCTGCAATCATCTGAATTTTTAAATCCGCTAATTTTGTATAATAATAAGAAGGGGCTTTTGAATATAGTTCAACGCCACTATTAATTAGTTCGGTTATTTCACGTGATAAATTTTCAACTTTTTCGACATCTTTGGATTCAATGGACACTGTTTGATCTAATTGATAACCTGAAAATACAGAACTTCTCCCTCCATCTGTATTATAATAATCATACTGTTTATTAATATCTACAGAAGAAAAAACCAGTTCATTATCTTTGAACCCTTTTGACACCAGATAATCTCTTATTTTTTTCCTATCTTGCTCTAAATCCGAATATGCCGTTTTTAAATCCATGCTTTTCTTTGAAAAATCGCCATTCCATACAATCAAATCAGATATGAAATCTTTAGTACCTAAACCTTTAACTGAAATAGAAGTAGTCAGATTTTTATTTTTGAAAGAATTACCTAAAAAATAGGCTGATATTATTAAACCTAAAGAAGCTATTAATGTTGATACAACTAATCCTTTTCTCATTTTTATATATTTATACCAAATATACAAAAAAAATAGCCAGATTATTAATCCAGCTATTTTTTTACTTTATACTTACTATTAAAGAGTATCAATATTATTTAAATCTTTAAAGGATTGTTCCAGTCTTTTCCCAAAAGATTCTTCTGATTTACGAACCCAAACTCTTGGGTCATAATATTTTTTATTTGGAGAATCTTCTCCTGTTGGGTTACCTACCTGAGTTCTCAGATATTCTATATTAGTTTCTACATAATCTCTTACTCCTTCAAGATAAGCAAACTGTAAATCTGTATCTATATTCATTTTTATTACTCCATAACTAATAGCTTCTCTAATTTCTTCTAAAGAAGATCCAGAACCTCCATGGAATACAAAGTTGATAGGTTTTTCAGAACCGCCAATTTGTTTTTGAATATACTCCTGGGAATTTCTTAATATTTTCGGTTCTAATTTAACATTCCCCGGCTTATAAACTCCATGAACATTACCAAAAGCAGCAGCTATTGTGAAGTCTGGACTAATTGAATGTAATGCCTGATATGTTTTGTAAACATCTTCCGGCTGAGTATATAGTTTAGAGCTATCAACATCAGAGTTATCCACTCCATCTTCTTCACCGCCTGTAATTCCTATTTCTACTTCAAGAGTCATTCCCATTTTAGCCATTCTTTGGAAATATTTAGCCGAAATCTCAAGGTTTTCTTCTAAAGATTCTTCTGATAAGTCCAGCATATGTGAAGAGTATAGTGTTTTACCTTCTTTTTTATAAAATTCTTCACTTGCATCTAGCAAACCGTCTATCCAAGGAAGTAATTTTTTAGCGCAATGGTCTGTATGTAAAATTACTGTAGCACCATAAGCTTCGGCTAAAGTGTGAATATGTTTAGCTCCTGCTATAGCTCCTAAAACGTCTGCTCTAACATTATCATTTTTAAAACCTTTTCCGGCATTGAACTGTGCTCCTCCATTTGAAAATTGTATAATAATAGGAGCATTTACTTTTACTGCAGTTTCTAAGGCCGCATTTATATTACTGGAACCAATCACATTACAAGCAGGCAAGGCAAATTGTTTTTCTTTTGCGTAATCAAATATTTCTTTAACCAACGAACCGGTTGCAACACCGGCAGGAAACTTTCTACTCATGATTTTTTTGTATTTATTAAACTTTTAAGTTGTAAAGGTACTAAAGAAATTACATTTTAAAACCTAATTTTCATTGAATTTTCTCAGGTTTATGAGTTAATTTAACCAAATATTATATATTTACCTGATAAGCGTTAAAAATAAATACATTGAAATAGGATGAAAGATATATTTGAAAATAAAGTTATTTGGATTGTTGGTGCATCTTCGGGTATCGGTGAAGCTCTGGCTGTATATTTTAATCAATTAGGCAGCAAAATCATCTTGAGCGCCCGAAGGGAAGAAGAGCTTTTACGAATTAAGAACTCAACTTTATTTCCAGAAAATAATAAAATTCTGCTACTGGATTTATTTAATTCTTCTGATTTTAATGAAAAAACAAAAGAAGCTTTTTCATTTTATAATACTGTCGATTACGTCTTTCTAAATGGGGGAACAAGTTCCAGAGGTTCTGTTGCGGAAACGAATATTGAAGTTTATAAGAAAATGATGGATTTGAATTTTTTCAGCTACGTAGAATTAACGAAAGAAATCCTCCCTTATTTTAATAAGCAAAAACATGGTCATTTTATAGTCACAAGTAGTACAATGGGTAAGATAGGCTCACTTGGGCGATCGGCTTACGCTTCTTCTAAACATGCCTTACATGGTTTCTATGATTGTCTAAGAGCAGAAGTTACTCCTCAAAATATTTATGTCACTTTATTAACTCCCGGATATATAGCTACTAATATTTCATATAACTCTCTTATGCCCGACGGATCTCCTAGAAAAGAGATGAGTGAAAACATTAAAAACGGTCTTCCTGTAGCTAAAGCAGCTCAACAAATTGCCAAGGGTGTCAAAAAAAAGAAAAATGAAATATTTATTGGGAAAAAATTGGGTGTAGAGCATTTATCTTTATTTTTAATGCGTTTTTTTCCAGGTATACTCCATAAAGCTGTACGAGCTTTCCCTCCTAAATAAAAAAATTAGAGGAATTTATAAAAATAAATTCCTCTAAAAACTCTCTATAGCTACTAATGCTAACAAAAAATTAATTATGTTTTTTAGTATTTCTATTTAACATTACAAATTTACTAATTGAAACAAACCATATTTTGCTGATTTAATTTAATTACGAAAAAAAATTGCAGAATACATAATACACAGATTCAAAGTATTTTACATCAATTAATTTCAGAAAAAAACTTATTTTATTTTAAGATTTACTTTGTTTATTTTCTTTAACTTCACGCCCGCTAACTAATATGAAATAACTTGTGGACAATTTTAAAAAAAACAGTACCAAAATTTTTATTGATACAATTAAAAGGGAGTTTATAAAAAACTATTTTAAGCTGCTCTGTTTTATGCTACTCATTAATTTAATTATTTATTATGTTTATGATTGCAGATTATTAGTAGATTATCTTTTAGGCGGGACTCTTTTTTTACTTTGTACTCTTTTCTTGTTTCCCAAATATTATAATATTAACCGCTTAGTTGATACCTGGTTTATACTAGGTCCAATTTATATTTCTATTTTCATTATAGTTCTATGGAATTATTCGTGCTTTATCATTATATGGTTATTTTTAACGCCTTTAGGAGCCTATATGTTTTTCTCTTTAAAGAAAACTATATATTATACAATCTTCACTTTCATATATGTAGTTATTCTATCTATTATTTCTCATTACATAGGACCTTTTAAAAGCCTTAATATAGATAACGATGGAATTTTTCTTATTGATATAGTAACCATAATCAACTATTTTTTAAATATTGTTCTTTTACTTGTCTATAAAAATAAAATTAATAGAGCACAGTATAACGCTCAAAATCAACAAGAAATTGAAAAACTAATAAATATTAGAAAGAAATATTTACAATCAGAATTTACGCCGGATGAATTAGCTAAGTATAATGAATTGTTTATAAAAATAAGTGAGTATATGGAAGAAAAGCAACCTTTTAAAAAATCTGATTTTACCATATCAGAGTTATCTTCTGCTTTAAATTCAAATAGTTCCTACGTATCCAGAGCTATACGTATGAACGGTTTTTCAAATTTCAACAATTTCATGAATTCATATAGAATCAATTATGTAAAACAACAGCTTCTTCAAAATCGTCATCAACAATATACTTTATGTTATATTTATACTGAGGCCGGTTTTACTCATCAGTCAACTTTTAACAGAATTTTTAAAGATTTTACTGAACTTACGCCTTCTCAGTATATTCTAGAAATAAAAAATATCCCTCAAAAAGATTTGTAAGGGATTTTTTTGCATTTTTTTTGAGCTTTGCACTTATTATTTTAATGCTGAAATTGCTTTTTCGTAGTCTGGTTCATTAGAAGTTTCTGCAACTTGTTCTTCATAAACAACATGACCTTGTTCATCAAGAATTATTACCACTCTGCTTAGTAAACCTTTCAAAGGCCCATCTGCAAATTCAAGCTCATAGTCTTTTCCAAAATCAGATCTAAAGGCTGATAGTGTTATAACATTATTTAATCCTTCTGCCGCACAAAATCTGGATTGTGCAAATGGCAGATCTTTAGAAATACATAAAACTACTGTATTGTTTAACTCGGAAGCTTCTTTGTTAAATGTTCTCACAGACATTGCACAAGTTCCAGTATCTACACTAGGAAATATATTAAGAACTACCTTTTTTCCAGTAAAATCAGAAAGTTTTTTTTCTGATAAGTCAGCTCCTGTTAACGTAAATTCTTTAGCTTTTTGACCTATCTGAGGTAAATTTCCTATTGTATGTACTTCGTTTCCTTTTATTGTAACTGTTGCCATAATTTTTTATTTAAATGTAGTGAATTATGTTTATCAGTCCATCTATATTCCTATAATTATATATTATATTTTTATTACAATTAGTAATAATCCATAGCTGTGTTTATTATTTATTATTATTGAGTAAATATTTTTAATGTTTTCTAATAGTTAAAAATAAACTATATCTTTGAGTTAAGAAATATAATCTATGTATAACCTTTAAAATAATAATTATGCAGCCTATCTTTAAATATTGCCCGAATTGTCAAAGCTCTGACCTTAATTTTAGTAATGGAAATAAGATTTATTGCTCAAATTGTGATTTTGAATATTATCATAATACTGCTGGGGCTGTTGCTGTTATTATTCAAAAAAATGATGAGATATTACTTACTGTCAGAAATAAAGAACCAAAAAAAGGTTTTCTTGATTTGGCTGGAGGTTTTGTAGATCCGGCCGAAACTGCTGAACATAGTTGTGCAAGAGAATTGGAAGAAGAACTAAAAATAGTTATAGATAAGTCTAAACTTAAATATATCAATTCAAATCCTAATACTTATGTATATAAAGATATTCTTTATAATACTATAGATTTATTTTTTTTATACAGAGATGATCATTTAATTATAGAAGATTTTGACTCACTAGAGTTAAATGGATTTGTCTGGAAAAAATTAGAGAGTATAAATCTGGATGAGCTAGCTTTTGAAAGCCAAAAGAAAACTTTATCTATGTTGATAAATAAAAAAAGAAACAAATAAGCTTTTTTTTATTTAATATTTTTACTGTTGTTTATAATTTTTAGATATAAAAAAAAGAAATGATTCTAAGCCATTTAGAATCATTTCTTTATTTTACTTTTACTAATTTTAAATTACTTAAATAGAAGTGTAAAGTAAAATATATAATTTCTCATTTTTTGGTTTGTGTTTGAAGCCTTTACTTCGTATGCCACTAATATAATAAAATATTTGAAAGGCGTATGCTAAACGTAAAAAAAATCATAATTTTATTTATATATCTTAGCAAATAACAACATTAATAATTAATAATCAGTTAATTATGTAAAAATATTTTTTTAATAAAAATTATTTTTACAGGTGTATCTGCTACACTTTTCAATCATTTTAGTATTTTTATGCAATCAAAAACCTAACATTTTTGATTGCAAGAATATGAAAGATGAGACATTTTACGAAAAAGTGTATCAAATTGTAAAAAAAATTCCTGTGGGTAAGGTTACTACTTATGGCTTAATTGCAGAATATTTGGGCACTAAAAAGTCTGCTCGTTTAGTAGGCTATGCAATGAACAATTCACATTCTTTACAAATTCCCGCCCACCGAGTAGTTAATAGAAATGGCTTGTTAACAGGTAAACATCAATTTCCTACTCCCACGCTCATGCAGGAATTACTGGAAAATGAAGGAGTAATTATTAAAAATGATCAAATAGTTAATTTTACGGACTGTCTATGGATTCCTAAAGACCAAAATAATTTATAAAAGGTAATTTTTTTTTACTAATTTCGCGAATTAGAAACATCTAACAATTGAGTAAGAAATCCCTACAAGAAGTTCATCAGTCGGTAGATACTGATAGTTCAAAGAAGTGGCGTCGTATTTTCGCATTTTTCGGCCCAGCTTATCTCGTTGCGGTGGGTTATCTGGATCCGGGTAACTGGGCAACTGATATAGCCGGAGGTAGTAAGTTTGGTTATGCTCTTATCTGGGTATTGCTAATGAGCAATATTATGGCCTTACTCTTACAATCATTAAGCGCCAGATTAGGAATAGTCAGAGGGTTAGATTTAGCTCAGACAAACCGTGAATATTATCCAAAATGGATGAATTATATTCTTTATGGATTTGCTGAAATTGCTATAGCTGCAACGGATCTGGCAGAAGTTTTAGGAATGGCCATAGGTCTACAGCTACTTTTTGGTCTGGATTTGATATGGGGTGTATGGATTGCAGCATTGGATACATTACTTTTATTAGTTCTTCAAAGATTCGGAATTCGAAAAATGGAGGCATTCATCATTGCTTTAGTCAGCATTATTGGTGGTTGTTTTCTTATGGAAATGTTTCTGGCTAAACCTGATTTAGGTGAAGTCGTTAAAGGGTTTAAGCCTACTTTACCTAACAATGAAGCACTATATATTGCTATTGGTATTATTGGAGCAACAGTAATGCCTCATAATTTATATCTGCATTCGGCACTCGTGCAAACCAGAAAAATAAAACGTGATTATAAATCCATTAAAAATGCAATTAAATATAATTTTTATGACAGTCTAATAGCTTTAAATATGGCCTTTTTTGTTAATGCTGCTATATTGATTTTAGCTGCAGCAACCTTTTACAAGGCTGGACTTCATGATGTTGCCGGTTTACATGATGCTCATAAAATGCTATCTAATTTATTAGGTCCTTTGGCTCCATTTCTTTTTGCAATTGCTTTAATTGCCGCCGGACAAAGTTCAACTGTAACGGGTACATTAGCTGGACAGATTGTTATGGAAGGTTATCTGCATTTTCGTATGAATCCTGCATTAAGAAGATTACTAACACGAATGCTTGCTATCATTCCAGCTGTAATTGTAATTAGTATACTTGGGGAAAATTCTGTTGATGAAATGCTCATTTTCAGTCAGGTACTGTTGAGTATGCAACTAGGGTTTGCCGTAATTCCTTTGATTCATTTTGTAAGTGATAAACAAAAGATGGGGAAATTTGTAATTAAACTACCAGTAAAAATATTATCATGGATTGTGTGTACTGTTATTGTTCTTTTAAATATTAAACTTATATATGATGAGGAAATAAATTTATACAATAGTCCTGATGTATCAATCTTTATTAAGATTTTACTTGGTGGTGTTTCTTTGGGTATGCTACTATTTCTTGTCAGTATACTTGTATATCCTTGGATAAAGAAAACTCAAAAACTTAATTACTCTGTTCATAAAACCCGTATACAGAAAAAAATTGGTAAAATTCCACCTTTTGAAACTATTGGTTTGGCTTTAGATTTTAGTGAAAACGATAATCGTGTGTTGAATTATCTTCCATTAATAGCTGATTTAAATACCAGTATAATTTTGTTTCACGTTACCGAAAGTGCATCAGCCAATTATTACGGAAAAATGGCTGATGATTATGAGGTTAAATTTGATCAAAACAAATTGGAGGATTATAAAAAGTTACTTCATCAGGAAGGCTATACAACAGTTGAAACCTGCCTGGGATTTGGTACTCCAGCTGTTAATTTACCTAAACTAATCAAAGAAAATAATATTGATTTGTTATTGATGGCCAAACATGGACATAAAGGTTTGGGTGATTTCATTTTTGGAACTACTACTAAACAACTTAAAAATAAAGCAGACATCCCTATATTAATAGTATAAATTGCGATTAAATTTATATTGATTATTTGACATAAAAGTAATTAAGTCCGAATGTATGTTGTTCATAAACTTTTCGGACTTATATATTACAGAATCTATTATTTGTTTGTTAAATCCAAAGCTGATTGAGGGTATCTTTCTCCAGTATCCGGATATTTTGATATTATATTTTCTACTTCAATAATTTCATTAGTAGTAAGTTCTATTTCTACTGATTTTGCATTTATTTCTAAATATTTTCTCTTTTTTGTACCTGGAATGGGTATAATATTGTCTCCTTTTGAAAGCAACCATGCTATAGCTATTTGAGCTACATGCACATTTCTTTTTTTAGCAAAGTCGTTGAGTTCTCTCATTAAATTTTTATTATTTTCCAAATTCTTTCCCTGAAATCTAGGTAGTAATAAGCGTGCATCTCCTTCCTCAATTTTTCCTGAGAAATCTTCAGTAAACATGCCTCTGCCTAATGGTGAATATGGTATCAATGACATTCCTAACTGGTTTACAACATCTAAAATTTCACCCTCTATATTCCTGCTTAGTAATGAATATTCACTTTGTAAAGCTGAAATAGTATGAATTTTGTTTGCTTTTAAAATAGTTTGGGCTGAAGCTTCTGATAATCCGATATAGCGAATCTTCCCTTGTTTAACAAAATCAGCCATAGCTCCTATCGTTTCTTCTATCGGAACCTGCGGGTCTACCCGATGTAAATAGTATAAATCTATATACTCTGTTTGCAACCTTTTTAAACTTTCATGAAGAGCTTCATTTAACCATTGGGGTGAGCCATCAATCTTACTTGCTAACAAATTACTTTTCTCATATTTTAATCCAAATTTACTAGCTAAAACAATCTTATCTCTGTTTTCTTTTAAAACATTACCTAATAGAAGTTCATTTGCCCCATTGCCGTAGAAATCGGCAGTGTCCCAAAAATTAATTCCTAAATCAATTGCCTTGTGTAGTGTAGCTAAACTTTCCCTATCATCTTGACCTGTATAAGCATGTGACATTCCCATACAACCTAATCCGATTGATGATATTTTAATTCCTGTACTTCCTAAGCTTCTGTATTTCATAATTCTTATTTTTAGTACATCAAATGTAGCAACAACAAGATAAATTTAATTTAACAAATCAAAGCATTAGTTACACAAATCAAAGAGTAGGAAATCTTATTTCTTTAGGAGTACTTTTTGTGTGCTTTTTTACAAAATTTGTGAAATGAGAAGGGTATTCAAAACCTAAAGAATAGGCAATTTCTGATATTGTCCAATCTGTATTTTTTAACAAAGCCATAGATTCTCTTATAAGACTATCGGTTATTAAATGTCTGGATGTTTTACCCGTATTTTTTTTTAATGAATAATTTAAATGATTAACATGAACAGATAATTTTGAAGCAAAATCTTTGGGTGCTCGTAACTCTAACGTCATTTCAGGAGAATCAAGAGGAAACTGATATTCCAATAATTCTAAAAATTGATAGGTTAATCGCTTAGAAGCATCAATACGAAATAAATCAATGTTTGCCTGAGGTCTTAATTTTTGTAATTCATGAATTATTAGATGTAAATAATTTCGTATTATTTCTGTTTTATATAAATACTCTGAAGACATTTCCATAACTATCTTTTTAAAAATAGTATTCATATATTCCAGTTCATTTTCATTCATGAAAAATACAGGATTTGAAATTGAATTGAGTAAAGGTAGAAATTTGTCATCGTCTATATTTTTACATACAAATTCTTGTGAAAACATACAAATCCACCCTTCTTGTACTTCGGATATAGGTGTCCATGAATATGGAATTCTAGGATTAGCCAAAAAAATTGCTGAATCTATGATTTTAAATTCTTTTTCTGCATACCGCAAAATACCTGAACCTTTAACCAATACTAATTTAAAAAAATCACGTCTTAAGTAGGTACCCTTACATCTCCATCTTGGAAAAATATTAAATTGACCGTCAAATGAATTATTAGAAGTTTTCAACTGTTTCATATCAGCAAAATCTACTTCAACGGGAATATCCTGAAAACTATTTATATACTTCATATTGTGAACATACAGTTTTATTATGAAATAAGGTTAACTATTAAATAATAATTTCTCAAAACAATATTTATTTTTATTTTATAACCTTAAATATAATTTACTATGTTAATATAACTAAAAAAGCTACTAAAATTTCAGATTTTATAAGCCACTTTCAAACTTCAGTGCTGTGTATTTTAATAAAACTCAAAATTACAACGTATGAATTAATAGATTTTATATAATCTTAACCAGATATTTTTCTATCTTGCGTATTGTTGAGTTTATAATTTAAATTTATTTCATCCTTAATCAACTATTCTTAGTCAAAATATATTAGTTTGTATATTTATATCAATAAAAATTTTACTTCTTATGAAAGGGAATATTACTTTTCTGTTTTCTATTCTCAGCTTTATTTTTTTAAGCTGTTCTTCTAAGTCTGAAAATATACAAAAACTTACTATTGACTCTAAAAAACAAGAAAAGAAATTAAAAAATATATCTGTATTTGATAGTAATACTAAGACTATTCATGTTTTAGTTGCTTTATGTGATAACAAATATCAGGGTATAGTTCCTGTTCCTCCAAAAATAGGAAATGGACAAAATCCGGATCTAAATCTATATTGGGGTGCCGGATATGGAATTCGTACTTTCTTTAAAAAAAGTAAAGAGTGGGTCTTACTAAAATCGAAAAAGATTGATTCTATAAAGATGGAACGATTAATTTTTCAACATACCAAGAATAAAGAGTATTATCTGGTGGCTGATGCTTATAATGGTAAATATATTAAAGATTGTACCAAGGATTTTTTATATAGTAGTGCTGGAAATTTGAATGATACTCTCACAATTAACAATTCAACTATTGGAATTTATGGAAATTCATCTCTTATATCTTACATTGGACATGATGGACTTATGGATTTTCAACTATCTGATTCTTTTAAAAATAACGATGAAAAAACAAGAGATATTATTGTACTCGCTTGCTTCAGTAAAAAATATTTTTCTCCTTATTTGAAAAATTCAAAAATTAATCCAATACTGTGGACTTCACATCTGATGGCTCCGGAGGCTTATACTTTACATGACGCTTTAACTGGGTATATTAATCAGGAATCTAACGAAAAAATAAGGATGAGAGCAGTTCTTGCATATTCTAAATATCAGAAATGTAGTGAAAAAGCAGCCAGGAATTTACTTGTAAGCGGTTGGTAAAATCATTTTAAAGAAAAATATAAAATCTTTCATTAACCTACTAATTATTATTTTAACAGCATTTAGTATTAGTGTTAAAACTTATATGTCCGTTTATAAAACGTAAGTGTTTTTTATCCTTTAAAGTAACAGTTTTTTTAATCCTAATGATTTATTAATTACTGTAGATATCTTATCATATTTTCTAATTTAGCTGTAAGAATATATTCTTTCATCCTACTAATCAAGTCAGGCTATAATAGTAAATCTTTCCGTATATTATGTCCTGATGGACTTTTCTGTATTTTTATAACTTCTACTGTATACAATCCGATACTCCGTAAAAATCATCCACCGTAATTAACTATGATCTTAATCAATGAACTTCTTCATTTTATGTGATTCCTTTTTTAAATATTTTCAGATGGTTCTTAGATGAACCAAATTAAGGCTAAATAAAAAGACTCATATATCTTTCAATTTACCCAGTTTTATCCGAAGATAAGTTATATATACATATTCCTTCCTTAACACTAGAAAATTGGCCTTAAACTAGCAACACTAAACATGAAAATCATGTTACTATTATTTTTATTTCTTAGGTATATATAATGTTTAATTGATAAAAGATTATATCTATTTTGTGTAAACAAAGAAATAGATCATTTTTTACATTTTTTAGCAGTTTTTAAGTTTAAAAAAGAAATATGCTAAGTTAAAAGGTTCTCTGTAAAATTAATTATCGCAGATAGAGACATTACGGGAATATAGTTTTATGTAATTGTAGATGCCGTAGTATTAGTATTAGTTTTCCTTGATTTTAGCAATAGCAATATGCTGATTATCACTCCCAAAGTGACAATTACTAAAGCCTAAATATAATAAACAGAAATACTCTTACGAGCATTGAATTTCATGTGATTAGAAAAGTTATTGAAAAACAGAGTTATAAATTAATCTATTACTTTATATTGAGGTAAATAATTTCAACTGTATATATATCTTCGTATATACAGATAAAATTTTAGTATAAAATGAAATTAAAGGCAGTATTCTAAAATGATAAAAGCTGCTAGAAATTAGCAGCTTTTAAAATATGTCTTGTTTGTATATTTTTATATTCTGATGAATCCTGATATCTTAACATCAGAATCAACTGATTTTACATAATCTTCAACAGATACTTTTTCACCCATGATGTAATCTTGTTTTACTAAAGTATTATCTTTAAAGAATTTGTTTAATTTTCCTTTTGCTATATTTTCTAGCATAGCTTCTGGTTTTCCTTCCTGACGTAATTGATCTTTAGCTATTTCTAACTCTTTTTCAATAATTGATGAATCCACTTGTGTTTCATCTAAAGCTATCGGATTCATAGCTGCAACCTGCATAGAAATATTTTTAGCTACTTCAGCAGCATTATCAAAAGCTTTTGATAAACCTACTGCAGAAGCAATTTTATTTCCAGCATGTATGTAAGCTCCTACAAATGGGGCTTCAAGAGTTTTAAAATCAGCAATTTCAATTTTTTCACCTATAACTCCGGTCTGTTCAATTAATTTTTCGCTGATTGGAAGACCGTTGTAATCTGCTGCCAATAATTCTTCTTTAGATGAGAAGTTAAGTGCTAGATTTGCAAAGTCTGTTGCTAGTTTTACAAAATCTTCATTTTTGGCAACAAAATCTGTTTCACAGCTCAATTTAATGATAGCAGCTTTTGTATTATCTGAATTTACAGCAGCAATTACAGCACCTTCAAGACTTTCTCTATCAGCGCGGTTAGCGGCTACTTTCTGACCTTTTTTTCTTAATAAATCAATTGCTTTATCGAAATCTCCTTCGGCTTCTACTAAAGCTTTTTTTGAGTCCATCATTCCAGCTCCTGTAACGTTTCTTAGTTTTGCTACATCTGCTGCTTTTGGTGAATATGACATTTTATTTTGATTATTTTAATTAAACTTTATAAATTTTATTCTTCAGTCTCGTTGTTATCATCAACAACTACATCAGCTTCCTCTTCAACTAAGATATCATCATCATCGTTAGCATCATCTTTAGCTTTAGATTTTTCAGCTTTTTCAGCTTTTCTAACGCTTAACCCTTGTTTGATAGAGTTAGAGACAGTTTCTAGAATTAAATCGATTGATTTTGATGCATCATCATTACCTGGTATAGGGAAATCAACTAATAAAGGATCAGAGTTTGTATCTACGATAGCAAAAACAGGTATTCCAAGTTTTTTAGCCTCTGTAACAGCAATGTGTTCTCTTAAAATATCTACAACAAATAATGCAGATGGTAAACGTGTCATATCAGCAATAGAACCTAAATTTTTCTCTAATTTAGCTCTTTGACGATCAACTTGCAGTTTTTCTTTTTTAGAAAGAGTTTCGAAAGTTCCATCTTTTTTCATTCTGTCGATAGAGTTCATTTTCTTAACTGCTTTTCTGATAGTTACAAAGTTAGTTAACATACCACCTGGCCATCTTTCAGTGATGTAAGGCATGTTTACAGATTCCGCATGTTTTGCAACAATATCTTTTGCTTGTTTTTTTGTAGCTACAAAAAGAACTTTTCTTCCTGAAGTAGCAATTTTTTCTAAAGCATTAGATGCTTCTTCTAATTTTACCGATGTTTTGTGTAAATCGATAATATGGATTCCGTTTTTCTCCATAAAGATATACGGAGCCATGTGCGGATTCCATTTTCTGGTAAGATGCCCAAAATGCACACCTGCATTTAAAAGGTCTTTTACATTAACTTTTGCCATGTCTTTTTTTAGTTTACGTTCCGCTGTTCATGCAATCAACATCAAAGTATTTTGAGTTTGGATGCTAAACTAGACGGCAAGTTTATAATTTTAAATTGTTTTAAAAAACTAAATATAAAATAACCACTAACAAGGGTAGTGGTTATCTTTATTATTTCAGAAATATTAACGTTTAGAGAACTGGAATCTCTTACGTGCTTTTTTCTGACCAAATTTCTTTCTTTCTACCATTCTTGGGTCTCTGGTAAGAAGCCCTTCTGGTTTCAATACTGCTTTGTTCTCTTCACTGATAGATACCAAAGCTCTGGATACAGCTAGTCTGATTGCTTCAGCCTGTCCTGTAACTCCTCCTCCGAAAACATTAACTTTAATGTCATACTGACCTAAAGTTTCAGTTAGTAAAAACGGCTGAGTAATTTTATATTGTAATACTTCTGTAGGGAAATACACTTTATAATCTTTTCCATTGATAGTAAATTCTCCTTTTCCTTCAGAAAGGTAAACTCTTGCTACAGATGTTTTTCTTCTTCCTATTTTGTGTGTAACTGCCATTATTATTTCTTAAATGAAAGCGTTAATATCTAAAGTTTTTGGCTGCTGAGCATCTTGTCCATGCTCTGTCCCTTCATATAAATACAAGTTTTTAAGGACTTTTCTTCCTAGTTTATTTTTAGGAAGCATCCCTCTTACTGCATATTCCAATAATCTCTTAGGATCTTTAGCTTTTACATCAGAAACGCTTGCAAATTTTTGCCCCCCAGGATAACCCGTGTGTCTTATATACTCTTTTTGCTCTGTTTTGTTTCCAGACAAAGCAATTTTTTCTGCATTAATAACAACTACATTATCTCCACAATCTGCATGAGGCGTGAAATTTGTTTTATGTTTTCCGCGTAAAATTTTAGCTAGCTTAGAAGCTAAACGACCTAATTGCTGTCCTTCTGCATCTACAAGTAACCACTCTTTGTTTGCAGTTTCTTTGTTAGCTGATACGGTTTTGTAACTTAGTGTATTCACTTTTATTTTTTTACCTTTATTAAAATATAATTACCCTAAACAGGGTTGCAAATTTATAAAAGTTTTTTGATTTAACAAATATATTATAATATTTTTCTACACATTTATTTAACACAGTTAATTTTAGTAGTTTTGTTATTCATAAAAAAATATATGAAACATGTATTAAATATATTTCAATAAATGCATAGAAATAATTTTGATTTTCTTAGGATTCTTTTTGCAGTACTTGTAATAATTTCTCATTCCTATGATTTATCTACACCGGAAAATCAAACTACTTCTATTTTACACCCAGTTATAAACACCATATCTCTTTCATATTGGGGAGTCAGGGGTTTTTTTGTGATAAGCGGATATCTAGTTTTACAAAGTTTAATCAGAAGTAATTCAGTCATTTCTTTCTTATGGAAACGAATTGTACGTATTTTCCCGGGTTTGATTTTAATACTAATCTGTACTTTATTATTACTCCCATTTTTTTACACATCACCGATTCCTTATTGGAAAAATTCTGAGGTACTAAGTTATTTTCCCTCTAATTTAAGCCTTTTTAAACTTCAATACAGCATAGAAGGGATTTTTGAAAACAATCCTTATCCTAAAATAATAAACGGTTCACTTTGGACTCTACGTTATGAATTTTTTTTCTATCTATTGCTAAGTCCACTTTTTTTCTTGAAAATGAATATAAAATTAGTCCGGATAATATTGATTTTCAGTTATATTTTAAGCTATATTTTATATTTTTATTTTTCCAGTTCCAATAGCTCATATTTAAATATCAAACTTCATTTTACTGATTTATCGTTATTTTTTTTAGCAGGTTGCATATTTGCTACATTTAATGTATCCGTTACAATAAATTCTAAACTTTACATTTTATTGATAACCCTTATTATTTTAATCAGTTTTATTTCAAAAGAAATAGTTGATTACCTAAAGTATGTATATTATCCTGTTTTAATTATTTTATTTGCCAATATGTATATGAAGCCTTTAGAATATATCCCATTAAAATTCGGAGATTTATCTTATGGTATTTATTTATCTGCATTCCTTATTCAACAATCAATTCTTAGTACATTTTCAATAAGTCCTATAAATCTAATGTTTGCAACTATTTTCATTTCATCTATCTACGGTTTTCTATCCTGGAATTTCATTGAAAAAAGAGCTTTAAGTTTTAAATATTTATTTTAAAAAAAATAATATCTTTACATTGAACTATTTTACATCCCATTTCAATTTTTATGAAAAATTTCTTTTTATTTTTTTTTATTTCTGCATTTTGTTTTTCTCAAAATAGCAGATGGACTGATTATTTTTCATATTTCAATATTAAAAAAATAGAAAAGTCAAATGATTTACTCCTATGCTCTACTGATAACGGATTATTTAGCTATAATGAGAATTCTGGGGAGTTAAAAAAAATATCCAAAGTCAGTGGACTTCATGAGGTTAAAGTAAATGCATTTACTTATAATACCAATAACAATTCTGTTATAATTGGTTATAGTAATGGTAAATTAGATATCGTCAAAGATGGAGAAGTTCATTTGGTAGTAGATATTCCTTTTGAACAAAATTATCAGGGGAGTAAACAAATCAATCATATTGATACAGATGGAGATTATGCTCTGCTTTCACTAGATTTTGGTATTTCAGTTTTTGATCTTAAAAGAATGGAATTCAGAGAAACTTGCTATTTTAAAAACGGTTTAACTTATTATAAGGTTAATAAAGCCGCAATTTTAGACAATAAGATATATGCTGCAACGGATTATGGTATTTATTCTCATGAAAATAACGGATTGATACCTAATTTTGCATCCTGGAATGTTTATTCGTCAGGTACAGCTTATGCTCATATAGCTAAATTTAATTCCTCT
Source organism: Apibacter sp. HY039 (assembly GCF_004023655.1). Taxonomy (NCBI): domain Bacteria; kingdom Pseudomonadati; phylum Bacteroidota; class Flavobacteriia; order Flavobacteriales; family Weeksellaceae; genus Apibacter; species Apibacter sp. HY039. The sequence goes on along the minus strand of NZ_SAYM01000001.1, from coordinate 351,978 downwards.
CTGATAATCGGTACAAAAACTAATTTAATTTCCACAAGTTCAAACGGCACTTCGTGGCAATCTATCGGTAGTTATCCAAATCTCAAAGATATTGTCCCTACTACATCCAAATCTGTATTGATTGTTCAAGACAAGATTATTTCAGTATTAAATGAAAATTTTGTAAAAACCAACACAGTAAACTATTCTGAAAGTCTAAACACCGGATATTTATCCAATGGAATTATATATGCCGGCACTCAATTGAAAGGAATTCAAAAAAACAATCAATTTATAGCTCCTGATGGCCCATATAATAATTCATCCTATTCCATTAATCTTTTAGATAATAAAATTTGGATTGCACCGGGTGGAAGAAATAATGATAACTTGTATCGCCCTGTCTCGAATACGTATGGCTACTACTATTTTAACGGAAATATCTGGGAGCACATTGCTTATGATAAAATGAACAAGGAATTATATCCTATGCGAGTCATTCCCAACCCTTCTAATCTTAACGAAACATACGTATTTTCTTATTTAAATGGCCTTATAAAAATGGTTGATGCTAATCTTTCTGTAATATTTAATAGAAATAATTCTCCGATCAAATTTTATGAAAGATTAACAGGAGGAGCTTATGATAACAAGGGGAATCTTATTGCTTTGCAAGCTTATGCACTTAATGGTAGTAAACCCCATAATTCGTTGATTTTTAAAACCCAAAACGATCAGTTTGCTTACATAGATCTTACTTCTGTTGCTTTAAGTAATTCCGATAGCTCCACTATGAACCCATATGTTGATGACAAAGGTTATGTTTGGATTCCTGCACAAAGGGGAAATGGCTTAGTTGTCTATAATTATAATAATACTCCCTTAAATACTGGTGACGACAAGATATATGTTATTGAAAATAAGGAAAATAAAGGGAATTTACCCAGTAATAATGTTATCTGCGTAACTCTGGATAATTCTAATACAGCATGGATTGGAATGGATGTAGGATTACGAATATTTAGAAATCCGTATTCGTCTTTAGAAAGCGGAAGTTATAATGTTGAACGAGTTATCATCGAACAAAATGGCCTTGGAGAAGAAGTATTGAGAGACATAAGGGTTAACTGTATTGCAGTAGATGCTGCCAACAGAAAATGGGTGGGTACTCAAACTTCTGGGGTTTTTTACTTATCAGAAGATGGGAAAACGTTGTTAAATAAATTTAATTCTGATAATTCTCCAATTCCAACTAATATGATTACCGATATCCAAATTGATAAAAGCGGTGAAGTTTTTTTTGTAACTCCTTCAGGAGTGGTTTCTTACCGAGGAGATATTACTGATACCGGTGATAAATTCGGAGATATTTTAGCCTATCCCAATCCTGTGAGACCTGGATATACAGGAAATATAACTATCAAAGGGCTGGCACACGATGCCTTTGTAAAAATTACAGATGTTGCTGGTAATCTGGTCTATGAAACCAAAGCCCCGGGGGGTGTAGCCACCTGGAATGGGAATAATTTTAATAATAAGCCTGTTGCCTCGGGTATATATCTAGTCCTAATGAGCAATGCTGACGGAAGTGAGCATGCCACTACAAAAATAGCGGTTATCCGATAGTTTTAATTTTTTATGATACTAACATCTAAGGCGTTTATTCTTTCTTACCTGAAGTATGGAGATTCTTCCTACATCTTAAAATGTTATACCAAAGAATTTGGTTTTAAAAGTTTCATACTAAAGAATTCATTTTCAAAAAAACAAAAAAAGAATCACCTTTTATTACTTTTAAACGAGATCGATATTTCCTTTTATCAAAAAAAAAATAATTCGTTAGAACTGATTAAAGATATATATCAGGGCTTTATTTTCACCAATATTCATACTGATATATACAAATCATCCATTATTACTTTTGTTAGTGAAGTATTGAATTATACTCTTAAAAACGAGAATATTCCGGATGCACAGTTATATCAGTTTATTTCTCAATCATTAACTACACTGGATCAGAAAGAGAAACAGTATGCTGATTTTCACCTATATTTCCTTAAGGAATTTTCGAAATATATTGGATTTTATCCCTTAAACATAAACCAGGAATTTGCATATTTTAATTTGAGAGAGGGTGTTTTTTCAAATAAAAGGGATACACTAACCAAGGAACAAAATGCTTTTTTATGGAATACACTTCTAGCGTATGAGTTCAATAGTTTATCTGACAACTGTTTTAACGCCTCTCAAAGAAGCCAAATGCTGGAAGAGATACTTACCTACTACGAGACTCATTTAACTAACTTTAAAAGGCCTTTATCTTTAGATGTTTTAAAAGTAGTCTTCAGCTAATAAATTTAAGCAATCACACCACTTCCTATAAGTTCATCTTCTATATACCAGGCAGCAAACTGTCCACGGGTTATAGCTGATTGTGGCTGCGAGAACTCTATATACAACCCTTCATTATATTTATAAAGCGTAGCTTCCTGTAATGCTTGCCTGTATCGTATACGTACTTGTACATTTAAAGTCTGATCATTTTCAAGTTTTAAATCATCACGTATCCAATGTTCTTCTTCTGAATTTATAAAAAGAGCCTTTCTAAATAATCCTGGATGCTCTTTCCCTTCACCTACATATATAATATTTTCTTTGACATCGGTATCAAGGACAAAACAAGGTTCTATATGACCTCCTATTCCTAAACCTTTTCTCTGCCCAATAGTATAATAATGAGCTCCCTGATGGCTCCCGATAACCTTACCCTCTTCTTTTTTATAAATTATGGGGGTAGAGAGATATTTTAATTCTTCTTGCTTCGTGTCAAAATCTGTGCATAGCTTTTTTGTGCCGTACCCCGAAAACTCTTTGGATATTTCTATTAGCTCTCCTTTTTTCGGTTTTAACTGTTGCTGTAAAAAGTCAGGCAAACTTACTTTACCTATGAAGCATAATCCTTGCGAATCTTTTTTATCGGCGGTTACCAGTCCCATTTCTCGAGCTATGTCCCGAACTTCAGGCTTGGTTAAATTCCCTATGGGAAACAACGATTTTGATAATTGATACTGACTTAGCTGACATAGAAAATAAGATTGATCTTTATTGGTATCAACTCCTTTTAATAATCTGTAGACCTTTTCATTATTTTTAGAAAAAGACTCTACTCTTGCATAGTGTCCGGTTGCTACTTTTTCTGCCCCCAAAGATAAAGCTGTCTTTAGAAATATATCAAATTTGATTTCTCTATTACAAAGAACATCCGGATTAGGAGTTCTTCCCAGCTCATATTCGTGAAACATATAATCTACAATTCTTTCTTTATATATTTCTGATAAATCAATTACCTGATAAGGTATTCCCAATTTCTGAGCAATTAAAAGTGCATCATTGCTATCTTCAACCCACGGACATTCGTCTTCTAATGTAAACTCTGCATCATTCCAGTTCCTCATAAAAAGCCCGATAACTTCATGTCCTTCTTTTTGTAATAAATAGGCGGCTACACTTGAATCTACTCCACCTGACAATCCTACTACAACTTTCATTTTGTTTACTTTATTTAAATTAAATTGAAAAAGCATACTCTGAACAGAGTATGCTTTATATATAAATTAATTTCTCTATTCTTTTATTTTGCCGGTTGATTTTCCGGATATCTTGCTAAAGAAAGCTCTTTAGAGATTGCAGATCTTTCAAATTTGATTTTGCCTGCCATAGTTTCAATAATAACTCCGCTGTCCTGAACTTCTGCTACTTTACCATGTATACCTGATGTAGTAACTACTTTTGTCCCTAGTTTTAAATTTTCCTGGAAATTTTTTTCTTGCTTTTGTTTTTTTGTCTGAGGTCTGATAAAAAAGAAATAGAAAATTACAAATAGTAAAGCGAGTGGTAAAAAAGCCATCCAGTCTATTCCTTGTTGTGCTTGTAAAATTATTGTTAACATATTTTTATTATTCTTTGATTTTTATTGTTATTTTATTTTTGCCTGAAATTGGATAACTTTTGTTTTAAAATTTCCTGATACTGCAATTGTCTTTAAAACAGCACCATCAAAGTTTGAGGAATCAAAAGTTACAGTAATAAATCCTTTTTTCCCAGGAAAAACAGGTTCTTTAGTATACTCAGGTGTTGTACATCCACAAGAAGGACGTACTTCAGAAATAACTAAAGGTTTTTTACCTGTATTTGTAAATTTGAATTCGTGAGTTACTTTATCTCCTTTTTTTATTTCTTTGAAATCATAATTATCTGCATCAAAAGTAATCTCAGATTCATCCGTAATTCCAGGTACTTGACCTGCTCCATCACTGGATGTTTCACTTGGATTAACTGTTGATTCCTCCGATTTGGATTTTGCTTTATTACAACTACTCAAAGTTAACAGGCACCCTATAAAAAGAATTATTATTTTTTTTACTATCATTGTAACTACTTAATTATTAAACTTTGTTTGTATCACGGGCATATCTATCCAGAATACCATTGATAAAAACATTACTTTTTGTACTTGAATAAACTTTTGCTAATTCTATACACTCATTGATAACAACTTTTGCGGGAACCTGTGGAAAATGATTCAATTCAGTAAAGCCCATGGATAAAATGATTTTATCAATTTCGGCTATTCTGTCCAGTTCCCAATTATTAGAACGTTCACCTATTAATTTTAAACATTCAGAATAATGTTTAATGGTTGTTCTGAAAAGATTTTTAGCAAATGCTTCCCCTTCGTCAGATTTTAATACTTGTATCAGTGTATTAGATGCTTTTCCTTCTTCCAATGCTTTAATAGTTTTTAATGTCATATTATTTGCAATATGAACATCATCAGCCCAAGAAAGCTTAAGCTCTTCAAACCACTCATACATGGTATCATTATCCGCAATATATTTCAAAAAGAGTTTTAAGATAATTCTTTTGTCCGATTCAAAATCGGGCGTTTTATTATCCATATACTCCAAATAACTTCTAGATAGCTGAAATTTCTTGAAAATCATAGCCGGATAATTGTTATTCAGATGCCAAGATAATTCTAAATGCTTATCTGAATATTCTTTTCTGGCTTTATTGTCTTCTAATAAATCGAAGATTTTATTTTCTACAAATTTAAGATTCGGATTTTTTTCCTCATCCGTAGCAAACCTTTTTTGCTTTTTACGCTCTATAACTTCCAGAGCATATTCTTTTACAGCCAATAATAAATTTAATTCATATACATACAAATCATAAATTTCATCTATTGACTGAAACATTCGACCTTCTACATAGTCTATATCGTTCCCTCCTACATTATATGCATAAAGGGCCTGTAGAATTTTTTCTCTAATTTGCCTTCTTCCTAACACAACAATTATTTTTTAAGAACTTTTTTGTTATTATTTTTTAGTGTTATCACATTATAAATTAATCTACTTTGTTTCAGCAGAATTTGATTGTTGTGAAGTGTTTACAGGCTGATTTTTTTCCTGGTTAGATGATGAATAAATGGTGGGTTTTGCAATCATAACTGAAGCAAAAATTGATAAAATAACAATTACAGCTCCTAATGTCCAGGTTGCTTTATCCATAAAATCATTAGTTTTCTGAACTCCAAACATTTGAGTTCCTCCTCCTCCAAATGTGGAGCTAAGACCACCTCCTTTGGGGTTTTGTGATAATACAACTAATACCAACAAAATGCAGGCAATAGCTATAAATATCATTACTATTCCGTAAACAGTATCCATATTATTTTGAATTTTTTAATTTTCTTATTTTCTTAATTTCTGTTGCAAAATAACTACTTTTTTCCGGATATTTCAAACTTAATATTTTAAAAGCCGTTATTGCCGTATCGTATTTACCCTGTTCTACATACAACTGGGCTAACGTTATAGTCATTAAATTTGCAATATCTTTTATTTCTTCCTTTTTAAAACTTATATCCTGCTTAGTTGAAATTTCTTTTTTCGGTGTTGTAATTTTAGGATTTGTTTCGATAAACTTATCAATTACATCTTTTTGTTTCTCCTGCTCCTCAGAAGTTTTTTCTTTAGAGTCTTCATCATCAATAACCACTTTTTTACTTGATAAAGAGAGCCACTCATTGAAAGATAATTTTTCAACTGTAGACAATTTATCTTTAGAACTATTTTCAAGCTCTTGTATATTTTCAACTTTTGCCGATTCATTACCTGTAGGTTCAGGAACCGAATTAACAATTTCTTGTACCTCTTCTATTTTTTCTACTGATTGAACAACTTCTTCAACGAAATTATTTTCTTTTTCTTCCGTACTATGATTACTTTTTTCTGAGACTTCAGCCTTCAACATTTCGTCTATCTCATCAATTTCATGTTTACTGTTCCCCTGATCTGCTTCATTAAATTTTTCAGAGTTAGAGTTGGTAAATAAATGAGATATACCTAATTTATTAATAAACGAATTTTTTTCTCCTTGCTTATCTTCAACTATCAATTTTTCTTGCGGGTTCTCGTTTCCAAGTTGCATAACATTTATCTGATTTTCCGATTGAAAATTTTGTTCTTCTTTTACTTCCACCTTTTCATCATTAGAATGACAAGAATGCTCAGACTTATCTGCCTCAACCATTATATCCATAATGACTGGTAATGAGCCATTTTTTTTATCGAGTGTTAAGATCTTTTTTATAACTTCACCTGTATTAGTATAAATTGAGGCTTTTTCTACAACCTGTGTTTCTTCTTGTTGCGAATATAAGTGATTCCATCGTAATTTTAACATATGAAATGCAGAAACATATGGGTATCTTAACAATTCTTGATCTATAGTAACTCTATCGGACACAAGTGTTTGTTCCGGATTTAGTATTAATTCTATGATTCTGTTACTATCCATCTACCAGTCTGCTACAATTGCTGTAAATATTTGATCTATAATTCTTTGATTAATTTTTTGAGAAAGATCATCCTGAACATTGATTAATAGTTGAGTACTTGAATAATCTTCGTAATCTGAAAATGTCTTTTCAAAACTTTTATCTGGCTGTTTTTTATTATCATATCTTACTGCAACAGTTATGGTAAGACGATTCTGTGTTGCCTGATCGGAATTACTTTGAATATTTACCGGATTGGTTGAAAAATTTGTTATTTCTCCTTCAATTGTTATATCCGGATCTACGTTAGTTTCAACTAACTTAGTTCTTTGATTAAATCGGTTTTGTAAAGCCGTTGTAAAATCAACACTAAGGTTAGGACTTTGATAAGCCGATAAATTTGGGAATGATTTTATTTCCACTGTTTTAATACTGGGATCTAATGAAGAACCCGTAAAAGAATAGCAGCCCGATAGAATTGAAAACAATATAGCGGCTATTAAATAGGAAAATTTATTCTTCAATATCATATTGCTTTATTTTTCTATATAGTGTTCTTTCTGAAATTCCCAATTCTTTAGCGGCTAACTTACGTTTTCCATTGTATTTTTCCAAAGCTTTTCTAATCAATTCTTCTTCTTTTTTTTGAAGAGAAAGTGATTCCGGCTGACTGGACACCTCTTCAAAGTCATAATCGTCCACATCTTCATGGAAATTATTCACTGAGGCTACTGCGGGTAAGTCCGGCTTGTTATCATAATATACCAAAGACTCTGTTGCAGGAACATCATAATCTTTATACACTCTTTGAAAAAGATCTTTTTCATTAGGTGTAAGACTCATATCTCCTTTGTTTTTAATTAAGTCTAAAGTCAAAGCTTTCAAATCATTTAAATCTTTTTTCATGTCAAACAAAAATTTATATAAAATTTCTCGTTCTGAAGAAAAATCTGAATGTTTTTCATCTTTATTAGGAATATTAATCAGGGAAGTGGTTTGAGGTATATCTTTTAAATATTCTTTCACATTGTTTAAAGTCATGTCCCTTTTAGTTTCAACTACTGTAATTTGTTCTGTGAAATTACGTAATTGCCTGATATTTCCCGGCCAAAAATACTGTTGCAGATAGGCTATTGATTCATCTGATAAATGAATAGCCGGCATCCTGTATTTTTCTGAAAAATCAATTGCAAATTTCCTAAATAACAAAGGAATATCATCTTTTCTTTCTCTTAATGCAGGGATGTCTATCTGTACTGTATTCAATCTGTAATATAAGTCTTCTCTGAAATTACCTTTTTTGATTGCATCCAACAGATTGACATTGGTAGCAGCAACAATTCTAACATTGGTTTTTTGTATATTGGAAGAACCTACTTTTAAAAATTCACCACTTTCAAGAACTCTAAGCAGCCTTACCTGCGTCTGTAAGGGGAGCTCTCCTACTTCATCAAGAAAAATAGTTCCTCCATCTGCTACCTCAAAATAACCTTTTCTCACCTTATCCGCACCTGTAAAAGCTCCTTTTTCATGTCCGAAAAGCTCTGAGTCTATCGTTCCTTCGGGAATAGCACCACAGTTTACAGCTATATATTGTTTATGCTTTCTGGGTGACAGGTTATGGATTATCTTTGGAATAAACTCTTTTCCTACTCCACTTTCTCCCATTACTAAAACTGAAATATCTGTAGGTGCAACCTGAATCGCTTTTTCCAAAGCTCTGTTTAAGGCTACATTATTTCCTATAATTCCAAACCTTTGTTTAATATTTTGTAATGAGTCCATAAATGTCTATTGTTTTTCTCCTATCAAAGTTGCTGATGTACAATCTATTACCCCTACCAGTACAAAATCCCCGATATTAGTATTTTCAGTTTTAGGAAAAACGACTACTGCATTCTGTGAAATTCTCCCATACCAATAATCTTGACTTTTTTTACTTGTACCCTCAATTAATACTTTATGTGTTTTACCTACATAAGAATTCATTCTTTGCAACGATAACTTCTGCTGCATAGCTATAACCTCAGATAACCTTCTCTTTTTGATATCCGCAGGAACATCGTCCTCCATTTTTTTATGAGCAGGAGTTCCCGGTCTTTCTGAATAGGCAAACATGTATCCGAAATCATATTGAGCATATTCCATCAAGCTTAATGTATCTCTATGCTCTTCTTCGGTTTCTCCGCAAAATCCGGTTATCATATCATGTGAAATGGCACAATCAGGAACTATTTCTCTGATTTTATCTAATAATTCCATATATTCTTCACGGGTATGCTGGCGATTCATTCTTTCTAAAACCGTAGTACTTCCACTTTGAACAGGTAAATGAATATATTTACAAATGTTATCGTGTTTTGCCATTACATAAAGCACATCTTCGTTCATATCCTGAGGATTTGAAGTTGAAAACCGAAGACGTGTGTCCGGATGTGCTGTAGCCACTAAATCTAATAAGTGTGCAAAATTCACTGCTGTTGCTTTTTGAAGTTCTGTAGCTTTATTAAAATCTTTTTTGGGTCCTCCTCCATACCATAAATAACTATCTACATTTTGGCCTAAAAGAGTTATTTCTTTATATCCGTTAGCAACCAGTTCACTACATTCTTTTAGAACGGAATGCGGATCGCGACTTCTTTCCCTTCCTCGAGTAAAGGGTACTACACAGAATGTACACATATTATCGCATCCACGGGTAATTGAGACAAATGCCGTTACACCGTTTCCTCCTAAACGAATGGGGCTTATGTCCGCATAAGTTTCTTCTTTGGATAATAGTACATTAATTGCATTTCTGCCATCATCTGTATCTTTTAATAAGTTAGGCAAATCTCTATACGCATCAGGTCCAACAACTAAATCAACAAGGTGTTCCTCTTCTAAAAACTTAGTTTTTAATCTTTCCGCCATACATCCTAAAACCCCTATAGTTAAATTAGGTTTTTGTTTTTTTAGCGTATTAAACTGCGAAAGTCTTTTTCTGACTGTTTGTTCAGCTTTTTCTCTAATAGAGCAGGTGTTAAGCAAAATTAAATCTGCTTCTTCCAATTGTGCTGTTGTATTATAACCTTCCTCATTTAATATAGAGGCAACTATTTCACTGTCAGAGAAATTCATTTGACACCCATAACTTTCCAAAAATAATTTTTTTGAATTTTGAGTGGTACTTTCCATAACAAGTACTTCTCCCTGTCTACCTTCTATAAATTCTTTTTCCATATATTAATTTACCATTTTAAAGTATGGTTTTTCAAACTAAAATTTGCATTAATATGCAAAGATAGAAATTTATATGCCAAGTTGACAGATTTTTTAGTTTTATTCTAAGAAACCATTGGTTAAAGCTTTTGTAACAAATGCTTTTATGGAGATAAGACCATTTCGAAGAAACCGGTAAATTGCTGTAAAAATAATACCCAACCTATTATTACCAATGTACCCACTATAGCTCCGAAAAAGCCTCCGATATAAAAATCGGACTGCTTTAGCATTCCTGTACTGTAAACAATTGCATTGGGAGGTGTTGAAACTGGTAAAAATAATCCACAGGATGAACAAAGACCGACAACCAACCCAACCGGTAATATTTGCTCAGGTGGCAAGACAACAGCTGCAATGTTAATAACAATTGTTGCTGTGGCAGTACTACTCATAATGTTAGAAAAAACAATAGTTACCAAAGCAAAAACTATCATAATAAAGTATTCGTTAAATTGTGCATTTCCTAACAATTGAGAATAATAAGGAGCTAATAATTCTTTGATAGCAATACCCAGGGACAAACCTCCGGCAACCAGCATTAGTGTATCCCAAGGTAATTTTCGTATATCTTCCGCCGTAATAATACCCAGCATAGGCAAAAACATAATAGGAATTCCTGCTGTGGCTGCTGTAGGTATATTCAGCCTGCTGCCCATCATCCACAAAACAACGGTTATGATAAGGATAATTACTACAAACAAACGTTGTAATTTAATTTTTGCCGGCAATTCTGAATTTATGTCAAGAAAATCTAAATCAATTTTTTCTACTTTGGATGTATATTTTTGTTTAAGTATCAGCCAGAAGACTATTAGCAATACCAGCGCTACCGGTAGTCCAAGGATCATCCAATCAAAAAATGAAACATCTATCCCTTTTGATTTTAATGCATCTACAACGATAAGATTAGGAGGTGAGGAAATTAAACTTCCCATACCCGCAAAAGTTGCTGATGCTGGTATACATAAAAGAATAGCTTTAGACATAGGTGAATTTTCTCCTTCTCTTGCTAAAAAAGGCATGACTGCAGCCAGAATCATTGCTGAGGTTGCAGTATTTGAAATAATTAATGATAAACAAGATGTGGTTAACATAATCCCTAACAACATATTACCTGGTTTTGAACCAAAAATTGATATGGTGCCTTTAAACAAAGAGATATCTAAGCTTGTTTTTCTCATTCCTTCACTTAAGAAAAAACCACCAAGAAATATCCAAATAACACTATCCGACCAGGTATTGGAAATAGTTCTCGGATCTAAGGTTGAACCTTCAATGTTTCCCATAGTATAAATAAGAAACCCCATTATCATGATACCCACTGCAAAAGGAGGAATTGCTTCTGTAACCCAGAGAAGAATTGCAAAAATGAGAATAAACATAGTGTATTCTTGTGCTTTTGAAAATTCCACAGGAGAAATGAGATATGTTGCCGCAATTGACAATCCTAAAGAAAAGAAAAATAGCCCTACTTTGGTTTTTATATTCCAGACATCTAGTGATTTTTCAATGAGCAGGTCGCTATAACTTCTTATGTTGGTATTAATCTTTTTTAAATCCTGATTAATTTTGTGAAAGTCAAAATCCATAGTTGTCTGATCTGATAAGTTATATTTTTATTATAAAACTTTTTATTTGATGTTTATTTTTATTGCAAATATCATTCTTTTTTTACTTGATCTAACCTGATATTCTCCCGATAAATAAAATAATTATAAATTTGTCATTTATATTTAAAATTTAAGGAAATGGATTTAAACAATAAACTTTGGGTTTTTCAGTCAAATAGAGTATTATCTTCTGTTGAAGAAAATCAGATAAGCGAAATTTTATCTAACTTTTTGGATAGCTGGGCTGCTCATGGAGCTGATCTTAAATCCAATTTAAAAATTTTAGATCATAAATTTATTATCATAGAAGTTGACGAAAATCAAACGAAGGCTTCAGGCTGTTCAATAGACAGTTTAAATCAATGTATCCGTCAGATTGATGCTGAATACAATCTTGAATTGTTAAATCGATTGCTTGTAAGCTTTGAATCAAAAGATGGAAAACTGGAGACTATCCCCATGAAACAGTTTAAAGAAAAAATAAAAACTTCTGAGATTGACGGAAATTCTTATGTCTATAATTTATCAGTAAGTTCTCCTGAAGAGTTTCAGTCTCAATTTAAATTACCTTTGAAAGAAAGCTGGGCTAAATCATATCTGACTTCCTAATTTTAAAGCAATCTGTTTTAAAATGTAAATTCTTTACCTGGTATTGCCTGATTTACATTGATTGTTTTTATAATTAATACAAAATCTGATTCTCCATTAGTACTTTTAACCTCTATTCTGTAAGGAAAGTATAACCCGGAAGCTTTTCTGAAATCACTAAAAGTTTTAGATTCTGATACACTTTCCTCTCGTATTAACTGATAAGATTTCATATCAAAATAATAGGTGATTATATTGGTGTTTTTTATTAATTTTATTTTATAACAGTTAGATTGTTCTATCTTCTCCGTACCTATAAAAACAGCCTGAAATCCTTTGTCTGAAAAATTAATTAAATCCGAATCAAAACTTTCCGGAACATAATCGGGTTTATTTACTAGTTTGTTAGACTGAAAATCGTATTGTATCGCTTTTTTACCATTATATGCATTTAATGTTATTTTTTTTCCCTGAACATACATATAGGTCTTATTCCAGTTTGGGCGTTGCTGATAGATTTCAACATTATAACTTTCATTTACACCTAAAACCATTTCTCCTTTAAGTACAACAGAATTAAATCCTCTCCATTTGGTTAAACCTCCTGTTATTTCCAAGTGTTTGGCTATAACTTCCTCTGCTGTTTGTGCTTTAATTATGATTGCGAAATTAAAAATCATCAACAGTATTAAATTGATTTTTTTCATGTTATTTCTTCTTTATTTAAAATTAAAAAATGTTACGTTAAAAAACCGGGTTAAATGATTATAACCCGGTTTTTAATATAATTAGTATATTTTTATATAAAAAAACTACATTGCTTCATATAAAGCTCTCAGCTTTTCCTTGGTCATTATTTTTTGCCAATCTTTTCCTAAAGCATTTTCCCACAAGGGAACCATACCGTATGAAACATTGATCATTATATCAAATTGTTCGTCTGTTAATCCTTTACAAATAGCCTGAGGAATTTCAATATGATTTTTTTCAACCATATATTTAAATTCTTTTACTCCTTCAGGATAATATTCTTCTAACCGGTCAAACACTATACAGTTTCCGACTCCATGATGCGTTCCCAATAAGTAAGACAAACCATAACTTACTGCATGTGCAATACCTACCTGTGAATAGGCTATACTCATACCCCCATGCCAGGAAGCCATCATCAAATCTTCGTCAGATTCATCATCCCATTCGTTTTTGTGAACATATACTTTCTGACACAGCTCAAGAGCTTTTTCACCATAACTTTTACTAAAAGCATTCAGATAGGTTCCGGTTAAAGATTCTATACAATGGATATAACAATCCATTCCTGTGAAGAATGCCTGATTTTTTTCTACTCCTTTTGCTAAAGCTGGATCCAGAATTACCTGATCAAATGGTGTGAAATCTGAATTAATACCCAACTTTCTTTCCGGACCGGTTAAAATACAAGTTCTGGAAACTTCTGCTCCTGTTCCACTGATGGTTGGAACTCCAACGTGATAAACTGCCGGATTTCTTACTAAATCCCATCCCTGATACTGAGCTGAAGAACCTTCACTATTCAGCATTATAGCTACTGCTTTTGCCGAATCCATTACACTTCCGCCACCAATTCCTATTACTCCGGATACTGTACCGAATTCTTCTTTTAAAGAATCTCGAATAGCATCAATACCTTTAGTCTTAGGTTCGTCAATTGTATCAATGAAAATAATTTTGTCTTTTCCTTTTAAAGGAATATTTTTTATTAATTCTTTCCCTTCAAAAACTTTATCTACTAAAAAGATAAACGGATATTCTTTATTTCTTTTTTCTTCAATAATTTCTGAAGTCTGATCAAAACTTCCGCGACCATAGACTACTCGCGGAACCATTGGGAAATTTCTGAATTTCATATTTTTATATTTTCTCGTTTTCTTGTTTTTTTAAAATCTCGTTGGCTTTTTCCAAATCTTCAGGAGTATCTATCTCTACTCCTACAAAATCTGTTTGAATTAGTTTTATTTTCATTCCGTATTCCAGATAACGAATACATTCTATTTTTTCTGCTTTTTCGTTTTGTAGCATGGGTAATTTAGAAAAACTTACTAATGCATCTTTTCTGAATGCATAAACACCCACATGTTCATAATAATCCGCAATAAAATTTTTTTCTCTTGGATAAGGGATTACTGATCGTGAAAAATATAAGGCATAATCATCTTTATCTTTTATTACTTTTACGTAATTAGGGTCTTCAATTAGTGCCCAATCATCCATTTTCCTAATTAATGTGGCTACATCAATTTCATTTTTTGCATCTTGATGAAAAGCATGAATTAATTGTGCCAGAGGTTCTTTTTTAACAAAAGGTTCATCCCCCTGAATATTTATAATTATATCACATTCGATATTTGCTACTGCTTCAGCTATTCTATCACTTCCTGTCTCGTGTTCTTTTATACTCATTATGGCTTTTCCTCCATTTCGAGTAATTTCATTATGAATAATTTCAGAATCTGTCACTACAAAAACATCATCAAACAATAAGGTTTCTTTTGCATTTTCGTAGGTTGATCTTATAACTGTCTTTTCTCCTAACATTCCCATTAATTTGGCAGGGAATCTTGATGCTGCATAACGAGCTGGAATAACTGCAATAATTTTCACTTTAAAATGAATTAAGTATTTATGCAAAGTTAACTAAAATACGTAACGTTTTTACTGAATTTGACAGAAATAAAAAAGCCATCCTATACAGGATGGCTTTTAAATATTTAAGATTTTTCAGTTCTTATTTTTTTCTTTTTGATGAAGCTGGTTTTTTAACCTGAACTTCTTTTGTTATAGAAACTTTTTTACCTGTTTCCTGGTCTAGTACTACTACTCGTCTGTTTTCTTTATCACAAGTTGCCTGATCTGGGAACATAATGTTTCCGTTTTCATCTTTTTTCTTGTTGATATCAGCCTGAGTACAAAGTAATTCTGATTTACCGAATCCACGGGCAATTAATCTATCTTTAGCAACTCCTTCTTTTACTAGTTCATCTACTACAGATTGAGCTCTTTGTTTAGAAATTCTATTGTTAACAGCTACTGAACCTACTCGGTCTGTGTGTCCGTCTACATAGAATTTTTTACCTTCAAAACCTTTATCATTTAGCATTGATGATGCATCTTTTACTAATGGTAACGATTCTGCTGTAAGTTTAGAACTGTTAAATTCAAAGTTGATGTTTTTAAGTTTAGTTGTAACATCTTTTACATCCCAAGGACATCCATTATTTTCTTTTGGACCTGGTATTGTAGGACAAGCATCATCTTTATCTAACACTCCGTCTCCGTCAGTATCCGGCCAAGGACAACCATTGTTTTCTTTTGGACCAGGGATAGTAGGACATTGATCATCCGGATCAGGAATACCGTCTCCGTCAGTATCTGGACAACCTTGGAACTGAGGTAACCCTGGTGTATCAGGACATCTATCTTCATTGTCTGGAATACCATCACCATCTCTATCTTCAATAGTTGGTACGATTACAGGTACATCAATTACTTCTTTTTTAGCTCCAAATTTAAAAATTATGGATGCTGAATGCTGGAAAAAGTCAGCATAATTTCTTGAATATGTAGTCACCCAGTTGTACTGAGATTCTATATTCAACCCAATATTTTTAGTAAACCAAAAGTTAATACCAGCTCCTCCGTTAAGTACAAAGTTGTTGTCTTTTCCTTTAAATTTACCTTTAAGTTCTCTGGATTCTTTATAGTCACGGTTATAAGCTGTATAAGGGTGTGCTTCATCAATGTTTATTCCTTCATAAGAATACTTATGATAGTTAGCACCAACTCTTACATACGGATCTAACCATTTAAGAGAATTTGATTCACTTAGAGGTGAAAATCTCAAACCTAAACCGGCTAATAAAAAGAACTCATCGTTTATTTTGAGTCTTTTGTTATCCATATTACCTAAAGATGCCTGGAAATCAACGGCCAGGTTCTTCGCTATACTTCTCGCTACTGTAACTTTTGAAAAAGGAAAAGAGAAACTATAATCCTTTGTATCAAAATAGTTGTTGAAAATACCATCAACCGAAGTATGATCTGTAGCGTGTATTCCCAGTCCAACATACCATTTGTCCTGGGTGTTCTGAGCTAGTGCAAAAGCAGACATTAAAACAACGGCTGCTGTTGATACTATTAATTTAATATTTTTCATAAATAATTAAAAATAATTTATTTGATGCAAATTAACATAATTTTATCTAATGGACAAAAAAAAGCCACCAAAATATTGGTGACTTTTTTATTTATGCCCTAAAAAGGCATTTTTTTATTATTTCTTTTTAGCCGGAGCTTTAACTGGTACTGTTTTTTTGATAGTTAAATCTCTTGGTAATACTTCAACACGTCTGTTAACATGGTCACATTCTTCCTGAGAAGCATATTTTCCATCTTTAACATCAGCTTCAGTACATTTTAATTGAGATTTACCAAATCCTCTTGCAGTTAATCTGTCTTTTGAAACACCTTCTTTAACTAAAGCATCAACTACTGATTGTGCTCTTTGTTTAGATATTCTCATGTTTACAGCTTCACTACCTACACGGTCAGTGTGTCCGTCAATATAAGCACCGCTTTCTTTAAGAGTTCCGGTATTTAATAATTGAGCTGCTGCTTCAATTTTGCTTCCTGATTCAGGTGTTAATTTAGCTGAATTGAACTGGAAGTTGATATCTTTTAAAGTTGTTTCAACAGTTTTGTGATCTGGACATCCGTAGTTGCTTGCAGGTCCAGGTTGATCCGGACATCTGTCATCTTTATCTGGAACTCCGTCTCCATCTCTATCTGGCCAAGGACAACCATTATTTTCTTTTGGTCCAGGTACTGTAGGACATTGATCATCTGGATCTGGTACTCCATCGCCGTCAGTATCAGGACATCCTTGGAATTGAACTAATCCTGGAGTATCCGGACATCTGTCATCTTTATCAAGAACACCGTCTCCGTCTCTATCTTCCCATGGACAACCGTTATTTTCAACTGGCCCCGGTACTGTTGGACATTGATCGTCTATATCTGGAATACCGTCTCCGTCAGTATCAGGACATCCTTGGAACTGAGGTAATCCTGGTGTATCCGGACATCTGTCGTCTTTATCAGGGATACCGTCTTTATCTCTATCATTGTTACCAAATTTAAAGATAATAGATGCTGAATGCTGGAAGAAATCTGCATAGTCTTTGGAATAAGCAGTAGCCCAGTTATATTGGGATTCGATATTTAAACCAAAGTTTTTAGTAAACCAGAAGTTAATACCTACACCACCGTTTAAAACAAAATTATTGTCATGTCCGGTAAATTTTCCTCTTAAGTCATGTGTTTTTTTGTAGTCTGAATCATAAGAAGTGTAAGGATGATCTGCATCGATTTTAATTCCATCATAGGAATATTTATGGTAGTTAGCACCTACTCTTACGTAAGGGTCTAACCATTTCAAAGATTTAGATTCACTTAATGGAGTCCATCGTAAACCTAAACCAGCTAAAAGGAAAAACTCATCTTTAATGTTTAACCTTTTGTTATCAACCTCGCCTATGGAAGCTTGTAAATCTACTGCGAAATTTTTAGCAATGCTTCTTGCTACCGTTAGTTTTGATAAAGGAGGTACAAAGCTGTAATCTCTTGTGTCAAAATAACCGTCAAAAATACCACGAACAGAGGTATGGTCAGTCGCATGTGCCCCAATCCCGATATACCACTTATCGGAAGTGTTCTGTGCGAATACAGAAGTAGCTAACATGGTCGCTGCTGCTGTAACTAACAAATTGAACTTTTTCATATATAAAATCTAATTTTAATTGCAAAATAACGTTTTTCAATACTAACAGACAAACAAAAATCAATATTTCTTGACTAATCTGCTAATATTCCTTTTTGTCTCTCTCTCCTTAATTGTTTCTCTTTTATCATAAATTTTCTTCCCTTTAGCTAAATAAATCTGTATCTTAGCCCAACCTTTCTCATTTACGTAAAGGCGGGTAGGTACAATCGTTAAGCCCGTCTCCTTTGTCTTTCTTAATAATTTGTTAATTTCTTTTTTCTGTAACAGCAATTTTCGTTCCCTTTTTATCAAGTGATTGTATCTTGTACCAAAAAAATATTCATCCACCGACATATTTATCACATATAATTCATCGTTTATGAACTGACAAAAACTCTCTGCTATACTTGCTTTACCTAACCTAATTGACTTTATTTCAGTACCATGAAGAACCAAACCTGCTTCATACTTATCCATAAGTTCATAATTGAACCTGGCTTTTCTATTTAGTATATTAACTTTATTTTCAAATTTCATAATCAGATTTTTTCTTATTACTTTTGTGCAAATTTATTAAAGTATATGCTTACAGTATCAAACTTATCTTTACAATTTGGAAAAAGAGTTCTATTTGATGAAGTAAATGTGAAATTTACTAAAGGAAACTGCTATGGAATTATTGGAGCCAATGGAGCGGGTAAATCAACCTTTTTAAAAATTCTCTCCGGAGATGTAGATCCTACTACGGGTAGTGTGAGTCTAGAAACAGATAAGAGGATGTCTGTTCTTGAACAAGATCACTTTGCCTATGATTCTTATCCTGTCCTTGAAACCGTGATGAAGGGAAATCAAAAACTCTTCCATATAAAAGAAGAAATGGATGCATTATACGCAAAACCGGATTTCTCTGATGCCGATGGTGTGAAAGCCGGAGAACTGGGAGTAATATATGAAGAAATGGGTGGATGGACTGCTGAATCAGATGCCGGAACTTTGTTATCTAATTTAGGCATTAAAGATGATATGCAATATAAAATGATGTCTGAGCTTGAAAATGCCGATAAGGTTCGTGTATTACTAGCTCAAGCATTATTTGGTAATCCTGATGTTCTTATTCTCGATGAGCCCACCAATGATCTGGATATTGATACCATTTCATGGCTGGAAGATTTTCTTGCAGATTACGAAAACACAGTCATTGTCGTTTCCCACGACAGACACTTTCTGGATGCAGTTTGTACCCACACCTGCGACTTAGATTTTGCTAAATTAAACCTTTATACAGGAAACTATTCGTTTTGGTACCAGGCAAGCCAGCTAGCCGCCAGACAAAGAGCTCAACAAAATAAAAAAGCTGAGGAAAAGAAAAAGGAATTACAGGAATTCATCGCCCGCTTCAGCTCTAATGTTGCTAAGGCCAAACAGGCGACTGCCCGTAAAAAAATGATCGAAAAATTAAATATCGAAGATATCAAGCCTTCATCAAGAAGATATCCTGCCATCATATTTGAACAGGAAAGAGATGCCGGAGATCAAATTTTAGATGTTAAAGATCTTGAAAAAACTAAAGATGGAGAATTACTATTCAGCAATATAAATGTCAATCTTAAAAAAGGAGATAAAATTGCTGTTTTATCAAAAAATTCTCTTGCAATTACAGAGTTTTTCCAAATTCTCGCCGGAGAAACTGAAGCCGATATGGGGAATTATACTTGGGGAATCACTACAAAACAAAGTTATTTACCTCTTGATAATACTAAATATTTTCAATCTGACGATAACTTAATTGACTGGTTAAGACAATATGTTAATACTGATGAAGAAAGACACGAAGAATATATTCGTGGATTTTTAGGAAAAATGCTTTTTAGTGGTGATGAGGCTTTAAAATCTTGTAAAGTATTGTCCGGGGGGGAAAAAATGCGTTGCATGTTCTCAAGAATGATGCTTTTTAAAGCTAATGTTTTATTGTTGGACGAACCTACAAACCACTTAGATCTGGAAAGTATAACAGCCTTAAATAACTCTCTGGATAATTTTAAAGGAACTGTTTTACTTTCTTCTCATGACCATGAGCTACTTTCTACTGTTTGTAACAGAATTATTGAGTTAACTCCTAAAGGTGTTATTGATCGGTATATGACTTATGATGAGTACTTATCTGACCCTAAAGTAAAAGAACTTAAAGCTCAATATTATTCTTAATATCTAATTAAAACCTTATATTATATTAAAAGCTTCATTAAATGAAGCTTTTATTTTTTCTGTTCGTCTATAAAATTACCCCTTCTGTCGTTAAAAAGAAATATTTAATATAATATTATCGTTTTTTTAACAATATTCCTTCAATATTTGCCCGTTATTTGCGTTTAATAACTTGAATTAACTTTGAATGTTTTATACTATTTTAAAAAGTTATTTCACAAACGTTCTTTATAAATAATACATTAATTTATACTTAGTTAAAAAACCTTTCAAGCTTTAAACGGCTTGAAAGGTTTTTATTTTTGTATCATCATAATAAGATTGTTTACAAACTTTAAAATCTCTTAATTCTAAATAATGGTTTTGTATATAACTAAATCAATCAAATTGTTCTAGTAAGTATTTAATAACATCTGTCGTAGTAACAATCCCTACAATTTCATCTTCCTGAATTACAGGCAAAGCTCTGAATGAGGATGAGGCAAAAATTTCTGCCACTTCTTTAATTGTATCTGAAGGAGCTACCGTTTTTGGATGGGCAGCCATTACCTGTTCTATACTTAACATATCAAAAAGTGAGTTATCCATTTCTTCCTGTCCGGAGTATATATCTCCAAATGAAAGCCGCATAATATCTGTCTGGCTTATGATACCTATTAATTTTTTACCGGAAACTACCGGAATATGCCTAATACTTTGTTTTTTGAATAGGCTGTTTACTTTTGCCAGCCCATCAGTAAGATTCACTGTAACCGGGCTTTTAGTCATTATTGTGGATACGGGAGTTCTTTTTTTCATAATTACGTTTTTAAGGATTATTTGTAATTAAATGTATGAAAAAAAGAAATAAAAACGCTTATTTGATTACATGATAATTGTTATAATACTCTTTTAGCTTTGATAAATTTCCCTTTCCAATAGGATTCCTCTAATGAACTAACCATTACCCCTTTAGATGTTGAAGCATGAATAAATGATACTTCTCCTGTCTGTTTTATATCGTACACTATTCCTACATGATTAATCCCCGAACCTCCTGTCGAAAAAAACAGAAGATCACCTTCTTTAACTCTGGATATAGGAACGGTATCGCCCTGATTAGACATATCAACCGATCTGCGGGGAAGCTTTACATCTATTTTCTGGAAAGCTACACATACCAAGCCTGAACAATCTATACCACTTGAAGTACTACCTCCGTATTTATATGGCGTACCTTTATATTTCCCTGCCTCATTAAGTACTGTTTTTACATCTTTGGATTTAGAAACATTGGCTTTTTCTGATTTGAGCACAACAGCCTTATCTTCTTTTTTTGTTTTATTAACATATGGAGTTGACTTTTTTGAAGAATGTCCTGAGCTTTTTTTAGAATTGTAGGTATACCTTGAAGTTTTTGATGAATTGCTTTTCTTTTTATATGAAGCTGATGTTTCATAGGAAACACAGGACGTCAGCAAAATGGAGCATATAGAGAAACCAGCATATAAAATATTCTTGATTTTCATTTTTAAAGCTTATAATTATTAATTTGCTAAATTATAAAATTATCAACAAAATATCAACAGTTTATAAACATTTGCTTTTACCTTATATAGATACCACACAGTAACTTAGTTTTCAATACTAACAAAATTCAGTTACTACGCTTACTCGCAAAACTTTAATCCTTACTGATATACTTTATAGAATCTCTTCAATAAAATAAATGTAGATTAATCAAATAATTACGATTTTAAAGTGTGGAGATTAAAGGAGTTTAGTGTTATGATTTTCATAGTCCGTATCTATAGACAACAAATCTGAACGGGAAGCCTGCACAGCCAATCTATCAGCTCTTTCATTTTCTACATGTCCTTCATGCCCTTTGATCCACTGAAACTTAACCCTATGGTTCTTATATACTTTTAAAAAACGAATCCATAAATCAGGATTTTTTACTTTTTCAAATTTTTTTTTCTGCCAACCATAAATCCAATTATTATTAACAGCATCTACCACATATTTTGAATCAGAATAAACTACAACCTCCTGATTGGGCTTACTGATTTTTTCGAGTGCGACAATGACAGCCATAAGTTCCATTCTGTTATTGGTTGTTAATCGAAAACCCTGACTAAAAGTTTTCTCATAATTCGTCCCTTTAAGACGCATAATGATACCATATCCTCCTTTACCCGGATTTCCTGAAGATGCTCCATCTGTAAAAATTTCTATCATATAAGAATTAAAATAGCTGCTTTAATTCAATTAAATTATTAATCACTGGGAAACCATTCATTTTTGAAAGATCACTATCTTTTTTATAATTAAAATAAATACCCAACATCCCTAAATTATCACTACCCAAAACATCCGCTTCAAAATCATCCCCAATAAATGAAGATTCCTCAGGGTTTGCATTCGCCTTGTCAAGTCCTAATTCAAAAACTTCTCTGGCTGGCTTTCTTTTGTTAATTTCTTCTCCACTTGTAATGGTGGTTATATAATCTTTAAGCGGTGTATCATAAACTTTTCGTTTTGTAGGTTTTATAAAACCATTAGAAACTATATGCATGATATATCCCTTAGATTTTAAGTAGCTTAATACTTCAACTGTATTATCAATAAGAGTATTGTGTTTTACAACTTTTTCTAAGAAATGAGCATCAAAGTATGAACGTATTGCCTCATCTCTGATATCAAATTCTTCAAATGTATTTTTGAATCTCTGGCTTAATATATCATTTTTTGTTACTTTATCCTGTCTGAATAAGGCCCATAAATGCTCATTCCTTTGGTAATAACTATCATAAAATTCTTGAAAATTTACATTATAAATTTCTTCTACTTTTACATCTTCATACATTTGCTTGAGTGTAAGCATAGAATTTCTGTCAGTATCCCAAAGCGTATTATCCAGATCAAAAAATATATGTTTAATATTTCTCATAATTTTTTTCTTTTACAATGTAAGTCCCATACCAAATAATACAGCAAAAAAAAGAGCAAGCAATGCTGTAGGTTTCATATATAAATCTAAATTAGCCGGATCTGTTGTATATAAAATTTTACGTCTTAACCACGTAGTTGGTAAAAATAATATAAAAAATATAAATGGTTTTAATGTAGTAAGATGATCCAGACTAATTGAAAATTGCTCCTGATGAATAAGTAAAAATATAAGACATAAAATAAAAGGCAAATTCATTAATAATAATTGATAATATTTAGCATTTTGAAAGCCGAGACGAAGGGCTAATGTATTTTTACCCGCGTCTTTGTCCGATTTTATATCCCTCATGTTATTAAGGTTTAATACGGCAACACTAAATAATCCAACTGCTGAAGCCGGAAGTAAACTATCCCAATTAAATGTTTTAGTATATAAAAATTCGCTTCCAATTACAGATACCCACCCAAAAAAAACAAATACAAAAATATCTCCCAACCCCATGTACCCATAGGGCTTTTTACCCATAGTATAGAATATGGCAGCCAAAATACAGCCAATACCTAATCCTATAAATATGAAAAATGCTTCCCAATATTTGGGTATGAATGCATAAAAAAGTAAAATTATTGCGGATATAAAAGATAAAATAACGGTAATAATAATTCCTTTGAACATTTTTTTGTGACTTATTGCTCCTGATTGTATAGCTCTTACCGGACCGATTCTGTTCTCATTGTCTGTCCCCTTTGTTCCATCTCCATAATCATTAGCAAAATTTGATAACACCTGAAACAGAATAGTTGTTAAACAGGACAAAACAAATATATTGCCATCAAAACTTTCTTTCCATTTAGCTAACATGCCACCTAAAATAATACCACTTAAAGAAAGGGGTAAAGTCCGTAATCTGGCAGCCTCAATCCAATTTTTCATATACTCAACTTACTATAATTAAAAATGAATGTAAAAATACATTATTTTACATTCATTTTAAACACAAAAGTAGTTTAGTCTCAATAGGCGTAAACTGAGCGTATTTTAAATCAATCATTTTCAAAACTTTATTTTATCTTGTTTTAATACTTTATTTATTTGTTTTAAATTAAATTTGAAAATATTAAAATAATTATTGAAAATACTTTTTTATTCTGAAAATGGCATTAGATTTGTTAAAAGCAAAAAATTATTAAAACCATAGTTTAATTATATGAAACAAGAGTTTGATGAGTTCATGAAATTAGTGGAAATGAGAAATCCTAATGAACCGGAATTTTTACAGGCTGTACGCGAGTTTGCTGAAACCGTGATGCCTTTTATTTCAGAACATGACAGATATAACAGAAAAAATTTGTTATTACGAATGACAGAACCTGAACGTTCTATTATTTTCAGAGTTCCTTGGGTTAATGATAAAGGAGATGTACAGGTAAACCGCGGATTCAGAGTTCAGATGAATTCTGCAATCGGCCCCTACAAAGGAGGATTGAGATTTCACCCATCTGTAAATTTAAGCACTATGAAATTCCTTGCTTTTGAGCAGGTTTTTAAAAACTCTTTAACCACGCTACCAATGGGAGGTGGTAAAGGTGGGGCTGATTTTGATCCAAAAGGTAAATCTGATGCTGAAATTATGCGTTTTTGTCAATCGTTTATGACTGAACTGTCTAAACACATTGGTGCAGAAACTGATGTACCCGCAGGTGATATAGGTGTAGGTGCTAGAGAAATAGGATATTTATTTGGTCAATATAAAAGATTACAAAATGAGTTTACGGGCGTATTAACCGGAAAAGGTCTATCTTATGGTGGTTCGTTAATCAGACCTGAGGCTACAGGTTATGGAGTAGTCTATTTTTGTGAAAAAATGCTGGAAACTATAGGGGAAAAAATTGAGGGTAAAACTTTTGCGGTTTCTGGTTTTGGAAATGTTGCCTGGGGAGTTATTAAAAAAGTAAATCAATTAGGTGGAAAGGTTGTAACAATTTCCGGTCCTGACGGATATGTTTATGACTCAGAGGGTATCTCTGATGAAAAAACTGAATATTTACTTGAAATGAGGATGAGCGGTAACGATCAGGTTCAGGATTACATTGAAAAATACCCTTCTGCCGTATTTTATGAAGGAAAAAGACCTTGGGAACAAAAGGTCGATATTGCCATACCTGCCGCAACTCAAAATGAATTAGACATTCATGATGCCCATGAATTAATTAAAAACGGAGTTCTCTGCATAACCGAAGCAGCTAACATGCCATGTACTTTAGATGCTGTTCACGAGTTTATTAATAATAAAATATTATACTCGCCGGGTAAAGCATCCAATGCTGGAGGAGTTGCTACATCAGGGTTGGAAATGAGTCAAAATTCAATGAGAATGCACTGGAGTAGTGAAGAGGTTGATTTACGTTTAAAAGAAATCATGATAGGAATACATGATAACTGTAAAAAATATGGTACTGAAGCAGATGGATCTATTAACTATGTTAAAGGTGCAAATATTGCCGGTTTTGTAAAAGTTGCAGATGCCATGCTAGCACAAGGAGTAGTTTAGGCTGTAAACCCAATAAAAAATACTATGAGTGGATTTGCATATGTAAATCCACTTTTTTAATAGATCAATTTCACAAAATCACTCAATGCTACTTCTCCAAAGTATAGTGTAAGATCGACCTCATGTAAAGCCTGATAAACCGATTCCTGTGTATATCTCACTCCAATAAGTTTATTTTCTATATCCTGAACGTCTTTTATCCCAAAAAAATCTCCATAGATTTTAATCTGTGTTATTATTCCTTCTTCAACATTTAAACGTAGATCAATTGATCCTACAGAAAATCTCTTACGATTCTCTATATAAAATTTTGGAGAACGTCCGTAATTCCATTCCCAATTTGAATATCTTTCATCTGAGATCTGATTAATTTTATTCCAATCGTTTTCACCTAAAGGGTAGGATTTAATTTCATCCAAATGATTTACATTAAATATTTGTAAAAGTAAATTTTCACGAAATTCATTTATAGAGATACTCTCATTCATAAACTCTGATATATTGGCAACCCTGCTTCGTATAGATTTAATACCTTTAGATTCTATTTTATCTTTCCTAACATTTAATGAGTTAACAACCTCATCTATATTGCTTTTGAACAACAAGGTTCCGTGAGTTATTATTTTTCCTTTTGAAGCAAATTGTGCGTTTCTACTTATTTTCCTTTCACCAACTACCACATCATTTCGCCCTTTCAACTCTGCATCAACACCCATATTTTTCAGCGCTTTAATCACCGGTTTTAAAAATTTCCGGTAATTTGAAAAACTGTTTCCATCATCTTGAGTAATAAAACTAAAATTTAAGTTTCCTAGATCATGATAAACGGCTCCTCCTCCGGATAATCTTCTTACTACTTTTATATTATTTTCTTCGACATATTGAGTATTGATTTCCTCTATAGTATTCTGGTGCTTACCAATAATTATGGATGGTTGATTTATATAAAATAATAAATAAGGTTCAATTTCAACAGGCAAATAAGATATTATATACTCTTCAATTGCCAAATTTATTTGAGGATCAGTATTCCCTTTATTGTCAATAAATTTCATTGTTTTCTTTTCTGTTATTTTGAATCAAACAGATTAGCAAAATTACAAAACTCAACACACTTATGTAAGGGCTTAATTTTTGAATCAATGTTCCTGAATATTGAATCTTAACCCTACCCTGCCCTTTAATTTGCGGAATTTCCAATAATCCATTTTTACTTTCAGAAACTTTCAAATTTACTCCGTTCAAATCGGCATGATATCCTTTATAATAAAATAAAGGTAACTCCAAAGCATCCGTTTTATTTAGAGTGTTGATTTCAAATTGCGTTATTCCTTTATTGATATTATATTCTGATATTTGAGTTGAAGCATGGAGGTTCTTAACCTTTTTTTCTCTTTGCTCAGGATACTTTATCGAAGGAACTTTAGAAGAAATATATTCGAGAGCTCCCTGTCCATAAACATTATCTGAGTTTCTTTCTATGGTTAAAGGATTATATTCTTCAAATTTATTTCTGGCGGTATTTCCTTCATTATAAAGAACAAAAACAATTGTTATAAAATAAAAACTAAAAACTAGACATCTGGAAGTAAAAGTTTTGAAAAGTATATATGAATAATATGCTCCTGCTATCGAAAAAAAATAACAGGCAAACTCGTAAAGTCTCCAAGGAAATCTTATAATTTCTAATTTACTGAAAGGAAAAATATCCCATGGGAAAAACTTTGCTGATGCGAGAATATAAAGTAATCCTATACACACTCCCAAATCTACACCTTTAATTTTTATATATTTGCTTTTAATAAATAATCGTAGCACAAGAGCCATACCCATGGTTAAACCCATAGATACTAAAAAAATATTTTTATCCTGATTAGGATATATATTTCCAGCTGTCATCCCCCATAAAATCATGATAGGATCCACCGTAAATGTTTTAAGGTAAAATAATGGATGTGTATTATAATAAAATAAATTTGAATTTAGCTGCTCGATTAAAGGAAATAAAAAATACGCTGATAAAACTATAGTAAGTATTACTGAATAAAATAAATATTTTATTCTGATGGTTTCTTTCAATAAACTTCTGAGATAAAAAATCAACAACAGGAAAAGTGTGATTGCCGTTAAAAAAACAGACAGAACATGTGAGAAAATAATTAACGTCATTCCAATTGAAAGTATGTACCATCTTTTATAATTTCCTTTAATTATTTCATAAAAACCTAAAAATGCAATGGGTAAAAAGGTAAACGATAATGATTCTCCCAAAGCCGATCTTTCAAATAAATCCTGAATACGATAAAATGAAAAGGTATATATTAATGAACTGGTGGCAGCAATGTAAAAGCTTTTAAACATTCGCTTCATAGAAATATACATGAGTATACCACACAATATACTCATAATAAAAAGTAATGATTTATAGGCAAAAATAAGATTTGTAATTTTAGCTAAAAAAGCAAATGGAACTAACAAAATATCAGGATAAAACCACTTAGATGGATATCCATAACCATTTACTGATTCATAGTCTATATAAACAGGAAATCTACCGTCAGATAATGCTTCTTCAAGAGCTTTTAGTCTCATTACATGAAAATCAATATCATGACCTAAAAACAGATATGAACCCGGTTGAAACGAATAAATCATAAATGCACTTAAAAAAACTAATGTGGAGAAGAAAACAAAAAAATGAACTTTTTTATTTTTTTTAAATAATAAAATATATTTATCAATTAAATTCATAGTTATAATAAATAGTAGTTTATCAGAAAATGAACTCTAAAAACAGTCTCCAAAGATACAATTTAAACTCCAAATTAAAACATTAAGCTTAAAAGGGGCAACCTATTTGATTATAAAAGATAATTTTAGATATAATTTTATTTTTATAACGATACTGATTTAGTTAAAAATTTTAACTTTGCTCATTAAAATATTTATATGCTATGAATTCTTTTATTGAAGAGTTAACCTGGAGAGGATTAATTCACAACATAATTCCAGGAACGGAAGAACAATTAAATAAAGAAATGACGTCAGGATATATTGGATTCGACCCTACGGCAGATTCTCTTCATGTAGGAAGCCTGGTTCCTATTTTACTTTTGGTTCATTTACAAAAACACGGTCATAAACCCGTGGCTTTAATAGGAGGAGCTACAGGAATGATCGGTGATCCTTCCGGCAAAAGCAATGAAAGAAATCTACTAGATGATGATACTTTAAATAATTATCTTGCCGGTATTAAATCGCAACTATCCCGTTTTTTAGATTTTGATAGTGACAAACCAAATTCAGCTGTTTTAGTAAATAATTACGACTGGATGAAGAATGTATCTTTTCTTGAGTTTGCCCGTGATATTGGAAAACATATTACTGTAAATTATATGATGGCCAAAGATTCTGTTAAAAAAAGATTTAATGGAGAATTTCAAGAGGGAATGTCATTTACAGAATTTACTTACCAATTACTTCAGGGATACGACTTTTACTATCTTTTTAAAGAGAATAATGTAAAATTGCAAATGGGTGGCTCTGATCAATGGGGAAACCTGACTACAGGAACTGAACTGATACGTAAAAAGATTGGAAAGGAGGCTTATGCTTTAACCTGTCCCTTGACTACTAAAGCAGATGGATCTAAATTCGGTAAAAGTGAAGGAGGTGAAAATATCTGGTTAGATGCCAATAGAACGTCTCCATTTAAATTTTACCAGTTCTGGCTTAACGTTGCGGATACTGAAGCCGAGAAATATATAAAAATTTACACTTTTCTTTCAAAGAATGAAATTGATTCGCTGATTCAAATTCATAGCGAAAATCCGGCGGCAAGAATACTTCAAAAAAAGCTGGCTCAGGAAATTACCCAATGGGTTCACGGAGAAGAAGAAACAAATAAAGCGATTAAAGCATCAGGAATTTTATTTGGGAAATCAACACAAGAAGATTTTTTGTCTCTTGATGAAAATACATTTTTAACCCTTTTTGAAGGAGTTCCTCAAAAAGAAATTTCTTTAGATGCAATTCGTAATGGAATTCCTGTAATAGATGTTTTATCTGAACTTAGTGGTTTTTTATCTTCGAGAGGTGAGGCGCGAAGAGCTTTAAAAGAAAACTCAATATCAATTAATCAACAAAAAATCAAAGAAGATCTTATTGTAAATTCCGACTTTTTAATACAACAAAAATATATTTTACTACAAAGAGGTAAAAAATCATACTTTATATTAAAAGGAATTTAAAAAAGGTTATTATTTTTGAACAACAAAAAATTAAATATATTTAAAAAATATCCTATAAAACAAGATGAAAGGGTTAATTAAGTTTTATCATCCTGATGAAACACTTGAATATCATATCAGGAAATGTTTTTGTAAAGTGGTTTTCCTGAACAAAAAAAATACTTTAGTAATTGAAATTGAATCAGACGATGATCTGGATCATGTTGAAGAAGATTCATATCAAAATGAATATCCTCAAGTTTCTTTTACTGTTGAAGATTTTGAAATATCGGAAAAAACTATAGGCCAATTGATTGGTAAAAATTTCCAGATACCTTCTTTTGAGGAAAAAGAAAACGAAAATGGAGATGTTGAAGAGCTGTTTTATACTAACCTCAATATTAATGATGAGGATAATTTGGAAACAGACGAAAACGATTTAAAATTTGGAAAAGATGAACAAGGAAATTTAAAACTTATCTGGAAAGGCTATTGTGAAGATTTTATCACCCAGGAAGATCCAATGAAGTTTAAAATTTCATGTTCTTTTACTCAGGATAAATTAGATATTGAGGATTAAAAACTACATTTGTTAATTTCTATATCTGAAGTTCTTTACTGTGTAAACTCAGGCTGAAAGATATGTATAATATTAGCGTTAAAGGTTTATTAAGTCTTTAAATAAAATTTATGAGTTATAATACCACTCACTCTGAAAAATACATTATGCATATGCATAATTTGTATTCAATTAAATTACATTGATACATCATGATTCTTTCATGAATCAATAATTATAAAAAAGAAGGATATTTAAATTAAATATCCTTCTTTTTTATGTTGTAATTATCTTTTAATACTTATTCAAAATACTTGAAATGGGGATTGGTTGCCAGTTTTAGCATAAATTTATCTCCATTTGTATCTCCAAATGCATATACTTCCTTAAATTGAGATAATTGAATCTCTCCAATAATACGAGCAACTTTTTGTTTATAATTACAATTGGGAGTTGCAAAATTTCCTGTAAAAACATCGTTTACAAATTCTGCCTGAGTAGATATTAATCTTACTCCTAAATATTTTGCAAATGGCTTAACCCATATGTCCAGAGAAGCGGTTACAATATATTTATTTTCTTCATGAGCTAAATCTTTAACATAACTGAGTGCTCTTTTTCTAAATATTGAATCTTTCCTATATTCAAAATAGTTATTGGATAAAATCTCTATCTCATCCTTGGTTTTCCCTTTTAAAAAATGAGCAATAAATTTTTGTTTTGCTTTCTCCGCTTTTAAAATTTTAAATTTAGTTAATAGAAAAATCGGCACAAATTGTATAAAAGCCGTTGTGTAATTCTTAGGGAAACTAAATTGTAAAAAGTCAAACATGGTATCTTTATTAGTAAGAGTACCATCAAAATCAAAAAGATAAAGTCTTTTCATCTACCTATAAAATTACATTTTCATTTTTTTGAAAATAAACTCTGGAATGTTAGTTACTATAGACATTATTACCCACCATATTCCTGTAACATAGATTTTATTTTTTTTCTTTTTATATGCTTTATAAATGATTGAAGCTGCCTGAGAAGGATTGGCTGTTAATGGTTTAGGCAAAGGAAGTCCTGCAGTCATTTTAGTATCCATAAAACCCGGAAGTACCGTCATAACGTGAACATTTTTATGAAAGAGATAATTTCTTAATCCATCTAAATAAACCATAAATCCGGCTTTTGCGCTTCCATATATAAAGTTACTTTGCCTTCCTCTTAATCCGGCAACAGAAGATAGTCCTATAATAGTTCCTTTTTTAGCCTCTTCGAATTTTTGAGCCCAAAAGTTAATAAGCGGAACTAGTTTAGAGTAATTGATTTCAATTATTCTTTCTGTATTTTTTTCATCATATAATCCATCCTCAGTATTTTTACCTAAAAATCCGGTAGCGCAAAACACTAATTGAGATTCAATGTTTTGAAATAATGAATAGTCGATTTCTTTGGTAATATCCAAATGAATTACTTTAGACTCTTGCTTGTACTTTACCTGTATATGTCTGGCAAATCTTTCTGTTTCTTTTGGATTTGAAGTTATCAAATACACTTCTGGAATAATTTCTTTTGTTTCCGATAACACCTTTTCAACAAAAGCTTGTGAGATGTCTGAAGTAGCTCCTAATATTATCATCTTAATTCTGAATTATATATAATTAAATTTTTATTTCTTATAGTACTATCACTTTTTATTAATACAATATTTGGATTATATGTCCTTACAATTGTTGAATTAATAAAACCTGATTGCATATAGGGATGGATATATTTTATTTTTTTATTTGTAAAAGGTATTCTGTAAATAGAAATATTTTTTTCATTTGGAATATCATCATAAAAATACTTTACACCCTCTTTTTCTTTTACTATTCTGTCTATTTTAAACTTATGTGATAAAAAATTTACCGGATTTTTTAATTGGTTAATTAGTGTAAAAAATACTGAAAAGCAGCCTAAGGCAAACATATAATTTTTTTTTGATGGATACACCTTAAATAGTACTATAAGAATTGAAAAGCATAATAATACGGATGCTGGAGCCAACATCCTCATATTTAGCGGCTCTATGCTTTGCTTATACTCTGAACCAAACATTAATATAAGATAGGTTACTCCAGTAATCAATAGCATTTGATGGAAGGCTGTAATTTTTTTTAAATTTTTACTGTAAAATATAATAATGATTAACAAAAACAATAGATCAATTGTAATGAGTAATATAGAAAGTCCAAAATAATTTTTCAACTTAATGGAAAAAACTGGATTTATTACATTGATTACCCCCAGCAGATTATCATATGTAAACATCTTCCAATCAGCAATATCTGGAACTCCTCTAATTTGCTCTCCAAAAAAACTATTAAAATTATAATAATTAAAACTTAAATAAATTGCTATTCCTACTAATGAAAATAAATAATAGTAAAAATAACTTTGTGATAAAATTTTTAAAAATAAATTATTTCTTATTGTGTGATATATTAAAAAAAAACCAATCCCTATATAAATATATACCCCTGAATACCTGATCATTACCATATATATTGTTAAGAGACTTGCCGGAACTATAAATTTACCTCTTTTTTTATATCCTGAAATATATTCATGAAAGTAGTATATTAAAAAGTATACTATTGAAAGAAAGATAGTCTCTGAAAAAGAATTCATATACAAGGAAAAGTAAAACCTGAAGGATAATAATAAAATAGTTTCTTTAAAATAAAACTTTTTATAATACGAAAACAATCCTATAACTGAAAAACTTAAAACGGAGATAATGCGCGAACTAAAATAAAACTCATGAGTAAAATAGTATCCTAGTTTTAACAATAAAGGATATCCAATAGGAAATAGATTACTTGTTACTTGGGGAAATTCTTTTGCTAATTTAAAATATGCAACTGCATCGCTATTGATTCCTCCATAAGATAAAAAAAACGGGACAAAGCTAATTCCTGCTACTAAGAGAACAAATAAAAAATAATATTTATATTCTCCGTTCTTCATTAAATTATCTATTGCTTTTTATTCTTTGATGCTGAACAGAATCAAACTTTCCTGTTTCAGGCACCTTTACATAATCAATCAAAGATTTTTTAGACATTGAATCTTTAGCCAAATAAATTCGTCCATTATACTGTTCAACAATCTCATCAAGCTGAGATACCAGTGCAGGAAGCTTACTGTTAATTTTAAAATCCAGCGCCAGACTATATCCGTCTATAGGAAAAGAATTATGGGCTTCAGGGCTACCTTTTTTATACAGCTTTAGTACAGCCAAAAAAGAACCTTGACCACTATTTGCTATTGTCTTAAGTATTTCAGTCATCCCTTTTTTACCAACTTCTTTAGGAATGATAAATTGATATTGAATAAAACCGTTTTTCCCATAAATACGGTTCCAGTTGTTTATTGCATCTAAAGGGTAGAAAAAGGTATCATAATCTACCACATTATTAATTATCTTTTGTCGTTGCTTGAAGTAGTAAAGAAAATTAAAGGCCTTAACCGTTAACGTGTTTAAAACGAAAGATGGAAAATTAAACGGAATATTTAATTTTTTCTTTTTCTTCGGGTTTAAAGGATTTCCTTTCCATTTAGTTGGCAAATCTGTTAGATTTGCACTTTCTCCTACCATTAATATTGAACGCCCTATTTTATCGCCTTTCTGTAGACAATCAATCCATGCTACACTGTAGGTCCATTTTTCGAGTTCATCAAAATACTGAAAAATCTGATCTAAGTTATCTGCTTTCAATACTCTTTGCCTTATATAAGCAGTTTGAATTTTTTTTAGTTTAAATCTGGCAGAAATTACTACCCCGGTAAGCCCCATTCCTCCTAGTGTATCCCAAAACAACTGCGAATTTTCTTCTCTTGAACATTTTTTTATCTCTCCTGTTTCTGTAATGATAACAAAGTCTATTAAACAATCCCCAAAACATCCTTCTTTATGATTATTTTTTCCATGTACATCCGAGCCTATTGCTCCTCCGACTGTAATTAATTTAGTTCCGGGTGTTACTTTAAGGAAAAAACCTTCCGGTACAACGGTATCTAAAATTTCAGAAAGAATTACTCCTGATTCACATTCAAAAATTCCGTTCTCACGATCAAACGATATAAATTTATTCAGTTTTATCGTTGAAACAATGTTCTCTTTATTAAGTGAGTTATCTCCGTAAGATCTTCCATTTCCTCTGGCTATAACCGAACCACTTTCTTTTATAATCTTTTGTATTTTTAAAATATCAGATGTTTCATGAAATTGAGTTTCTACTACCGGATATTTCCCCCAGTTTGTAATTTCATGTTTCATAGCCGTTTTTTGCATATTATGGTTATTTTGAGTATTTGAGTATAAACACAACAGCCACCCATAGAACTATAACAATCTGAAGAAAATGATCTTTATATACCACTTTTGTGGGTGATTCTGTTTTATTATAAACAAAAGTTAGTTGCAAATATCTTAATATTCCCAGTATTACGAATATTACAGTATAAACAACGGAATAATGGAAATTCTTTTTAACATCGGGATCCAACGTATACATGATGTAACAAACGACGGAGCATGTTGAAACGACGGTCATGGCTACATCTGTAAATTGGATATTATATCCATCAAGAGCTTTACGAGTTTTTCCGGTTAATTCAGCATTGATGAGTTCTCCCCTCCTTTTACCTATACCCATAATCAAAGCCAGGAAAAATGTAAGCATTATAGCCCATATGGAAACCAGAAGGCCTGTTGCATAACCTCCCACAAAAACCCGTAACAAGAAACCTAAAGCAATAATGGTTATATCAATTAATGCAATATGTTTAAGTTTAAAACTATACGCCAGGTTCATGATAAAATAAACTGAGATTATTATCGCAACTTTTACTGAATCCAAAACGAAACAACATAAAAAAGCTAAAGCAAACAAGGTGATAAATACCAATATTGCCTGTTTTTTATTTATTTTACCGCTCGCTAAAGGCCGGTTCTTTTTTTCAGGATGCTGACGGTCACTTTCAATATCTACATAGTCATTAATAACATATATAGAACTTGCAATAAATGAAAATGCAAAAAAGCCAATGATAGTATTCATTAATAATTGAAAATCCAATAATTTACCGGCAAAAAAAATAGGTAAAAAAACAAAAGAATTTTTAACCCACTGTTGAATTCTAATTAATTTTAAATACTCCACGCTATATAAAAATTTCTTGTTGCAAATATACCTTTTTTTTCCCAATTTTCCCGTAAATCATGCAAATCTATTTAAAAATCCAACGTTAATTGGGTCGGCAACAATCTGAATGATTTACGGTGATGAACAGTTATTCCGCACCTTGAAATAGCTTCGCGATGAGCAATCGTCGGATAGCCTTTATTTTTAGCCCATTGATATTGAGGAAATTCCTGTGCCAGCTTTTCCATCAAATGATCTCTGTAATTTTTTGCTAAAATCGACGCAGCTGCAATATTTAAATAAAGAGAATCTCCTTTTACTGCACAGTAATGAGGAATATTTTTATATGGATTGAACCGATTCCCATCAACTAATAAAAATTCAGGTAAGACAGTTAACGCATTTATCGCCTTATGCATAGCTAAAAAACTAGCATTCAGTATATTAATCTCATCTATTTTTTGAGGAGAAACCTCTGCAATAGCAAAATCAACGGCATTCTCTTTTATCTGAACTTCCAGCTCTTTACGCTTAGAAGCACTTAATTTCTTTGAATCTGTAATTTCATTATGAAAGTATGATTCCGGAAAAACAACAGCAGCAGCTACAACCGGCCCGGCCAGGCAACCCCTCCCCACTTCATCTAGCGCAACTTCAATCTTGTACTCTGAAAATTTATTCTTCATATTTTTCTACGTTCTTTTCATGCAATTGAAAAAACACGTTTTAAGTAATGGCTATAACCTATTGTACTTAGAAAATTTTCCTCATCACTCTCAACTGATGTGTATACCTGTTTAAATCAGAATTAAAAATGCCTGTATAATCCAAGTTATCAACTCGTACTTTGCCATGAGCATGAAGAATTTTTTGATCAGCTAAAATAAACCCGACATGAATAATTCTACCCTCTTCATTTTCAAAAAAAGCCAAATCTCCAGGCTCAGCTTCTTCGATAAAACTAAGCACCTGACCAACTTCAGCTTGTTGATAAGTATCTCTGGGTAATTTATACCCGGCCATTTTATAAACCATTTGTACTAATCCGCTACAATCTATTCCATAAGTACTTTTTCCTCCCCATAAGTAAGGCGTATTGATATATTTAAAAGCTAATTCCAGAATTTGACTTTTATTTTGTTTCCCTTTTATTAATGGTTCATCTACAAGAAACTTGTTATTGGAAGTAAGTTCGAATTCTCCTTCTTCATTGAGAAGGTGGATTTCTGCACCGATAGTTACTGGAAAAGGTTCATTTTTAGAAACCAGTAAGCTAAAAGGTTCAGAAATGAACATAATTTCTTGCTGAAAATTTGCATATTCAAGCTCACTTAAACTTGTAACCTGTTTCGAATCTATCCATCCTTCATATTCATCGAAAATAATTTTTATCTTAATCCATTGTTTCTTTACTTCTAAGACCTCACATATTTCTCCAAACAAAAGTTGCGTAACCATTTCTGAAGCATCTGAAGGTTCTTTTCGGACAGGAGCTACACTAACCTGACAAATAGATTTACTCATAACTGCAAATTTATTTTTTTCTAATGATACTTATGCCATCACGAACTGGTAAAATAACTACCTCCCAGTCTTTGTCTTCGTTAATTTTTTTATTGAAAGCTCTAATTGACTCAGTCTTATTATCATTAGCATCAGATGCAACTTTGCCTTTCCACAAAATATTATCTGCTAAAATAACTCCTCCTGAACTTAATAAGGGCTTTATAAGATCCACATAATCTGAATATCTTTCTTTATCTGCATCCAGAAAAACCAAATTAATAGCCGTCTTAATACCCCTCAATGCATTTAGTGCATCATCCTCAATAAATTTAATTTGATTTACATATTCAGACTGCTTAAAATATTTTTTAGGCAGGTAAGAAGTTTCTTTATTTTTATCAATAGTTATGATTTCACCATCTTTTCGCAATCCTTCGGCTAAGCATAAAGTAGAATATCCGGTAAATGTTCCTACTTCCACAATAAGTTTGGGAGAAATAATTTTTGAAAGGATACTTAATATCCTTCCCTGCAATATTCCGGATATCATATGGGGCTGAGTGGTTTTCTGATAGGTTTCTCTTCTTAATAATCGTAACAAGGCCGGCTCTTCGTCCATATTTTGTTCAATATAACTCTCTAGGTTAGGAGACAAATTCATGTTTAATTAATTCTGATTTTATATTGTTCTTATTTCGATAAACTTTACAAATATAATCATTTAGACACTGATATAAAACTAAACAAATAGTTACATTTAACACAATCAAAATGTTTTAAAACTATTTTATTAACTTTAAATACAATTAATTACCCAGCTTATTTTAATACATTTTATTAGCGATTTGATAATTATAGCACGCAGATAATAAAGTATTGGTAATAAATAATGCATGCCTTATATTTGCAGCTCTTATGGAAATTGAAGTAAAAGAAATTGCTTCTTCAAGCGGTTTAAAAAATTTTGTAAAATTCCCATTATCTTTATATAAAGGGAATAAGTTCTATGTACCTTCATTAATACAGGAAGAACTTGAGTGCTTGGACAAGAATAAAAATCCTGTTTTTGAACATGCCGAAGTGTTCTATTTTTTAGCTTATAAGGATAAAAAAGTTGTTGGAAGAATTGCCGCTATTATAAATAATCAAGAAATTGAAAAGCAAAAAAAATTAAAAATTCGCTTTGGCTGGTTTGATGTAATTGATGACATTGAAGTTACTAAAAAACTTATTCATAAGGTTATTGAGATAGGCAAGAAAAAAAGATTAGAATATATCGAAGGACCTGTTGGTTTTTCCAATTTAGACAAAGCAGGTTTACTGACAGAAGGTTTTGAAAAAAAATCTACTATGATAGCATTGTACAATTACAGCTATTACGAATCTCATCTAAAAGCTTTAGGTTTTACTACCGCTAATGAGTGGGTCGAAAATTATTTAACACTTCCGGAAGAACTGCCCGAAAAAGTCACAAAATTTGCAGATATAATTCAGAAAAGATACGATTTAAAAAGTTTTACATTTAGAAATAAGCAGGAAATGGAACCTTTTATATATCCTATTTTTGACTTGCTTGAGAAAACCTATGGCTCTTTAGATTCTTATGTACCTATTACAAAAAATGAAATAAGCTTTTACAAAAAGAAATATCTGAAAATTCTAATTCCTGAATTTGTCAACTGCGTAACTGATAAAAATGGAAAACTATGTGCCTTTGCCGTTACATCTCCATCTTTTGCAGATGCTTTACAAAAGTCCGGAGGTAAATTATTCCCATGGGGTTGGTATCATTTATATACGGCTGTGAAGAAGACCAATACGGCTGAGTCTTTATTGATCGGAGTTCATCCTAATTATCAGAAAAAAGGGATTACTTCATTGGTTTTCCGTAATATATTTCAAACATATAAAAAATATGGGTTACGATATATGGAAACAAACCCGCAACTTATAGACAATTTAAATGTTCAGCTATTATGGAAAGAATTTAATCCTGTAGTGCATAAAAAACGTAAAACATTTAAAAAATTGATATAACTGAATATCTCGTAATTTTCAAGCCTTTGATTAATTTATTTTATCCCATAAGTATAATATTAATTAAGAAAAATAATAATTTACAATAATTTACGCCTAGCAGCTTCACTTTTTTCAAATTAATAAAAAACCGCTAAAACCCATTATTTATCTGACTTTAAGTTTTTATTAATATTTATTACACTAACCCTTAACATAGAAAGCCTAAGAGTTTATAAAAATTTGGCACGATATTTTCTTACATTATGTCATATTAACATTAAAAAATAGACAACTATGTTTGAAATTTTTAAAGACAAAACAGGAAATTTTAGATTTAGACTAAAAGAAAAAAGCGGACATACAATTCTTTCAAGTGAAAGTTATACCCAAAAAACCAATTGTCAGAAAGGAGTTAGTTCCGTAAAAAGAAATTCTAAAAATGAAGATCGTTTCGAATTGAAACAAGCCTCTAACAAAAAATGGTATTTTAACTTAAAAGCAGGTAACGGTCAGGTAGTAGGAACCAGCGATCATTACGATAGTGAAGCTAGTGTAAAAAACGCAGTTAAAACGGTAGCAGATATTGCACCGGGAGCTGATACTGTTGACCTTTCAAAATAAACGGGAAATATCCTTAGATGTTATGAAAACGATAAAAACCACCTTAACAGGTGGTTTTTATTTTTGTAACCAATAAATTATTTAAATTACTCCTTCATTAAATTTTTAAATTCAGTATCTTTGTTCCTTGTTTTTACAAACTTCGAAAACTGTTTATAATTTATCACAATTAAATTAAAATCAATAACTTGAATACAAAAGTCTCTGAAAAAGATTCCTCCATCAATCAGGATCTGATTTATATTAAAAATGCACATTTACATAACCTTAAAAATATCGACCTTTCCATTCCTAAAAATCAATTAACTGTAGTAACCGGGGTTTCGGGTAGTGGAAAATCCACATTAGCATTTGATACTTTATATGCGGAAGGTCAGCGAAGATATGTTGAAAGTTTAAGTTCTTATGCTCGTCAGTTTTTAGGAAAACTTGAAAAACCCCAGGTTGATGATATTAAAGGCTTAGCTCCTGCTATTGCCATACAGCAAAAAGTAATTTCCGGTAATCCTCGTTCAACAGTAGGCACAACAACTGAAATCTATGATTACTTACGTTTGATGTTTTCGAGGATAGGCAAAACATATTCTCCTATATCAGGCGAAGAAGTTAAAAAAGATGAAGTCTCCGATGTTATCAATTATGTAAATTCTTTATCTGAAGGAGGTAAATACCTGTTATTATCGCCATTAGATTTAATGGATAAAGATTTTAATCAATTACTTCAAACACTTAAAGGGCAAGGCTATGTTCGACTTGAAATTGAGGGAAAGGTAATATCAATAGAAGATTTGGAAAGTTTTGGATATTCTCCGGAGAAAAATACGTTGATCCATTTGGTCATTGAAAGATTTTCCATTGAACATCAAGAAGAATTTCTTCAACGTTTTGCCGATAGTGTGCAAACTGCTTTTTATGAAGGAAAAGGACAATGTATCATAGTAAATACAGAAAGCGGAGAAACTACCCATTTTTCCAATGCATTTGAATTGGATGACATACAATTCTTAGAACCTACAATTCATTTCTTTAGTTTTAATAATCCTTATGGAGCTTGTCCAGTGTGTGAAGGATATGGTAAAATTCTTGGAATTGATCAGGATTTAGTTATTCCTAATAAAAACATCTCAATTTTTGAAGATGCTATAGTTTGCTGGAAGGGTGAAAAAATGAGTGAATGGAAAGACAATTTTATTAAACAAACTTCAAAGCTTAAATTTCCAATTCATAAACCTTATTATGAACTCACAGACGATCAAAAAGATATTCTTTGGAAAGGTGATGGCAGCAAAAATTTCCCTTCTCTGAATAATTTCTTCAAAATGCTGGAAGAAAATACTTATAAAATACAGTATAGGGTCATGTTGTCAAGATACAGAGGCAGAACTATCTGCCCAGAATGCAACGGCAAACGTTTAAGACCCGAAACCAACTATGTCAAAATAGATGGATATTCTATCAATGACTGGATAGATTTACCTTTAAATCAGTTGTACGAAATTATTAAACATTTAAAGCTAACCGAGTTTCAACAGCAAATAGCAAAGCGCCTTCTCCTCGAGATTAACAGCAGAGTAGAGTTTCTACTTGATGTAGGTTTAGGGTACCTTACTTTAAACCGAGCATCCAATACCCTTTCCGGTGGAGAATCGCAAAGAATTAATTTAGCAACTTCTTTGGGAAGCAGCCTGGTTGGATCTATATATATACTGGATGAGCCCAGCATTGGACTTCATGGCCGTGACACGGATCGTTTAATTTCTGTATTGAAAAGACTACGAGATCTGGGAAATACGGTGGTTGTGGTTGAACATGATGAAGATATTATGAAAGCTGCTGATTATCTCGTTGACATAGGCCCTCAAGCGGGCAGTCTTGGTGGAAAAGTAGTTTTTGCAGGAACCTACAGCGAAATGATGAAAACTCATACATTGACTTCTGAATACTTAAATGGTCAAAGAGAAATTAAAGTTCCTAAGATTAGAAGAAAAACAAAAGAATTTATTGAAATAACCGGAGCCCGTGAAAACAACCTTAAAGGGATTGATGTAAAACTCCCCCTACACTGTCTTACTGTTATAACCGGAGTCAGTGGATCAGGAAAAAGCACTTTAATGAAAGGAATAGTAACTCCTGCCCTTCAAAGAAAACTGGGTATCAGTGCAGATAAGCCCGGTAGCTTTTCAGAACTTAAAGGAAATTGGAAAGAAATTGAAAATCTGGAGTTGGTGGATCAAAATCCTATTGGTAAATCTTCCCGTTCCAATCCGGCAACCTATGTAAAAGCTTTTGATGACATACGGGATTTATTTGCAAAGCAAAAGTTAAGTAAACTAAATGATTATAAGCCAAAACATTTTTCATTTAATGTGGAAGGCGGTAGATGTGAAACCTGTCAGGGAGAAGGTCACATTACGGTTGAGATGCAATTTATGGCCGACATTGTGCTGGAATGCGAAACCTGTCATGGCAAACGGTTTAAACAAGAGATACTTGATGTTAATTATGAAGGAAAAAATATAGCTGATATTCTGGAAATGACCATTGACGAAGCTATAGACTTCTTCACAACTCATAAACAGGAAAAGATAACCTCTAAGCTTATTCCTCTTCAGGATGTAGGTTTAGGCTATCTTCAACTGGGACAATCTTCAGGAACACTTTCCGGTGGTGAAGCGCAAAGAATTAAATTGGCATCTTTTTTAGTTAAAGGAAATACTTCAAACCAAACTTTGTTTATTTTCGATGAACCCAGTACTGGTCTTCATTTTGATGATATTGACAAATTATTAAAATCTTTCAATGCTCTTATTGAAAAAGGACATAGCGTAATGGTTATCGAGCATCATCCGGATATAATTAAATGTGCTGATTATCTGGTAGACATAGGCCCTGAGGCCGGAATCAACGGGGGGGAAGTAATTTTTAGCGGAACACCGGAAGATATTGTAAAATGTAAAAAATCTTTTACAGGAAAATATTTAAGAGATAAGATTAAAAGCTAAACCTAAAGAGTTTTCTCGGATTGATATGGGGGATTAGTATTTAAATTTATGATATTTCAACTTAATAAAAATTAATATTTAACTAAGATAATAATTATACAAAAAGCTGTTTCCTTAAGGAAACAGCTTTTTGATTTCAAATAAATTTATAATTAAAATTTTAATTATCAAAACAAGGTGTTCAAGAACTAGGTCAAACATTGAATTTAGCCGATTGACGTACTAAGGTTTATTCTATACAGAGCTTATCTAATCATTGGCTTTGATCTCATCATCTGTAGTTAATACCTATGAAATAAAAGAGAGAGTTATTTTATTATCAGGTAAGCAATTGATATCGATTATTGGCTAATCGTCAATCCTGACAAAATCTCCCGCAGTATTGAAATCCAATTCCAATCCATTAGATAATTTAACTTCATATTTAAATGGATTTTTTTCAATCTTACTGATGATTGTCCCTGGATATTGTTTAGTTACATAATTAACAATTTTTGAAGGAATGAACCCAGTAGGAAGTGCCTGATATTCACCATCAACTTCTTTCCAGTTCCCTTCAGCATCAAATTCAATTTCCATTCCGTTAGCAAAATGCACATCATAATCTACAGATCGGGTTTCTATATCTTTAACTATATACCCAACTGTTTGATTTGAAAAATAAGATTTCAAAAAAGATTGTGCCTTTTGAGGTAATTCATTTGAAGTTATTACTGTTTTTTGTGCAAAAATTACGGCTGTCATGGATAAAGTTAATACTAAACTTAATCCTATTTTTTTAATTGTTTTCATATCGTATAATTAAATATTTGATGCAAAGCTAAATGGAGATTTAGGAAAGATTTGGGAATAACTTTTAAAGTCATCATTAAATTTAAAAAGTCAGATATTGACTATCTGACTTTTTAAAGATAAATTATTAAATTATTTATTTTTTCACTATCTTAAACGACCTGTTTTTAAACTTAATAATATAGGAACCTGGATTCATATGGCTAAAATCAATTACCTTTTTTTCTTCACCTTTTAATAATACAGTCTCCTTTATTAAAGCTCCAGCCCAATCATAAATGAATATCTTTTCCTCATAGTTTAGAGGAGTAGCTAATAATATATTTAATACCTGCCCTACCGGATTAGGACTTAATTGAATTAAAACTTTTTGCTCAGTAGGATCATTAATTCCTAATGTTTTTTCTATCACAAGTTTCGTCTCAGCTGTAGCAGTAAAATGGTTATTGTCTTCCGGAGTGCTTGCTTTAACAATGTATGTTCCCTGATTAATCGGAGGTAATTCCGATAAAGGGTATTCAGTACCTTCAATTCCTTCATATTCAATTTTAATAGGTAAATCTGATACAGTATCCGATCCGCTTACCAACGGAGAATCAATAGAAACAGCCAGGCCGCTGTACGAAGCTTTCTTTTCCGTAAGTAAAATAACCGGTTGTGCTTTTAATACGGTAAAACGTGCAGAACTGCTATTAACCGAATGATAATTCTGATTACCTGCTATATAGGCTATAACAGTATAATTACCTGCCTCTAAAGCTAAGGGATAACTTACATTATCTTTTGTGTAAACGTAAGTCACTGGCAATTGATCTGAATTTGCAAGATTGCTGACCTGTGCATCGTCTGTCTGTAGATGTTTTCCTGTATAAGTTACTGTCTTATCATTTAAACGTAATCTTACATTCCTTTTATTTATAGTTAAAATTCCATAATCCATGTAATGATAGTATTCACAAGAAACTTCACGGTTTCCTCTATATACCTTACCCGTTATTAAATACCTTCCTGCATTTTCTCCCGGCTCTCTTACACCAATAATTTCATCTTCTTCAAGTAAAGATCCTCTTTTTACAAAATACTTATAAAAGTACGGATCTCTGTTTCCATAGGTTTTAAAATAGCTTTCCATC
Source organism: Apibacter sp. HY039 (assembly GCF_004023655.1). Taxonomy (NCBI): domain Bacteria; kingdom Pseudomonadati; phylum Bacteroidota; class Flavobacteriia; order Flavobacteriales; family Weeksellaceae; genus Apibacter; species Apibacter sp. HY039. The sequence goes on along the minus strand of NZ_SAYM01000001.1, from coordinate 307,164 downwards.
TTAAAGTACAATTGTTCTTCTGAATACATGGATGTTACATACTTATTTTTTTTGATCGTTAAAACATTATTTGCATACTGCGCATCTCCTATGGCAACACCATTGACGATCATATCGGGAGAAGAAAAATACGGAATATTAGGATGCTTGTTTCCATCACTGAAATATCTACCGTTTTCATACGTCATTACTGTAGAATACTTATTCCCGTTAAAATCAACACCTCTCCAGCCGGAAGAATATTTATAAATCCCAGGACCTGGATAAGATAATTGATCGCTGTGATGACTACAGCCCATATTGTGACCTATTTCGTGAACCATAGTATACGCCCAGCTGGACTGTTGTACCCTGCTTAAAGAAAAACCACAATGCTGGGAATCTCCTGCCTCAGTATATAATAATCCGGCAAGTCCGCCCGTAAAGTTAACTTTGGGCATAAAAACAACTAAATCTGCCTGATACAACTTACGCAGTTCATGCACCTCATCCATATACCCATCACCATTGATACGTATCCTACTTAAATCTTCACTGGTATCCGATTCTATATAATTTGTCAAATGTTTATAAACCAGATTGAAGGTTACTCCCGTTTGAGAATTATGCATCACCAGATTGGATTTTAACATAGCCTGATCAATTAAATGATCGATATCCGTAACCATCCAGTACTCACTTGCCCAATCTTGTGCTGCCGGTGTATATACCACCATCACATTAATGGTTACAGGTTCTTCTATTCCGGGAGAAATACAGGAAGAAGCAACAGCATTTGATGAATTGTAGCCTGAATAGTATGTGGATTGTTCTGAATGATCTCCATTAAAATCTATATCATTTTTTTCAATATGTATATCTCCTGCACAAGGGATTTCCAAATTTTTGATTTCAGACATTTTATATTGAAATAAATACGATTGGCCATGTTTCGTGCTTGCCAAATATTGCTCATCAGCTTCTGGAAGTTCAACAGAAAATGATATTCCTTCTAAGGATATGCTCAAAAAGCAATATCCGTATTTACTGTTCAAAACTTTTGCTGTTATCCCCTTAACCTCCTTATTTTTATCCTGTGATATTTTATCTATAACTGCTTTATATTTTTTATCCTCAAACAGGTTTAATAATAACGTATCTCCTACATTTTCCGGCTTTAATTTATTTAACTGAGTATTGTAGTTTAACTTTCTGACCCTTATATCTTTACCTGTCAGTAAATCATTTTTTAAAATAGCTGCTGGAATCACTTCCAACCTTTTCAGGTTTTTATCTGTACTATTAATTGTAATGGCTTGTTGTCCTTTTAGTAGTAAACCGAATAGAACTGCAAATACTAGGTATAAGTTCTTCATAATTGCTTTTTAATGTGTGTTATAAAGGTACATATATCTAACTTTAAATAAAAATAAAATTTTAATAAATTTTATTTTTATTTAACAAATTAGCATCTATTATGAAAAAGTATCAACTATTCAGCAGCATTTAAATGTAATATATAATTATTCACTTTTCATATTTGATTACAATTTAGAGCCTTAATTATACATTAAACTAAAGCGAGAAACCTCTGGTATACCAGAGGTTTCTCGCTTTTAACATAAAATACTTACTATGTTTTACTTTTTGGCTTCGTTCATTTTAATAAGATTTAAAGCGGAACCGGCCTTGAACCATTCAATCTGACCTTCGTTATATGTATGGTTAGTAATAATAATATCTTTACTTCCGTCTGCATGAACTATTTCAATACTAATCGATTTACCCGGAGCAAATTGATCCAAATCTAAAAAGTTAAAAATATCATCTTCCTGAATTTTATCATAATCATCCGGCTGTGCAAAGGTTAATGCCAGCATTCCTTGCTTTTTGAGGTTTGTTTCGTGAATTCTGGCAAAGGATTTAACTAAAACCGCTCGAACTCCCAAATGTCTGGGCTGCATAGCTGCATGCTCCCTGGAGGAACCTTCACCATAGTTATAATCGCCTACAACCAGAGTAGGAACTCCGTCAGCCTTATATTTTCTCGCTGAATCCGGAACCGCCATATACTCTCCGGTATCTTCATTTTTAACCTTATTGGTTTCCATATTAAATGCATTCACTGCACCTATCAAGGTATTATTGGAAATATTATCCAGATGTCCGCGGTATTTCAACCAAGGACCTGCCATGGAGATATGGTCGGTAGTACATTTCCCATAGGCTTTAATAAGTAACCGTATCCCTGTAATATTTTTACCATCCCAGGCAGGAAAGCTTTCCAAAAGCTGTATGCGATCAGAATCTGGAGAAACTTCTACCTGTATTGAAGAACCATCTGCTGCAGGAGCCTGATATCCCGGATCATCTACGTCAAAACCTCTGGGAGGAAGTTCAAACCCATTAGGCTCTTCCAGCAATATTTCTTCTCCCTGCTCATTTTTCAAGGTATCTTTGCGTGGATCAAAAGTTAAATCTCCGGCAATAGCCAAAGCAGTTACTAATTCCGGTGAACCTACAAAAGCGTACGTATTGGGGTTACCGTCTGATCTTTTAGCAAAATTACGGTTAAAGGAGTGTACGATCGTATTTTTCTCCTGCTTTTCAGCTCCTTCCCTCGCCCATTGTCCGATACACGGACCGCAGGCATTGGCAAAAACTTTTCCTCCGATTTTATCAAATATATCCAGGTAACCATCTCGTTCCACGGTATATCTTACCAGCTCAGATCCTGGAGTAATCGTATATTCCGCTTTGGGCTTTATTCCTTTTTCTGCTGCCTGTTTAGCTATGGAAGCAGCACGTGAGATATCTTCATACGATGAATTCGTACAAGATCCTATCAAACCTACTTCTATCTGCAACGGCCAGCCGTTTTTCTCAGCCACTTCTTTCATTTGGGATATCGGCGTAGCTATATCCGGTGAAAAAGGACCGTTTAGGTGAGGTTCCAAATTGTTTAAATCTATTTCGATTAATTGATCAAAATATTGCGCCGGATTTTCGTACACTTCTTTGTCCGCACGAAGTTCATCTTTTAACAAATCCGCTTCGTCTGCAATTTCTGCCCGGCTGGTACTTCTCAGGTATCTGCTCATACTTTCATCGTAAGCAAAAATGGAAGTGGTAGCTCCTACCTCGGCTCCCATATTACATATCGTACCCTTACCTGTACAGGAAAGCGATTCCGCTCCTTCACCGAAATATTCAACAATACAGCCCGTTCCTCCTTTTACAGTTAATAAACCGGAAACTTCCAATATAATATCTTTAGGAGAAGTCCAACCGCTTAGTTTACCAATAAGCTTAACACCGATAAGTTTAGGAAATTTCAACTCCCAGGCCATGCCTGCCATAACATCCACGGCATCTGCTCCACCTACACCAATAGCTACCATTCCTAACCCTCCGGCATTTACCGTATGAGAGTCCGTCCCAATCATCATCCCCCCTGGAAATGCATAATTTTCAAGGATAACCTGATGTATAATTCCTGCTCCGGGTTTCCAGAATCCAATACCATATTTATTAGATACTGAGGATAAGAAATTATAAACTTCATTATTTTTATTTAGTGCTTCCTGCAAATCTTTGTCAGCACCTACCCTGGCCTGTATAAGATGATCGGCATGCACCGTAGAAGGAACCGCTGCGTTTTTTTTACCTGCCTGCATAAACTGAAGCAGTGCCATCTGCGCTGTAGCATCCTGCATCGCTACGCGATCCGGAGTAAAATCCACATAGGACTCTCCTCGGACAAAAGCTTCGGTAGGATCTCCGGCAAATAAATGAGAATATAATATTTTTTCAGAATAAGTCAAAGGTTTTCCTGCTACTTTTCGAGCTTTTTCAACTCTTGACACATAACGGCCGTATACCGCTTTAATCATATTTAAATCAAAAATCATAGCTATATTTTATTGGTTTTATATTATACTTGCTTTTTTCACAACTGATTTACTACTAACAACTTACTATTTCAATTCTTCTTTTATACCCTTCGGCATCTCTTAGCTGATTAGGTTTCCTAATATACAATTTAAATTAATATTTTTATGATTTTTGTCACATTTTAAAGAAATTTGTACTGATTCTAAATTATCTCAATTTTCAATTTACGGTTATCGTCAACCTTCATTTTCATTTTGTTTGTTCATTATGATTCATAACTTTTTACACGCCCATAGTAATATTTACATAAATATTTTAAAAAAGATTTATTTAATTGATTAAACAACTAATAAAATTAAAAAATCAATTATATTTCTAGGTAAAAAAACATCATGAAAAACTTAATAAACATAAACACTTTTTTACTATTTTAATTAAACAAAATATCTTATTTAAATTAAACAAAAATTATTAAAAAATTTAATTAATCTCTTTATATAAAATAATATTTTGAATTTACATTTTACAAAAAATTTAATTTAAATTAAACATAATTACTGTTTATTATTAAACAAATTCCAGTCATTTCACATTCATCCAATTACGTTAAGAGCAGCAATACTATACACTAGAATGAACCTGACAATTAATTAAATAAATTAAACGTTTAAATTATTACAACAACAATACAATTCCGTTTTTTATCTCATATTTTATTTTATTTATTCGAATAAACCTTTATCTTTGTTACTTCATTTGCTGAAAACTAACTTTATGAAATATTTATACACTGATCAACTCAGGCATCTGGTGCCTTTATTTTTGATGTTTTATTTTTCTTCACTTCCCCTTTACTCTCAGGATATTTCCTGGCAGAAAAGTATCGGAGGAAAACAGGGGGAATATCTTTTTGATGCGCTACCTACTCCGGATAATGGAAGCATCCTCGCCGGAAGTTCGGTTTCGGTTAAATCCGGAGATTTACAGCATACTACTCAGGGCAGCCTGGATTATTTCCTATGGAAACTTAATGAACAAGGACATCAGGAATGGCAAAAATCGTTGGGAGGAAACCAGGCGGATTATCTGTACAGTATAGGGCTTACTCAGGACGGAGGCTATATTCTGGGAGGAAGTTCTTTTTCGGGAATCTCCGGGGATAAAACGGATTCCTGCAGAGGACTGAATGATTACTGGATTGTAAAGCTGGATGCCAGGGGAGAAATACAATGGCAAAAAACACTGGGTGGGGCCGGTTCCGACCAGCTCCTATCCATAAGACAAACTTCTGATCTGGGCTATATTCTCGGAGGTTCTTCTGATTCCCCTGCTTCTTCGGAAAAGAAGGAGCCATCGAGGGGCTCCATGGATTTCTGGATTATCAAGCTGGATAGTAAGGGAACTATTCTCTGGCAGAAAACACTGGGTGGAGAAAATTACGAATTGTTGAAAAGTATCCGGGAAATTCCCGGGGGATATATAGCTGCGGGATATTCCAACTCTCCTGCCGGTTTCGATAAATCTGAAAATTCCTACGGAGAAAACGACTATTGGCTGGTCCGCCTGGATAACCAGGGAACGGTAGTTTGGGAAAAAAGCTATGGAGGTAAAGGAAATGATGAACTGGCAGATATGATCGTTACCCGGGATGGCGGATTTTTACTGGCCGGAAGCTCTGATTCTCCTCCTGAAGGAACTAAATCTGCGAGCCTGGGGGAAGGTTCTGATATCTGGCTGATTAAAACTGATCCGTCCGGAAATCCGGTTTGGCAGCAGTCGGTAGATATGGGTGCTGTAGATATTCCCTCGAAAATTATGGAAACCGAACCGGGTGATTTTTTGATTGCCTGCAGTTCATTGTCTGTGGATACTAACGGAATTATGCAAAGTGATTATATGACTGTAAAAATTTCTGCTTCCGGAGAAATTTTATGGAAAAAGAATATTGGAGGAGATCGGACGGATTTGTTATCCTGTGCTGCGGAAACCCGTAACGGAAGCCTGCTTTTGGAGGGCACCTCCAATTCTTCCCCCACAGTGAAGTTTATTTTGAGTATATAAAAAAACAATATGTGTATAACTATACCTACCATCTGGGCAATGTACGACTTTCTTTTGCGCAGGAAAACGGAATTTTAAAAAATAAAGAGGAAAACCATTACTATCCGTTCGGCTTAAAACATACCGGTTACAACTCTCAAAGTGAACAGCCATCGTACGTATATAAATACAACGGAAAGGAACTACAGGAAGAGCTTGGGCTCAATGTCTATGACTATGGAGCTCGTAACTACGACCCGGCACTGGGAAGATGGTTTAACTTAGACCCACTCGCGGAGCAATATCGTAGATACTCACCGTATACTTATGCGGTAAACAACCCTATATTCTTCATTGATCCGGATGGGATGAGCATTGATAATGATTATATATTAAAAAAAGATGGTAAAATAGAATTAATCAAAGAAACTAATGATAAATTTGACAGACTCTTTGTAGAAAGTGATATAAAAGCATATGAACAAAATCATTTAGTGATTAATGATCAATCTATTTTATTTGAATTAGCTGAGAAAAAAGCTACTCTTAGAAATGATCAAAATCACGCCATATCAAAAGATGCCAACGAAATGGCTAAATTATATGATTTTTTAATTGATAATACGAATGTAGAATGGAATTTGTCTGGTTGGGAAACCTCTAATGGTATACAGTATAGTATACATACTGATAAAAAGGAAGGAAAAGTAAATTCTCTATTTAACGAAAAAAGGTATGGATTAAGTCAATTTAAATTGAAGAATTTATCATTTACTATACATAACCATGAAGAAACAAATAAACCCTCCATAAGTGAAGATTTTTATGACGATTTTGATGTAGCAAAAAATATATCAAATCAATATTATAAAGATACCGGAAAAACTAATTACCCTAAATTTTATGTCATTCATGAACCAACTCGAAGTTTACATGAATATAATGGATATTCAAAAACTAAAACATTTTCAACTACTAAAATTAAAGGACATATCAACTTAGAAAAAATGGGCAAATGAAAATATCAAAAATCTCTCTTCTTTTTTTTATTTTTTTTCTATCCTGTGAAAATATAAATAGAAAAATACCTTGCATCTCTAATAAATTCTTAGAAAAAGAAATAAAAAACACCATAAAATATAATGAAGAAAACTACCCAAAAGCATCTAAATATTTTTATATATTTACAAATAATAAAAATAATTTATTTATAATAGGATTACCTGATAAGACAATATTAAAACACCCATATTTAGGTTATATTCAATATGAATCAAAAAATATATTTGTAACTAAAAAAAAACGATAGAATATTAGATTTTATAAAAGTTAATTGTTTAAGTTATCATGATATAGAAGAAGATTATATTTCTGGTTACGATGGAAAAGCTTTTGGAAGTATTTATAAAATTACTAATACAAATTCTTTAATTCTGGAACAAAGAGGAGTGTTAGATTTATAATTTCATAACTACATACAAAGGATTTCATTATCCTTGAAAATATATATTATAGAAGAAATTTAACCTGAATATCTACGATTACGGAGCGCGTAACTACGACCCGGATATAGGTCGTTGGTTTAACTTAGACACATTAGCCAAAAAATGAGAAGACACTCGCCGTATAATTATGCGTTTAATAATCCTATTCGGTTTATTGATCCCGACGGGATGATGTCTATAGATGATCGTATTATTCGTTTAGATGAAAATGGGTATGTATCACAAATAGAAATTCAAGAAGGAGAACATATAGTTTTAGATCATAATGGAAATAGACTTGATTTCAATGATAATGCGTTTGATCAAGAACAACTTTTAACGCAATAGCAGAATATGCCCTTACAAAATCTGATTATGAAATAAATTATGGAGATGAACAAGAAGATAGAGTAAGGTTATTCATTCCCCTGAGTAATAAAGAAATGTCTAATATGTTTAATAGTGTAGGAATTGGTAAAATAAAATCAAAAGTTGATAATTACATCAAATGGAAAAATATTCCAGCTTATTTTGGATATGCCTATTTTTTAGGTCATGCGAATTTTGACTTTGCAGATGATTTAGCAGGAATAACACGAAAAGGAGGTAACTATCCCAAAGCGCAAGGTACTTTTCCAAAAGATGGTTTTGGTGGTTTTATTAAATTTCAAAATAGTAATACATTATATAGTGTATATGATGCTGGAAACTTTATGACAGGTTAAGCTTTTCAATTAGTTAATTATAAAATAATAAAAGTTCTTGGAGGCGCTGAAATAAGTAGCATAATGAGATTTGATGGTTCTGACTCAGTTGCCGATCAAAGAGCTGTTACAAATGGATTTAAATATAAAGGAATAACATTATGAAAATATCCTATATAGCCTTTTTAATATTTATTATATGTATTTTTAAATATTATCTAATTAATGTAATGCAAATTATAAATCCCAGAGGGATTTTTCACGCATTGATAAGTCTAATTATTTTCCCATTATCTTTACTAGGATTATATCTCTCAATACGAGAAATATATAAGAGCACCTTTATTTTAAAAAAGATTAACTGGTTAAATATTTTTTTAAATATACCCATAATTATATTTTGCATATATTTTTATATCATAAAATAACTGCATAAATGAATAGTAAAATTTTTATAATTTTTTGCATGCAAGAAAATATATAATTATAAAGAAATTATATGAAGAAAATAAATATAAAATCAATTTTTACATTTGGAATTTTTTGTATAAACATTATATTTTTATTTTATGTTAAGATATTTATTGCTCCAAATACATATTTATCATCAGTAAAAATAGTCTATGTATTTGTTTTATTTCCATTAAATATAATAGGGGGATGTGTTTCTATCTATATTTTATTAAAAAATAATAAAAGTTTAGAAAAAAAATATTTAGATATTGTGCTTAGTCTTCCTTTGTTGATTTATGTATATTATTTTTATATTCTTCCTTTGTTTTAATCTAATTCATATACAGAAGAATAAATGCCTCGCTTTTGCTCTTCCACAAAACGCTAGATACTAATTGTGGACTTTTTTATATTAAATAATCAATTTATAGGAGTATACCTTTTTAGTTTTATAGGCACGCAGGAAAGCATCTAGTAAAACATTGACAATTAATTATTAAATTTAATATTTCTACAAAGCTATGAATACTAAAATGAAGAAGCCAATCTTACAAAGAGAAAAACTCTCTCAAAGTGAACAGCCGTCATACACATATAAATACAACGGAAAAGAACTACAGGAAGAGCTTGGGCTCAATGTCTATGACTACGGAGCGCGTAACTACGACCCGGCTATTGGGCGTTGGTTTACTACCGATCCGCTGGCGGAAATGTTTCCGGGAAGAAGTCCGTATGAATATGTATTTAGTAATCCGGTTAATCTTATTGATCCTACAGGGATGGGACCGGAAAGGGCTGATGATATAATAATAAGGAGAAAAGACACAAGTTACAGGTATGTAGGAAGTGGAAAAGTTCAAACTAAAGTTAATGGTAAGTGGAAGAATTATGATGGAGAAATAAATGATGAATTTGTTTCTGGAACTATAAAAGATTTAGATAAAATATCATCAACGTCAAAAGGAAAAGAACTTGTTAATGATTTGATTAATGTAAATACAGAAACAACAATAAAACAAGTAGATAATGATCCAAATAAATCTTGGCATAATTCTGAGACAAACGAAGTAGGTTTTGATCGTGAAATTAAAGGATTGATAGATGGAGTACAGACTACACCTGAAATTACTTTAGGACATGAATTATATCATGCATGGGATCATCTTATCAGTCAGCAAGGATTGACAGGCTCTAGACATGAACTGGAGTCAGAAGCTACACATTTCGAAAATTATTTAAGATCTAGTTTTGGAAAACCTTTAAGAAAAAATTATACCGGAAATTCTATTAGAGCTAAAAGTAAAGATTATTATTTAAAGAATTATACCCTTCCATTTAAAAAAGGGACTAAATTTATTATACCAGAGGGTAAGTGTAAAGGATGTGATAATATAGCAATTCCTCCAAGAGTTGGAATTATTCCAAATATACCCTCTAAGATAAAAATAAAAAATTAGAAGTAATGAAGTATTTATTAATTGTATTTAGCTTTTTAGTTTTTATTTCTTGTAGTAAGAAAAATATGGTAGTTCTTTTTGATACAAAAACTAGTCATCTTTATGAGGAAGTTAGTATAAAAGAATTAAAAAAAAATTATAACGAATATAATGGTAAGTGGTTGATTGTAACAGATGGATTTATAAATATGGATTATGAATATAGTGTTTTACAACCTCAAATAAGAATGAATATTAATGATGTTAGTGATATATGGGTGTGGTATCCAGATAGGGGATTCAATGATATATTTAAAAGAATAAACAAAAAAAAGGTAATAATAAAAGGTTTTTTTACTACTTCTTCTCGTGGACATTTAGGGTTATACCCAGGGGCGATAAAGGATGTTACTTATATAGCTGTATATGAGTAAATAAGATACATTATTAATAAAACAAATACCCCCGGCGACTTTACAAGTTGTCGGGGTTTTGTAGATAGGTAGTTTATTTGTTTAATATTAATAGCTGGGGGTATAAGGGAGTTATATTATTAAAAAAGGAAGCGTATTTACACCGAATAATTTTTTTTGGTTTTGAAGTCGCGTAGGAAAGCATCGAGCAGGGCGTTAACGATGTTTAGCTGTTCGTTGGGGAGTTGTTGAATCTGCGCGATTTTACTTACAAGTTCTTTATCAAGAATCAACTCCGAGTTGCCCACTAAATAGTCTAGGGACACACCAAATACATCCGCAATCTTATTAGCAATATCCACCGAAGGTACCACCATATCCTTCTCATATTAGGAGATAATTTCCCTGGAACATCCCACTTTTTTAGCCAGTTCAGTTTGGGAGAGGTTACTTTTCTTACGCAACAACATAATATTTTGACTGATAGACTTCATAATAAAAATAATTAAAAGAGAACGATACTACCCGTTTTTAATCAATAAAAGCAAATATAATAAAGAAAAAACAAATAAAGTATTACATAGTCCGGTAATAAGTTTTAGATTTGAGAACTATTTTACCAAAAAATTTAAAAACAAAAAGTTTAGTCAGTAAAAACACAGGTTATGACTATATAAGGAATCAAATCTCAATTGACTCTGCCAAATGTGCTTTATTACTATGGGTTGAAAACGGATAAACAAAACCGTTTGAATTGTCAGTTTCATCAAGATAAAACCCCTAGCATGCAGGTATATTACAAAACACAATCCGCTTACTGTTATAGTTCCAACTGCAAAACGCATGGAAAAAGCATAGATGTAATTGATTTTATCAACTACAAAGAAAGTGTAAGCAAAGCTCAAGCTATCAGAAAAGCAAAAGAAATCATTGGAAAATGAAGGCCGATGAAACAGGTGAAAATCATTCTCAAAGAGCAAAAGGCAGTAACTAATGGGAAATTTATATACAATTGTAATTGATTATAAAGGAGGTACATATACCTCTCAATATTACGCACAGAATATTTCTTTACTTAAAGAGAAATGGATAATGTACGAGCTTATAGCACTTTCCAAAATAGCAGAATTTTCTTCTTATGAAACGAGAATTATCAAAAGGAAGATTACCGATGAAAAAGAAATTAATTTAGAAGGATTACAAAATGTTTGGAATAATGATATTGGTTTTATTAAAAATAATTATTTCTCTATGATTATTATAAAAACTTGTGTAGATAACTAAAAATAAGCCTATGCCTGGTTGTTTTTTACTGGAACATAAACCAAAGCAAAGCACCCCAAAATTTTATCTAAGCAATTACAAATACAACGGAAAGGAACTACAGGACGAGCTTGGGCTCAATGTCTATGACTACGGAGCGCGTAACTACGACCCGACTATAGGTCGTTGGTTTACTATTGACCCACTCAAGGAGTAAATAAAAAAACATTTACCTTATAATCACCTATCTAATAGCCATATCAACTTTATAGATCAGCATAGTATGAGCATTGACAACTGTAACAAATTATAAAGCGATAGATTAATAGCAGAGAATGGTGATATTATTTCAAGGAATAGTTAGTAAAGGGAGATTATTGGGAAAAAGATCTAATGAAGGAAGTACCTACTAGTCGAGTTGTTCCTAATTAATGAGAAATGAAAAGGCTTCAAATTGTTACATATTTGGTAGAACAGAGATAAAATCCCGATAAAGAGTGACAATGTATATCAAAAATTAGGATGAAAAAAAAGATTTTAATATTCTTTTTCTTATTTTTTATTTCCTGTTTAAAAAATAAAAAAGTAGAAGAGCAAAAAATTCCAAAAAGTTACTTTCCAATAAGTAATGGCAATATAGAAGATAGCTTATTTAATGCAGTATTTTCAAAAATTTTAAAAGATGATTTTAGGGAATCTTCATTGTATGAAGCCATGACAGAAAACGAAATTTATAGGATTTCCAAGCTAAGCAATAATTTGTATTCTGAAATAATAAAGATTCAGAATTATAATCATTCTTTAAAGATAGATTTAAAAATATTAGGCATACTTGATACTTGTTATATTATTTCAAATGATAAATTTGATCTTATAAAAAATAATATTAATGATTGTTTACACATTCAAATTGGTAATGAGATAACCAATGATAGTGATATTTGGATAGTTGAAAAGGCATTTAGAACTAATTATCAGTATAATTATAGATGGATTAGGCATGATCAGAAAGATCAACAGAATTTTTATCAGTCTTTAAATAATGTAGATTCTATTGTTGTTAGTAGAGAGATTAGAAATATTATTTATAATAGGATAAAAAATATTACTGATCAGTAAATCTAATGCTTAATAGTTCTAATTTTGTTTACTTAGCTAAAAATAAAACTATTCACATTGATAACGAAGAAACAATAAAAGCATATGAGGGTAAATATAAAAAATAAAATTATTATAATTATTCTTATCTTATTCCCCACCGTAAACTCGTGTGGCGTAATTTCAAACTATAAAAGCGCAGAGTTATACAGCGTATTAGATAATGTTATTGAATCGTCTGATAATTCGCCAAATGACTTTTATATTGAAATTAAAGAATTCAAAAAGTGTCATAAAGATGTATTATATGGAGTTTCCATTAGATATATGATTAATTTAATAAACACAGATAATTACCATACTTATAAATATAAAAATAAAATTATAATTTTTGTATCAAATGAGAAAAATCAAATGAAAAACTTTTTCGATACTTACCTTATAAAGTGTAATTGTGATCTATCTGGATTTCCTAAAGAAGAATGGAGTGAGACTAAAGGATTTCGATATCAGTCTATAGTAAATACAATAGCTTTATTGTATAAAGATTCAATGTTTTATAAAAATGAAGAAATAATACAAAATTTTATGGATCAGGATTGTAAATTTGACTAAACAAAGTATTCATTCTAGTTGAAAAAACATTATAGGTATGAGTAGTCTAAAAGATTACTAATTTGTTTACAAAACAACAATTATTTATAATAGTAAAACAATATTAGATGTTAATGAAGGAAAACACAAGAAATAGAATTATTATTTATTTATTACTATCAATACTATTTATCCCGTGTCAAGCTCAGGAAAGAGCTAAAATTAATGATAAATCAGAAATATATTCTGTGATTGACAAGTATATAAATAACTATTTTTCAAAAAATGAAACAAAGTATTTTGAATATTTAGATATATCTCTTGAAAAACAGTGTAATGATTATTTGATTTTCATGATTAGTATGCGTATTTTAAGATACCCATCAGCCAAACAGTATAAAGTATATAATTATAAGGATAAATTAATTATATATACGATAGACGAAAAAGAAAAGGATAAAAATATACTAAATTTTTTTGACCCTTATTTTGAAAAGTCTAATTTTAATATTAATCAAATACCCAAAGAGGGATATAACAATCGATTTCAATCATTAGTAATAGGTAATGCTTTATTGTATTTAAATAACACATTTTATGGAGATACAGGCATGATACAAAGATATATAGATAAGGATTGTATTAAATAAGTATGCATATTTAATTGGCTCGTATAATATAACAATATTATCATGAATACTAAAAGTTATCCCCAACATGTTAGATGTATTTATTCATAAAACAGAGTAAGTTGTAACGTATATACTCATCCGGGAAAAATGCCTAAAATTGTAATTTTTTTGTACAATTAAATCCAAGAGGTTTTGCTATGTTTAAATTTCCAACAAAAGAAAATAATTATAAGTTTGAAATGGGATTAAATCAGAGAATAGGTGATAGTGGTGCAGCATCGCTGGTACCTAATGCAACATTATTTATTTATGCTCCAGCTCATAATACGACAATTATTTATAATAGTAAAACAATAACTCAAGCATATGAAGGAAAATATAGGAAGTAGTAAAATAATACTTTTAATTTGCACACTCTATCTTTTGGTAGGCTGTGGAACGGAATCCTTCCTCAATAATAAAGATTTAGTGCAAAATACTCTTAACGAATTGATTAAATATAACACAGATAAAATTAAATATATTGAAATTTCACCTAAATTTAAATGTGAAAATAATTTAATTTTTGAATTTACAGCCCATAATATTTCATACTTGGATCCACAAAAAAATATTTTTTTGTGGTATCAATATAAGGAATATATCGTTGTTTATTCTATTAGTAAAAATGCTGATGATGAAACAAAGAAAATCTTTGATAATTATTTCCCAAAGTTTGATTATGATATTTCGGAATTTTATATCAATCCCTATCATGTTATTAATTACGATCCTGTAAGCTTACATCTTTTATACAAAAAGAAGATATTCTATTCCGATAGGAATAAGATCTTAAATTTCTTAGAAAAAGAATGTAAAAATGATGCAGAAACTTATAAATAACTTTTGTTCGCTAACTTTAATAAATACAACGGAAAGGAACTACAGGAAGAGCTTGGACTCAATGTCTATGACTACGGAGCGCGTAACTACGACCCGACTATAGGTCGTTGGTTTGACTTATACCCATTAGCCAAAAAAATGAGAAGACATTTGCCTTATAATTATGCGTTTAATAATTCTATCTACTTTATAAATCTGGACGGAATGCGCCCTTTATGGAGTGATAATCCCTATATAGCTAACCAAACCGAAATGATGGGAGAGAAATCAAGTGAGGCTCCTGTAAAAGGATTATCATATTTTCAAGATGATACCGGTAAATATTTTTGGAATGAAAATAAAAGCGCATATGAACATTATACTATTGAAGATGGATATTCTTATTGTAAGAGGACTTATTCTGCTGATGAATTTAAAGAACCTGTAGATAATTATGAAATTATATTTAATTTGTCAGGCTCGAAACAACCCGATGAATTTAACCCAAAACATACAATAAACTCAATAGCTGTGCACACATTAGGTTTTTTACAAGCTAAAGGAAATCTTGAAGAGATAACAGATCGTCCAGGCTATGCGGTAAAGTATCCAGGAGTTGGGATATTTTCTTCTCCATATATGAATGGAGCATTAACGGCGGGTAATATTATTATAACCAATCCTAATATGGAAGGAGCTAATACTTTAGATCATGAATACGGTCATTATTTAGATTATAAATATAATTTTAAGTATAAAAAATCAGAGTATGTAAAGACAATAGCTGTTCCTAGCTTTATTAGTGCTACTAGGTCTACTTTAAATCCTAAAATTAAGCATCATGATTCTCCGTCAGAAAAAAGAGCAGATATATTGGGTAGAGCATGGACAGGTAATAAATCAATATATAAAAATTAGAAAAAATGAAGTTTTATTATTATTTTATTGTTATTTTTTGTTTATTAAGTTGTGATTTTATAGATGATAAATTATCTATTCAAAATAATACAACATACAAATTCATGGTAAATGTAAAATATTTTAAAAATAAAGAAGACAATCTAGGAGAATTTTGTTCATTAATAGAGGTTAACGAAGAAGAAAAAAAAGTTATAGGGCTTTTAAATCGTCATTGGGAAAATCTTACTAAAAATTCAACTAATGAGAGTTTTATAAAAGTAATTTTAATCTCTAAAAAAAGTATAGATTCCTTAAATCAAGTTTATTATAGTAAGAATATTTCACTAAATAGATATGATTTATTAGATAGTTTATACAATAAAAAAGAATATGATTATAAAGAATATAGTTTAAAGGAATTAGAACACCGAAAATGGCAAATTACCTACCCAGATGAGGGCTTTAAAAATGCAAATCAATAAAAAAACTCTCAAATAATAACACTTTGAATTACAGATAAATCTTGTTATCTCTTTCTGCTTTACTCCACTTTATTAAATAAATCCAACAATTCCAGTTCATCTTTAGGAATAAGGGAGCGAAGGAGTTGGAGGATATTATAAAGATTCCATTTATCGTGTTTGGTGTAGTTAGGGAATAAGATTTATTCCAGCAGGACATTTTGCGTAATTTTACAGAAGGATTTGAGGATGAAGCCTAGGTTTTCTTAATCTTGAATAGATTTAAGTTTTTTTAAAGTAACTATGAATTCATTAATGTTAAGGTTTTCATTGGAAGACTTTTTTTGTGTTGCCTTAGTAAAAAATATTTGGATTAAAAATTAGTCAGGTCGCTGATAACAGATCCTACAGAGTAGAAAAGCCTCAGGACTTTTCAATAATTAGATAAAAAAACGAGTTGCTTATAAATCGTTTTTTACAATTTTAAAATTCTTTCTTTCCAAAGAAGCAATAGGCAGTTTATTGTACCTTTACTATCCTATGAATACTAAAATTTAGAAATCATTTAACCATTCACTAAAAGAATAACTGAAATATTCGCATAAATTATTCCTTACTTCTTTTTTCGTTTTATTATAATAAGATACTCTATACACAACAAAAACAAGAATACAATAATTTCATTTTTTTCTATTCCATATATGTAAAAACATAAAGATATTTGTGTATAAATTAAAAATATTCCTTATCTTCGTTATTTATAGTTTATTATTAATTTTTATATTTTATACATGATGAAAACAAAAAAGCCGAGGGTTCTTTTGAATCTTATTCCCTCTGAAAAAAAGCAAATCATTTCTTTACCAAGGTTTTATTGAAATCTATTACAGAAACAACCTTCGGACTTATGCACCTATCAGCATAAACAGAAAGAAAATGTCTACCTAATGGAAGTAACTGAAAATAGTAGTGTACACACCTCCAATAACATCAATTTCATAACAAAAAATGAAGTTAATGTTTTTATTGTCCGAAAGTTACCTACTACACCTCGTTATTATTGTATACAAATAAACGCAATAAAAAAACACATTGTTAGTTTATGGTAATGATTCTAAACCTCAACCTTTCCTGCACTACTCATTCAAAATATGAAAAATTTGAATGGGGAGAAGCTACTTCCTGCCCCATAGACTATCCGGTAGATGTATATCGGGGAGGATTACAATCAACTGACGGAGGGCTTACTAGTTTATATAGTGGAACTACTACAGGATATTGGGGAGATGCTAATGATGGAATGAGTGACAGTAAAAAAACCGTCACCAACCATCTGCATGTAATTTGGCTTTCTTATGCCGAAGATTGCTTTTATGAAGTAGATACGGACATTGACTACGAAAAGATGGTTAAATTATTTAAACAAGGATATTATACTCCCTCTTCCAGTGTTTCACGTCCAGAACCTTTTAAGAAAAAATATAACCGGATAATTGTTGGCTTTGCTCCCGGAGGCACCGTAGTGGTATGGTTGGCTGGAGTAGGAAGGCAAATTGAAATAGGTAGGTACCAGGAAAAAAAAGCAACCATCCCCCAAGATCAGATCGATCAGTTAGATTATCCAATTAAAAATATCTTTGACCCCGAATACCGGAAAAACATCCTAAAAAATTCCGGAATTGTACCTAAGGTGATACAGGAAGAAAACAAAACCCAACCCATTCCTTTCGGACTTTGGGATTCCTACAGAAAAAAATATAATTGGAAAGCTAGTTTTAAATTACCTGATAATGGAAAAACAAGAGAAATAACTTATTTTTTCTATAATGGAGAAATGGAAATTCTTTTTGGTGAAAGCCATACTATTAAATTTGATATTGACAAAAAGCTAGAGTGGAATTTTTTAATTAGTAGAGCTACTCCAAGCAATATTAAGTTTACTTGGTTAGATCCAAATAATCAGCGATATGTTTGTGCTATAGAATTCAATGAGAAGGAGATTTTCTCTGCTTTTGAAGAGGTTTTTAGGGAACATCCGGAGGGAAAAGCCGAATTAATCATTCGGGTAAATAACGCACAGCATGATGCCTCTATAATACTAAGCGGAAATGGAAAAGAAGTCTGGATTAAAGAAAACAAAATTTAACTACTAATATGGGAAAGACTTTTGTTTATAGTTTCTCAAATATTTTATAAATAAGAATTATGCTACATATAAAAAAATACATCATGAAGTTAGGAGTATTTATAACTCTTACTCTTTCATGCCAAAACAACAACCAAATGAATGAAAAATTTGAATGGGGGGAAACTATTTCTTGTCCCCCCGGATATCCGGTAGATGTATATCGGGGAGGATTACAATCAGTTGACGGAGGATTTACCAGCCTGTATTTAGGTACACATTCAGGTATTGAAGGTTGGGGAAGTGAAGGAAGAAGTATGAGTGACGGTAAAAAAACCGTCCCCAACCATCTGCATGTAATTTGGCTTTCCTATGCCGAAGATTGCTTCTATGAAGTAGATACGGACATTGACTACGAAAAGATGGTTAAATTATTTAAACAAGGATATTATACTCCCTCTTCCAGTGCTTCACGTCCAGAACCTTTTAAGGAAAAATATAACCGGATAATTGTTGGCTTTGCTCCCGGAGGCACTGTAGTGGTATGGTTGGCTGGAGTAGGAAGGCAAATTGAAATAGGTAGTTACCAGGGAAAAAAAGCGACCATCCCCCAAGATCAGATCGATCAGTTAGATTATCCAATTAAAAATATCTTTGACCCCGAATACCGGAAAAACATCCTAAAAAATCCCGGAATCGTACCTAAAGAGATACAGGAAGAAAACAAAACCCAACCCATTCCTTTCGGACTTTGGGATTCCTACAGAAAAAAATATAATTGGAAAGCTAGTTTTAAATTACCTGATAATGGTATATCCAAAAAAATAATTTTTTATTATTATAATGGGGAAAGAGAAATTTTATTTGGACAATCCGAAATAAACAAATATGTTGATATACCATCTGAATTGAAATGGAATAATTTAAAAAAACCACCGATCCCTAAAGAATTAAAAATTAGCTGGTTGAATAATAATATATTGTATGTAGGTGAGATTGCGTTTAACGAAAAAGAAATTTTTTCCGCTTTTGAAGAGGTTTTTAGGGAACATCCGGAAGGAAAAGCCGAATTAATTATTCGGGTAAATAACGCACAGGATGATGCCTCTATACTACTAAGCGGAAATGGAAAAGAAATATGGATTAAAGATTCTGTAATAGAAATATTTGACACTTCAAAATATTAATGATTATGGGGAAAACATTTGTTTATAATACCGGCGAAGCTAAATCTCTTGCAGGCACACTGCAAATCAGCTACGGAATGTTTTTTGACGGAACCCTGAACAACAGAAGAAATACCGAAATACGTAAAAAAGTACACAAAATAGAAGAATATAAAAATCAGGCAGCTACCAAAGAAGAACAAAAAATTTACCAAAAAAAAAGTAAGGAAGACAATAGCTTTGCTAATGATTTCTCCAACGTGGCAAGAAAATCCTTATGCTGTAAAGAATCATACACAATTTACACCGAAGGAATCGGCACCACAGATGAAAAAGGAGACAGTACAGCCGGCTTTGCCTGGGGAAGAGGAGAAACCGGTGTACTGGCCAAAGTGAAGTCCGGCTGTGAGAAGCTAGCTAAAAAAATTAAAGAAAAGAAAGAAAATAACGATAAAGCAAAATATATTTCTATAATTGTCGATATCTTTGGCTTTAGCCGGGGAGCGGCAGCAGCCCGCAATTTTGCTCATAACTTACAGAAAAAAGCCTATACTCCCGAAATTTATTCTATCTATGGAGAATATAATCAGAGTTATCCTATAGACTATAACGGTATACCTATTGATAAATCCTGGTTAAAAGATGGTAAGCTTCCCCCTGGAGGAGATCTGGGAATTGCCCTGCTTAAGGCCGGCTTAGACCGGGAATTGATTGAGGCAATGGAGATAAGGGTCCGTTTTCTGGGAGTATATGATACTGTAGCATCTTATGATCCTTATAACTTAATACCTGACTTTAAAAAATATATTAAAAAACTGCACCTGAATGAACTGGGAGCTCCCCGCAAAGCGGTTCATTTTACCGCCATGGATGAGCATCGGGAAAACTTTTCGCTCACCCCTATGCACATAGGAATAACCAAAGAATTCCCCGGAGTACATAGCGACATCGGAGGTAGTTACAACACAGAAACGGAAATTGTGGAGGAACTAGAAACATCCTGGTCGCTTAAAAGCAAGTTAGAACCCTTCAGGAAAAAGCTTATCTCCGAATACTGGTATAAAGACCAACAGCTGGAATATACCGGAGGATTTTTTTATTGGGCTTTACAAGGAACCCGCGAGCTACAAAAAGAGTACAGTTATATCCCCCTTCATTTTATGGGAACGTACTTTACTGAGACTCTTCTGGCAGAAGCTCCTTCCCTGCTTATTAAATCATTAGAGACAGAATATCCCATACACAATAATTCAACACTGGTTAATGCTAAAGCCTACCTGGAGCCTTATGTGTTTAACAAAGGAGGAAAAAAATGGGAATTCATTAGCGATGAGGAGCTAAAACTCCGGAAATTATTTTCGGATCTTGAAGCAGGAATAAAACAAACGCTGGAAAAGATATCAGAACAAGCAACCGTTGAACCTTCACCGGAAACAGTTCCAGAAGAACCGATTTATAACGGAGCAGATTTAGAAGAGATTATTATAGACGGCATCAACCCTCAGCAACTTTTACGAACTTTGAGGAATGAATACCTGCACTGGTCAGCCAAACGTGAAGGAGTAGGAATGGATCCTAACTCGGACAGAAAACGACAACAATTTTAAATCACCGGAATATGCAGGAACCCATTTCGATAACTATCCCCTTTTCCGGTTTCGGTCAGATGCATGAATACCGTATAAAGAGCACCATACGAAACAATGTCACACTCAAAAGTCCGAAGGATAAAGTATGGGTAAGAGACATCGGTATAATATTTACCGGAAGAGAAGAAGAAGGGTATCGTTTTCAGGTTTTCTGCCTAAAAGTAGAAGACCGTTCAGCCAGTGCCCCCATATACAGCCTGGAGAAAACCAAATTCCGGCTTTTCGATGATGTACGGATTTCTGTGAGTGCAGAGGGAGAAATAAAAAAATTAAATAATCTTTCCACCATTCAAAAACGATGGAAAGAAATGCGCAGGGAACTCGAAAAAATCAATCAGGGAGATTCTGTACAAAATTATTTTAACTCTATAGATCAACTGTTAGAAGACAAACAGAAAATTATCAACTTTCTCTCAGATTACGTCATGTTAGGCTTATTTTTTAACGGAACTGTTTTTGGAAACCTTGCGGCCTTCACAGAAAATAAAAAAACCGTGGCTCCCGAATTCCTTCTAAGTACCCGTATTGAGGAACTCTGGAAAAAGCAGAACACCCAGCAGCAACAAAATGAAATATATTTTTCAGTTAAAGGACAGGCAATAGACCCCGCCAAACCACAACAGAAAGACCTTTTAAAAAAATATGAAGGTACATTCATTTACGAAGGAAACCGGCTTATTGATGCCGGAATAGAAACACATTATAACAATCATTTCAGAAAACACACGCTATTATGGACTGGCTTGACACAATATTCAACGGAGGAAAAAAAGACTATTCAAAAACCTTAGATAAAATTTCCAAAAGAGAAGCTTACGAAAAGGCTACCAAAGATGTTCCCGTCATTGGCCAACTAGCTACTCCCGAACAAAAAATTACAGGAGAAGCCCGCTCCCGCGAAGAAAAAAATGCAAAACGAATTATAAAACCTGCAAGGGAGGAAGATTCAAAAGAAGAACAACTACGGGAAGAAGATCTTGTAGTTATAGACGGTGCCCTAATAAAATTTAATGCACATCAAGGCATATTCAAAGTATTGGCAGACGTTCCCACTACACAGGAAAAACTAACCGGAACCCTAGTAGAGAAACAACCCGCTAATTTTATCTTTTACGATGGTTTCGTATTATCCGCATTAGAAGACTGGAAAGACTTCGGCTCCACCAAAGTTCAGGGAAATGAAGTTCTTATAAAAAAATCCAAGCTTCCCGGAGTAGGTTCAATTCCCGGAGTTACCACACCGGAAAGCGGAAACATAGAGTTTATAACCTCCGGACAAATCAATGAACCGGAAATACTCGTTTGGGGAACACTTCTGATCACTTCTATCACCGGATGGGATAACCGCTATACAGAAATCGCAAGAGAAATTCATCCAACGGTCTGTCATGAAATAGAATGTAAAGCAGAATATGTAAATTGCGAAGAAGATAAAAGCGAAGCCATTCAATGGAAAGTCGGTATTAAGAAAGATTTCTCTGGTGAAGAAACAGAATTTGTAAATCTTACGGATAGAATAGAAATTATAGGATATCCACGTAATCTAACCGGCTCAACTATTTATTTTCCCGTGCCGGAAGAATGGCATAACAAGACCCTTATTTTTCAGGCATTTCTTTCTGACGAACCTTCCATAGAAAGCAACCCGAAATCAGTAAAAATAAAAGACCATATCATTGCTGCTTTTTATCGGGTAGATAACAATAATCCACAGATAACAGCATTCAATAATATTATAAAAGCTCCTGGCACAAGTAATTTCTTTGATTTTGCTCCTGTACATCATCACCAAGGTATGTACAGAGATAAGCAAAAATTTTATATATCGGGAAGTACAGGATGGGTTCCCGCATATACCTATATAATAAACGGTAAAGATGATCATTTAGGAGATTTAATATTTAACGAAAAGTATATTCACAAGTATAAACATCCGGGAGGGCTTCAATCATCAAATGGAATACTTGCCATAGGATTAGAGGAATATGCATATTTAGGAGCTTATGTAAAAGGAAATTCTGTAGTTTGCTTTTTTGATACAAATTCAAATACAGAAATTAAAAATTTACGAATAATACGAGACGAAAAATATGGTACTGAAGAATATCCGTCATCTATTCCTCATATGAGCATTTATAAGTACAAAGATCAGCAAACAGAATTGAAATTTAAAGAAACAAATCCTTCTGATAGTGACTTAGCTTCAGCTGTAGGTATTGTTTATCACGATCATAAATGGACGGTAGCCGTTCGGGGGGATAACCAGTCTGTGGATATATATGAAATCAACAGTACAAAGACAGAAGTAATCAAAAAGGCTCGATTTGAAAAAGTAGGTGAATTTCAGAACCTTAACCTCCTTATTGATGAAAAAGAAGAAATTTATATGTTGGGAATGGCCGATGGGGAAAAATGCAGTATGTATAGGCTTAACGTAAAAGATAAATGCTACTTAGAAGCAGTATGGATACTAAACGGAACTCTAAAATACCGCTCCTATGAGGAAGAGAACGCTAGAAATTGTATAATTTTTGGATGTAAAAAACCCGCATCTTTTCACTGGGCATCCTGTGTGTATCTCGAAACAGATAAAAATCATTCAAAATATTCGGGATTCTCGGGTAAATTTACCGTGTATGCTATTGGTGATAAGGTAGAAAACGGTTCTATCGTATGTAATTATTTTACAGAAAAAGACTAAACCAATTTTCCATGTTCTATGTCAAAAAAGAAACCTCTGAGTATAGGCTTCAAAAAATAACGGTTTTAAATTCCCGTTTATTTCAGCACGATTGGTTAATTGAGACATATACCTATATGAACATACAAGCATAAAATGAATAACCTTTTCTGACAGCCTTTTCAAACATTATCCATTACGGACTAAAAACTGTAATACAGGTTAAAAATCCTGTAATTAGGGTAATCCTATAAACTTTAAATTACAATAAATTTGTATCTCTAACCCATTAAAAAAATAAAAATGACAATATCCATAGTTTACCACAGTGTATACGGACATACAGCCAAACTGGCACAGGCAGTTGCCAAAGGAGCACAAATAAACGAAGACACAACCGTTCACTTAATTTCAGTTGATGATACAGAAATTAAATGGGATCTTTTAGAAAAAAGCGATGCCATTATATTTGGCTCACCGACTTACAACGGAACAATAAGTTCAGGACTGAAAAAATTTTTTGAAGATTCTACTAAAGCTGCCTGGCTGGAGTTTAAATGGAGAAATAAAATAGCTGCCGGGTTTACCAATTCAGGAGCATTTAGCGGAGATAAGTTAAACTCTCTGATAACCATAGCCTTATTTGCTGCTCAGCATGGAATGATATGGACCGGACTGGACTTACATCCTGCCAATGAAAAGAATAATGTTCCAACAAAAAATTTAAATCGTTTGGGTAGCTGGCTGGGCTCTATGGCTCAGTCAGACGATGACAGCCCAGAAGTAACTCCTGGGAAAGACGATCTGGATACCGCTCAATACCTGGGAAAAAGAGTGGCTGAAATCACCACGCAATTTATTCGCTGATAATAACAAAAAACACCGGACTATAAAGTCCGGTGTTTTTTGTTAACTTATAATTATGTGGAGCTGATGGGGCTCGAACCCACGACCTTTAGACTGCCAGTCTAACACTCTAGCCAACTGAGCTACAGCCCCTGAATTTTCATGCAAAAGTAAACATTTTTACATACTAAACAAAAAGTTATTACCTTTATGCTTCATTTTTTTATCTATGAAACCTCAACTACTCCATACCTCGGGATTACTGATTTGTAATAAAAACTCAATACTTCTGGCTTACAGTACAAACAAAAAAGCCTGGTATTTGCCCGGAGGAAAGATAGAAAAAGGCGAAACAGCCTTGCAAGCTTTAGTACGGGAAATACAAGAAGAAATAAATGTTACCTTAGACGTTAACCGTTTGAGTTACTTCTGCCATATCACTGCTCCTGCCTACGGTGAAAAACAAAACATCAGTATGGAACAGGAATGTTTCAAATACAAATTACTACCTGAAGAAAAGCCAACCCCTTCCAAAGAAATAGAAGAACTTCGTTTTTTTGACCTGGAAACCTATAAAAAGGAAAAAGCTCAGGTACCGGGCGTGCTGCAACTTTTTAATCTTCTTTTTAATGACACAAAGGAAGACCGGCAAGCTTAGCTAAAGTGGTTTTTCGATAGATGGACAGCGTAGCGTCCCGCACCTCGATAAATACATCACGTATCGTGCAGTTTTCCTCTGTAGAGCACGTATCACAAGGCTGATGGTACATAAGCGAAACACAAGGCAATAAAGCAATAGGACCATCCATAATCCGTATTATTTCTATCAGTGTAACTTCTTCCGGATCTTTGTTTAAACGATACCCTCCTTTGGCTCCCCTTTTACTGGTAAGAAACTGGGCATTTTTTAAATCTCTGAGAATATTTTCCAAAAACTTTTTAGGAATATTTTCATCTTTGGAAATTTCTGATGAGAACACACTTTTATCCTCTTCCTGCCTCGCTATGTAGATTAATGCTTTTAAAGCATACTTACACCGATTAGATATCATTCTTTAAATATAACTATTTTCCTTCAATTACTAAAACTATTTCACCTTTCAGTGGTTTTTGCTTGCATAATTCGTAAATTTCAACCGCTGTTCCCCTCAACGTTTCTTCGTACATCTTGGAAATTTCACGACTGATACTTACTCTCCGCTCCGCACCAAAATATTCTGCTACCTGCCCCAACGTAGCCGTTATTTTATGCGGACTTTCATACAACATAACGGTTCTTTTTTCTTCCGCCAGCTCTTTCAGCTTACTTTGCCTCCCTTTTTTATGAGGCAAAAAACCGGCAAAAATAAATTCATGCGAAGGTAGCCCGGATACCACCAATGCCGGAACAAAAGCAGTGGCTCCCGGCAGGCATTCCAATACCACCCCGTGGTCAATGCAGGATTTTGCCAGCATATACCCCGGATCAGAAATTCCCGGAGTACCCGCATCTGTAATCAAAGCCAAGTGCTTGCCCGACAGCATTTGCTCTGTAAAATATTCCGTTTTCTGATGTTCGTTATGCAAATGGTACGATTGCATAGGCACCTGTATTTCATAATGCTTCAGAAGCTTCCCCGATGTACGGGTATCCTCTGCAAGAATTAAATCCACTTCCTTCAGTATCCTTAGGGCACGAAGGGTAATATCTTCCAGATTACCTACCGGAGTAGGCACCAAATATAATTTTCCGCTCATGAACAATTACGATTCAAAACGATGAACAATAAGAGCCGATAATCTTTCTACGTATTCCTCTTTATCTCTCCAGTTATATTTATGAAACATTTCTTCCATCCACTTTTTAGCTTCTACCATCGATCGGGTTTCGTTAAGTAATACAAACTCCGCATCCATATAAGATTTATTTCCTCCGAATAATTGACTGATAAATGCTATTGAATCATTAAAATCGAGCTTTACCGGATTTAGTTTACGATCCTTTTCCACAGGCTTAACTTCTGCAATCTGAATACCCAAAGGTTTTAAACTTTCCTTTGCAGGTTTGGCCTCATTCACCTCTGCGGGCTTTTCATCCTCCAAAACTTTCAGCTCCGCACCGGCTATGATTTTTTCTGCTGATGCTTCTGTTATTTTACTAACTTCTTCAACCGGCTGCATTTCCTGAAAATCCCTCTTATCAACAGCAATTGCTTCTTTCACGTTATTCTTTTCCATTTCAGGCAGGACCGTTCCTTCCATAAAATGCTCATATCGAGAAGTATGTAATTGTTTTAAAAATATATATTTTTCATACAGATTCTGGATTTTCTGTTGATGAGCCAACAACCCCGAAAAGCTATGAACCATACTTAAATCTTTTGCTATAGCCTTGATATCTTCCAGTACCTGTTTTTGAAATAATTCCTTCGACTCCATAATTTGCTTTTTAATCTGTTACTTAATTTCTACTTTTGTAAAAAATTTTTCTTTTAACGTCCGAAATTTACAAATGTTTCTTGAAAATACAATAAATAGCACTAAACAAACCGGTTGGATTGAAGTAATCTGTGGGTCTATGTTTTCCGGAAAAACGGAAGAACTCATCCGCAGATTAAATCGAGCACGGTTTGCCCGGCAGAAAGTTGAGATATTCAAACCTTCCCTAGATGTCCGGTATGATGAAAATGAAGTAGTTTCCCATGATGAGAATTCCATTCCCAGCACTCCAATTGACAACCCTATGGAAATTCCCTTGCTGGCAGCAGACTGTGATGTGGTGGGCATAGACGAAGCTCAGTTCTTCAGCGAAAACATTGTAGATGTCTGCAACCTGCTCGCAAATGACGGAAAACGAGTGATTGTCGCCGGGCTCGATATGGATTTCATGGGCAGGCCTTTTGGTCCTATGCCCAACCTTATGGCTACAGCCGAATATGTAACCAAGGTACATGCTATTTGTGTAAAAACAGGTAATCTTGCCAACTATTCACATCGTATTTCCTCAGGTAAAAAACTGGTGGAACTGGGTGAAAAAGACAAATACGAGCCTTTAAGCCGCCAGGCTTTTTGGGAAGCGCTCAATAAAGAAAAAGAACAAGAAGCAAAAAACAATACGAAAACCTAAACAAAAGGCTGAAATGAAATATTCCGTTTTAGAACTAGCAAAAATTGTAGATGCAGAAATTGTAGGCAAGCCCGATGCCTGTATCACACAATTGTTTTACGACAGCAGATGCATCATTGCTCCGCAGGACGGAGTTTTTTTTGCTATATCCGGAATACATGACGGACATTCGTTTATAGAAGAAGCGTACGCGAAAAGCATCCGTATTTTTGTTTGCAGGCATATTCCGATATTTCACGAAGATGCTGTTTATCTAATCGTTAAGGACCCGCTACAAGCACTTCAAAAATGGGCGGCTTTTCATAGGGATCAATTCAGTTTCCCCACAATAGGCATAACCGGGAGCAATGGCAAAACCATAGTAAAAGAATGGCTTTATCAGTGTATTTGGGAAGAATATAATATTGTAAGAAGCCCGAAGAGTTTCAATTCTCAAATAGGCCTGCCTGTCTCAATTCTTCAGTCTGGAGAAGAAAATACACTGGGTATATTTGAAGTGGGTATTTCTCAACCCGGAGAAATGCTCAAACAGGAAAAAATGCTTCATCCTACCTATGGTGTATTAACCAATGTACTTTCTGCTCATTCTGAATATTTTCAAAATAAAGAAGAACAGATATCTGAAAAAATAAAGCTTTTTAGAAAATCACCCGTCATAATATATCCGGCTGAAGAAAAAATTAAAGCGCAAATCAACAGCAACTATAGTGATAGAAAGCTCATTTCTTTCGGATTAAAAAATGCTGACATTGAATTAATAGACTCTCAGATTACTTCTTCCGGAAGAGAGTTAAAAATAAAGGTTTTCGATAAACTCCTAACATTATCCATAGCATTCACGGATGAAGCTTCTGTGCAAAACATTTTGTGCCTGGTAGCCATTTTAAATGAATTACAATTTGACTTTAAATTTATAAAGGAAAAATTCAGTCAGCT
The DNA here is from genome assembly GCF_004023655.1 of Apibacter sp. HY039. Lineage (NCBI taxonomy): Bacteria > Pseudomonadati > Bacteroidota > Flavobacteriia > Flavobacteriales > Weeksellaceae > Apibacter > Apibacter sp. HY039. Next base: position 278,444 of record NZ_SAYM01000001.1, on the reverse strand, counting down.
TCAGTCTGTCTCCATGCGCCTGGAAATAATAAAAGGACTGAATAACAACGTAATTATTAATGATTCATTTAATTCCGATTATAAATCGCTCGAAATTGCTCTCAATTTCTTATCTCTTCAGAACAAACCTAAAAAAGCATTAATATTATCAGATATTCTGCAATCCCACACACCCGTAAAAGAATTATATCACAACATTTCCAAACTGGTAAATTCTTTTATTGTTGATAATCTTTTCCTGATAGGAGATAATATAAAAGAATACCAGCATTTATTTACAGCCCAACCACAACTATTCTCATCTCAGCAGGAAATTACAGAATTTCTGGATACTCATCCGGTAAGAGATACAGCAATACTTATAAAGGGAGCACGTAAATTTAGCCTGGAAAAAATTGCTTCTCATCTGGAAATGCAGACTCATGACACCATATTGGAAGTGGACCTGCATGCTTTGATGACGAATGTAAATTATTTTAAAAGCCTTTTAAAGCCTGAAACAAAAATAATAGGAATGGTTAAAGCCTCTTCGTACGGACTTGGAAGTTTTGAAGTTGCCGAAGTTCTCCAATATTATCATATAGATTATCTGGCTGTTGCATATGCAGACGAAGGAGCTTTACTTCGTGAAAAAGGTATTTACCTTCCTATTATGGTTATGAATCCTGAAATCAGCAGTTATGATTCAGTAATTGACAACAGCCTTGAACCCGAAATATACAGTTTCCGCGTACTGGAAAAATTTATAAGGAAAATAAAAGAAAAGTCTATTTCCGAAAAATATCCGATTCATATAAAAATAGACACCGGTATGCATCGTCTGGGATTTTTACCTGAAGAAGTAGAAGAGCTGGCTCTGAAACTCAAAAATAATCCTTTTGTAGAAGTTAAATCTGTTTTCAGTCATTTCGCAGCCTCGGATATGCCTGAACAGGAAGAAGATTTTACCCGCTTACAAGCGAAAAGACTTAGATCGTCCTATGAAATTATAATTGATATTTTAGGTTATAAACCTTTATTACATATTTCCAATTCCCCGGGAATTATTAATTACCCGGAATATCAGTTCGATGCTGTACGGCTGGGAATTGGTATGTATGGTTATATTGAAAATGATAAAGCATTTAAAAAACTGGAGAATGTAGCTACCCTGAAAACGGTCATCTCAAATATTCATATTCTGGACACAGGTGAAACCATTGGATACGGGAGAAGATTTAAAGCCCAAAGAAAATCTTCTATAGCTACTTTACCGATAGGCTATGCAGATGGTATCCGGAGAATGGTTGGAAATGAAAAAGGATATGTAACCGTTTCTGGGAAAAAAGCTCCGATAGTAGGAACTGTTTGTATGGATATGCTGATGATTGATGTTACTGCCATTCCCTGCAAAGAAGGTGATTCAGTGGTTATATTGGGAGAAAATCCGGGGTTGAAAGAATATGCTGAATGGTGTGAGACAATACCTTACGAAATACTTACCTCTATTTCTCCCAGAGTCAAGCGAATTTATTATAGAGAATAATTATCGGATATATAATTATTATATATCATAATTTTTTTCTACATTTATCGCAAATTTTAAAACTTAAATAATTAATTACAAAATGTTTATCTCAACTGTTACTCAAAAACTAAACACTCGATCTTTAATCAAATTATCCGCAGCTTTTCTTTTAGCATTCAGCTTATACTTATTACAAAGCTGTCAGTCTAAAGAAGCTAAACAAGCTTCGTCTCCACAGCAAGAAGAGCCTGCAAAAACAGAAACTGCTTTTGAAAAAACAGAAATACAAACAGAAGAAAATAATCCGTCGGTAGAAGCAAGCACCAAAATTGAAACTACTGACTTAACAGCCGAAACACTACATCCAAAAGTTTCAGAACCAGTATCTGTAAAAAATAATACAGAAGTACAATTGAGTACCACTACCGAATCATCCAAAGATGATATTTCCGGAGATTATATATATCTTACTTCTGAAGGCAATTTTGTTTCGTCCGATCAGCCTCAGGCCTTTGCTTATCAAGCTAAAAATATAAAGGAAGAAGATACTGAAACAGGAACATCTACTTTTGTAGAAAACAATCAGCCTGCGGATTCAAACACTCAGTCTGAAACGATTTCAGCCCAGGAAAAAAATACAGAAATTCAGAATATAAAAGAACCGTCAATTCCATCAATTGAAAAGTCCTCCAGGAATATAGAAGACTCTCAAGAGACACCGGATTTTTCTCCTGAAAAGCCGGATACCCAATCACATATTGTAATAAACGGCGTACCTGTTAATGCAAAACAAGATTTTAAAGAAATAAAGATATCTGACATTCAATCCATTCAAGTGGCAAACCAGGAAGACATAAAAGTTAATGCTCCCAAACCGGAAGTAATAAATGTTTCCGAAAAAATACAACAAAGCAATTCTGATATTGTTCGTTTATATTATCCGAATCATTCCAACTATGTATATGATGCATTGCTTATTAGTAAAAATTATCCTGAGCAGGCTCAGCCTTTATATGTTATTGATGGAACGAGAATTGAGCGGACTGATTTATATATGGCTATTGTGAGAAGACTTAATCCGGAGGATATTGATTCTATATCCTTTATCAAGGGTAATGCAGCCACGCCGCTTTATGGAAATAAAGCTTCAGAGGGAGCTTTGGTAATTAACTCCAAATCCGGAAATTTATTACAAAACATCATCCGAGAGTCAACAGGCAAATCTCAAAAAAAATCAGACAAAGAAAACGCCAAACCAAAATCTACAGCAACTTTTGTTGTGAAAGGATAATAACCGGAATCCTTAGTTATGGATTCTTATACTGGCACGAATCAGGGCTATCGCTGTGATTTGCTCAACGGGTATGTCTTTGGGCTGATGATGTTGATTTTGTGAAACTAATTTTACATACTCTTCTCCCAACTCTGATTTTTGCACAAATTTAACAGTTATATATTCACTCCATTCATCTATTTTTATAGAAAGCAGGTACATTTCTCCCCAAAATATGCGTTCTACACTTATCTCTTTATAAAGGACAATATCGCCGCTTTTAAGTAAGGGATACATAGAATCGCCCTTCACATACACACCTCCGTCACAATTTGCAATTCCTGGAATACGTATTCTGTCAAGAACTGCATCACTGGGTGTTCCCTTAAAAAGTTCAACCAAACCTGCTGTTGCTTCCAAATCGTATAAAGGAACATCCTGCAAATCCTGAATAGGATCTATTGTTTTTCGATGAATACTGATAGGCGCAGCATAAAAAGGCTGACCTGCGAGTTCTTTCCCTTCAGATTTAAGCATGGATTCTTTGCCTGTTAAAAGCCAGTTCACATTTACATCTTCAAACTTGTTTGCAATATCTTCTAAAATATCGAATGAAGGCTTGGCTCCTAACTTTTTTAATCGGTTTATTTTTTCTGAAGAGCTATATCCCAGACCATTAACTGAGAAATCATTTACACTTCTAAATCCTTTATACTCTAAAAGTTGCACGATTCTTTCAAAAAAAGTTGTATTAATTTTCATCTTTGTTTGTATTTTATCAAATATGTTTGTATATTTGCCTCATGATTGTTTGACAAAATTACTAAACAATTTTGAAATAATAAGATAATTAATTATAAATTAAATCATTAAAAAAAATAATAAAATCAAACAACTGATTAACAATTAAATACAATTTAAAATCACATTTTTGAGATATAATTAAAAACCTAAAAAATACAAACGTATTTGTGAAATATTGAAAAACCATAATGCCATGTTAACAAAAACTAATTTTATTGAAGAAACCAACTATCATTTCTGCCGATTATCTGAAATTACCTCAGTAGCTTATAATGAAATGCTTTTTACTTGCGGATGTAAATATGCTGAAACCTTCTGCCAGAAAAACAATAGGGTAAACTGGAAAAGGGATGTCAATATTCTTTTATCTTCTTCTCTGTTCTGGAACTGGTGGAAATATTCCTGGAGTTTAAAAATCAATGAATTGATTAAAAAAGCCGGAGTGAATACAAATACAGCAAATATAAATAAAGACATGTCTTTATTCCTATCTGCCGGCTTCGAAGAGCTTACTCATTTTTCACCATCTGACTGGAACTATATTAATCCTGGCATTCTTAATCAACTTAATATAAAAGTCCATGAAAAACAATCCCTATTACCTTATCCGTTATCAAATTCAACAGGTACCGGAAAGGAATCTCGTAAAAAGAGTGGGTCTTTTAAGTTACGAAATACAAACTTCCGAAAACAGAGAGGACCGATTGCTTAAAACAGCACAAAGAGAATATTTATTACAAGAATTAGTACGCAGAGACGAAAAAACAACCTTAATATGATTCCTATGAGAAAAAAAATAAAAATTGAAGATTTACGAACTTGTCTATCTTACGATACAGAAGAGAAAAAGTTTTTGAGCCTAAATGAAAGATGCATGATTCATTTAAATCAAATCAAAATTATTAACCGTTCCTATCCTTTGGAACTAACGCCTGAGCTTTCAGAAAAAATTAAATCCAAACTTACGGAAATTAAGCGGAGAAGATGGCGAAGACCTGAATACCGATTTGAAAAAGAGCTAGGCTCGATTGTAAGAGTAAAAATAAAATAAAATTATACACCTACATTTAAAAATTAAAAACTACTAGTCAACCATATCCAATCAATCCGGAAAAATTACTTGTCAGGGACCTCTTTTTAATACACCCATCCTTGTTCATTAATATTTTTCAAACCTACTCATTTTCATTTTTCTTCTTTAAGTCTATACATTTAGCACCTGACACATTTTCCGGATTGATTTTAAACTCAAAATGCTGTTTTAGTAATGATGAAATAAATCAAGCTATGCTTTAAAAATCTAACTAACGGCTTGAAGATATTTAATACCAGCAAGCATATTCACTTAATAAATATAAAACCCCATGATTCTAACACAAGTATCATTGAGCTATGTTCAAGCAACATTATTTTATTAAATTATTAATATAATAATTTACATATCATCCAATTTTATATAAACTTAAAATAGATAATATAAAGATGTTTAAATAAATAAAATATAAAAAAGCAATAATTAAAAATAAAATAAAACACGTTTGCTTGTTCGCAAACCAAATACAAACCAACCAGAGTTATACAATTTTCCTTGTAAGCATAACAAATAAAAATCAATCTTAAAATTAATTACATTTTTTATGAGTAACGTAAAAAAACAAAACACATTATTCCGCTTTGTCAGCCTACGAAGTCCGGAATTAACAAAAAATGAGAAACAAAACAGCAGATTTATTTTCTACCCGCAAAATTCTGAAAGCGAACTTTATAATACGATAAAATCAGCTTCTCACAACAGTGCAAATGCAAATTCAGTTAAGCAAAAAACTGATAGTTTTAACGCATTTACTACGAATGAAGATATTGAAAATCTTTGTGGCAAAAGTTTTTTATCGCTTGCTGAATGGATTTCCCAAAACAGATTTAATCTACCAGAAACCATTGTCCTTGAAAAATTAAACGGATTGAACCCTGTTAAAGCAGATAGCGAATTATTTCTATGGGAACAACTGTACTATCAAATCATAACATCTTCATCAATTTATATAAAAGAATCATTAATACATGTTCTTATATTACAAAATATTCTGAAATACAAAAAAGAATGCACCAATATTTCAGATTTTTCAACCCAACTACCAATTCTCGCACAAGCAAGAATTGTTATTCCTAAAGAATTTTACAAAAAAGAAAAAAATATTCAATCAGTTAATATCAGTAAACCCAATCCTCTTTTAACAATAGAATTTGAAAAAGCTTTAGAAAGAGCAGACGCTCAAGCACAAATTAAAGAATATAATTCTTTGCTTTCATTTGTTGAAAAACAGAATCAAAAAGAAAAAGAAGAATACCAAAAACTGTATGTTAAAGCCCAGGAAGAATATCAAAAGAAACTAAAACCAGTACTTAAGGCATATGAGGATCAGGAAAACAAAATGCTTCAACAAAAGGAAGAAACAGATAAAGCTGACCCAGCAACTTATCAGCCTATGGTAGAGAAACCAGAATTGCCTGAATTTATTTTTGAAAATCGTTCTTCTGATTTTTCTTCCTTATTGCAGAAAATACCTGAAAACAACTACAAAATTCAGCTATCTAAGATTTCTGAAGAATGCAAACTTACAGACACAGATGACGTAATAACGCACTTAAAAAATGAAATTGAACAAGCACAATATTATCTTTCTTCAAATAGTAAAACAACAGAAACAGTTGCAATAGTAGGTAATAGCGTCACATCATTAGCACAGTCACAACCTGACTACAAATTTATTCCTTTTAAAAGCTCTGCTTATAAAAGTATTGATTCTGATAATTATAATATTAAACTTGACATATATATACCTAATGAAAGTTATCGTTTTTCAAATTTAACTTTTAATGCTCAGGACAACACTTTAACCCCTAAACCTCAAAAATATAAATATAGTTATAGTAACGATGAAAAAATTCTTAGTATACTAATTCAGGGGAGCACTGCAGAATATCAGAAAATCTCAGGAATACTTATTTTTGAAAATGGCAGCCATTACGAGTTTGATTTTTCAACAACTCCTGACTCAAAAACGTCTGCTTATCTAACTCTAAACGAAACTCAAATAGAATCATCTTATAAAAGTTTTGGCATAACCCGATTAGGAATTGCAGATTATAAAAAAGTAGTTTCGGAGGTCATATGTTACGATCCCGGAGAAGTATCTCACATTGAGAATATAATGGCCCGGGAATACAAAGAAAGAGCTACAAAAAAATTCCTGCAAAATCAGAAATTAATTACAGAAAGTTCGGAAACTGAAACCGAGAATATCTCTGATATATCTTCCACTGAACGATTTGAAATGCAATCGGAAATTGCTAAAATTATTCAGGAACAAAGAAATTCTTCTATCAATACTAACGTGCATTATGGATACGGCAAAAACTATTCAATAGATTTAGGTGCAGGTTTTGCCACTTCAAATTCTAAAGAAGAATCTAACCGTCAGGCTCTAACCGAAGCTAAAGAACTGACTCAACGAGCAATGGAACGCATTGTATCTAAAATTAAGAGAGAAACAAGCACTAAAATCACAAATGAATTTACAGAGGAAAACAAACATGGCTTTGATAATCGTAAGGGAGATCACCATGTATCCGGAGTATATCGGTTTATAAATGCAATTTATCGAAACCAAATATACAATTACGGGAAACGTCTGATGTACGAATTTACAGTCCCTCAGCCATCTAAATTTCATACTTTATGGCTAAATAATTCACAAACAGACAATGTAAATACTCTCGAAAAACCTATAGATCCGAGAAAGTGCGGATTAAGCGAAGCCACTGTTTTAAACAAATTAAATTATAAAAAATGGGCTTCTAGATATAAAGCAAAAGTAGAAGCCGTACCAGATGCTATAATTACTATTTCACATTCCTATTCTAAAGAAAATGGTGATGAATGGGCAGAATGTGGAAATGGAAAAGTAGAACTTCCTAAAAATTATCAAGCTATTAGTTTTAGTGGTCAGTTAGCTACAACTAAAACTGGATCACACGGAAATGGAAACGGACAAAGTGGTTCTTTTATATACATTGCAGATAGAATGTTTTCTGCCCCGCTTGAAAATGGTGCTCCACATAGAAGATACTATTTATCCGCCAACAATTTAAGTGTGAGAAATTCATTAGAATATTCATTCAATTCCTGGAGAGTTAAGGTATATTCGTTAAGCTTGTCTGTAAAATGTGAACTTACCTTAGAAGCTTATCAGGAATGGCAATTAGATACTTTCAATAACATCTTAGAAGCCTACCAATCTCAGCTGGATGAATACAATAATCGATTATCTGAAATGAAAACGGAAAACAAAATCCGTTTGGAAACCAATCCTTTATATTATCGTCAAATTGAACAAACTGTTTTAAGAAAAAACTGCATAACTTATTTAACTGGTCATGACTCTATAGGGCAAAAAATGTATTCAGATGGAGATAATCATAGCTTGCAGGATTTTCAGATCATGAGTAGCCAAAAAATGGAGGAATATGGAAATCTTGCTAAATTTTTAGAACAGGCCTTTGAGTGGAACATGATGAGCTATACCTTCTATCCATTCTATTGGGGAAACAAAAAAGAATGGGGCGATCTATATCAGTTTGATTGCAATGACTCCTTATTTAAAAACTTTATGCAATCAGGTATGGCTAAAGTTATTGTTACAGTTAAACCCGGATTTGAAGATGCTGTTATGCATTATATCGCAACCGGGGAAATATGGAATGGCGGGGAAGTTCCTATTATTGGAGATCCTTTGTATTTATCTATTGTGGACGAATTAAAAGAACAGGAATATGTGGTAGAAGAAACATGGGAAACTGTCGTTCCTACTTCTTTAATAGCTCTACAAAGTAGTGGAGTTTCTGTTGATGCTTCCGGACTTCCTTGCTTTCATAAAGATAAAGGAATGGGAACCTTAACGTCCAACGACAAAAAGGTAGGTGAAAGCGCTAAAACTGAAGATATAGAAAAATAACTGTTTAAAATATAAACTTACATAACTAAACGATAGGCTACTTTTAGACTATCCTTTAAATAAAATTCATTTCACTGCTTACAAGGAAAAAGATAACAGTAAACCTCTTTAAAAAAATTATATGAAAAAAATTTTAATAGGAAATGACATTTTTTTTATCTGGAAAATAAAAAATAAAGAAAATTATAAAGTCGAACTCAATAAAGCTGAAATATGGATAAAAATTATCCACCAGGAGCTGCCTGAAGCAATGTTTATTCCAAACTACACTATTAATGGAGAAGAAATTTCTTTCCAGTTTCCGGCAGACAAACAAAAATATACGGGTATCTATCATTTGGTAATCATAATTAAAGATAAAAATACTTATAAAATAGTAAACCGTGATACGTTTTGTTTATCAGACATTTATGACCTGAACACGCATAATTCTGATTGGGAAGAAAATCAAAATGTAAAAGTTAAAATATTACAGGTTGAAAATGAAGTAAGTATAATGAACGGAAGAGATGGTAAATCTGCTTATGAGGTAGCTTTAGACAATGGCTTTACAGGTACTGAAAAAGATTGGCTAAATTATCTGTCACAAAACATTTCGGATGCAACACTATGGAGTAGAAAAGGCAATTCAAAAACCAGTCCATTATCCGATTTTATCGGCACTACCGATAAAGCCGATTTTGTCATCAAGACAAATAATAAACAAATAGCCAAGTTTACTGAATCCGGAGTTAATTTTGGAGATAATTGCTCACAAACGCAATCAAATGAAATTGCCCGGTTTCATGCTGAAAATAAATTTGCTCCCAGTATTTTACTTTCCAATGATATGGGTAAATTTGGATACCCTACCTTGAATTTAGCTATTGCTACAGATAATGGACATTTTAACAAAAATGCAAGAAAAGGTGATTCTGTCATAATTAAACAAGGGGGTGGTGGAGCCAATCTGGTAATAGGAACGAGAACTTTTACAGAATCCACCGATGAAGAGACACGAGTTATTATTGCCCCCAATAGTGTTAAAAACAACGAGGCTATAGTTGCCAAAGCTATGACCGGTTCTAAAACCTACGTTGGCATCCATACTTATAATCCAAAGGATTATTTAGAAATAAATAGTAGAACTGCTAATGACAGTGGGGTAACCTTTACTCAGTTTACTAGCCAAACACCTGTAACTGAAGGAGCAACGCCACTAGGAGTGACTGAAAAAGGAAAACTTGTTACGATTAATACCAACCCCAAAGACTCAGGCTGGATAAACATAAAATTAAATGAAAATATTCTAGACTTTGGTGCTTATTACAATGATTCTCAATACCGAAAAATAGGTTGTAAGCTTGTTTTAAGAGGCTTAGTTAAATTTACGAAAGATTTTTCTCAACCCGTACTCTTTACCCTACCCGAAGGTTTCAGACCTCAAAAAAGATTCATAGCTACGTCTTTGTACTCTGGAAACATTGCCGTAAGGGTGGATATTTTAGCTAATGGAAACGTCCAGGTAATGAATTCAATTACTAATGAGCAATGGGTTTGCTTAGATGGAATTGAATTGTATTTAGACTGATATGCGTTCCTATAAAAAACCTTATAAAATCCGCTATGAAAAATCATTTCACAGAATTGGGTCAACCTATTCTGGAGTTTATTAACCGATTCGGGATTCTAATCCTTGCTACCAGCCTGAGCATGATTGCTAGGGCAGTCTACAAAGGCACCTCTGTAAAAAGATTATTGTTAAAAGTTCCCATTTCTTCCATCACCGGAATTGTAGTAGGAATATTATTACAGGAATATACGGACGTATCCACCAACACCATTATGGTAGTATGTGCCATTACCGGAGCTTATACCGGTGAAGTGCTGGACGGAATGGAGCAACTCATCAATTGGATCCCTGAATTTATTAAAAAACTTATTAACAAACACTTCAACCTTTAATTCCAATTTATTCAATTAATTATAATCAGGTTTAAGGACAAGTTCTTAAACCTGATTAAACCTTATAAATCTGAAAATCATGTATAAATTTAGTCAACGCAGTTACAATACCCTCAAAGGAATACACCCTGATCTCATTACCGTTTTAGTAACTGCTATACAAAATAGTCCCTACGATTTCACTCTTACCAACGGAGTCCGAACTACCTCAGAACAACAGGAATTATATTCAAAAGGACGTTCACAACCCGGCCCTAAAGTCACCTATACAGACGGTATTAAAAACAAATCAAACCATCAGTTAAAAGAAGACAGCTTCGGCTATGCCGTAGATCTTTACCCATATTTTGAAGGGGCTGTACAAGTGCAAGGAGAAGAGGTAGCTAAAAGACTTACAGCTATTGCACAGCATATTATTCAAACCGGAAAAAAACTAAACATCATGATTGAATGGGGAGGAAACTGGAAATCTTTTAAAGATACCCCTCATTTCGAATTAAAAAAATAAACCTATGAAATCAAATATATGCATATGGACAGGAATTCTTATTCTGGTTTTTTCTGTAGGAACTATCGCTTTTCGCTCAGGAAAAAATTCTGTTGAAACTAAGCAGGTACAATCCGAAATTAAAATATCCAAAACAAAGGTAAAAACTTATCAAAAAGAATATGACAGCCTGCAAAAAGTGTATACTGTTTTAGAAAAGCAGAAACAGATGGTGAAAACCATTTATATACAAGGAAAGCAAAATATAAGATATATTACAAAAGAAAGAACTGATAATTATACAGATAGCTTATGCAAAAAAGATGTTCATCAATTAAAAAATCATATTACTTTCTCAGATAGTCTCCTCTTATTACAAAATACACAAAACGTGAACACTCTTAATCAGCTGACTATATCTGAGAATATGCGTAGGGAAAAAGATCAACAAATAGAACTGTATAAAAAAAGAAAAAATACTTTTAAGCCCTTAGGAATAGGTATTATAGCAGGATATGGAACCAATTTCCAACAAGGGTTATCTTCCTTTCTGGGAATAGGAATCAGCTATACATTTATCCGGATTTAACCTGCTATTCCTGTAAAATTAAAGAAAAAAAATTAAGTACTATGACCGAAGAAGAAAAAATATATGATCGAAATATTAAAAATAATCCAACAGATTATCTCTTTGACCAAATGTTTCGACTAAACGAAAATAGAGAAACCGTGCCAAAAGAAGATTCCTATGTAAGTCCATTTTTTGAAATAAGTAAACCCGAAGACGGAAGCTATTTATTATTAGATAAGCCCATATCAGTTTTCAATAATGATTCCGGAAAAGATTACACATACTACCCGGTATATAAACCACAAGAAAACGGTTCTGAAGTTTTATCCAGCTTTCATAAATCAGACTCTCCTCTCGATAATCAAATGCTTTTATTCTGCGAAGAAACCCCTTCTGAAAAATCAAACCTTTTCGGAACCTTTTTAATAGTAAAATACGGAAATGCTTTCCGGACACTTATACAGGATTTAAAATCCGGAAACCCGGAATCTATCCAAAATAAAATTACCGGTGGTCCGCGCATTACCAATTACAATGAATTAATACCCATAATACACTCTTTTTTAACCGATCAGCAAGTCTCTATATCTCAAAACAGAGTCCGTTTTGCTATGGATGTGGCTTATCGTTCGGACCGCATAACTTTAGGGGATTTTTTCGGAGGACTGGAAAAAGGTATTTCTTATTGTACTGAAGGACTCAACACCTTTATCGAAAACCATAAATTTACCAAAGAAGATTATACCCCTTCAAAATCCGAAGGAGAATTTTCCTTTGAAAATTTTGTAGAGGGATTGTACGATTTTAGTAAACAAACAACAAAGCTCCTTTTGCCGGAGAAAATTCAAAACCTCATTTCCCAAAATTTTGATCGTCTGGTTTCCGGCATTTCACAAGTTTCCTGGAATCTTATTCCCGAAGAATGGAAAACACTTCTGCGAAATGTATGGAATTTGGTACAACAAGGAGCTAACCTGATAAAAAAGGTTACAGAAACAGGCCTTAGGTATGCTGCTGAACAGATGTACATGCTCCGGGCATTGCTTATGGGCTTTGTTAACGGTTTTCTTTCCCTTCTGCAAATGGTATTGATTATTGCCGGATGGGTGGTAAAGAAAGTATTGGTTACCGATGCTCATAAACAGGTTACCGGAGAAAAAATTCAGGAATATCAATCCTATATGGAAATGGTGGAAGATCTTTACGATATATTGAGCAAAAACGCCGCTGATTTATTTTCTTCTGTCCAATCCTTAGTAAAAGATTTCTCATTGGATAAGCTATCTTCAGTACTGAAAGTATTTACTGACAAACTGAAAGGTCTTACAAAATACGACTATGCCTATTTTACGGGTTCATTTATGTTTGAAGTGGTTATCGGGGTACTTATGGCTTTATTTACCGGAGGTGCCTCAGCCATTGCTCAGTCGGGACAAAAGTTTACCAAATTTTTGAACCTTATTGCGCGCGAGGTACTCTCTACTGCCACCATGGGTATTGTGGATCTTTTGCAGCTAGGTAAAATATTAATTATTAAATTTGTTCAGGCATGTAAGAAAGGCTGGAACGGTTTCCAACATTTCATCGAAAAGCTCCTTCACGGAAAAACCGATGAGATTGTCAAAACGGAAGGAAAGGTATTTGAACAGGAAGCGAAACGATTTTTTGATAATGCCGGATATGAGCTTCTTCCTCCAAGTCTACTGACTAAGTATGTAAATGATGCTGTGTTAAGGTGTAAAAGAAGAGGTATTCATTTAGAAATAAGCTGGATTGATGATGCTCATCCTTTGTATAATAGTAGTGTTTTAGGGCGGTTAGATGTTAGCAAACACAACAAGAAAATACTTAGATTAAATTTGCGCCCTGACTGTCCTAAAATAACCTGGCATCATGAGAATTGGCATTTAGAGGATTTTTTAACTATGGGCTGGAAAAAATATACCGATATTTCAAAAAAAACTCCCTGGCTGCATGAGGAAGCGGTTTGGAACCGCATCTTTAAAAACCGAAATAAATGGAGTGAATTTGAAACTATAGATGCTTATAAATATTATAAATGGTATTGCAAGGATAAACATGGGGTAAATCCAGTCATTAATGAAAAAATAGAAAAATTACTACCTAAATATTCTAAAAAATAAAAGTATGAATTTAACCAAAGAACAAGTAAAACAAATAATAGCTCAAGTTCATAAGGATTTAAACTTAGAGCATGATAATAAATATCCTATTTTAACTAATTTTATACATAAAAATGACGAATATAATGATTGGAAATTTGACTATTGGGGAGGAGGATACGATTACAGCGACCCGGAAGCTGTTGGGGATGAATGGTTAAGATCTCCTGGCTCAGAATGGCTCATTACCATAGATGATGCAAAAGGAGAGGCAATTGCTATACATAGCTACACCGGACATTACGAAATTGCTTTAAACAAAGAAGGTAAATATGAAATTGTAAAGCAAATGTATAGAAACAAGTAAAGTCTTTGCTATACAGAACCTAATAAAGCCTGATTTTTACATATCAGGCTTTTTCTTTTATATTTGTTAGCTCATATAAATTTAGCTAACTAAATTTATACTATTTTATCGAAAGACTTTTTAAAGGAAAAACCGATGAGATTGTTATAACGGAAGGGAAGATTCTTGATGAGTTACATGAATTGGAGCGACGAGTGGATGATCTTTTTGATCATCTGGGAAGACGACTGTACACGGAAAAAGAATTAAAATTATTAAAACAACAATTAAAGACAAAGCTCGGAGTAGATCTCAGGCTTGTTGATAAGGAAAAAGGATTCCAAAAACTGCCGGTTACCAAAAACGGGAAGACAAAATGGATTCGTTCCGATGAATTATTAAAAGACTGGAACAGAAGAGGAGTGGTAGGTAAATTTCACGAGGGACCTCCCCCAGTAATGATACTAAGATCTAACAATGCTTCGGAGCTTACTGTTTTTCATGAAAAAATTCATATGGAAGTGTGGCTTGATAAATTACCTAAAATGCATATTGTTGATGAGGAAAAATATGTTTTTGATGCTATTTTTAAAGCTAAAGATACTCATAAATGGACCAATGCGGAACTGATTGATGCTTATGATTATATAAATGAAATTATAAATCAATGGAATAGAACAGGGAAAAAATTCCCTAATGTTAAAAATGAATATATTGAACAGTTAAAAATTAATAAATATTTTAATTTTAGATAATGATACATACAGAGCAAGAAATAATAAAAATAGCCTTACAGGTTATGAAAAATATTGATTGGCCCTATGATGAAAAGAGAGGGGCTATTCCTTTAGACTATACTATTTAAAAGCAAATAGAGCAAGTAAGTACACAAAAAAAACACCCTAAATTTAAAGAGTATATTGCTCTCTTATATCCTTATTGGAGTGTTCATTTTGATTTCCCTGAAGATGATGGTTGGAAGGGCAGAAATATTATGTGGGTAAAAATAAAAGATGAGACCGGAGAACCTTACGAAATAGGACACCGACAATGGAAAGGAAAAATTATTAAAAACAGTAAAGGGAAATACGAAAAACAGGATTACTGATACTAAAATAAAACCAGCCGGAAATCATTTTCCGGCTGGTTTTATTTTATCTAAATTTGTTGAAGCATTCAGCAATGGCTGGAACGGTTTTAAACATTTTATCGAAAAGCTCCTTCACAGAAAAACCGATGAGATTGTTAAAACGGAAGCGAAGGTATTTGAACAGGAAGCGAAACGATTTTTTGATAATGCCGGATATGAGCTTCTTCCTCCAAGTCTACTTACTAAGTATGTAAATGATGCTGTGTTAAGGTGTAAAAGAAGAGGTATTCATTTACAAATAAGCTGGATTGATGATGCTCATCCTTATTTCTATACAAATAAAATGGGGGTTTTAGAAGTTACTATGAATAAGAAAAATCTGAAATTACACATTCGCCCTGACTGTCCTAAAATAACCTGGCATCATGAGAATTGGCATTTAGAGGATTTTTTAACTATGGGATGGAAAAAATATACCGATATTTCAAAAAAAACTCCCTAGCTGCATGAGGAAGCGGTTTGGAACCGTATCTATAAAAACCGGAATAAATGGAGTGAGTTTGAAACGGTAGATGCGTATTTATATTATGTAGATTATTGTAAAAAAAGGGGTATAAAACCAACAAAAAATAAGGAAATAGAAAAATTAGTACCCAAATATCCTAAAAAATAAAACCATGAATTTAACCAAAGAACAAGTAAAAAAAATAATAGCTCAGGTACATGATGATCTAAATTTAGACCATAGCGATAAATATCCTATATTTTGTACTTTCGAAAAAGCAACAGATGAAGACAATCGTTTAGGCATTGATAATTGGGGAGGGGGGTACGATTACAGCGACCCGGAAGCTGTTGGGGATGATAGCTGGGGAAAATATACAGAATGGATTATTAAGATAGATGATGAAAAAGGAGAAGCTATCAGTTTCCACCACTACACCGGACATTACGAAATTGCTTTAAACAAAGAAGGTAAATATGAAATTGTAAAGCAAATGTATAGAAACAAGTAAAGCCATTGCTATATAGAACCTTATAAAGCCTGATATATAAAATCAGGCTTTTTCTTTTATATTTGTTGAAACATGCAGCTAAGGCTGGAACGGTTTTAAACATTTTATCGAAAAACTTTTTAAAGGAAAAACCAATGAAATTGTTAAAACTGAAGGAAAGGTTTTTGATGAATCATGGATTTATTTTGAGAAAATACCAGCCTCAGGAAAATTATTCAAAAAAACAAAAAGACTAGAATCCATTTATGTACAAGGAAGCTTACAGGATTTTGAAAAAAAAGTAAAATATTTAACCATACAGGAAAGATCTGAATATGAAATTTTTGTACAGTATGATAAAATAGTTGATTTTAAAGGAGAATTATTTAACACTATTGATAGCATTTCAATTAATGGATCTTTTATAGATAAAAGTAATAAAGCCATATTTGTTATGTCTAAAAAAGGAAATATTTACATTTCAAAATATAATGAAGTTGGAAAATTCCACCATTCCAGTCTGGTTGCTGGCGAAGAAGTAGCAGCAGCAGGTGAAATAATTATTGAAAACGGTATCATTAAAATGATAACAAATAAAAGTGGTCATTACTTGCCTAATATTGAAATTAATAAACAAATTTATTAGATGAATTATCTTACAGAGACTATTTTATCTATGGAAACAATAAAGAAAATATAATATTTAAATCAGATTTCTAATTATGGACAAAAAAACACTTTTATATACTATACATGAAGCTATTTATTATGCAAATGTAAAAAGCATTAAAACACACAAAGATTATACATCAAAAGACATAAGTAAATATACGATTAAATCATTTAAAAAGGAAATTAGTATTTTTGAATGGATACTTGCTCACCCTGAATATGATTTTAACAGTCTGTTTCCAACACGGTATACTAATAAAGAATTATATGTATATTTTAAAATTTACCATAAAGATCTTTTGTTTATGCTAAATAAATTTAAAAAAAGAGAGTACATTATAACTATTAGTGATATCCCAGAATAATGTAAGTGTCTGGCATGAAGATTTTGGAGCACATGCCATAGTTGTTGACAAGATAAAAAACGGAAGAGTATATGTTAGAGATCCGCTACCTCAATTTCAGGGATCCTCTTACAGCATTTTTTTAGAGGATTTTGAAGAAGTATTTTATAAAAAATTTGTAACCATTCAAAAATAAATTGCCATGACAGAAAAACAAAAGGATACTAACACTTAATAACGGGGAACTTCCTGATGAAAAATACGATATTCTTAGAATTAAAAACATCCCTAATCCAGAGGACGATCTTAATGCCTTTAAACAAAGTATTATAGTATTTTTGGAGAATAAAAACCTTAGTGCCGAAAGTCTTAAATGGGAAAAATTGCTTCCCCGAAAGCTCGTTGAATTTACCAATCAACTGGAAAATAGTGATTATAGGGATGAGTTGGTAACTGGTATTTTCAATATTATAAATAGGCTTCAGAGTATTAGGGAATGGGAATGGTACAGCTCCCGGATCACGGATCATGGGTTTGAGGTGGTAACCAAAGGTTATTTTAACGGGCTTTTTATTCCTTTAGTACACCAACTAGGCATTCCTCATTCCTCTATTTTTATATATAGACCTGGAAAAAAAGAATATCCGATTATTCGTTCCGGTACGGATGTTATGACTTATAAAACCTTTGATCCTATTACTTTTGAATTAAAGAAGAAATTAGATTTTCATTTTTAACTAATAAACATCCTGAAGTATACATTTCAGGATGTTTATTTTTGTCTACGTTTTGTTATTAGCGAAACTTTTAATACAATTATATATCTATAATATAGTTAAAACATGACTATTTAACTTAAAAGACATTCCCTCCAAACGACAGGGAGTTTGTATAGACAGAGTTTTAACATTAAGATAATAAAATTATGATAAACAAAGAACAAGCATTGGAAAATCAAAAAGATATCTAAGTGATAAAAAAAGAGATTATTAAATGATTTATAGTTTAACAAAACAATCTCTCCAATAAAAAAATAAATAAAATCTATCACCCTTTTTTATTCGCTTAGCTAAAGATAGTATCTTTGCCTACAGAATAGAATATTAAGAAAAATAAGAAACAAAATATGTTAGTAATCAAAAATCTGCATGCAGAAATAGATGGTAAAGAAATTCTTAAAGGGATAAATCTGGAAATAAATAAAGGTGAGATTCATGCAATTATGGGTCCGAATGGAGGTGGTAAAAGCACTCTTTCCAATGTTATTACCGGACGGGATGATTATGAAGTTACTGGAGGAAGTATACTTTTTGAAGGGACAGATTTATTGGAGCTAGCACCAGAAGAAAGAGCCAATGCCGGAATATTTATGTCTTTTCAGTATCCGGTTGAAATTCCGGGAGTAAGTGTTTCTAACTTTTTAAAATCAGCCATAAATGCTAACCGTAAAGCTCATGGACAGGAAGATATTTCTGCTCAGGAATTTCTGAAAAAAGTGAAAGAAAAATCAGAGTTGCTGGAAATAAGAAAAGATTTTCTTTCCCGTTCGCTTAACGAAGGATTTTCAGGAGGAGAAAAGAAAAGAAACGAGATATTTCAGATGGCTATGCTGGAACCTAAACTGGCTATTTTAGATGAAACCGATTCCGGACTGGATATTGATGCCCTGCGTATTGTTTCCAATGGGGTAAATAAACTTAAGAACAGTGAAAATGCTGTTTTAGTTATTACTCATTACCAACGTTTACTGGATTACATAGTTCCCGATTTTGTTCATGTTCTCCGTGACGGAAAAATTATAAAATCCGGAACTAAAGAACTAGCTCTTGAATTAGAAGAAAGAGGATACGATTGGTTATAAAACCAAATAAATCAATTAAAATCTTGCTAATTAAATTTTTGAAATGAATATTTTACAACATACAGAGTTAGAAAAAATAAAGACACAGGCACAGTCTTCTGTTGAAAAGCTGGCATTTCCAAGCAAAAAAGACGAAGATTGGAAATATACACGGGTATCTGCATTTAAACCGGAAAATTTCATTCCGGCAGTTCATCAGCCCGCCACTCAGGAAATAATAAGCCAAAACTCCATACAAAATCTGGATTCTTTCAAAATTGTTTTTGTAGATGGCATATTTACTCCTGAATTTTCTAACTATCCAAAAGACAAACTTATAGTACTCCCGTTTTCAGAAGCATTGAAAAATGAAAAGTATCAGCAGATTTTTGCAGAAAAATTCAATACGCTTACAAATCAGGAATATTTCACAATATTAAACACAGCCTCCACACAGGAAGGTACTTTTATCTATGTTCCTAAAAATACCGTAGAAGAAAAACCGGTGGAACTTTTGTATATTAACAGTTCTCAGGAAAGACCAGCTTTGCAGACTATCAGAAACTTATTCATTGTTGAAGATAACTCGCAGGCTTCGGTTACAGCAAAAGTACATACTCTTTCCGAACACGAATTCTTAACCAACATGGTTACGGAAATATTTGTGGGGAAGAATTCTCATTTCCGTTTATATAAAATACAGGATGATGCTCCGGAAACAAATTTACTGGACAGTACTTTTGTTGCACAGGAACAAGATAGCCAGGCATATATACACACGTTTACCTTTGGAGGAAAAATCACTCGAAATGAACTTTCCTTTGATCATAAAGGTGAAAATATAAATTCAACTTTAAAAGGAATAACTATCATCGGAGATGGACAAGAAGTAGGAAATCATACGCTGGTACAGCACAATCAGCCAAACTGTGAAAGCCACGAACTCTACCGGGGTATTTATAATGGGAATGCGCACGGAATTTTTAATGGTAAAATAAAAGTGCATGAGATTGCACAAAAAACCAACGCTTTTCAGCAAAATAACAACGTATTACTTTCAGATAAGGCTAATATAGATACTAAACCACAATTGGAAATTTTTGCAGACGATGTTAAATGTTCTCATGGGTGTACTGTGGGTCAGTTGGATAACGATGCCCTATTTTACATGAAGCAACGGGGAATTCACGAAAAGGAAGCAAAAGCACTTCTTATGTTTGCTTTTGCCGCAGACGTAATGGAAACAGTTACCCTTCCTGAATTAAAAAATACAATTAATAAAGTAATCGCTAAGAAACTGGATGTTTCTTTAGATTTCGACTTTTAAGATACTATTAAAATATGTAAAAAAAGCTGCATAAAACATGCAGCTTTTTTACTTAAAAATTAATTATTTGATTTTCAAATCAAATAATTAACCATTCGCATTATTACAAATTAAATCTGAATTTCAATACTGTTAATAAAAAAAGGGCTTGTTTTTTTAAACACTATTTAAAGCATAACCAACATTACAGTTGTTATAAATAACAAAACAGAAGAAAATATAGCCAATTTTATTATTATCAAAGTACAAGGATGTATCACAAATATTCTACGAATATTTATGAGAATAAAATGAGTCTAATCATTTTTTAATAACTTAGCAATAATAAACCTTATAAATCATGAAAATCCTTTTATCTCCAGCCAAGCTTATGAGCATGGAATCTTCATCAGAATGGAGCCAACGAACTCAGCCTGAATATATAGAACGTAGTAACCAGCTACAAACCATTCTAAAAGAATATAATCCTTCGGAGCTGGAAAAATTACTGGATATATCTCCAAAACTATCTAAAGAAAACTGGGAAAGGAATCAGGCATGGAAAGCAAAACCATCTAATAATGAGAGTCTTCAGGCGGTACTAGCATTTAAAGGAGAAGTATACAGAGGGCTGGAGGCAGAATCACTGTCAAAAAAAGGATTAGATTACTTACAAAAAAATCTCTTTATTCTTTCAGGTCTTTACGGACTATTGAAACCTTCGGATGTGGTTATGCCCTATCGGCTGGAAATGGGGAAAAAACTAAAAACCGGTAATTCTAAGGATTTATATGAGTTTTGGGGTGAAACCCTAACCACCCACCTGAAATCTACTTTAAAAAAAGACGAACCAATCATAAATTTAGCAAGTAAAGAATACTTTAAAGTTTTAAATAGCAAAGAATTAAACCATCCGATTATAGAAGTGGACTTTAAAGATTTCAAAGATGGAAAACTTAAAAGCATTATGATGTATTTTAAAAATGCACGAGGAAAAATGACCCGTTGGTGCGCAGAAAATGAAATAAAAAAGGTGGAAGATTTAAAAACCTATCATGAAGATGGATATGAGTTTTCAGAAAAAAATTCGGACGCTACTCGTTTAGTTTTCATCCGGTAACATTGCCGAAAGCTTATACTTAATTATTTGAGTTAAATAAAAATTTTCATTCGCCTACCCAAAAATGAAAAAATTCAACTTTTGTGAATATTTTATGTTCCCTCCTTTAAATATAAACAGGGAAAAGCTTGAACAAAAGTTATCTGGCAAAACCTTACTCATAACCGGAGCATCATATGGAATCGGCAAATCTTTATGTCATTTATTAGCAGGAATGTCTGTTCATCTGGTGATTACTGCCCGTTCTACAGATAAGCTCTTAATCCTAAAATCTGAAATTGAAAAACAAGGAACCAAAGTATCTGTTTTTAGTTGTAATTTATACAATACCTTAGAATGTGAAAATTTAATTAACTTTCTCAAAAATATAAGTGGGGGAATTGATATATTTATATCCAATGCCGGAAAATCAATTCGACGACCGCTGAATCAGTCGCTAGAACGATTTCACGATTATCAGAGAACCATGAACCTGAATTACTTTGCTCCGGTTCAACTTTGTCTTTACTTAATACCGGTATTAAAAAAAAACAAAGGACATATTATCTCCGTCTCTGCTGTAAATGTTCTTCTTGAACCTGCCCCATATTGGGCTGCTTATCAAGCATCAAAAACGGCATTTGACCAATGGTTACGCTCTAATATACCCGAATTAAATACTATGGGCATTACTACTAGCATTATTTATCTGCCATTAGTGAAAACACGAATGATAGCCCCCACTCCGATATATAAAAATTTTCCTGCAAGAAAACCCATAGATGCTGCTATAATAATTGCAAAAGCGATTATTTCAAAACAAAACAGTTACAAGCCCTGGTGGTTATTTATCTGTCAGTTTGCCTCACTGACAGCAAGTAAATGGTTTAGAATAATATGTACTTTTTATGTGAAAAAAAATGAAAAAAATAGGAATTCTTTATAAAGCAAATTTCCTCTCACCGAAAGGAATTTTTTTTCTCATTTTAGCTTTTTGCCTGCATGGTATCAATTTATTAACTCTTTTAAAATTTGTTTCTAAAATATATCCCAACCGAATAGCTGTTAAAGATGATTGTGAATCCGTTACCTATAAAGAATTATATATTAGAACTCTTCAAACAGCCGTAAAATTAAAACATTGTTTCAATCTGAGCCCAGGTAATAAAGCGGGAATCTTATGTAAAAATCACCTTTCTCTGCTGTATTCAATTTTTTCTTTTTCTGCATTAGGGATAGATATATATCTTTTAAATACAGAAATGTCTGAGAAACAACTTTCAGACTTTATACAATTACATCCGTTGGATCTCCTAGTTTACGATTCTGACAAAAGAAATGTAATTACTGCTCAGCCTGACCAGCGAGCTATTCCTGCTTACGGATTATTTGAAGATTCTATTCAATTTTTTTCAACTCAGAAACAAGTCAATTTATCATTACCCAAATCTTATGGGGGAAAACTTGTTGTTTTTACCGGAGGAAGTACGGGAAAACCTAAACCTGCGGAAAGGAAAACTTCAGTATCTGATTTCTTATCCCCTTTTTACTCATTACTTTCCGAACTAAAATTATATCAATACAATAACGTTTACATCACCACCCCGGTTTATCATGGATTTGGACTTGCTGCACTTTGTCTGTCAATTTCTTTAGGAAGCCATATAAACCTTACAGCAGATTTTGATGCTGAAAAATGTGCGAACCTTATTCAATCGGAAAAAATTGAAGTCATTACAACAGTACCCACCATTTTAAACCGACTAATCTCTTATTCAAAAAAACTTAAAACTTTACGTTGCATTATTTCCGGAGGCTCTCACTTATCACCATCTCTAATTAAAAACATTAATAATCACCTGAATCAGGTACATCTATATAACGCATACGGAACTTCTGAAGTTGGATTTTGCATTCTTGCAACCCCTTCGGATATTGCTCATTTCCCTAACTCTATCGGAAAACCCATCAACAGGACTTTTGTAACGATTAAAGATCGTCATGGAAACACAACAAGCATTAATCAAATAGGACAAATTTTTGTATCCTGCCCATGGTCAGCTCATAAAAATCAATTAATAAATACCGGCGATTTAGGATATAAAGATAAATCAGGTTACATTTATCTTACAGGAAGAATTGATGAAATGATCATATCTGGAGGCATAAACGTATATCCCCTTGAACTGGAAATTATTCTTTGTGAACATCCATATATACAAGAGGCAGTTGTAATTGGAATTGAAGATGACGATTTTGGTCAGAGGCTCTGGGCTTTTGTTGTAAGTAAAAACCGGAGGGTATCTGACGAAACAGTTTTACAGGAATGGCTTAAAGGGAGAGCTACCCGGTATCAGATTCCCAAAGGAATAACATTTATCAATCATCTGCCGCTTACCCCTATGGGTAAACCGGACAAAAATAAACTATTGCAGCTACACGCTCCTGTTTAATCTTTTAACTTTTTAGTTTCCTGCATTTCAACCAACAATTTTTTTGCTCGCATAAGGCTCACTTTAACATTCGCCAGAGACAATCCTGTTTCTTCTACTATATCATTAAGCTTTTTTCCTTCCAGATAGCGTAAC
This sequence comes from Apibacter sp. HY039, assembly GCF_004023655.1. Taxonomy (NCBI): domain Bacteria; kingdom Pseudomonadati; phylum Bacteroidota; class Flavobacteriia; order Flavobacteriales; family Weeksellaceae; genus Apibacter; species Apibacter sp. HY039. The sequence goes on along the minus strand of NZ_SAYM01000001.1, from coordinate 254,440 downwards.
TGTACCAGTTTACGATAGTTACCGGGTAAACTTTCCAGCTTATGTTCTAAAGCTTCCAGATTTTGCCGATTTATGAAAAGCTGCTCAGGAGAAGGTCCGGTATCTTCCAAATCCGGATACTCATCGGTATGTACCCCTCTATCTTTACTTTTTTTTCTCAGATAATCGATGGTGGAATTGTGAGCAACGGAAATTAACCAGGTTTTAAAGTCAAAATCTGAATTATAAAGAGAAAGTTTCTGTAAAATTTTAGTAAAAGTCTCTACCGTTAGCTCTTCAGCGGCATCATCCTCCTTTACTAAAGAAAAAATATATCCTTTTATATCGGCCCAAAACAAGTTAACCAACTTGCTCTGTGCTTGTTGACGGGAATTTTTTGCTTCTTCTATTAATTCTAATAAGTCCACGTTTTCATCATTAATTACAGGTAATATAATAAACTGCAATAATAATACCTAAAATAATTGTATTCTATATTTCATAATCACACATATCATAACTACACATATTTTCTTGAAATCCGTTAATTAAAAAGAGTTTAATGGCATTATTTTTGAATCGTATAAATATAGAAACAATATAAAAATATATATTATGGAACCATTTCTTCAAACAGGCAAAAGAATTGTCAAAAATTGGTGGGTAATGCTTATTCTAGGTATTCTTTTCCTTATTGCAGGGGTAATAACAGTAACCCAACCTGCGCCCTCATTAGTATTCTTAACCACATTTTTTTCAGTTTCTTTCTTTGTTCTGGGTATTTTCGAAATTTTCTTTTCTTTAAGTAACACTCATACCAGTTCATGGGGATGGTATCTTGCCGGAGGTATATTAGATTTACTAATCGGTATCATATTATTAAAATCCAGCATGATTACACAAATGGGAATTTTAGCTTTCTTCATTGGTTTCTGGCTTTTGTTTAAAGGTGTAAGCCTAATAGGTCATTCCTTTGATCTTAAGAATTTAGGAATAAACAGTTGGGGATGGCTACTGGTATTAGGAATTTTGGAACTCATTCTTTCATTTGTCATTATACTTTTTCCACCTGTAGGGTTAGCTGCTCTTCTAATTTGGATTAGTATATCCCTTATTTTCTTAGGTATTTATTATATAGGCCTTTCGTTCAGCCTTAAAAACATTAAAGATAATATAGAGTAAATTTTCTATCAGTTAAAAAACCCCGGCTTTTAAATTGTTGCAATACAAAAGCCGGGATTTTTTGTGCGTATACATCTTGAATATTTATCGCCCCGACTACAGTACTTTAAAACAACAAATTATAACGACAACTTGACACGTTTACTTTCATTTTGTCATTCTTGTAGGTATTGGCATGTTTTTCGAAAACTCAATAAGTACATTTTATTAATTAAATTAAAACAAAAAAAATTATAAGGATATGTCAGAATTATCAATTAGACCATTAGCTGACCGTGTAGTAGTAGAGCCGGCAGCCGCTGAAACAAAAACCGCATCAGGAATTATTATCCCTGATAGTGCTAAGGAAAAACCTCAGGAAGGAGTAATCGTAGCCGTTGGAACCGGAAAAAAAGACGAACCATTAACTGTAAAAGTAGGTGATAAAGTTCTTTACGGTAAGTATTCAGGAACAGAATTGAAACTGGACGGAAAAGATTATCTTATTATGAGAGAATCAGATATTTTAGCAATCGTTTAATTAAAAATTCATTTTAAACATTAAAAAAAAATACAATGGCAAAAGATATTAAATTTAATATAGAATCTAGAGACGCTCTTAAAAAAGGAGTAGATGCTTTAGCAAATGCAGTAAAAGTTACTTTAGGACCAAAAGGAAGAAATGTAGTAATACAAAAACCTTTCGGAGCTCCTCATGTTACCAAAGACGGTGTAACTGTAGCTAAAGAAGTTGAGCTGGAAGATCCTATCGAAAACTTAGGGGCTCAAATGGTGAAAGAAGTTGCTTCTAAAACTAACGACATTGCAGGTGATGGTACTACTACCGCTACTGTATTAGCTCAGGCTATCGTTAGAGAAGGTCTTAAAAACGTGGCTGCTGGAGCTAATCCTATGGATTTGAAAAGAGGAATTGACAAAGCGGTTATTTCAATTGTTGAAGAATTGAAAAAACAATCTCAGGTTGTTGGTTCAGATTCTGAAAAAATAAAACAAGTTGCTTCTATTTCAGCTAATAACGACGAAACCATTGGTTCTTTAATTTCTGAAGCTTTCGGAAAAGTGGGTAAAGAAGGAGTTATCACCGTGGAAGAGGCAAAGGGAACAGATACTTATGTTGATGTAGTTGAAGGTATGCAGTTCGACAGAGGGTACCAATCTCCTTATTTTGTAACAAATACTGATAAAATGATCACGGAACTGGATAACCCGTATATTTTATTATGTGATAAAAAAATATCCAGCATGAAAGATTTACTTCCGGTTTTAGAACCAGTTGCTCAACATGGTAAATCTCTGCTTATCATCTCTGAAGAAGTTGATGGTGAAGCTCTTGCTACCTTAGTTGTTAATAAATTAAGAGGTTCTCTTAAAATTGCAGCGGTTAAAGCTCCAGGATTTGGAGACAGAAGAAAAGCTATGCTGGAAGATATCGCTATATTAACCGGTGGAACCGTTATTTCCGAAGAAGCAGGATTAACTTTAGAAGGAGCTACTTTGGAAATGTTAGGTACTGCTGAAAAAGTAACTATTGATAAAGATAATACTACCATTGTTAACGGTGCCGGAAGTGATGAAAACATCAAACAAAGAGTAAACCAAATCAAAGCTCAAATCGAGAACACAACTTCAGATTATGATAAAGAAAAACTTCAGGAAAGACTTGCTAAACTTGCAGGCGGAGTTGCTGTTCTTTATGTTGGTGCAGCTTCTGAAGTAGAAATGAAAGAGAAAAAAGACCGTGTAGATGATGCTTTGCATGCTACCCGTGCGGCTGTTGAAGAAGGTATAGTTGCTGGAGGTGGTGTAGCTTTAGTAAGAGCTATTGATGGAGTGGCTAAACTGGAAGGAGCTAATCAGGATGAAAATACCGGTATAAAAATAGTAACCAGAGCTATTGAAGAACCTTTACGTCAGATTGTAGCTAATGCAGGTGGAGAAGGTTCTGTTGTAGTTAATAAAGTTATGGAAGGTAAAGATGATTTCGGATACAACGCAAAATCAGAAAAATATGAAAATATGCTTGCTGCTGGGATCATTGACCCAACTAAAGTGACTCGTGTAGCCTTAGAAAATGCAGCTTCCGTAGCTGGAATGCTTTTAACTACTGAATGTGTAATTACAGACATCAAAAAAGATGAACCTGCGATGCCACCAATGGGTGGAGGTATGCCAGGAATGATGTAATAAAATAATTTTTTTAAATATAAAACTGTCAAAAAGATCTTTTTGACAGTTTTTTTATTTTTGCAAAAAAACTAACTATGGAAAAATTTACGATTGTTGAAAATAATCTGGCTCCAAAAAGCCTTAGATTTATTAATTATTTTATAGACTATGTGGTATTTATCCTCATATACTTCATTTTATTAATAGGTCCTTTTTATTTTTCAGAATATACTGTTATGGATATAATAAAAATAGTAAATGAGCCTGGAATTAAACTTATGACAAGACTTATTAATATGCTTCTATATGCTTTATTTATGTGGGCGGTTGAAGCTTTACTAAAAGGAAAGAGCTTTGGAAAATTCATAACCGGAACTAAAGTAGTAACTGAATATGGTGAAACTCCTACCCTGCAAAATTATTTGTCCAGAAGTTTTTCTCGTATTGTACCCTTTGAATTTCTTTCATTTTTTGGGAGAACTGGCTGGCACGATAAATGGTCAAACACAAGAGTAGTGAAAGAAAAAGATTTTGACAGAGATATGAATGCTTTACAGGCTATTGACCAAATCGATGGAAAGGAAAATCCTGACGAAGGTCTATCATCTATTTCATTATAAACCAACTACATTTGCAAATTTATTAATAAAAATGCTTATAGTTGAAAAATTGTTAGTAATTTTGCAACGTTTTAAATAGGGAACAAATATTCACATGAAAAATCCTTTATTTTACGCAAAGATCTTACTTTTTGGAGAATACGGAATCATTGAAAATTCAATGGGCCTCACCTTACCTTTCGATTCCTACAAAGGGACTCTGAAGTTTTCTTCACAAGAAGATAAGATACATCTTGCCTCAAATATATCTCTGCAAAAATTTGCAGATTTTTTAGAAACACTAGATTTACCCACTAAATTTGAGCTGGATGTTGCTAGTCTGAAAAATGACATTGAAAAAGGAATGTATTTTGATTCCAATATACCTCAAGGCTATGGAGTTGGAAGCTCCGGAGCTTTGGTAGCAGCCATATTTGAAAAATATTCTTTAAATAAATTATCTTCCGAACAAATTTCCAAACAGGATTTAACCGACCTGAAATTAGTTTTTGGAAAAATGGAATCTTTTTTTCATGGAAAAAGCTCAGGTATTGACCCTTTGATTTGTTACATGAATATTCCTTTGTTAATTCAGTCAAATTCAGAGGTTGACAAAGTGGGTGTAACTCGTACTTCGGAAGGTAAGGGCGCTGTTTTCTTAATTAATTCCGGTATGCCCGGTGAAACTGAGCCCATGGTAAACATCTTTTTTGAAAAGCTAAAAAATGAAGGCTTCCGTAAAACCCTTAAAGAAGAATTTATCCGATATAATAATGACTGTATTGAATCATTCCTGAATCGGGATATGAAACCTTTCTTTAAAAATTTAAAAAAGCTTTCTCTTTGGGCACTCAATAACTTCACACCGATGATTCCAAGCGAGTTTTTAAAAATATGGAAAAAGGGAATTGATACCAATACCTATTATTTAAAGCTTTGCGGTTCCGGTGGTGGTGGATATATACTTGGCTTTACTCAGGACTATGAAGCGACTGAAAAAATGTTGGAAGGCTATAATAAAGAAGTAGTTTATCGATTTTAAGTCTACAATTATAAGTTTTTTGTACTTTTACTTGACATAACCCTTCTATGGAAGCTTCAAGTACTAATATTTTACTTATTAATTTGTCTCTTTTGGTGAGAGTACGAATATTAAATGTGATCATGCTAATTCTGGCAATGTACATTTCGGCTTTCTACCTGTTTGATCACACCGGTCTTTTCTGGGAAAAATTCAAAAATATAAAACTTCACGGCATAGTTTTCTCTTCGGCACTCAGTGCGATGGCGGGCTACATCATTAATTTTTTTTACGATCAGGATAAAGATCAAATTTATCGACCTATTTCTACAATGATGCAACGATTTATACAACAAAGCACTGCATTAAGAATTTATCTGATTTTCAATTTTATATCCCTCACAATTACTTTATTTTTGTCTTATAGAATTTTTATTTTTTTTCTGGTTTACCAATTCTTAATATGGTTATATAGTCATAAACTCAGCCGGTTGGTTTTTATTAATAATCTCACCAATTCTATATTGATGATATTTCCTTTCCTGGCACTCTTTCTGTTCTATGAAAATTATGCTCCCTACATTTTATATCTTGCCGTTTTCCTTTTTCTCATTATTCTGATCCGGGATATTTTTAAAGATTTTCATTCGGTAAAATATGACACACTTTTTCAATACCATACTCTTCCTAACACTTTGGGGTTCATTCCAACCAAAATAATACTTATCTTTTTACTTATACTTTTAACCTGGGTTTCCGTACATCTTACCTTTGAACCACATTTAGTCGAAATCAGGCTTTATTACCTGCTCACAGCATTATTATGCATGGGGCTTATACCCGGACTTTGGTTTTCTGATCGACGCTTAATTCAGGTTCTGATAATTATGATTAAATTCTGGATTTTTTTAGGAACTATTTCCCTATTATTTATTGATGGGAATCCCTTACCTTTGCATTTTAGAGGTTAGTAGAATCAATATATTACCTCTACGCCAAATATTAAGTATATTCAAAAGTAATGAAAAATAATTCAAATAACAGAAGAGGCTCAGGAAGAAATGAAAAATCGTATAAGAGAGATTCTTCATATTCAAAAGATACCCGTAAGGAAAACAAAGTTTCCAAATTTGACAATAAAAGAGAAGATAAACCAAAAAGGGATTTTAAATCTCCTCCAACGTTCAGAAAAAATCAGACAAAGAAAACTCCTGAAAAAGAAGGAACCCGATTAAATAAATATATTGCTAATTCAGGAGTTTGCAGCCGTAGAGAAGCCGATTTATTTATACAAAACGGAGTTGTACAGGTGAACGGTAAAACAATTACCGAATTCGGATATCAGGTAATGCCCGGTGACGATGTATTTTTTGATGGAAGATACATCAGACCGGAAAAAAACGTTTATGTGCTTTTAAATAAACCTAAAGGATATATATCTACCACCAAAGATGAAAAAGCCAGAAAAACCGTATTGGATCTGGTTGCTAATGCATCTCCATACCGATTATATCCGGTGGGAAGATTAGATCGTCAGACCACAGGAGTATTACTGCTTACCAATGACGGAGAGCTTACCAAAAAACTTACGCATCCTTCTCATGAAATGAAAAAAATATATCATGTAACCCTGGATCGTAAAGTTTCAGTTGAAGACTTCAATAAACTTCTGGAAGGACTTCGTTTTGAAGAAGGAGTTGCAAAAGTGGATAAAGTATCCTTTATAGAAGGAGCTCCTAAAAATGAAGTAGGTGTTGAAATTCATATCGGATGGAATCGTATTATCCGAAGAATGTTTGAGAGACTGGGTTATAATGTTGAAAAATTAGACCGGGTAATGTTTGCCGGATTGACTAAAAAATCACTCAAACGAGGATATTGGAGAATTCTAACAGACCTGGAAATAAATAATTTAAAAATGCTCTAATGGGAGCATTTTTTTTATATATACTTTCTGACATTCAGATCCTACACATTACAATACCCAAAAAATAATTATTTAATCCCTCTTTTATCCAGCCATTCTCTATAAGCTCTGGCATTTCTCATATGTTCATCAGCATTGGAAGTAAATGCGTGTCTACCTGTATTCTCAATTGCACACATGAACAGATAGTCAGTTTTGGCAGGATTGAGAACCGCATCTATAACAAATTCATTAACCATGCAGATAGGTAATGGGGGTAAGCCTTTGTATTTATATGTATTATAAGGAGAGTCAACCGATAAATTTTTTACCCTTCGAATGAGTACTTTAAATCCTTTTACCTTTCGTTCTGCATAGATAACCGTAGGATCAGACTGAAGCTTCATACCTTTTTTTAAACGGTTTAGATATAAACTTGCAATAACAGGTAGTTCGTCCTTTTTCATATATTCTCTCTGAACGATAGAGGCTAAGGTGTAAACTTCCAATCTTGTTAAGCCTAATGTCTGAGCCTGGTCAATTCTTTGATCTGTCCAAAAATTAGTATACATTTTATCGAATCTTGAAAAAAATTCCTGAGGAGGAGTATTCCAATACATAAAATAGGTATCCGGTGTAAAGAATATTTTCAGTTGCTCTACATCTGAAAATCCTTTTTGATGAGCAACGGATTTAAAATAATTGATAAATGTTATAGAATCACTTTCCAGATTTTTTCCTAAATCGCCGGCAAGCTCATAAACATCATCATAGCTCTTCAAGCGTAAATGTATCTCTTCCTGCAAACCAAGACTTATTTTGCGAATAATCTCCTTATTAGTTTCTCCTTTTAACAATTTGTATTTTCCCGCTTTCATTTTTTTTGACAGATCCGACTGATAAGCTGAATGATCAAAACTGGCGGCATCAATTAAATAAGGCGATAGTATTTTTCTTACCTGATCATAAGTTGCATGAGTAGGTATAAAAACGATTCCATTTTTAGAAATATTAGAAGAATAATTTTTTTTGTAATAAGGGTAGCCGATAAATATTCCTGCTATAACACCTATACAAATAAGAACTAAGATTAGTCTGAAAACTTTTTTCATACACTTGGGGATTTCCGCACTTCAATATTTAGGTATAACGCAAAAATACAATAAATTTATATCTTTGTATTTACTAAAAATTGTTAAAATTATAACTATGAATCTGGGTCTTCTGGGAAAAAACATATCTTATTCCTTTTCACAAAATTATTTTTCACAAAAATTTAAAACATTAGGTTTGGATGGATATACATATCAAATATTTGATATACAGGATAAGAAAGATATTTCTACACTTTTTGAAATGGAAGAACTAAACGGTTTCAATATCACCATACCCTACAAACAGGAGATTATTAAGTATTTAGATGAACTAAGCCCTGAAGCTGAGAAAATTGGTGCAGTTAATACAGTAAAAATATCCGGAAATAAAAAAACAGGTTATAATACAGATGCTGTTGGTTTTAAAAATTCGCTGATTCCCTTATTAAAACCTCATCATACTTCGGCCCTTATATTAGGCAGTGGAGGTGCATCCAAAGCTGTAGCCTATGTTTTAAATTCTTTACAGATTGATTACCTGGTTGTTTCCAGGACAGGAAATACTAATTACGACTTACTGGATCAGAAAATTCTGGATAATCACCCTTTAATTATTAATACAACTCCCGTGGGAACTTTTCCTAATATCGAACATATGCCTTCTGTTCCTTTTGAGCATTTTACTCCTGAACATCTGGTCTATGATCTCATCTATAATCCTGAGGAAACCCGACTGCTAACCGCAGCCCGAAATAAAGGAGCTCAAATTAAGAACGGTCTGGAAATGCTTCACCTGCAAGCAGAAGCCGCCTGGGATATCTGGAATTCCGGATTCATTGCTGAATAAAAGTATTGTAAAAAGATACTAATTTATCGTATTCATTTCCGATCATTTTATAATACGTCTCAGCAGATTTATAATCCGCTTTTTCTACTTTTTGCAGAAGAATTCCCACATATTCATGTATTAGACCGCAGGATAAATAAAAATCTTGGTATACAATCAGATAATCTGCAGATTTTAATAAAGAATTATTCTTAGGCAAATTTTTGTTATGTTGAATAGAGTTAAAAAATTCTTTGTTTTTTTGAGACAAAGACTCCCGAATCAAAGTGGCCTGCTGTAGCTCCTTCCATATTCCTTGAACCTGAGTTAGATTTTCTTTCATAGGAACAACAAACTCAGCAATTTTACTGGTTTGTAATAACCCTTTTTCTGCTTCATTACCAATAAGCTCAGCTTCGTGAGATACCTCATCCCATAAAGCTACTGCATTTGTAACCTTAGCATTAAGACTGTCTTTTAAAGAATTATAAAGCTTACGATCATCATCTTTTATATATCTTCGAAGGACAAAATAATCCGATATCTCCTGGCAAGTACGTAAATAGGAAGCATATTGATTTTCCGCTAGGATAATTTTTTTATGTATTTCATTTTTTACCGGCAGGTTAGAAATATTTTTATAGGTTTCGAGATATTGAGTACGCTGACCGGAATCTTGAATTACTAAAGGCAAAATAAGAGGTTCCGGCTGTGCATCATATTTAATTTTTATGAAGTTATTTTCCGACTGTGCCAGAACATTTTCATATTTCTTCAATTGTAAAACAACAAAATTCCGATAATAAATAACGGCGTTACTATATTTTATAGTAGACTCATATACAATCGATTGTTTGTTTTTAACTTTCTGCGCGCTTAACCATCCACAAAAAAGTAATACAAAACATCCAAGAATAAGTTTGTTTATTTTTAACATAGTAAAAACCAAATTTAATATTATTTATGATTTTTTATTAAATATAGTTCCTGATGCCTGAGCTTTAGGTAATAGGGTCATGTCTGCTATCTGTACATGATCGGGTCTGGAAACAGCATAATAAATAGCATCCGCAATATCTACTGCCCGTAAAGGTTCAAAACCTTGGTAAACAGCATCAGCTTTATGAGCATCTCCTTTAAAACGAACAAGAGAAAATTCTGTTTCTACAGCTCCGGGAGCTATATTAGTCACTTTGATTCCTTCCAAAAGTAAATCCATCCGCATCCCCTTGCTTATAGCCTCAACAGCATGTTTGGTAGCACAGTATACGGAACCTTTGGGATAGGTTTCTTTACCTGCAATTGAACTGAGGTTTACGATATGTCCACCCTGACCATTTGCAATTATTATAGGAACCACTGACTTGGAAACATTTAAAACACCTCTGACATTAGAGTCAATCATAGAGTCAAAATCATCCAAAGATGCCTCCTGAAAAGAATCCAGCCCGTGAGCATTCCCTGCATTATTAATAAGAACAGTCAGCTTTTTCTTCCATTCTTCCGGAATACTGTTTATAGCGTTTACAACCGAGTCTCTGTCACTCACATCAAATTGTAAGGTCATCACTTTTACCTTTTCCTTGAGCTCAGACTGAACTTCCTCCAAACGTTCTGCCCTTCTTCCACAAAGAATTAAATCAATACCGTGATGCGCAAACAGTTCTGCTGTTGCTTTTCCGATTCCTGAAGTAGATCCTGTAATTAAAGCTGTCTTTTGCATACCCTTGTTTTTTTGTTTGATAAAGGTACAAAATGAAAATAAAAATAGCTGCTCTGTAAGCAGCTATTTTAAATATATTATACTATTTGGCATTACCATTCATAATTCTCTATGAGCTCAATATCTTTAATTCTAAATCCCCTTGTGTTATCCGTTGACAATACTGAAAATTCCAGTTTAGAATTATCCATAATTAAATTATCCGGAATACGAACCATTACTCCTATATACTTATTTTTATTGTTGGATACGTTTAGTTCCGTATCAGGAATTGACAGTTTTTGATCATTAAGAGTTACTGTCAACAAGTTTGTATTTCCAATATCTCCGGCATTGTAAACATTAGCATTGAAACGGTATCTTAAAGTAATATTTTTTCTATTGCCTATCATCAGATGGTCTAATGTTAGAGATGAATTTTTAGCAGCAGGCATCCACAAAAAAAATCCTTTTTTAGCCAAATCATTAGTCCCGTTTATTTTTCTAATATCGGCGGTTCCATAAGCATCGCTATACGCTACCCCTTCTTTTTCATTATCAAAATTAATAACCGCGGCTACTTTAGGCCAGGGACTAGCTGATATAGGATCTCCGTTGCTTTTAGTCACCTGATTAAAAGTTTCTTTAAAAAAACCGGCAGCAGGAACCGGAGGTACTGAATAATCATCGTTGCTTACACAGGATAAGGTAACTACAGCCGCTAAAATAGCTATCAGTGAATATATGTATAATTTTTTTATTTTTTTCATACTAATTTTCTTTTACCGTTATTTTGAATCACCTGTTACTTTTATATTATCAATACGTATCCCTACCGTATTCAGCGTTGCTGTTGTATAAAACTCCAGAGTCATAGTTTCTGTAGAAGGCAAATCCTCCGAAGGTTTAATAGTTACATACCCGCTGTTGGATATTTCTGTGGGAGGAATGGTTAACTCTATTCCGTTGCATTTTACTTTTAAAATTGAGGCATCGGAAGAAACCGCATTGTTCGTTCTGAGCTTATATGATACCTTAACATTAGTAATTCCGGAAGTATTTATTCCCGCTATGGTTAATGATGAAGCCCGATTGGCAGGAAACCAGACATGTTTGTTAATAGAAGCTGTTGAACGTACATCGGCCGTAGCGTTGGCATCGCTGTACTGTACAGGAGCTCCCATGTCAAACCCGGTTACGTTAGATATTTTCGGCCACGGACTTGCCCATGCTGTTCCATCTGCTTTCAGACAATTGGAAAACGTTTCGTAAAACAGTGGTGGAGTTTTATCAAAACCTTGTAAATCGTTAATGCTTCTAAGCAGAAACTGATAGGTTTTGTATGAGCCATCATAACGAGTGACCACTCCCCTTGCCCTTCCTTCTGAGTACGGAATGGTATAAGAACCAAAATTTGCATAATCACTTACCCTTACGGTAAAATAATCCGTTGGCAAGTCATTTACCTGATTATTAGTAGCTGTTTTTTCTCTTACAAAAGTTGAGCCTGCCTCATTGAATTCAAGATCACTCAGCTCAACCAACGTGCACAAATAGGCTTCATTATTGTTTACATCTTTTACCGTTAATGGTTTTCCTGAAGCATTTGTTTTTATAACTAAATCTTCTTCATCTTTTCTCTCGTTGCCAAGAACTATCTGAGAGGTCATCACGCTTGGAGAAATCTGATCCACAATATATCGTGTAGATTGTGTAGGCTTCATTCCAATCTGTACCATTCCATTTTGTTTTCCGTAATAAAGTCCTTTTAGCTTCACGTATATTTTTGCCCCCAAAGGATAATAGGTATAAATGCTGGATTTGTTAATACTTAGCATAATTCCCTCCTTTCCATCGGCAGTTACTATAAATAAATTTTTATAAATATTCCCTGCCTGATCGGAAGAAATTACAAATCCCTCGAGAATATCATCGTCGCCAAAAGGAAGAGATTCAGCAAGAGTGTCATTTACCGTTTTCCCGGTAAAAAGAGGAGCGGAAGATCGTATCTCCGTCAGGGTACGAGTAGGTGTTAACTCCTGACCTGCATTTGGAGCAGGGGCTTTATAATCATCATCGTGGACACAGGCCGTAGTTGAATAAACAACAAAAAAGGCTATCCATATTTTAAGAAACGTTTTAACTGTTTTCATAATCACTAATTTGTCACTTTTCATTTAGAATCGTAAATACACATTTAGGAAGTAAGATCTACCCCTATCGTAAAATAATTTGTTTCCAAACAAGGGATAAGTCCTTGCCTGATCTTCTGCAAGCTGAGCATAGTTTGAATATCGTCCCTGTTCAAAAGCTCCGGTAACATATCCTCTTTCATTAAAAATATTGTTAACTGAAAGACTTACTCCCATACTGTATTTTCCAAAACGGAAAGATTTGCCTGCATTTGCATTCAGCATAAATACGTCCTGATATTGTTTTTGTTTTAATACAGCCCGTACAGTTTCCGGTGTTGCTCCTTCATACGGATAAGCAGGATCTTCCATAACAAAGTTTTTAGTCCTGGAAAGTGCTGAAATATCTGAATATATATCTTGTAGGAAATTTCCGGTTACTCCTACCCACCAATATCTGGGATTATTGTATCTAAGTCCTAAGGAATATCCTTTTTGAGGTGTTCCTGCTATTTTGTAATCTTTTATATACGATTTACCAAAGCTGTTTACACCGGTAGCCACATCGCTTAAAATATATAAATCCGGGTTATTTTTATAAGTGTACTGTCCTACAGAAGCAATTCCCGATAATGTAAGCGAAGTCATGATTTTCCAGTCAATACCGATTTCTGTGCCCAGATAATCTTTTTCCACCCCGGTGAGCACTTCAGATATAAATGCATCCCCATTACCATCCAGACTAACCCCCTGAGCATAGTAGCGGGTAATTTCCACTGCATCTTTAATTTTCGTATAATATCCTGTAGCCCTTGCTTTTACTGTTGGAGTACGAAGCACGTAACTAATATCACTGGCGTTTATTTTTTGATTGGTCAGGTTAGGACTCATCTGATTGTTTAAACGAGGATTAGCAAATATTTCGTTTAAGGTAGGAGCAGATTCATAATAGGCCGCATTTAAGGTAATAAAATTACGCCCGTTCATTTTATATGTAAGACCTGCCCGCATTCCTGACTCTATGAAATTAGCTTTATTACTTTTTCCGTAAGAATTATCTGCGTATAGACCATGTCTGAATTTACCGTCTCTGTAGGCCTCATTCCAGGCAAATAATAAAGACACAGCCATTTCCCATTTATCCAGAGTTAACCGGGTAGTTGCATTGGCAGATACTTCCTGACGGTGTAGTTTGTAATAATATTCTGTTTTATCTCCTTTTCTGGCTACACTTCCCGGGCGTTCAATATTATAATCATCAATTGAAGTTGCAGAACCATCTCCTTTCAGAAAAGAAGATTTGTTAATTACAAGGTCTGCTCCCAGCAAATCGTTGACTTCCCTGTAATTTTCAGAATTCAGATTCTGATAATTCAAATTAAGGATAAATTTCCAATTATCTGCAAACTGAGTACTTAAGTGAGTGGCAGCATTAAAGGTTTTATCTTTAATCACATCGTCTACCAAGAAAAAAGTTGCACGTCTGCCGGTTATCCCGCTATACGGATCTGTGTAAGTAGGAGCATTATAATTTGCATTGTATAACCGTTCCCAGTTTACCTGAGTAACTGAGGTATCGTTGCTCTCCCATGCATCCAGCATTCTTTGATATTCAGTAGCATTTCCTACACTTAACCAGTAGCTGGGCAAATTTTTATAATAAGTAGGGGATGGATTATCGGCTTCGAAACGGTTCAAACGGGAACTTTTATTATACCCGAACTGATAAGAGGCTGTGGTTGTCAATAAGGTCTTTGGTGAAATGTCCCAGTAATGGCTCAGCATGAACATGGGTTCAAAAATACGTTTTACTCTCTCATTTCTTTTATCTCCATCCTGCCAACCCCAATACGAGTTGTAGTTCTTGCCTCTTAAATCATATGCTTCCTGTGTATTAGGACTGGAACCCGATTTTCTTGAAGGTGAGCCAAAAGCTGTCAGGTTAATTCTATGTTTATCCGACAATTTTTTTTCTATAGAAGCAAAATATGCATAAGAATCATTATAGGTACCGTCAATTACACCTTCTTCCATCCATCTGCGGGATCCCGAAATAGTAAAAGCCCATCCGGAAGGGAGCATACCTGTAGAATAGGTAGCCATTAAACGATGCTGATAAGTACGGTTAGTTAACGAATAAGATAAATTTAATCCTTTGCGATAGTTGGATGCCCGCGTATCGTAGTAGGTGGTTCCTCCCAGATCGCTGAAAGAAAAATCGGATACGGTATTATTCTCGGCCAACTCATACGGATATTTAATTACGTTGTTCAGCCCTCCCCAGTTACCAAAATCGGGTCTCCCGGTATGGTTTTTTGACATGGGTATACCGTTAAATAAAATATTGGAATACCGGTTATCCGTACCCCGGACTTTAAACCAATACGCTCCCAACTCAAAGGCTGCAGTACGTGAAAAGACATCTCTTGAAGCCTGTAACAACCCTATTCCTGTTTGTCCTACGGTAGATCCTTCATCTGTAGATAAATCTCCGTCTGTTAACGTGATCATTCCGACATCTACCTGCGAAGGATTGTATTCCAATTTAATTTCGCCCATATCTTTTTTTATTTCTCCCTGTGAAAGTGTAAAAGATAATGTGGAAGGAATGTATCCGGATTTTGTTACAATTAAAAGATATTTTCCCGGAGTAAGATCTTTTATCTGGAAATATCCGACAAAATCTGTAGAAACCTGTAAAGAGCGATCTTCCCCTAAGCTTATTGTGGCATGATTTACGGGCTTGCCATCCTGATCTTTAAGATAGCCGAAAATCATAGTTTGTGCAATGATTACCTGATAGAAAAACACTATCAGACAACTCAGCCTAAATTTCATCATACTTAGTTATTTTCGTTAAACTTATGTTAACAAAACTAATTATTTATTTTTACATTTGTGCAAATAAATCAATCAAAATGAATAATTTATTGTTAAGAATCATATTTCCTTGCTTTTTTATTACGCTTTATTCAAATGTGTATGCACAGAACTCTCAAACGAGGAATTTTAAGACGGCAACCGTTATGTTTTATAACGTGGAAAACTTATACGACACCATCAAATCGGCAGATATCATAAATGGCAATTTATTACCGGAAGATCCCAACTATCAAATCAGCGTTCCTGAAGACAGTGCTCTGGCTTCAGGGTTAGAAATTTACAAGGGAGAGCTTAGTTTTGAAAAGCTTAAAGGAAAACAGGTGATAAGAAAACAGATTCTGACGGATGAGTTTTACTATCAGGGCACCAAGGTCTGGAATTCAAAAAAATACCACCAGAAAATAAGTAATCTGGCCAAAGTAATATCTGAGGCGGGCAGAACCGAAACACATGCTTCCCCTGCCATTGTAGGCTTATGCGAGGTTGAAAACGAACACGTTTTAAACGACTTGTGCAAGGAACTGCGAAAGAAAGGAAGTGTTTACGGGTTTGTACATTTTAATTCTTTTGATGCGAGGGGGGTAGATACCGGACTTTTATATGACAAGTCCCGTTTTATCGTAACAGGACAAAAAAGACTGATTGTCAGTCTGGAAAGGAACTCGGGCTACCGGGAATATACTCGGGATATTTTATGGGTGGAAGGACTGCTGGATGGTGAAAAAATGTATTTTTTTGTCAATCACTGGCCTTCAAGAAGAGGAGGAGAACAGGCCAGCATGCCGAAAAGAATTAAAGCGGCAGAGGTGCTAAAAAAAGCCATGGACAGTATTCTCTCTGTGAACCCTGATGCTAAAATCCTGGCTATGGGAGATTACAACGACGATCCTACCAGCCCCAGCATTAAAAAAACCATCGGAACTTTTTCCAGAAAAAGCGATGTAAAAAAAGGATTGTATTTTAATCCGGCAGAACAATTATACAAAAAAGGATCCGGTACTCTAGCTTATCAGGACATTTTCAGCTTTTTTGATCAGCAAATCATGTCTCCGGCTATGGTCAGCAATCCCAACCAAGGATATCAATATTACTCTATGAATGTTTTTTCCCCACTTTATTTAACTACTAAAGAAGGACAATGGAAAGGCTACCCCTTCCGTTCGTTTTCGGGAGATAATTATACCGGCGGATACAGCGATCATTTTCCGGTTTACACAATTTTAATCAAGGAAATTAACCCATAGATATCCTCGATAAGCAACCTAATAAAAAAACCGGCATTCTCATTTAGAATGCCGGTTTTTTTAATGTACTATCTTTTTTCGATTTTTTTAAAATATCAGAATTTACTTCATAAAAAAAGCCCTGAAAATAGTCGAGGCAAACTTAACTGTTAAAAATAAATAAAAATGATTTACAATATAATCTTAGTTCCTTATAATTCATATTATAAACTAAAGATTTTCTATTAAACTAACCTTAGTCCTTTTTTTCAATAAAATACTGTCAATTTATTAGATTATCAATCATTAGAAAACCATAACATATTTTCTTCTATTATATCTTTTACGATTTTTTCATTAAATGCAGTTATACAAAATCTTGTATCAGTGTACTAGTAAAACGGATGTGTTTTATTAATTCTTGTTTTTTACCTTATGATTGTTCAATCTTTTACCATAGTTTTAAAAACCATTTTCCTAAACTATAGACTATTGATTTCCTAAAAGTTATTAGACAATTTCCTTCGTAAAAACCTATTTTATTTTAGTATCATCAATAGCTATAACCTTCATAAACATGCAAAAGTTATCCTCTAAAATTTATATCTCCTAATATTTGATTTTCATCTTGATCTATCTCATAATATCCCAAGTCGAAGTCCAAAGATAAATCATCTAAGATTTCCTCAATTTGTTTTAATATTTTAATGAAATTTGCTTCATAACCTTCGTAATCTATATGAATAAAATATTCAACGCTATCAGTTGTATTTATATATAGTTCAAAATAGTTTTCAACATATTCATAATCATATCCAAAAATCCTCGTTCTGTATGATAGATTTGGAAATACCTTTTTTTAAATTTTCATACAATATTTGAGGGTCAGAGTCATTTATGCTTCCGCCTCCTCTAAATTTGTTTAAATTCATAAATGGTTCTATACCAAATTCCTGGTTTTTACTTTTATAGATATATTTTCAACATTAAGATGAGAAATTTAGATTACAATGTTACTTTTAAACTCTTTACCCCTTCTACCCCTCCATTATCAAACTTTGTATTGATAATAAAACGAAAATAATTATATCTAATATCTTTATTAGCACCGCGATTAAATGAAAATTATTATTCAGAATATCTTGTGCTAAATTTCTTAATTCTGCACTACTTATATTTGATAAATCAAAATTCACTATATTTTATCTTATTTTCCGCAATTAGATGACTTTATAATCTCATCAAATTTACTTTGCTCAACCATAGAACTATAAGATTAATATCTTTTGTGTTTGCTGTTATCATAGATGAGTCTTGAATTCTAATATCTCTTGTAAAGATGACAATTTTCAAATAAATCAGATATTGACTGATTTATTTGTTTGATTAAGTCCGCTAGTATAATTATTAATTTTCTGACAACAGTAAGCTCAAAGCTAATATTAATACTTATTTAATAGCATCATCCAGCCATGGATTATTACTGATTGCTTTTAATATTTCTCTGGATGCAAAGCCTTTAAAATCCCTCAATATATTTTGTAGCAAACACCCTTCCTCTGCTCTAACAATCATATGAACATGATTGGTCATTATACACCATGCAAACAGTTCCAAGCCCTTATGGTTCCGACAAAAATTCGAACTGTCAACCAATATATCTTTATATTCATTACGGGTAAAAACATCAACCCAATTTTTAACAGCAAAGCTGATAAAGTAAAGCCTATCAGGATTATGAAATTTATATCTTCTACTCATAATAGTTATAATCTATTTTTACTGCGCAACACACGGACTGGAAGTCCGCTCCAGCAGGGGGGGGCAGATATTATTTACCAATCAATCTCCCCTTTTTCTCGCAAACGTTGTACTTTTACTCCAAATTGATAGCCTATATTAAAAATATCAGTTAAAGTAAATTACATTTATTATTTTGAAATCAGTATTATACATTTCATTGTACCATTCCAATGTTTGTTTCAAATAATCCTCACTATTACACATTATTCGAAAAATAGTTTTTTTATAACTTTCCATATGCTTTTTATTTTATACCATCTATTAATATTAGTCTACTATCTTTAGTATTAAAAACTTTATTTATTGGCTATGTGTTATATATTGGTTCTTTGATCTAAAGAGGTATAATTTTATTATCCCAAACATTACAATCTTCTATAATATTCTTAAACCCGTATTCTTTAGACAAGTTATAATTATTTATAAACTTTGTTTTTTTTATCGTTGCTTCGTCGAAGTCAGCAGCCGAAAAATCACAAGTGAGAAAGATCGAATCCTCAATTAAAGCTCCTTCCAAATTCATCTCAAATAAGTTACATTCAATGAATTTACAACCTTTTATTTCGCTTTCGGGAATGAATAATTTAGATAAATTACACTTTATAAATATACAATTATCGAATTTCCAGTTATAACAAGCAAAAGGGGTATTAATTAAATCAGACTCATTGAAAATCGAATTCTCAAAATATACATTTGAATCATTTGCATAGATATACCCACCTCTTTCAACGATCAGATCTTTAATAATTGAACTTTCTAAATCTATTGGGATAAGAAAATTTGATTTCCCACTTTTTATCCGAAGATCATCTATAATTTTTTTCAAATTTTCATTATCTAATATTCTCATGTTTCTCAAGTATTAATGGAACAATGGAATTCGTCTCATCCTGATATTTTAATTCTCACTTATTATTTTTTCTAAATAATTGATATTTAATAATTTTATATACTTTTTTACACTTAAATACCAGATAAAAATTCGTTTTCCAAGTAAATTGCTTTAATATTTTCTTCAATACTCTCCATCGAAAGAATCCATTCTCGAGTAACTTTTCCTCTAATTATTTAAATCATCTATTCTACTAAAGATTACTAAATAAATGTCCGACAAATTTCCCAGAACCTCCAAGCATAAACTTTTAATTTATTTTTTTCATGTAAGAAATATGATATTCAGGAGTTGTTGTTACTCCAGCCTCATTTTCTTCTTGATAATCTAATGAAAATTGCATTTCTGCATCTTTCAAAACATTTACAATTTTATTAATAAGTAATTTACTGTTTAATAAATTGTTTTTGATTCTTCCTGACAAATAAAATGAATTAGAGTAAGGTTCAATTGATAATTCGATTTTGTTATCTTCATAGATCAAAATTGTTCCTTGTTCAATTTTCTTAAAATTTCCTTCTAGCAGAATTCTTTTTAATACTTCTTCAATTGTATTTATGTCGTTAGAATATATCGTTGAATAAATTGCTGTCTCCATAAAATTTATAATTTAATGAATGGTTTTAGATCTAAACTTCCTCCAAAGGTTTGAGTTGTAATATTTTCAATATTTAAATTGAGACAAACACCTCGCTGACATTCAATGGAGTATTTAAATTTGAAATAAAGAAATTACTTTTTCTTTATCAATTGGAATATTTTTATTCGTAAAATCTACAAAAAATTGTAATTGCCATTTTTGCGTTTTTATAGCTTGTTTACTTGTTGGAAAAGTCCAGGGAGGATATATTCTAAAAGCAGTTTTTCCTTTATTATCTTCATTAGACATGATACCTTTTTTAATCAGAATATTCTTATCAAAAATAAATTGTCCTATATTATCTTTATCTGCAGATCCAATAATTAAAAAGTCTATATCATCGTTGCTATCAAAAGGAAGGATGATATCCGATAGCCTTTTCCAACAGGTCACAAACTGACCCATTTTAGTTGGAGTTGTCTTACCTTCCCTAAATAAGACATTTTTATTTTTTATACTAAATCTACAGGCATTGTATTTCAAACTTTCATTTTCTCTAACAGGATATTGTGTTATTTTCATCCCAGATTCAGCATATAAATGTTTTATTGCTAATTCTAAATTCATTGGTAATTCTTTTGGAATAGATGTTCTAATTTTTTCTTTGTTATATTTATTATCCATAGCCTTACCTCCATTATAAAACTATTAAAGTTATATTTTTAATTGTTTTATTAAATTATTTACACTCTTTTCTAAGTTTCTAGAAAATATTGGATAGACATGCTTTCTGTTGTGTCTATACTCTCATGAATCAATTAAATTTTTTCGAAAAAAAGATGCGAAATCTAAAAAGACATCCATATCGTTTTCTCTTACAATTTGCAACTTTGGAACATTTAAAGGTTCAACAGCTTCAAACAAATCATTTTCTTTATACGGAAAGAATCTCTATGGAGATCTTGCAATAAAGAACTTAACCGATGATTGGCAATAGTCAAA
This sequence comes from Apibacter sp. HY039, assembly GCF_004023655.1. NCBI lineage: Bacteria > Pseudomonadati > Bacteroidota > Flavobacteriia > Flavobacteriales > Weeksellaceae > Apibacter > Apibacter sp. HY039. The sequence goes on along the minus strand of NZ_SAYM01000001.1, from coordinate 233,447 downwards.
TCATTGTTGCGACGTATCACAAAGATAATAAATTTTGAAAGCGATTCACAATACTAATAAGTACTTACCCGATTTCAACCATCCGATCCATTATAAGAGCGAACAAAATGTTAAAATCTTCTATTTTTCAGAAGATTTCTTAAATCTCTTTATATATTTGCATCTATGTTTTTTAAAGCAATTGAAACCGATAAAAACTCTAAGGCGCGGGCCGGAATTTTAGAAACGGATCACGGCAGTATTGAAACACCTATTTTCATGCCGGTGGGTACTGTAGGAACTGTTAAATCTGTACATCAGCGAGAGTTAAAGGACGATATTCAGGCACAGATTATTCTGGGCAACACTTATCATTTGTATTTACGTCCGGGAACGGATATTTTATATAAGGCCGGAGGGCTTCACCAATTTATCAACTGGGATCGCCCTATTCTTACCGATAGTGGAGGATATCAGGTGTTTTCACTTTCCCAGACACGAAAAATTCAGGAAGACGGGGTACGTTTTAAATCTCATATAGATGGTTCGTACCATTTTTTCACACCAGAAAAATCAATGGAAATTCAACGTTATATCGGAGGAGATATTTTTATGGCCTTTGATGAATGCACCCCCTACCCTTGTGATTACTCCTATGCCAAGAAATCACTGGACATTACTCACCGCTGGCTGAAACGATGCGTCAGCTGGTGCGAGGAAAATCCGGAGGTTTATGATTATAAACAACATTTATTCCCCATTGTGCAGGGCAGTACATTTGAAGATTTGCGGAAAATTTCTGCTGAATTTATCGCTTCTGTAGGAGCCGATGGAAATGCAATCGGGGGATTGAGCGTAGGTGAACCGGAAGAAGAAATGTACCGTATTACTGAGGTAGTTACAGATATTTTACCCAAAGACAAACCCCGCTATCTTATGGGAGTAGGTACTCCATGGAATATTCTGGAATCTATTGCACTGGGAGTAGATATGATGGACTGTGTTATGCCCACCCGAAATGCGCGCAACGGTATGCTTTTTACCTGGCAGGGAGTTATCAATATAAAAAATAATAAATGGAAAGATGATTTTTCCGTGCTGGATCCGGAGGGTACTTCTTTTGTAGATCAGGAATACAGCCGTGCCTATCTGAGACATCTTTTCTCAGCCAACGAATTTTTGGGTAAACAAATAGCATCGATTCACAATTTAGCCTTTTACCTGGATTTGGTACGCACAGCACGTAAACATATTCTGGCAGGAGATTTCAATGCCTGGAAAAACTCCGTAACCCCGCAGCTGCGCAACCGCTTATGATAACTATACTTGATCGATATATTATCCGTAACTTTCTGGGAACGCTTTTTTTTATGCTTATCCTTCTTATCGCAATTTTTGTGATTATTGATATTCAGAGCAACTATCAGGATTTTAACGAAAACGGATTCAGCATTGTAGATACCTTACGGATGTATTATCCGTATTACGTGGTTTGGGCGGTTAATGTTTTTGCCTCCATTCTGGTATTTATTTCGGTTATTTATTTTACTTCACGACTAACCAATAATACGGAAATTGTAGCTATTACCAGTTCGGGAACCAGCTTTTTCCGGTTTTCACGCCCCTATTTACTCGTGGGCATTTTTATAGCCTCTCTTTCCTTGGTGACCAACCACTTTCTCCTTCCGTGGGCGAATATTAAAAAAAATGAATTTAATGTAAAAACTCTTACCGGTAGTAAAAGGGAAGCTTATTTTGCGAACCAGAACATCTCATCACAGATATCGCCTACAGAATATTTGTTTGTAAACAGCTACAATAGACAGTCTCAAAGAGGTATCGGCTTTATGTATCAGAAATTTAACTCTCAGAGAGTTTTACTGCAAGAAATACGTGCCACTGAAATATACTGGTCTGATAAGGATAACACTTATGTTTTAGGCGGATATTTTGAAAAGACCTATTCTGATAAAGGAAAAATCCTTACACTTAAAAACGGACAAACCCTAAAAAAACATTTTAATTTTACTCCCGACGAGCTTCTTCCGGAAGCCTTTGTTGCAGAAACCATGAATACTCCGGAACTGCTGAAATTCATTAAGAAAGAGAAGATGAAAGGCGCTAATAACGTAAATATTTATCTTAATGAACTGCACCAGAGAACCAGCGCTTCTGTAGCTGTTTTGATCCTTACCTTTTTAGCTCTTTCATTGTCTTCGACTAAGCGAAGAGGGGGTATCGGGTTAAACCTGGCCATAGGTATTTCATCTGCCTTTCTCTATATATTTTCATTCCAGGCACTTCAGGTTTTTTCTTCCAAAGGAATTATGCCTTCCTGGTTTGCTGTATGGCTTCCGAATTTTGTATTTGGAATCGTTACCCTGATTTTATATTTTAAACGTGCCTATGCATAAGTAATTAGTTATATTTAAAAATCATGAACAAAAACAAACTGGCAAATATAATTGCATTTTTAATAGGTCTCTATTTTATAGTCCGTGCTTATTTCTGGTATAAAAACAGCAATGGCGAAGATGAAAAAAATATATATATGGCTGTTTTATACCTGCTGATAGGAATTGTTGCTTTTAGTGCCCAAATATTTGTAAACACGAGAAAAAAGAAAAAAGATAAGTAACTCATGATTCATATCCTTCACATCGAAAGCTCATCAAAAAACTGCTCTGTATCCCTCGGAACTAATGGAAAGCTGAATTCTTTATGCGAGGAAATTTCTCTGGATTTTAAACATAATGAAAAATTGCACACTTTTGTGGAATGGGCTCTGGAAGGTGCTGAAATAGAACTAAAGGATCTTCATGCTGTTTCGGTAGGCAAAGGTCCCGGCTCCTACACGGGGCTGCGAATTGGTGTTGCCTCGGCTAAAGGATTTTGTTTTGGTAACGATATTCCGCTTCTTTCCATCAATTCTTTATATTCATTAGCTTTTCCTTTTTTTCATTTGGAATACGACTTTATTATTCCCGTTATGGATGCGCGAAGAATGGAAGTGTATACCTGCGTATACGACCCGACAGGAAACGAAGTTGAAAGCACCCACCCGCACGTCCTTGCCGAATCTTCATTTGAAAAATACAGAGATAAAAAAATCCTTTTTGTAGGAGATGCTGTAGAAAAAACCCAATCTTTCTTCAGGGATCTTGATCCGGATTTGCAAAATTTTTTCACATACGAACTCTCATACCCCTCGGCTAAAAACATGATTGAAGCTTCTTTCCAAAAATATAATTCTAAACAGTGGGAAGACGTTGCTTACTTCGATCCGCTATATCTAAAAGAGTGGAAATAATCTTTTTTTAGTTTACCCTTTTTTTAACTCTTCTACCAATAAATGAGCGGTATTTTTAGATGCTCCCGAATCTCCAAGTTTATGCCTGAGTTCGTCATACTCTTTCTTTAGTTTTTTCTGATAATCACTCTGGGTAATTTTTGTTAATTCCTTTTTTAAATTATTATAATTCAAATCATTTTGTATCAGCTCCTGTACTACTAAACGATCCATTATCAGATTAACGAGTGATATGTACCGTATATGTTTAATTAAGCGTTTTGCTATTTCGTAAGAAATCCTGCTTCCTTTATAACAGACAACCTCCGGCACATTTAATAAAGCCGTTTCAAGTGTTGCTGTTCCGGAGGTTACTAAAGCAGCCTGAGAAATTCTTAAAAGGCTATAGGTTTGATTGGATACAATTTTAACATGAGAGCTTAAAAACTGCTGGTAAAACTCTTTATCCATGGATGGAGCACCTGCAATGACAAACTCATATTCCGTAAAATCTTTTTCAACGGAGAGCATAGCTGAAAGCATTTTTCTGATTTCCTGCTTCCTGCTTCCCGGAAGTAAAGCAATGATAGGTTTTGTGGAAAGACCATGGGTTTTCCTGAATTCAGATTCATTTAAATCCGGCATATCTTTTAATACATCCAGCAAAGGATGACCTACAAAATCAACCGTATAATCATATTTCTTGTAAAAATCCTTTTCAAAGGGAAGAATCACAAACATACGATCTACATACTTTTTGATGGTTTTCACCCTTCCTGATTTCCATGCCCAAACCTGCGGCGATATATAATAAAAAGTTTTAATTCCTGCTTTTTTGACAAATTCACATATTCTGAGATTAAAACCCGGATAATCAATAAAAATAACGCAATCCGGACGATATTGAAGAATATCTTTTTTACAGAATCGAATATTTCCGAGGATAGTTCTCAGATTCATAATAACTTCTGCAAATCCCATAAACGCCAGTTCTTTATAATGCTTTACCATATCACCTCCCTGGGCTTGCATCAAATCCCCTCCCCAGAAGCGAAATTCAGCCTGAGAATCTTCATTCTTAATTGCTTTCATTAAATTGGATCCGTGTAAGTCTCCGGAAGCCTCGCCTGCAATAATATAATATTTCATACGTATAATAATCTAGGTTTTGAAGGATTTGAACCCCTCCACATATTGTTAAAAATATTTTTCCAGTTAATAGCTGAAAATTCTTCCTTATTTACACCTGATAACCATAAGGCTTTTGACATACTTTTAGAAAATGAATAAGAATATACTTTCAATCAATTTCAAAAATGAATACTGAACGGAAAAAGCTAAAATCAAGTATTAAAAAAGGTTTACACATTTAAAAAATGATTTACCGCATCATAAAACGCAACAGGATTGTCCGCCTGAACCCAGTGTGATGCCTTAGGTATTACTTCCAGTTTTTCTTTAGGAAACTGCTGTCTGATATAAAATTCATCTTGTTTTAGTATATAATTGGAATTTTCACCTGCAATAAATAATGCAGGCCCCTTATAGATACCAAACGATATAGGTTTATTTATTAACTGAGTATAGTTATCAGTTAGAGATTTGAGGTTAAATCGAAAATCGAAGTGTTCTTTATCTGTACGGTAAACATTCTTCATTAAAAACTGAATAATACCCGGCTCCTGAATATAGGCAGACAATGCTTCTTCTACTTCTTTACGGTCGTTGATTCGGGAAAAATCCACACTCTGCAATGCTTTAATGACTGCCTGATGATGAGGTGGATATGCTTTGGGTGCCATATCAACCACTATGAGTTTGTCAACCAATGAGGGATGCTTGATTGAGCATTCCATTACAGCTTTACCTCCTAATGAATGACCCAGTAAAATAACTTTTTGTAACTGGTAGTGGTTGCAGTAATTCACAATATCGTCAGACATAGAAGTATAATCCATAATGTCAGAATGAAAACTTCTTCCATGATTGCGCAGATCAATAAGATGAACTTCCCTGTCTTCTGCAAATTTCTTACCCAATGTTCCCCAGTTATCCAGCATACCAAATAACCCGTGAAATATTAACATAGGGGTTGTTTCCGGCTTTTCATATATTTTTGAGTGTAAAATCTGATTTTCCATTTATTTACAATAACTTTTTACAAAAATACAGATATTATCACAGAATAATACAACATAAAATTTCGTTAGTTTTAAACTCTTGTATTTTAAAAATTGGTATATATATAATAAAAAAATGTATTTTTGAACTATACTTTATTAAAAAGCCTTTACAATTAATTATAAAAAGTCAGATTTTATGAATAACTCAAATGAAAATTTAAAAAGACACCTCACCAACAGACATATCCAGTTAATTGCAATTGGTGGTGCTATAGGTACAGGATTGTTTATGGGTTCCGGTAAAACTATCAGCCTGGCAGGTCCTTCCATATTATTGGTTTATGCCATTATTGGTTTTATCATATTTTTTGTCATGCGTGCCATGGGAGAATTACTTTTATCGAATTTAAAATACAAGTCTTTTGTTGATTTCGTAACGGATTTACTAGGACCTATGGCTGGCTTTTTTATGGGATGGACCTATTGGTTCTGCTGGATTGTAACAGGAAGTGCTGATTTGATAGCTATATCCGGATACATAGAACAATTATACCCCGGATTAGTAGCTCCCTGGATTCCTGCATTGTTATGTGTTTTATTATTTTTCTTTCTTAATTTATTGACTGTAAAACTTTTTGGCGAAACTGAATTCTGGTTTTCTATTATTAAAATATTAGCCATAGCCCTGTTGATTCTGGTAGGTATTTTTTTAATTATCTATCAGTTTGAAACGCCATCAGGAGTGACGACTTCGTTATCGAATATTTGGAATGACGGGGGAATATTTCCAATGGGATTTACTGGCTTTATGGCTGGTTTCCAAATTGCTGCTTTTGCATTCGTAGGTGTTGAACTTGTAGGAACCACAGCAGCAGAGGCCAAAGATCCTGAAAAAACACTACCTAAAGCTATTAATGCCATTCCGGTCAGAGTAATCCTGTTTTATGTATTGGCCTTAGCTGTAATTATGTCTGTTATGCCATGGCGGACTATTGATCCGGACAAAAGCCCTTTTATAACACTATTTTCTTTTGCAGGTATTGCTGCGGCCTTCCATATTACCTATTTTGTTGTTTTAACCTCTGCCGCATCGTCAGCCAATAGCGGAATTTTTTCTACCAGCCGTATGTTATACGGTCTTTCTTCCAGCAGCAAGGCACCCAAAATATTTAATAAACTTTCAAAAGCATCGGTTCCGGCCTATGGTCTTACATTTTCATGTGCGTGCCTGATACCTGCAGTATTCTTACTGTATATAGGTAATGATGATGTAATGAAAGCTTTCACTTTAGTTACCACTGTAGCTACCGTACTATTTGTATTTGTATGGTCTATGATTTTATTTTCTTATATAGCATTTCGTAAAAAGAGGCCAGAACTTCATAAAAAATCCAAATTTAAAGTTCCCGGCGGATTATTTTCCATTTATCTGTCTTTACTTTTCTTTATCATTCTTATTGTAACTTTTTGGTTCGAAGGAGATACTCAACAAGCTCTTATATTTACTCCCTTCTGGTTTGTGATTTTAGGGATATGTTATTTCCTGATTCCTAAAAAAATAAAAAGTCAATGGAAACCTTTTTCCGAATCTGATTAAGAAATATTTATACCATATACAACCCTGATATTATTCGTTTTTATCAGGGTTTTTTACTTGATTCAGGTGCTCATGCAGTTTATTTATTGAATCCAGAAGCTCCTTATGATTCTGATGTATCGTTCTGATATTTTTATGTATAACTATACCACTCCCTGCAGCAATAGATGCTCCCAATGCACTTAGAACATTAGTATAATTACCGAAAATCAGTTGTGAAGTATCTGACGGAGCATATTCTTTCCAGGTAGGTATTATTGCACACATCAGGGCAAATATCACCAGATAAAAAAATAGAAAAAGATAAATGAAAATGGATAGTTTACTAGATAAAACTGCAGGTATCTGACTAAAGACACGATTTAATAGATTCATTACTTACGTTTTTTTATTTCTAATTTAAAAAAACTTATATTATTGACAATGAAAAAATTAAAAATTAGAAATTAGATTATCTATGTACTTATATACATAACTTCTTACTCTTAAGAATTCTTTTGATATAATTATATGCAAGTCATCTCTCTAAATTATTTATATTTGATATTAAATAATCCATTTTGAATGTTAATATCTATAGTTGTGCCCGTTTATAATGCTGAAAAATTTTTAAAAAAATGTCTGGATAGTATTATTAATCAAACATATAAAAATTTTGAGTTAATCCTGATTAATGATGGATCCACAGATTCCAGCCTTAACATTTGTAAGGAATATGCTGAAAATGATTCTAGAATTTGTATTATCAATCAGACAAATAAAGGAGTTTCAATTACAAGAAATACCGGTATTAATTCAGCGAAAGGAGAATATATATGTTTTATTGATTCAGATGATTGGGTAAATCCAGATTATTTAAAAGATTATATGGATCATCTTTCAAGCCCCTCTCTGCTTTTAGTTCAAGACATTAACAGGTTTACTCATAATGTCTTTGAACCTTTTTCTCAAGGTTATGCTAATGAGATAATAGATCTTAACGATCAACTAGATACCTTTCTTAATAATTATAAATATACACACGGTTATCCTTTTAATAAATTTTACAATCTTGGAATTCTGAAAAAAAACTCAATTTTGTTTCCAGAGGATTTAAATATAAATGAAGATGAAATTTTCTATTACAATTATCTAACCCATGTTAATAAACTATTTTTTTTAAAAAAAGCAAATTATAATTACTACTATCGTGAAGATTCTTTAAGCAGGACTGCTAACTTCAAGAGCTACTATTTATATATGGTGTATTATTATAATTACTTCAACGAACTAGAGAGTAAGGCTGATCCAAAGTTTAAGGAATTTTTAAAAAATCTGAAAGTTGAAAACTATAATAATAAATTTATCTATGCTTTTAGAAGCGTACTTTATCAGGAAAAATCAAAAAAAATAAGAATCGAAAATTTAAAACTTTTAAATCAACTTCCGGAAGATTTCGTCAATAAAATTCAACCTAGAACACTACTACAAAAAATTGATTTTTTTCTTTTAAGAAAAAAATTCTATTCTCTTTTAGATATTATAATTTTATTAAAAATAAGAAAATAAACTAAAATTTATATATTATAAAAACAGATACAATGGCAAGAAACTGGCAAACTATAAAGGAGTATTCCGATATATTATTTGAATACTGGGAAGGTATAGCAAAAATAACCATTAATCGTCCACAAGTATACAATGCTTTCAGACCGGAAACCAATTTTCAGATGCTGGAAGCAATGGATTATTGCCGTGAACATCCTGAAGTTGACGTAATCATTTTAACCGGTGCAGGTGATAAAGCTTTTTGTAGTGGAGGCGATCAGAATGTTAAAGGAGTGGGTGGCTATGTAGGTGAAGATGGAATTCCCAGATTAAATGTACTGGATTTGCATAAAAAAATTCGTGAAATTCCTAAACCTGTGATTGCCATGGTAAACGGATATGCTATTGGAGGCGGACACGTTCTTCATGTTGTCTGTGATTTAACCATAGCTTCAGAAAATGCTAAATTTGGACAAACAGGACCTAAAGTGGGTAGCTTTGACGGAGGTTTTGGTTCCTCTTACCTTGCACGAAGTGTGGGCCAGAAAAAAGCAAGAGAAATATGGTTTTTATGTCAACAGTATACAGCTCAGGAAGCTCTGGATATGGGGATGGTGAATAAAGTTGTTTCTTTGGAAGAACTTGAAAATACTACTGTAGAATGGTGTCAGATCATGCAGGAACGAAGTCCACTTGCTTTACGTATGATTAAAAGATGCCTGAATGCTGAACTGGATGGACAGCATGGATTAATGCAGCTAGCCGGTGATGCTACTCTTATGTATTATCTGATGGATGAGGCGCAGGAAGGTAAAAAAGCATTTCTTGAAAAACGAAAACCTGATTTTAAAAAATTTCCAAAATTTCCATAAATAGTAAGGCCATTATAAAATGGCCTTTTATTTTTTATTATCTGCATGCTTAATAAAGCTGTTTCGTTTTGAAACTATCAATAAAACCTTTTACATATTGAAATTATTTATATTTAGACTAAATTAATATAATAATTTACTGACGAATGTCAGATATAAAGATTACATTTTCTTTCGTTTTGTTTCGTATTTTTGATATACAAAACAAATCAAAAGAATTTTGAAAACAACAACGACAGCATCTACTCATACGGAACCCTGGGATGTAATTATCATAGGAGGAGGAGCTACAGGTGCAGGAACTGCAAGAGATTGTGCTCGCAGAGGTTTGAAAACACTAATGCTGGAAAGACATGATATTGCTACTGGAGCCACGGGCAGAAATCATGGATTATTACACAGTGGAAGCAGGTATGCTGTAACTGATCGGGAGTCAGCAGAAGAATGTATAAAAGAAAATATGATTCTCAAAAAAATAGCCCGTCATTGCGTAGAAAAGACAGACGGTCTGTTCTTAACCTTACCTGAAGATGATTTAAGCTATCAGTCAAAATTTATAGAGTCATGCCAGGCAGCAGGAATAAATGCACAAGCTATTGATCCAAAAGAAGCCTTACTCAGAGAACCTTCTGCTAATCCTACTATTATTGGGGCAGTACTGGTCCCGGACGGAACTGTTGATCCTTTCAGACTAACTCTATCAAACATTTTAGATGCTAAAGAACATGGTGCTGAAATACTAACCTATCATGAAGTTTTAGGATTAATAAAAGAACAAAATAGAATTATAGGAGTAAAAATTTACGATCATGTAAACAAAGAAGAAAAAGATATTTACGGAAACATCATTGTAAATGCCAGCGGCATTTGGGGGCAAAAAATAGCTGAATATGCAGATTTGAAAATTAAAATGTTCCCGGCAAAAGGTTCTTTACTGATTTTCGGACATCGTGTAAATCAAATGGTTTTAAACCGTTGTAGAAAACCTGCCGATGCAGATATTCTAGTTCCCGGTGATACGATATGCCTTATAGGAACAACCTCAACCCACGTACCTTTTGAAGAAGTAGATCAAATGTACGTTACCCCTGAGGAGGTTGACATACTCCTGCGAGAAGGAGAAAAATTATCCCCATCACTTGTAAACACTCGCATACTAAGAGGTTACGCAGGAGTAAGACCTCTGGTTGCATCAGATGATGATCCTTCCGGCAGAAATGTTAGCCGCGGAATTGTACTCCTCGATCATGAAATTAGAGATGGATTAGAAGGTTTTATAACTATTACGGGCGGTAAGCTAATGACATACAGATTAATGGCTGAATGGGCTACCAATTTAATCTGTAAAAAACTGAATAATACTACCCGATGTACAACTGCCGAAGTAAATCTTCCAGGCTCGCGACTTACAAAAGAAGAAGTAAATAAAAAAATTATCTCAGTTCCTTCTTCTATAAGGGAATCAGCTATCTATAGAATGGGTGATAAAGCTGAAAACTTATCCTGCAATACAGACATTGAAAACAGCCTGGTGTGTGAATGTGAAGAAGTATCTGCTGGTGAAGTTGAATATGCTTTCAAAGAACTACATGTTAACAACTTAATAGATCTGAGAAGAAGAACCCGGGTAGGTATGGGCACCTGTCAGGGAGAACTTTGTGCGTGCAGAGCTGCAGGACTTATGAATCAATATAGTAATTTACCTGCAAATAAATGTAAGGAATCCCTATCTGTATTTCTTAACGAAAGATGGAAAGGAATACGACCTATTGCCTGGGGAGATACCCTACGGGAAAGTGAGTTTACCAGCTGGATATACGAAGGGGTTTGTGGGCTGAACCTATCAGAAGAACAACTAAAAAATACAAAAAAATGACGTTTGATACAGTAATTATAGGAGGAGGATTATCTGGTTTAATTAGCGGGATACGCTTACTACAAAACAAAAAAAAATGCGCAATTATATCTTCCGGACAAAGTGCCTTACATTTTTTTTCCGGCTCTTTTGATTTATTAAATTTTCTGCCAAATGGAGAAAAAGTTGCATATCCTCAAAAGGAAATTAATAAACTTATAAAAAATTTCCCCGAACACCCTTATACCAAACTAGGTGAAAATGAATTTAATAAGCTTACAGAACAAGCTGAGCAATTACTAAAACAAGTAGGACTACATGTCCAGGGCTCTTCAGAAAAAAATCATTTCCGAATAACACCTTTAGGAGAACTCAAACCAACCTGGCTTACAATGCCTCAGTTTGCTATTACACATAATGATTCATTGCTACCTTGGAAAAAAGTATGCCTTATTAATATTAAAGGTTTTCTGGACTTTCATCCAGAATTTGTATCGGAAGCTTTTAAAGCGAAAGGTGTCAAAACAGAAATTCAGTTTTTTGATCTTCCGGAACTGGATAGAATCCGTAAAAACCCAAGTGAATTCAGATCTACTAATCTTTCAATCATACTCGACAAAGAATCTTCACGGGAGAAAATGATTGAGGATTTTTCAGTTTTTAGTAAAAACTCTGATGCTTTAATACTTCCGGACTGCTGGGGTCATAAAAATAGTTCATTACTGTCAGATGTTATGAAAGAAATAGGAAAACCAATATTCCTGCTGCCTACCTTCCCCCCTTCGTTGATCGGAGTATACACCCAGCAATTTCTTAAAGACTGCTTTACTAAATTGGGTGGAACCTATATGCTCGGTGACTCTGTCACAGAAGCCAATATTAAAAATAACCGTGTAACCGAAGTATTCACAAAAAATCATGGAAATATCCCTTTTAAAGCAGACAATGTAATTCTTTCATCAGGCAGTTTTTTCAGTCAGGGAATAATTGCAGATATGAATAAAGTATATGAACCTGTTTTTTCGCTAGATACAGATTTTTTAGAAAAAAGAAGTGACTGGTATAACCGAAATCTGTTTGAAAATCAGAAATATCAACAATTCGGAGTAAAAACAGACAACAACTTTAGAGGACTAAAAAATGGAAAACCTATTGACAATTTGTTTGTAACAGGTGCAATACTAAATGGCTTTAACCCCATAAAAGAAGGCTGCGGTGCTGGTGTATCCATACTAACAGCTCTATATGTTGCTAATCAAATTTTAATTAAAGAACAAACCTATGAATCTGCTGGTCAATAAAAGCGAAAATAACTTTGAACAATGCATTAAATGTACTATTTGCACAGTGTATTGCCCTGTATCTAAAGTAAATCCTGAATACCCTGGACCTAAACAATCCGGTCCGGATGGAGAAAGACTTCGCCTTAAAAATCCTGATTTTTACGATGAATCACTAAAATACTGTATTAATTGCAAACGCTGCGAAGTAGCTTGCCCTTCAAATGTAAAAATAGGAGATATCATACAAATGGCCCGAATTAAATACAGTCAAAAAAAACCAACACTTCGGGATACTATTCTGGCTCATACCGATTTTATGGGCACTTTAGCCACGCCTTTTGCTCCTGTTGTAAATGCTATAACCTCAGCAAAACCAGTTAAAAAAATATTGGATCCGCTACTTCAAATTGATAAAAGAAGAAATCTGCCCAAATATTCATTTGGCACATTCAGAAACTGGTATAAAAAGATAGCGGAACAGCAAAAGACTTTTGCTGAGCAGGTTTCTTATTTTCACGGATGTTATGTAAATTACAATAATCCACAGCTAGGAAAAGATCTAATAAAAATAATGAATTCGCTAAATATTGGTGTTCAACTTTTAGAAAAAGAGAGATGCTGCGGGATTGCTCTTATATCGAATGGCTTTATTGATAAAGCTGCCAAAAATGCAAAATTGGATGAGCAAGAAATACGAAAATCAGTATTAGAGAAAAAATTACCCGTACTTACTACTTCTTCATCCTGCACATTTACTATACGAGATGAACATCCTCATTTATTAGGAATAGATAATCGTGAAGTTCGAGACGAGATCGAACTGGCAACCCGATATATATACAGATTATTAAGCACAAACCAATCTAATATTCCTGAATTTAATAATGGTAAATTAAAAATAGCCTATCATACTCCCTGTCATATGGAAAAGTTAGGCTGGTCATACTATTCAATTGAATTATTAAAATTAATACCTAATGTAGAAGTTACAGTTCTCGACTCCAATTGCTGCGGTATTGCCGGAACCTTTGGATTTAAAAAAGAAAATCATGAAACTTCAAAAAAAATCGGAGAATCCCTGTTTAAGCAAATTGAAGAGGGAGGATTTGATCTGGTATCCTCCGATTGCGAAACCTGTAAGTGGCAAATTGAAATGTTTACATCTAAAAAATGTGAACACCCACTCTCAATTCTGGCTAAAGTGTTAGCATAGATAATTTTACAATTTTTTAACTTCGAAGCCCCTGTAATACAGGGGCTTCTTATTATTAAAAAACATATAAATCGTATAGCTAAATTATTTAGCTATAATAACTTCAACTCCATGATCCTCAAAAGCACTTAAATCTTTATCAGAAATCTCACTGTCTGTAATTAATACATCCACTTTATCCAATCCACAAATTTTACCAAAACCTCTTTTATTTATTTTAGTAGAGTCTGCCAGAATAAATACTTTTTCGGCTGATTCAATCATTACCTTGTTTAAATGAGCTTCTGTAGAATTAGAAGTGGAAAGTCCAAATTCTAAATCTATACCATCTATGCCCAGAAACAATTTATTGCAGGAAAATTTTCTTAATTCAGATTCCGCCAATGAGCCAACAATAGATATAGAACTTTTTCTTAAGTCTCCCCCTAACTGAATAACGTCAATAAAAGGATCTGTGCTCAATTCCATTGATATTCTTAGAGCAGAAGTTACCACCGTTAATTTCTCAAAACCCGATAAAATTTTAGCAAGATAATAAACGGAAGTGCCCGATGCCATAATTATAAAATCCTGATCATTAATAAACTGGCGAGCTGCTTTCGCTATCTTTTGTTTTTGTGATACCTGAACAAACTCCTTTTCAGTTATGTTTTTTTCAAATGCATACAAAGATTGTTTACTTGCACCACCATGAGTTCGGTACAAAAGCCCTTTATTTTCCATATATTGCAAATCTTTACGAATAGTAACTGCCGAAACGTTCAACATTTCGCAAAGATCATTTACTTTTATAAAGTTATGATTATCCAACTCATCTGCTATCAGTTGTTGCCGTCTATTTAACCTCACCATGAATCATTTTTTTAAAGTTTAAAATTAATCATTTTTTTCAGATAAATCCTCCATTTTACGTTATAAGTCAATAAAAAGAAATAAACAAAACTAAAAAAAAGTTTTGTTTAACTTTCATTTCATTAATCATTGTACAAGTTCAAATCACCCTGTAAATCTTTACTGAAAAAGGATTAACTAAATAAAATTAAGAAAAAAAGATATTGGAAAAAATCATATTGTTTCGTATTCTTTTTTTTGTAAATTTACAATCTACACAAAAGAAGCAAAAAATAATCAAACAAAATGAAACGAACAGAGCAATTATCCAAACTAAGCAACTCAACAAATAATGAATGGGATGTAATTATTATTGGTGGAGGATCCAGTGGTTTAGGTGCTGCAGTAGATGCTGCCACCCGTGGATATAAAACTATTTTATTCGAAGCTCATGATTTTGCAAAGGCTACATCCAGCCGTTCCACTAAATTATTACACGGAGGAGTGCGTTATCTAGCACAGGGAGATATAGCCTTAGTTAAAGAAGCTCTCAGAGAAAGAGGCCTTCTTGAAAAAAATGCCAGCCACCTGGCTAAAAAACAAGTATTTGTAATTCCTAATTATAAATGGATTGATGGTCCTTTCTATACCATCGGTTTAAAAATTTACGATATGCTTTCCAAAAAATTAAGTTTAGGAAAATCAGAACATATCAATAAGAAAAAAACATTGGAAATGCTTCCTACGGTTGAACCCAAAGGGCTACATGGAGGAGTTATTTACTACGATGGTCAGTTTGATGATTCCCGTATGGCCGTTAACCTTGCTCAGACAGCTGTAGATCATGGGGGTGCTATTATCAACTACATGAAAGTTACCGGTTTATTAAAAGACAATGAAAATCAAATCTGTGGAGTTAAAGTCAAAGATGAAATTCACGGAACCGAATATGAAGTAAAAGGTAAGGTAGTTCTTAATGCTACAGGAGTATTTACAAATGAAATTCTAAACATGAATGATCCTAACCATAAAAAAACGGTTGTCCCAAGCCAGGGGATCCATTTAGTTTTAGACAAATCTTTCCTTCCAGGCGACAATGCTTTAATGATACCTAAAACCAGTGATGGAAGAGTATTATTTGCTGTCCCTTGGCACAACAGATTGGTCGTAGGAACCACAGATGTTCTAGTTGAAAATCCTAGTTTAGAGCCAAGAGCACTTGAGAAAGAAATTGAATTTGTACTGGCAACAGCTTCTCAGTATCTTACAAAAAAACCGACTCGCGCAGATGTTCTTTCTATATATGCAGGACAAAGACCATTGGCAGCTCCGGACAAAGACGGTGGTAGCACTAAGGAAGTTTCCAGAAATCATAAAATTCTTGTTTCCGATACCGGATTATTATCAATTATCGGTGGTAAATGGACTACATTCAGACAAATGGCTGAAGATTTTATAGATAAAGCTATTACAATAGGAAAAATCCCTTCCCGACCATGTAAAACAGTAAATCTATCTATTCATGGAAATATTCCTGCTGAACAAGTAGACAGAAGTAAACACGATTATATTTACGGTTCAGATATTCCGGAAATCAAAAAGCTGGAACAAGAAAATCCTGAATTTGCAGAAAAATTACATCCTTCCCACGCTTATACAAAAGCAGAAGTTGTATGGGCAGTACGTAAAGAAATGGCTGAAAAAGTGGAAGATGTGTTGGCCCGAAGAGTCCGGTTATTATTCGTTGATGCTAGAGCCTCCATTGATTGTGCCCAAAGTGTAGCTGAGATTATGGCAAAAGAACTAGGATATGATAATGATTGGGTAACTAAGGAAGTACAGGAATTTAAAGAACTGGCCAAAGGATATTTATTAGTAAATTATTAAAAAATCAACAAAAAATAAAAAATTACTGGAATGTCAAATTTTTTATCACCGCCTAAACCCGTAAAAAGGGATGATACATATTTTAAAGATCAATTTTATAAGTCCAAACGATTACAAGTCTTTTTAGGTATATATATAGGCTATGCAGCTTATTATTTGGTTAGAAAAAACCTTACGCTTGCTATGCCTTTTTTGAAGCAAGAATATGGCTATACTATAGATTATTTAGGTACAGCTTTAGCTTGTAACGGACTAGGGTATGGTATTTCCAAATTTGTCATGGGAGGAATCTCGGACAGAAGTGATGCTCGAAAATTTTTTCCTTTAGGTTTAATCCTAACCTCTTTAGTCATAATAGCTGCAGGGAGTGACATTGGAGTTTCAAATTTAATTGTTATCGGAGCATTGCAATTTTTAATCGGATGGTTTGGAGGTATGGGCTGGCCTCCATGCGGTAGAGTTATGACCCATTGGTTTTCGATTTCTGAACGGGGTTCCAAAATGTCTATTTGGAATACTGCCCACAATATAGGAGGAATGCTAATAGGACCAATAACTGCTTTTGCAACAAGCTACCTTACGATTTTAGGAATTCAACAGTCCTGGAAACTAGGAATCTTCGTTGTTCCGGCATGTATAGCTATAATAATTGCCGCCGTAGCCTATCTTTTAATCAGGGATAACCCACAATCCTGTGGACTTCCTAGTATTGAGCAATATAAAAATGATTATCCTCCTGACTACTCAGATAAAGCTGAAGAAGTAATGACACCCAAAGAAATATTTTTTAAATACGTATTAAAAAATAGAATCCTTTGGATTGTTGCCTCTGCTAACGCTTTTGTCTATTTCGTAAGATACGGAGTACTAGATTGGGCTCCTACGTACCTGAATGAAGTTAAAGGATACGACATTAAACAAGTCGGATGGGCTTATTTTGCTTATGAGTTTGCTGCTATTCCTGGAACGATAGTTTGTGGCTTTGTTAGTGATTATATTTTTAAAGGTAGAAGAGCAGTCACTACAATTATATTTATGTTATTAATCATGATTGCTATCTATGTTTACTGGAAGAATGAAAATAACATAATGATTGACATATCTGCTCTCATATCAATTGGATTTTTAATATATGGACCTGTAATGCTTATTGGAGTACAGGCACTAGACCTGGCACCTAAAAATGCAGCAGGTGCTTCTGCAGGTCTTACAGGATTTTTTGGATATTTAATAGGTACTGCTATTTTATCTAATATTCTTATGGGATATGTTGCACAACATTTTGGCTGGGGGGCAGGATTTAAACTTCTAATTGCAAGTACTATTGTGGCTTCCATATTAATGGCATTTACAATTCCAGATGAAAACAGAAAATATAAGCTAAAAATGAATAAAAAAAGTAAGCTATGATAACTTTAGCTTTCCCATCGGTTATCTTTTTTCATTATTAGTATTCGAACAAGTAAACAGAAATATTTTTATAAACCATTGGTCTAAATCAACCATCTAAAACTAAACAAAATCACAAAAATTAAGTATAAATATGAGAACATTAAAACTTGCTGTCTTTGTATGTATGAGCATGCTTGGTTTTTCATGTAATAATGATGATAACTACGCATCTGCAGAACAAGACAAAACAATTCACAAGCTCTCTCCTTTCATGCAGATCGTCAGAGATTATGTGCCCAATAACGCAGTAATCGGGCATAGAGGAACCTCTTACTGGGCTCCTGAATCTACAGAAGCAGCCTACAGATGGGCTCGTAATATAGGTGCAGACTATCTCGAAGCGGATCTTCAAATTACGAAAGATGGAGTTATTCTCGTAGTACATGATGATGTGTTAACCCGTACTACTAACATTAAAGATGTATATCCGGATAGAGCCACTAACCCTACTTCCAGCTTTACTTATGAAGAATTATTACAACTGGATGCAGGAAGCTGGTTCAATATAGATCCTAACACTACATCAGACAGAGCGAGAAACAGTTTCAGTACACAGAAACAACCAATCAGCACGCTTGAAGATTTAGTTATGTTTGCCAGTGGATATCGTTTTGTTAGAGATGCAAAAACAAATAACGTTGTTTACATAAAAGATGCTAACGGTATTCCTAGACCTCAATATGAAATAGATCCACAAGACAACCTTAACAGACCCGGAATTTATATAGAAACAAAAGAGCCCAAATTAAATCCTGGTATTGAACAAGCATTAGTGAAAGAGTTAGACAGACTTGGGTGGAATATTATAACTAATCCGGCAAATGATACGGCTCATTTTATCAATGGAAAAGTGAATATCGGAAATACCAATGGAAAAGTAGTATTGCAAACCTTCTCTCATGAAAGCTTACTCATTCTTAAAAGTATCTTTCAGGGAAAAATTCCGACGGCACTTCTTTTCTGGAAAGGTAGTGGTGCAGATGATATAAACGATGACTCGCCCTCTACCTATATACAACATATAAACTTTGCAGTTGATAATATGGCTCATTTTGCAGGACCATCTATTGCTGGAGGAACTCCTCCTGATAATTGGCCTGAATTGTTAAATCCATGGCAGGCGGAATTGATACACAAATCGTATTTAAAAATACACCCGTATTCATTTGATAATAAAGATCAGATGGTAAAATATTCTCCTTATTGCGAAGGAATGTTTACCAATCAGTCAGATATGACGATTCAATATTATCGTGATCAGGGATTACGCTCAGGCGGTTCTTCTCCTATGGATGCAAAAACAGTATTAGACAATTTAGGTTATTAATAAGAACTCCACATATCATAAAAATATACCCTCTCTTTTATTGTTTGATTGACTTGACACAATCATGAAGATTAACAATAAAATATTATATTAGCCCCTGATTTTCAAAGTTCGAAAAATAGAATTTTCATATTCAGGACTCATTCAAAAACTGTTACTAAACATTTTCAAATAAATTAACAATTAATAAAAAAACAGATTATGAAGAAATTAATACTTGCGTGTTTGTTATTAGGATTCGCCTCTATTAATGCACAGAAACTTGCCTCTTCAGGAAGTGATTACAAACTTAAAAAAGTTATACCTGTTGATGGAAGACAAGGAATAGCTATTGACAAAGATTATTATTACGTTTCCAGCAGTACTGCCCTTTTTAAATATGATAAAAACGGAAAGTTAATTACCAAAAACGATAAACCTTTTGAATATTTTAAAAAAGAGGTTAATCATTTTGGTGATATTGACGTATATAATGGAGAAATCTATACCGGAGTAGAATGGTTTGAATCCGGAAACGTTAGAAACATCCAGATAGCTGTTTATGATGCTAAAACCTTAGATTACAAATATTCGATAGACTTTGGACAAATTGAACAGCCGGAAGTATGCGGTATTTCCATCGACAAAAAAAATAATATTGCATGGATGGCCGACTGGACACAAGGATATTACATTTACAAATACGATTTAACTGCTAAAAAGTACATCGGAAAAATCCATTTACAACCCTCTCCTCAATGGCAGCAAGGCATCTATTATATTGATGGAAAAGTTTTAATTACTGCTGACGATGGTGATGCTGATTTAAACGAACCGGATAATATTTATATTGCAGATGTTAGTGATCCTAACCAAACCCGTGCAGGAGTAAGTTTGTTCCGTTCAATTCCTGAATTTAAAAAGGCAGGTGAAATTGAAGGCTTAACTATAGATCCGGTAACCAATGACCTGGTAATTTTAAATAATCGTGGATCCATCATTAAAATGGGAATGCCATCCGGTTTCTATGAAGGTTATGATAAAGAAATTCATGAACTATATATTTTTGAAAGAGTTAAATAATGATTTGACTCATTTAAATGTATGATAAAAGTAATAAGGCATCGGTAACTCTGTGTTAAACTTTGCCTTATCTTTATCAACCTAATTAAAATCTAACTAATTAATATAAAATAACTATCATGAATTTGAAGAATTATTTATCCATTTTATTATCCACACCTTTCTTACTGGCCTATGGGCAAAAAATGTCTCTCGAAAATTTTCAGCCTGAAAATGATTCAATTAAGAAAAAAACTTCTTTTGTTGAAAGAATGACAAGCGATAGCTCGCAATTAGCTAAAGGTATTAAACTTGACTTTTTAAAAGAACTAGTTGGTGGTGATGAAAATAGCTTTACCCCTACCCTTAAGTACGGAATAGGAATGGTCTTGGAAACAATTTATCAGGAAGTTCCTACAAATAAATCAGTTCATAAAGAAGCTAATTCCAGTTACAACTTTCAGCCTGCAGCATTTAAAATAGGTTTTTTGCATACTGATATGGATATAACCCCTAAACTAAGCGCAAGTGTAACCTGGAATTTACATGCCAGCAAAATAACGGATGCATTTATTAAATATAAATTCCATCCATTATTAAATGTACAATTAGGACGTTTCAAAGGTGCTGGTAACAGAGCCGCTAACATGACTTCTGCTTATGATCTGGATTTGGTTGACTTTACTTACACATCGGAAAATCAAAGTACAGATATGGGGGCTCCTGATTTAAGACATTATGGAATTAACTTTTCAGGATCTATCAAAAACATTGTAAAATATGACTTTTTCTGGCATAACAGCGATAGCAACCGAGACAGATATTGGTCAGGATTTAATGATGGCCCTAAAGAAGATCAGGGAAATCATGGATTGGAATTCAAAAGCTGGGATGCTGCTTTACGTATTTTCCCGGTTAAAAATGTAGAGTTTGGAGGACATATAGGTTCTGTAAACCTTCCGGGAATGGGTAATAAACAAGCTTGGGCTTATTCTGCTTTTGCGTATTACGTAAATCCACATAAATATAAATTTAAATTTGATTACGGTACTCATAAACAAGTTCGTTTTGTAAAGCCTGACGGATCTCTTGCGGGTAGCATTGGTGACAATATGGATTATACCAAGCACGAATTCAGAAAAGCCAACAAACTGGGATATTCATTCTTAGCCGGTGTAAATATCACTCCTAGAATTGAACCTGTAGCAAGGTTTGAGTATTACAATCAGGGAAATAAAGATATTACAGGATTAGGCTATGAAAAGTTATATTTATACACTGCAGGAGTTAACTTCTATGTGTACCCAAACAGCCCTAGAATGGCTAAGATAACAGCTTTCTACCAACACAGAGATGAAAGTGGAGGGCCAAAAATAGCAAATGACTGGTTTGGATTAAGTTACCAAATCGTGTTGTACAACAATACAAAAGGAAATTTCTAATTTATAAATTCGTGTGTTAGTTTATCTAACACACGAATTTATTATCAATGATACTTTAACTAAAATAACAAAAAAATGAAAGACAAATTTATTTTAGCACTTGATCAGGGAACGACATCCTCAAGAGCTATTTTATTTAATCATGGCGGAGAAATAGTTTCAGTGGCTCAAAGAGATTATACACAACATTTTCCCAAACCGGGCTGGGTAGAGCATGATCCGGAGGAAATCTGGTCGTCTCAGATATCTGTTGCAGCAGAAGCCATTGCAAAAAAAGGAATTTCCGGTCTTGATGTAGCTGCTATTGGAATCACTAATCAAAGAGAGACTACAATAATCTGGGACAGAGAAACCAGCGAACCCGTTTACAATGCAATCGTTTGGCAAGACAGAAGAACTGCAAAATATTGTGATGAATTAAAGTCTCAGGGACTGACAGATGAAATCCGGGAAAAAACAGGTTTGATTCTTGACGCTTATTTTTCCGGAACTAAAGTTAAATGGATTTTAGACAATGTTCCCGGAGCCAGAGAAAAAGCAGAACAAGGAAAATTATGTTTCGGAACTGTTGATACCTGGTTAATCTGGAAACTTACCCGTGGTAAAATGCATGTAACAGATGTATCCAATGCTTCCCGTACCTTATTATTTAATATTCATACAGAAGAATGGGATGAAGAATTATTAAAATTATTTAGTATTCCCAAAGCTATATTACCTGAAGTTAAACAAAGCAGTGAAATTTACGGGGAAACTTCAACCACCTTGTTTTCAACTAAAATTCCAATTGCAGGTATTGCAGGAGATCAGCAGGCAGCACTATTCGGACAGTTATGTACTGAACCTGGAATGGCAAAAAATACGTATGGAACCGGGTGTTTTCTTTTAATGAATACAGGAGAAAAAGCGGTTTTATCTAAAAATAACCTTTTAACAACCATTGCATGGAAAATTAACGGTAAAACTTTTTACGCGCTAGAAGGAAGTGTTTTCGTAGGAGGAGCTGCAGTACAATGGATACGAGATGGTGCTAAATTAGTAAAAACTTCACCAGATACTGAAAATCTGGCTAAAACAGTACCTGATAATGGAGGCGTATATTTTGTTCCTGCTTTGACGGGATTAGGAGCTCCATATTGGGATCCTTATGCGAGAGGTGGAATCTTAGGAATAACCAGAGGTACCACTGACGGTCATATTGCCCGTGCTACTTTAGAAGGTATTGCTTATCAGGTGTATGATTTAGTTAAAGCCATGGAGGCTGACTCAGGAGTTAATGATCTGGAACTAAGAGTAGATGGAGGAGCCTGTGCTAATAACTTAATGATGCAATTCCAGGCTGATATATTCCGATTTGATGTTATAAGACCAAAAACCCTTGAAACTACAGCACTAGGTGCCGCCTATCTTGCCGGATTAGCTGTAGGTTTCTGGAACAGTATTGATGAATTACAAAGTCAGAGATCCATAGACAGAGTATTTAAGCCTGAAATGGAAAAAGAAATTGCAGATCACAATATTAAAGGCTGGAAAAAAGCTGTCAGCAGAGTATTGAATTGGGTAGACGAAGAAGATAAATAAGTAAACAAACATAACCACAAAAACTGTAAATTATGATTTCTTCTTATGTAAAATGTTTAGCTATAACTTATCCGTTTTATGCAATAGCATACAACAAGTTATAAAGGTATTGAAATAAACAAAAATTAAGATAAAGCTTTTATTTGAATATTTTTATCTGTTCACAATATTTCCGAATAACTTTTATTGGATTTAAACAAATAATTTTATTCAATTTAACTAATCTTTATCTATATTATTTGTGGTAATTACATAAAAAAGCTACTTTAGTATTCTGATTACTTTATACTAAACACTCTTTTGTACCAAAACCAACAGTTTTTAAATTTTATTACTCCAATTTGTGAGCGAATAATTTTCAAACTGTTATGGATATTTCAAATTTAATTTTAAATGTATTACGTTATTTCAGTGCCTGAAGTGAAAAGTACTAAACAAATTTAATAAGATTAATATGAAAAAAACACTTGTTTTAATTATGACATTTTTAATGTCAACAGTAGTTCTATGGGGCCAGGAGGCTGATAGACTTGATTTTAATTTAAGCCTTCGATCGAATCATCTTTGGAGAGGTATAACTGTTAGTGATGTCCCCATAGCAGATGTAGATATACATTATGCTCTTGACAATAAAAAGAATCTTAAACTTGGAGTCTGGGGAGGAATCGGTTTATCAGACCATAAAGGCGAACATTATCATGAGATTAATTACTATCTTAACTATGCTACAAAAATGTGGGGATTAGGAGTATGGGATGTATTTAACTCGACAAGTTTAACTGGAAAACCAGCTGATATATGGAATTACGATCACAAAACGTCCGGCCACAGATTTGATTTACGAGGATATCTCGTATTTGCTGAGTCATTTCCTCTAAGATTGGAATACGGAACTTCCTTTTATGGAAATGACCGTAACGAAAGAGGAGACCAACGCTGGTCATCGTATGGCGAACTGAATTATCCTGTAATTCGTGGAAAAGCAGTTGATTTAAGAGTATTCTGCGGTGCCGGATTCGGACTTACCGGACATTCACACTTTTATGGCAACGGAAAACACGATGTGGATGTTGTTAGTGTAGGATTTACCGCTTCTAAAAATGTTCCTGTTTTAGGATATAAACTACCTGTATCAGCTACAGCCATGTGGAATCCATCAGTGAAACAGGCCAGAGTACAGATTGCGGCCTCATTATTCTAACAAATAAAATAGATAAATAAAAAATTGCTGGGTACTAGTTAAACAGCAATTTTTTTATTTAAACAGATCTATTGAATATTACGTTTTTTTTTTACTTTTGTTCTTGGAATTTTTTTTATTATTTATTTTAAATCAATCACTATCATAATTTTAAGCAAAGCATTTAAGTTTACGTTATAATTATTAGTACATTCTCTATCAATGCAAAAACTTACTAAAGGAAAAATTACCTTACTATTTTTAATTATATTACTCCTTCCTTTATATCTAAGCTCACAGACTAAAATAAAAGTTGTTGATATTGAGAATAATTTACCGATTCCCAATGCTTCAATTTACGACAGACTTGAAAATTTACTTGGCTATACCGATGATGAGGGTACACTTTGTTTAACTTCTCATCAGGATAAAATACTTATTCGTGCAGACAATTTTCTAGCCAAGTCGGAGACAGTGGGAAATTTTGACAAAACAATTTATTTATTTAAAGACAATTCAGATAAAAACAGTGATCCAAAGGCTTTATATTTCTTAAAAAAGATGTGGGAAAATCGAAATAAAAATAATCCTGATTTTTTACCAAACTATAAATTCGATTCTTATGTAAAATTCACCTTGGATGTACCATCCGATTCTATAAAATTTATTCCAGATCCGAAAAAAAAACTAGATTCATTAAACAATAATATCAAGAAACTACTTGAAAAAAGTAAAGTTTTTATTGGGGAAAGAACGATGGTCTACGAATACGATCGAAGATACGGAAAAAAAGCATTAGTAACAGCTTATAAAGCCGGCGGCTTTGATAAACCTGAATTTTTCAACATTGCTATTTCTCAATCTCTTGTTAATGATTATCCTGAAATATTAAAGCCACGAGAATTACAAAGTAATGTATCCCGATTAGTAGACAGCCTGTATATTAATTCGAGAAAAACTTATGTTGTATACACCTATTCACGTGGTAAAAGCGAAACACAATTTTACAGAAATTTGACTGTGTTCATAGATGCTGAAAGTTATGCCTTAGTTAAACTAATTGGAAATACTTCAAAAGTATCCAATGTGTATTATGAAATAAGCTATGCTCCCTATAAAAATATTTGGTATGCTGAGACTGAATACATGAAAACTGAAATTCTGAGCAGCAGCTTTATAAAAAAAATTAATAAAATACTTCCTAAAGGTCTTCATTCTATAACAAGGCTAACAACAACAGCAACAGTAGAATCACACTTTTTAAATTTTAGAAGTCCAGAAATATACACCTCTAAAGATTTTAACGGATACGAATATGAAATATCTAAAAGTGTTTCTCATAATGTCGATGAAAAAATATCGTCACTCAGAACAGATAGTCTGACTAAGAAAGAAGAAAACACGTATACCGAACTTCACAGGATTTTTAAAGAGTACAAAATAGAACCCAAATTACGATTTTTAAGAAGCTTAACTTCCGGAGAGCTTGAATTGGGACCATTGAGTATGGATATATATAGCTTATTTAGTCATAACTTATATGAGTCATTCAGGTATCAACTCGGAGGTCATACCAATTACAAATTCAGTAAAGATGTACAGTTAGGAGCCTATATTGCAAAGGGTACCCGGGATAAAGAGGTGAAGGGGGGAGGTGAAATAACTTTTTATATAAATAAAAAACAAGGGGGAGAACTTACAATTAAAGCCGAAACGGATGTATTACCTATAGGTCGTACAAAAACCAAATATCTTACCCCCAAAGATGAACTTTCCGCAAAACCTAACAACATTTATAACAGTAACTATTTTACTTATAGAAAGTTTGAGCTTTCCTACCAGCAGGATTTCTTTAAAAATATTGACATTACATTTTCTGTAGATTATCAGAGGCAGCGAGCTAACTTTGATTACATGTTTAAAAATTATGATCCCAATGCCTGGTTCAATTATGTTAATACTGCCATCAGGCTCAGATATGCACCAAATGTCAAATATATTGAAACTGTAACCGGTAAAAGCACCTTAAAGGATCGACCTCCGTACTACTATTTTACCTATTCAAAATCTTGGAACTTATTTGAAAATAGTACCGCAACCCACCGTCTGTATTTATCAGCATTATACTCCTTTATGTCCAAATGGGGAACTACTGAATTTATAGGAAACCTAGGAGCTACTTTTGGCGACACCCCTTTAATGAATACTTATGAAGGAATGGGAGTTGCTAAACACGGGAATAGTATTTGGGCACGATTTAGTGTTAAAGGTTTTCAAAGCTTTGAAACGATGAATCCTTCCACTTTTTTCTCTGACAGATTCATATCTTTTCAGTTTACACATCATCTGAGACCTATACGTGTCAATGAATTTAAATCTTTATACTTTGCCCTTTTGTACAAAGGATTATTAGGAGGTATGTCTAATAAAGACTACCATAGCCTGTTTGAATTTGAGGTTCCCAGAGATTATTATCAGGAAGTAGGTTTTGAAGCAAACAAGTTATTATTAGGATTTGTCGGGGTTGGTGTTTATGCTCGATTAGGAGCCTATAAGAAAAGAAACCTGGATCAAAACCTATTTGTAAAATTAACATTAGATCTTTGATAAAAGTGATCATTTTTTCAAAACTTTTATTATCTTTTCAAACTACAAACTATAATTTTCAGAGATTTATACCTTAGTCAAATAAATTTGGTTATTTACTTTTCTATCATTAACTTAGAATATCAGAATCATAGAATAAACTTTTCTTAGTTTAAAATGCAACATAGCCGCAAACAAGAAAATTAAATTTCATATTCTGATATACTTTACAAATACAAACTAAAGCCAAATTTATGTTACCAGAAAAGTATATATTGTTCCTTGATGAGGTATCTAAAAAAATTGATCCCAAAAGAATTATTACCGATCCCTTAAAAACACTAGCCTATGGAACCGATGCAAGTTTTTACCGGTTAATTCCTAAAATAGTTATACAAGTACATACGGAAAA
The DNA here is from genome assembly GCF_004023655.1 of Apibacter sp. HY039. Lineage (NCBI taxonomy): Bacteria > Pseudomonadati > Bacteroidota > Flavobacteriia > Flavobacteriales > Weeksellaceae > Apibacter > Apibacter sp. HY039. The sequence continues at coordinate 205,970 of NZ_SAYM01000001.1, read as the reverse complement.
AGAAGTTAAAGAGATCCTCAAAATTACCGGAAAACTCATTATTCCTGTCACCTTTCGGGCAGCCGGAACCAGTCTATCGGGCCAGGCAATCACAGATTCTGTTTTAGTAGTGGCTTCTCACAAATGGAAAAACTATTTAATACTTGACAATGGAAATAAGATTAAACTACAGCCAGGAATTGTAGGGTCCCGTGCTAATATATATTTAGCTCCATACGGGAAAAAAATAGGCCCGGATCCCGCCTCCATCAATGCTGCCATGATAGGTGGTATTGCATCTAATAATGCCAGCGGAATGTGCTGCGGAACATCTCAAAATTCGTATCAAACAATTGCTGATATACGTATGGTCCTCTATGATGGCACCGTACTGGACACCTCAGACAAAGTCAGTAAAGAGTATTTTAGTAAAACTCATCCAGAGATCATTGAAGGTATATATAAAATAAAAAACACTATCCTTAAAGATTCAGTTTTATACGAAAGAATTAAAAGAAAGTTTAAAATAAAAAATACTACAGGGTATAGTATAAATGCTTTTGTGGATTATGAAGATCCTATAGATATCATTAAGCATCTTATGATAGGCTCTGAAGGAACTTTAGCTTTTATTTCCGATATTACCTATCATACTGTTACCGATTACAAATACAAAGCCTGTTCTCTTCTTTTGTATGATACCATAGAAAGAGCATGCGAAACAGTTCCCGCATTAAGAAACAGCCCTGTCTCAGCAGTAGAGCTACTTGACCGGGATTGTATTCGATCAGTAGAAAATGATGTGGATGCCCCGGAATATTTTAAAACCCTACCCGAAAGTGTAGGTGTTTTACTTGTAGATATTCAAGCTGATAGTATTGAAGAACTAAGAGAGAAAGAAGCCAATATACGTGTATCCATAGAGTCTATACCTGTAATGCAGCCGTATGAATTTACTACAGATCCGAAAGAATACAATTTTAACTGGAAAGCACGTAAAGGATTATTAGCTTCAGTGGGTGGATTAAGAAAAAAAGGTACTACCTGCTTGATAGAGGATGTTGCTTTTCCTGTACCTCGACTTGCTGAAGCCTGTTCTGATTTGAAGAATTTATTTAAAAAATACGAATATCACGATGCGGTTCTATTTGGACATGCTTTGGAAGGTAACTTACATTTAGTTTTCTCACAAGATTTTTCTGATTCTAAAGAAATTCAACGATATGCAGATTTAATGGATGAACTTGCCGATATTGTAGTTGACAAATTTGATGGTTCTCTTAAAGCAGAACACGGAACCGGACGCAACATGGCTCCTTTTGTTGAAAAAGAATGGGGTGAGGCCGCTTATAAATTAATGGTGGAGATAAAAAATATTTTTGATCCTCATCAACTGATTAATCCGGGTGTAATTATAAATCCAAATCCTGAGATACATCTTGAAAATCTAAAACCTTTACCTGAAGCTCATGATTTGGTTGATAAATGTATGGAGTGCGGTTTTTGTGAGCCTTCCTGTGTTTCTGAGGGATTAACGCTCTCACCAAGACAACGCATCGTGGTTGAAAGAGAAATTGCCCGATTGAAAAAAACGGGAGAAAATGTAGAAAGGCTTAACCACTTTGTCAAAGAATCTGCTTATAATGTTGACGAAACCTGTGCTACCGACGGATTATGTCTTCTTGCCTGCCCCGTGGGAATAGACACCGGCATTTACGTTAAGGCTTTAAGGCACAATCATATTACCCCTTTTGAAAATAAAACGGCGAATTACATCACCCGTCATTTTAGCAAAACCACTCATCTGCTGCAAAACGGCTTATATTTAACCCGCTTAGCCCAAAAGATTCTGGGAAATACTACTATGTATTCTTTTGCATCGGGATTAAGAAAAATATCTGGTAACAGAATTCCGCAATGGAATCCATCTATGCCATTTCCTAATAAGTATAATAATATGGCTCCGGCTTCTCAAAGTGATTCATTAAAAGTAGTATACTATCCTTCCTGTATTAACCGTACCATGGGAATATCGAACAAATATCAGGAAAACGAAGTTCCGTTAACCGAAAAAACAGTTCAGATTCTGACCCGTGCAGGATACACAGTTATATATCCTGAGAATATGACTTCTCTTTGCTGCGGAATGCCTTTCAGTAGTAAAGGTTTTAATGATGATAGCGACAAGAAATCACAGGAATTAGAAAAAGCTCTACTCACAGCCTCTGCAAATGGTAAATACCCAATACTTTATGATATGAGTCCTTGCTATTATACTTCCCATTCTCATTTTTCAAATGAAAACTTAAAAATTTATGATCCTATCCATTTTATGCTGGAATTTGTAATGCCCAAACTTGAAATTAAAAATCCGAAGGATATAGCTACGGTTTTTCCTATTTGTTCAGTAAAAAAATCCGGTCTAATGGAGGATCTGGTAAAATTAACCCGGCTATGTGCTCAAGATGTAAATCTTATACAAACAAATTGTTGCGGTTTTGCCGGGGATCGGGGATTTACTCATCCTGAACTTAATAAACATGGACAAAGGCATCTAAAAGAACAAATTCCGGCAGGTTGTACTGAAGGGTATTCCACCAGTCGAACGTGTGAAATAGGAATGGAAGAGTATAGTGAGATTAACTTTAAATCTATATTTTATTTGATTGATGAAGTAACCCGATAATTAAATAGCACATATATGTAAACAATGTATTAAAAACATATTAATTAATTGCAATAAAAAAAATAATATTTATTTTAAATTTTATTTAAAATAACCTATTTTTGCTTTAAAATATATATCTCTCTATATGGCTGTGCTCTTTTATTGTTTGTATATAATATTTATAAACAAATATTTTAATTGTCTAAAAAAAAGAAATAACCTGCTTGACAGATATTTCTCAGATTTCTCAAAGCTTAATCTCAATCGCAAATAATTACCTAGAACCAATATACGTCAAAACGATAGTAAAGAGAATTATTCTTTACAATTATCTGAAAGCGGGAAAATTCCCGCTTTTTTTATTCCTAAAATTAATTAAACTAAATTTATCTTTTATAAAAAACGAAAATAGAAATTTAAATAATAAATAGTAAATTATTAAATTTAAATTATCTTAATTAAAACATTATGAAAAAAAATTTACTTTTTATTTATTTTTTGCTTAGCTTACTAACTTCTAAAATTCAGGCACAACTCTATAATGAAGCCGATAAAGAAGGGTTGAGAAAATTTCTCCGGCAAAGCAAAAATTACGAATTAGCAGGTTTAAAAGCATCAGATACCTTAACTTGGTACACATCTGAAGAATGGATAATAAAAAATTCCATAGACTTTTCTAAAGTATCTAACTCAGATTTATTACCATTTAGGTTAGGCTGGACAAATGGTAGATTGGCCGGAATTTCATTAAATAACTATTCAGGAACTCCTAAAGAAAAAAGATTTCAAGGTTATTTAGATTGTACCCCCTTTACCTTTCTTGCAGGAATTATTACTTCACATAATGATTTGGATTCTATAAACATATCTAAAAATGAAAATTTGTTGTATTTATTTGTACCTAATAGCAAACTTTCTTCTTTAAAACTCAGTAGAAGTTCCTCTGGGTTGCAGGTATTAGATATTTCTTACAATGAAATTAAATCTTTGGATCTTTCTAACTGTATTAATTTAGATGAAATAACTGTAAACAATAACGAGTTGACTGAATTATTTTTACCAAGTAGCACTAAATTATTACGGTTGGATGCCTCTAATAACTTATTATCTGAGATTAATTTAAGTAATAGTCCATCCTTAAAAGAAATTAATTTATTTAACAATCTTATCAATAAAATAGATCTATCAGTAAATCTCAACTTAAGACGATTAAATGTAGAGAAAAACCGTCTAGCTTCTCTAGATGTATCAAAAAACACTCATTTGATATGGATATATTTAAAAGAAAACAACCTTAGTTTATCCAACCTCACTTACTTTCAATTTATGGGTCCTCATGCTCATCCACAAAACAAAATATTCGGGCAGGAAATCGGACATAACCAGATTATAGATTTAAATAACGAATATGAAATAGAAGGAAATATAACTTCTTATCAGTGGTTGGATGAAAATAATGTGGAAATAAAACTTATTTCAAAAGGAAATGGTCTGTTTATGGCCGGAGACAAATATATAGGCAAAAAACTTTTATGTAAAATGCATAATCCGTACCTACCCTATATAAGTACTGAATTTGAAGTTAGTATTGTTGAAGGAAAGGTTGAAACCATTCATGTAACTGGAAATTTACAATTAAAAACAGCCATAGATAATCTTCATCAAATTAACATCGGAGAAAGTTTCAAAATAAACTCATCAATTAATACAAATATTGATCAGGTACAAATCGGGTTATTCTCAAACGACGGACTCACGTTTTTGGAAAACATTTCTGAAAGCAGAAAGAATACTTTTTTCAATTGCAAAGTCTCAGACAATATTTAGGAAACTACATTATTCAGCCTTATGTGAAAGATTCAGAAGGAAACATATCAATTATTGAAAGAGTTCCCGGTACTTTTATTGTGGATAAGCTTCCTATAAACATTACAGGCAACAGTATTTGGAATAAAAATTTATCTAGTAGTGAACTGCAACTCTCTTCGCACCTTCAACTTAAAACGAATCAGGACAACAGGTATGCTGTAACTCAGGAAAGTACTTTTATGGTTTTTGCCTTACAACCCTCAACAGATACAAGAATTGGATTGTTTTCATTAAATGGAACACTCATGGAAGACGTTACTGTAAGTAGAAAAAAAAATACCTTTATTTGCAAAGTTTCAGCCAACATTCCTTCTGCGAATTACATTTTAGCTCCTTTCGAAAATAAAAATCAGATAGTTAAAATAATTGAGAGACCTTCCGGAAAATCGATTATTGATAAAATTCCTTTATTTGTAAATGAAAGTGATATCTGGAACTTAAAAAACATGGAGGCACAAAAAACTACAGAAGGTAACCTGACTCTTTTTCCAAATCCCGTTACGGATCTATTATCTTTAAAAATTTCAGAGAAAAGATTCTTTATAGAAATATATTCTTCAACTGGAGAATTTATAAAAAAAATAGAGAATAAAAAAGAAATTAATACACAGGATTTAATTCCAGGTCTTTATATTATAAAAATCATTACAGATAATAATGAATATATTAGAAAAATAATTAAAAAATAAATCTCTACCTAAAAAGAGGATTCTACTTAGAATCCTCTTTTTTATTTTTAACCAGCCGGTTAATTTCTTCTGAACCCTACTAATCAGTACGGCTGATTTTTTATTTATAAACTTCCGGATTTACGACACAGGGTAATTTTTCCCCCTTCAAACCGGCTAATATATTTTTAGCGCACAAATCTGACATTGCATTTCTAGCTTCAACTGTTGCAGAACCGATATGAGGAGTTATTGCCACGCTTTCCATCGTTAACAGCGGATGATCTTTTGGGATAGGTTCCGGATCGGTTACATCTAGTCCTGCTCCCCAAATCTGCTGGTTCTTCAAAGCTTCAACCAAATCTTCTTCATTTACCATTGCTCCTCTGGCGGTATTTACCAGAATAGCATTGGGCTTCATTTTCTCAAATACATGTTTATTAAACAACCCTTTGTTATCGTCTGATAGCGGAGCATGTAAACTAAGTATATCAGATTGTTTCAATAATTCGTCAAAAGATACATAAACAGCTCCTAGTTCTTTTTCTGCCTGCTCGTGACGATTGCGGTTATGGTAAATTATGTTCATACCATAGGCTCCTTTGCATTTTTCTGCCATTTTAATCCCTATACGCCCCATACCAAAAATACCTAATGTTTTCCCGTTCAATTCCTGCCCTAAATGAGATACGGCATCAAAACCCTGGTTCCAGTTACCTGTACGTATTTTACTATAGTTATAAAATGCTTTTCGGGAAACATTAAGCATAAGAAGAAAAGCGACATCGGCTGTAGCATTACTAAGTACGTCAGGAGTATTTCCCACGGGAATTCCGAGTTGAGTGGCTGTAGATAAGTCTATGTGATTGAACCCTACAGAAAAAGTGGAAATTACTTTAAGGTGCGAACTTTGTTTAAGAAAATTAGCAGTTACGGGAGTCATCACGTTGATGTAGCCATCTGCATCTTTACATTTATCAATCAGTTCCTTTTCTGAGAGCTGTTTTCCAGACCAAACTTCAACTTCACAGCCTTCTTTTTTCAGCATTTCAATTCCGGATTCCGGAATCATGCCAGATATAAATATTTTCATTTTCTATTGGTTTTTAACTATTAAGTCCGGATTAACGAATTAATCCGGACTATTTCAAGGTATATTTTGCTTACGGATTTGTAGACCACAAGGATGCTGAAGCCACAAATGCTCGTTTGTTTAATTTTAAAATATCAACCACTAAGTCAGCAAAATCCTGAGGTTGCAAAACTTTTTCAGGATTTCCGTCTGTTATCTTCAATTCTTTCACAGACATATCAGAAGCGATAGTGCTCGGAGTTAACGTAGTAACCCGTACATTATGCTTTCTCATTTCAAACATCAGGGATTCGGACAGTGAAATGAGTCCTGCTTTGGATACGCTGTACGCCGAAGTTGAAGCTCCTCCCTTCAGACCTGCTGTGGAAGATACGTTGATAATATCTCCACTCTTTTTTTCTATCATCGCCGGAAGAACCGACTGGGTTACGTAATAGGCTCCGAAGAGATTGGTCTGAACAATTCTCTGCCATTCTGAGGAATCCATCTCCAGAAAACCACCGAAAGCAGCTACTCCTGCATTATTAATTAAAATATCAAAAGTACCGAATTCCTGCTGTAATTTGTCCAGAGATTGATCTACTTCTGATTTTACTGCAATGTCAAAAACAGCATAAGAGGAACCAACTCCTTTAGATGCAAGTAATTCGGTGGTTTCCTTTAATGACTGTTCATTTCTTCCTGTAATAGCTACTTCTACTCCCTCTTCTGCTAAAGCTAATGCAACTGCTTTACCTAAACCTCTACTACCTCCGGTAACTAATGCCTTTTTTCCTTTCAAATTTTCCATATATAACTTTTATAATTTTGACAATTCCGAGTTGATAAACTCAATATGCTGAGAGGTTAACTTCAACTCAGCTGCTTTTGCGTTTTGAATGGTTTGTTCTGCATTCCTAGCTCCTGCCAGGGCAATAGTAATACCCGGCTGCTCAATAGTCCACTTTAAGACCAATTGTGCCAGCGTTGCTCCTTGCTCATCAGCAATCGGTTTTATTTTTTGAAGAAATGCATTTACTTTTTCTATGCTTTCGGGCTGATATATTTTCATTTCGCTTCTGGCATCTCCTTCTGCAAAAGAATGTCCAGGCTTTATCTTTCCGGTTAACAATCCTCTTTCCATGGGACTGTATGCTAAAATTGATTTTTGGTTATTTATACAATACGGTACAAGCTCCTCTTCTATTTTACGATTCATCATACTATAGGGAACCTGATCCGATACAATTTCACAAACCATATCTGCTTCAGATACCTGAGAAGCAGAATAATTGCATACAGCAGCATATCTTATCTTCCCCTGCTCCTTCAATCGGGCTACAGCTTCAAAAGTTTCGTGAATGGGAGTTACAGTTTCAGGCCAGTGTATCTGATATAAGTCTATATAATCTGTTCCTAATCTTTTTAAACTTTGCTCGCATTCGTATATAACACTTTCTTTACCCGCATACTTATAAATATCAATAGCTTTTCCTGAATTATCTTTGCTGTGCATAGCCAGATCTCCTTTAGTCAGATCCCAACGCATTCCAAATTTGGTCAGAATTTGAACTTTATCTCTCGGTAAATCTTTAATGGCCTCCCCTACTATTTCCTCACTGGTTCCTTGCCCGTAAATGGGAGCTGTATCTATAGATGTCATTCCTACTTCATATCCGGCCTTGATTGCTTCCACAGATTGTTTCCTTTCTGTACCTCCCCACATCCAGCCTCCGGCAGCCCAGGCTCCAAAAGTAATTACTGAAACGGATAAGTCCGATTTTCCTAGTTTTCTGTATTCCATGTTTTTTACTGTTTTATTTGGATAAATTTACTAATTAAAATTGATTTTACCGGTTAATTTTGAGTTAAAAGAAACTATTAAATCTAACTTCAGGTAACCAGCAGAATTACTGATATTACAATTTATTCTTTTAATTTATAACTTTTTGGATTTAAACTGTCTGATAAATTTTACTTTTTATTTATTTATCAATTTTGCATTAAATGAGTACTGTAGGATTATAATATTGGCAAATACCTAAAAAAAATTGTTATTATTAAGAATACACATAGAAAAACGAAATTATTTAGTATCATTTAAAAACAATCTCATAAAAAACAAGGGGGTATCGCTCATATTTTTATTTTTATTTTTATATTTGCCCTACAAAAACATACCTTTATGTCAACATTACGATTTTATGCTTTAAAAAGACTTCCTTATCTACAACCCAGACGTATTGAAGTTCCAAAAAAATTATCTGAATTATATTGTGAACATGTATTCTCTGAATCGACGATGAGAGAATATTTAACCAAAGATGCTTATCAAAGCATTTTGGATGCTATGAAATATGGTAAAAAAATAACTCGTGAAATTGCTGATCAGGTAGCTGTAGCTATGAAAGATTGGGCAATGTCTAAAGGAGTAACTCACTATACACACTGGTTTCAACCCTTAACGGGAGAAACTGCAGAAAAACATGACTCATTTTTTAATCCTATTGGTGAAGGGCGTGCTATAGAAAGATTCAGCGGTTCTTTATTAATTCAGCAGGAACCAGATGCCTCCAGTTTTCCAAATGGAGGAATACGGAATACTTTTGAAGCCAGAGGATATACCGCATGGGATCCAACATCTCCGGCATTTATTATTGATACCACTCTGTGTATTCCTTCTATATTTGTTTCCTATACAGGAGAAACTCTGGATTACAAAACTCCTCTTCTAAGAGCTCTTCAATCTGTAGATGAAGCTGCAACAGAAGTATGTCAGGCCTATTTTGACAAAAATGTTACTAAAGTATATTCTACCTTAGGATGGGAACAGGAATATTTTCTGGTAGATTCTTCCTTATTTCAAACTCGTCCGGATTTAGTTTTAACGGGCAGAACTTTATTAGGTCATGCTCCGGCTAAAGGACAACAGCTGGAAGATCATTATTTCGGATCTATTCCTACCCGGGTTCGGAATTTCATGAAAGAATTAGAAATCGATTGCATGAAACTGGGAATTCCTGTTACTACAAGACATAATGAAGTGGCTCCTAATCAGTTCGAACTTGCGCCTCTATTTGAGGAGGCAAATCTGGCAGTAGATCATAATTCTCTACTGATGGATGTGATGAAAAAAGTAAGCAGAAGACACGGACTAAGCATTCTTTTCCATGAAAAACCTTTTGATGGTGTTAATGGAAGTGGAAAACACAATAACTGGTCATTGTCTACCGATACAGGTGAAAACTTGTTGAGTCCAGGAAAAAATCCGAAGAAAAATTTACAATTTCTGACATTTTTTATCAATACTATAAAAGCGGTTCATGACTATGGCGACTTATTACGTTCTGCAATTGCTTCTGCTGGTAACGATCACAGATTAGGTGCTAATGAAGCTCCTCCTGCCATCATTTCTATTTTTATTGGTTCTCAGTTAACTCGAGTTTTAGATGAACTTGAAAAGGTAACTAAAGGAAAATTATCTCCGGATGAAAAAACCGATCTTAAACTAAATATTGTTGGAAAAATTCCTGAGTTGTTATTAGATAATACTGACAGAAACAGAACTTCACCGTTTGCTTTTACAGGTAATAAATTTGAATTCCGGGCTGTAGGTTCTCAGGCTAACTGTGGTGAACCGATGACTGTTCTTAATACAATCATGGCGTATCAGCTTCAAAAATTCAAAAAAGAAGTAGATGCTTTGGTAGAAAAAGGACTTAAAAAAGACGAAGCTATTTTCAATATTTTACGTGATTATATTAAAGCATCAAGAAAAATTTTATTTGAAGGCGACGGATATAGTGATGACTGGGTTAAAGAGGCAGAAAAAAGAGGTCTGGAAAATAGAAAAACAACTCCGGAGGCACTTAAATTTGAGCTGCAAAAGAACTTAATCGAACCTTTTGAACAATTAGGTATTTTAAGTACAAAGGAAATTGAGGCTCGAAATGAAATAAAACTTGAGAAATACTCAAAAATGATTTCTATTGAAGCCAAGGTTTTAGGTGATATGGCTCGTAATCATATTGTTCCTGTAGCTGTAGATTATCAAACTAAACTTATTGAGAATGCAAAAGGGCTAAAGGAAATTTTCGGGGAAAAGGAAATGAAAACCATGTGTAAAGAACAATTGGATTTGATAAAAACCATTTCAACTCATATTACGGAAATCAAAAGTAATGTTGATAAGCTATTTAAAGAGAGAGAAAAAGCTATTGAAATCGAAGATCCTTCCAAACAAGCGGAAGCTTTCTGTAATAAAGTTAAACCTATTTTCTCTTTATTGAGAGAACATTCTGATGCATTGGAAATGCTTATAGATAATGAAATGTGGCCTTTAACTAAGTACAGAGAGTTATTATTTACTATAAGATAATTGTAACCAATTATAAATTAATGTATTATTAAAATCCGGACATTTTTCCGGATTTTTTTATTTGCAAAAATTAACCGGTTAAATCATCTGTCATGTAGTACACATGAATACAGAAATTGATGGAATATTAATAAAATTCTTATTTGTAATGATTATAAATATCATACTAATAATAAAAACCGTTTAAATATCATATTTTTACATTTACCCAATACTTAATTTTGCCAGCATTCACATACTACAAACTAATAAAAAATATGGCAACAACTGAATTTAAGTATCAGGCTACTTTTGAACAAGGAAAGGATTCCACTGAGTATTATTTATTAACGAAGGATTACATATCTACCTCCGAATTTGATGGAAAGGAAATTTTAAAAATTGAGCCTGAAGGGCTTACACTGCTGGCACAGCATGCATTTCACAATGTAGAATTTTTACTCCGACCTGAACATCAGCAACAAGTTGCAGCAATTTTATCAGATCCTGAAGCCAGTGAAAATGATAAGTTTGTGGCATTGACTTTCTTGAGAAATTCTGAGATTTCTTCCAAGGGTATACTTCCATTCTGTCAGGACACGGGTACAGCGATAATAATGGGTAAGAAAGGTCAGTACGTTTGGACAGGCGGAAAAGATGAAGAATCACTTTCAAGAGGAGTTTATAATACTTTTACAACAGATAACCTGAGATATTCACAGAATGCTCCTCTGGATATGTATCAAGAGGTCAACACAGGAACCAATCTACCTGCTCAAATCGATTTATATGCAACAGACGGACAGGAATATAAATTTTTATTTGTGGCTAAAGGGGGAGGTTCTGCCAATAAAACTTATTTATATCAGGAAACGAAAGCTTTACTTACTCCTGAAAAGCTGTTTTCATTTTTAGTTGATAAAATGAAATCTTTGGGTACTGCTGCCTGCCCTCCTTATCATATTGCTTTTGTTATCGGAGGAACCTCTGCAGAAACTAATCTTAAAACCGTTAAGTTGGCCTCTACTAAGTATTATGATAACCTGGCCACATCCGGAAATGAAGGAGGACGTGCTTTCCGCGATTTAGAAATGGAAAAAAGATTGTTAAAAGCAGCTCAGGAATTAGGGTTAGGTGCACAGTTCGGCGGTAAATTTTTCGCCCACGACATTCGTGTAATACGCCTTCCGCGACATGGTGCTTCCTGCCCAGTGGGAATGGGAGTTTCCTGTTCTGCCGATCGAAACATTAAAGCAAAAATCAATAAGGAGGGTATCTGGCTTGAAAAACTTGAGGATAATCCTGCCAGATTGATTCCTGAAGAATATCAGAAAGCAGGTGAAGCAGGTGGAATCAAAATTAATCTTGATCAGCCTATGAGCGAAATTCTAAAAGAATTATCTCAATACCCTGTTTCTACAAGATTGTCTCTTTCCGGAACCATTATCGTGGGTAGAGATATTGCTCATGCTAAATTACAGGAAAAAATTGATAATGGTGAAGGACTACCTTCGTATATTAAAGATCATCCTATATATTACGCAGGGCCTGCAAAAACGCCTCAAGGCTACGCCTCTGGTTCCATGGGACCTACCACAGCCGGAAGAATGGATTCCTATGTAGATTCTTTTCAATCGGAAGGAGGAAGTCTTATTATGATTGCTAAGGGTAACCGAAGCAAACAAGTTACTGATGCCTGTAAGAAACACGGAGGTTTTTATCTTGGCAGTATCGGCGGGCCTGCAGCAATACTGGCTCAATCCAATATTAAAAGTTTAGAATGCCTGGAATATCCTGAACTGGGAATGGAAGCTATATGGAAAATAGAAGTTGAAAATTTTCCAGCATTTATTCTGGTAGATAATAAGGGTAATGATTTTTTTGAACAGATTAAAACGAACAATTGCTCTTCGAATTGTCAATAAATATAATTTATAATTGAAAAAAGGCTGTGGAATTGCCCACAGCCTTTTTTTATAATTTTATAGAAATACTTTTAAATTATTAATGCTACTCAATAAATGAAAAGTCTGCCCTTTCTGAATGACAGGAACAGACTTTTTAAAGTGTTAATTAAGTTAATCGTTTAAATATGTACCTCTTTTTCAGTTCTGTTTTTTATAAAATCATGAAAATCGTTTATCTCATATACCGGACAAGCTCCTTCGTGATTAGTAATAAAAGCCCCTAAAGAGATAGCTTCTTTCATAGCTTCTGACGCAGAAAATCCGTTGACTTTTTTAGAAAGAAATCCAGCTAAAAAAGAATCACCACTACCCACCGTATCTTTTACTTCTACTTTTACTGCTTCAGAGAATATATATTGTTCTTTATCACAATATACTGCTCCTTTACTACCTTTAGTGATTATCAGCCCATCCAGATTGAAGCATTTCTGAACGTATTTTACAGCTTCTTCTTCTGTAGTATATTCTTTCCCTATCCATTCCAGTAATTGCCTTAATTCGGCTTTATTCATCTTTACTAAATCCGATTGTTTGATAAATTCTATTATTGATACTTGTGAAATATATGGAGGTCTTAAATTTATATCAAAAACTTTGTAAGGTGCCAGTTTTAATAACTGTAACAACGTATTTTTTGACACATTGTTTCTAGTTCCTAAACTTCCAAAAACAAAAGCGGAAGAGTTTTTAACCAGATTCTCATAATCATCTTTCCACTGAATAAAATCCCAGGCCACTGGTTCAACTATTGTATAATGGGCTTCATTATTTTCATCAATATCTGCTATAACTGTTCCGGTATCATATTCAGCATTTACCTGACATTCCTTTGTAGATATGGATGCTTCTTTAACGCGTGAAATTAATTCTTCTCCCAGCTTATCTTTACCTATACAGCTAATCATTCTTCCATCCACTCCCATTTTATTTAAATGGTATGCAACATTGAAGGGAGCACCCCCAATTTTTTTTCCTGAAGGAAATATATCCCATAATATTTCTCCGAAGCAAATTACTGACTTTTTTGTGTTTATATCATTTCCCATTTGTATGATTTTAGGTAGATTGTTTTATTATTAATTTTGAATTATAAACTCTTGGTTTGTACTTTAAATTTTTATTTTCGATGATTCCGGTAAGAATCTCAACAGATTCTCTGGCTATATCCTGCAAAGGCTGTTTTATATGAGTTACAGGAGTTTTAAAAATTTCAAAAGCTTCTGATTCATCAAAGGTTAACAAAGCTAATTCTTCAGGAATTTTGATATTCATAGTCATTATTTTTTTTAATCCTGAAATTGCAAGTTTATTAGTGGTAAAAAATAATGCATCTATTTTATCATCTGCAGAAAATAAATTTTCCAGCGCTAGATCTACTTCTTTTTGTATTTCAATTTCATTGATATATTTTACATTATCAGGATTGTCTGAAATGCCATGATCCTGCAAGGCTCTTTTGTAACCATTAACCCTTTCGTTTAAGTGAAGCAAATTTGTATTATAAGCTAAAACACCAATGTTTTTTCTTCCTCTTTTTATTAAATGTTCAGTTGCCTGATAAGCTATACCATAATTATTGGTTGTAATTACCGGAACCTTCATATTTTCAAAATATCTATCTATTAAAACTAAAGGAGCCTTAGCTTTGATTAATTCTTGTATACACTTTTCAGATCCCTGAACCGGAGCTATGATAAAACCATCTACCTGCCTGTTCATAAATAAATCTATAAGCTGCTGAAGCTTTTCTGCTTTTTCATCTGAACTTCCTATAAGAACAACATATCCTTTCTTACTGACTTCATCTTCGATAATTCTTGCAATCTGAGAAGCGAACGGATTTGCTATATCCGCTACTAAGAGTGCAATAGAATTGGTCCGGTTAGATTTAAGACTTTGAGCAATCTTACTAGGTCTATAATTTAACTCTTTAGCGGCTTTTTTTATTTTTTTAGCCGTATCCTTATTAATTCTGTCGGTATGGCGCCCATTCATTACATAAGAAACCAATGCTGTAGATACACCTACTTTTAAAGCAACATCTTTAATTGAGACTCTTTTCATAGTTAAATTATCATTAAATTTTTAGTTTATCATTACTATAATCCTAGCTCTTTTTCAATTTGTTCCAATGATTTTCCCTTAGTTTCAGGAATCCATATTCTAACAAATATAAACGCTATTACCGTAAATATACCAAAAATTCCAAACAATGCACTGTCTCCTAAGTCTGCTCTGATTATCGGGGCAAAATAAACGGTTAAAAAAGTACATCCCCAACTTACAGCTGTTGAAAAAGACATAGCCAAACCTTTAATCCTATTAGGATAAATCTCAGATATAATTACCCACATAACAGGTGCAAAAGAAGCCGCAAAGAAAGAAATATATCCTAAAAGAGCGATTAGAACTCCCCATGTATTTTTCTCGGATTGAGAAAAAGCAAAGGTAAGATATGCCAATGATACTATCATACCGAAAGCCCCCCATAACAATAAAGTTTTACGCCCTTTGGTATCAACTAATTTTAAAGCAACAATCGTCATTAAAACATTTACTAGTCCTACAACCATAGATTGTAACAATGCTGTGTCACCTCCTACACCTGCAGAGCGAAAAATATCAGGTGCAAAAATTAATACCGCATTGATTCCCGTTATTTGCTGAAATGCAGCAATAAGAGTTCCTATCAACACTATTTTTCCTGTTTTACCTGAAAAAAGTTCTTTCAAACTGACTTTATCCTTATTCAATTCTGAATTTATTGAGTTTTCCATATCAGGAAGTTCATTATCTACATAATTTTTTCCCCCGATTTTTTGAAGTACTGAAACTGCCTGTTCATTTTTATTATTAGCAAGCAACCATCTTGGACTTTCTGGAAAAGAAGTAAGAAGAAATATTAAATACAAAACACCAAATAATGCAGGAACAGCAAGCATATACCTCCAACTGTTTTCACCCAGGTTGATCAAAAAATAATCAAATACATATGCTAAAAATATACCTATAGTTATAGCAAATTGATTGAATGATACCAAGGTTCCTCGTTTACTTGCAGGCGAAATTTCAGATATATACATAGGCCCGACAACCGATGTTGCTCCTACAGCAAAACCGGAAAGAACCCTAAAAAAGGTTAAACCTGCAAAACCTTCTGCAAATGCACATCCTAAAGAAGAAATAACGTAAAGCAAAGCAGTCACCAACATTACTTTTTTTCTTCCGTATTTTTCAGCAAACTTTCCTGTAAAAAGTGCTCCTATCAAGCAACCAATCATTAAAAAACTAGCAACAGTACCCAGACCCGAATCACTTAAATTAAAGTCATTTTTTATTAAGTCATTAGCACCCGCTATACCTGCCATATTCAATCCGAATAACAGTCCCCCATTAACCGCTATAAAAGTAATCCAGTATAGATATTTGGTATTCATATTAAAAAAATTTAGTTAGACTTTTGTGGTTTATTTCGCAAATTTATTTTATTTAACCGTTTAAACAAAGAATTAAATAATGAATTTTATCATATTTTAACCTGTTACTAAATAGAACAATATTTCTTATTAAAAAAAATTATATGAAAGTACTTTATACAAAGCTATTTAAATAAAAAAAATCAGTGAAAAATAATTTAGAAATTGTTAAGATAAATTAATTCGTTTTTCAGTTTAATATTAAACACTCTATAGTACTTATATTCTGTGAGTTTAACAAAATGCACTATTTAGTAAACAAACATATTTTACTAAAAACACTAAAATTTTAAACTGTTAAACAAAGAATATATAAAAAATTTACTGCTTAGTAAAAGAAAAAAGCTCTATCCTTAAGGATAGAGCTTTATGTTTGTCTATTAATTTGCAAATCAATTGTAATAATTACTTTTCTTAGACTTACTCTTTTTACTATTCATTTGAGGGGGATATTTTTTTAATAGTGATTGTATATTGGATGTATAAAAAGAGTTTTTAGCTTCTGATGTAGCATTATACGAAATTGTATTTACCGTCTGTCCTGTCCATATCAGCTTTTTGGTTATAGCATCGTCAAAATCTATTTGAAAAGAATAATTCATTACTTTCTTGCGAATTGGTATACCTACACTCGTACCAAGTCCAAACCACCTGCTACCACCCCCTAATCCAATGCTAGCAATGTTCGAAGTCCTATTCTCAGCCTGATTATAAACCTGAACAGCTATCAGTATATCTGGATTGTTTATATCTTTTACCAAACCTTTGGAGTATAAAGCCTGATCTAAATTCCTTATAAAGTTTGCACTATCTATTTGATTAACCTTTAAATTATTATCGTTGTAATAATTATAGGTTTTAACATTATTAAAGTTAAACGACTGGTCATAATCAACTGCCAGGTTATTGGTCTGACAGCTTATTAATAAATAAAGTAATGAAACTAATGCAATATTTTTCATAATCTAATTCTTTAGGTTGTAAACAAATTTAATAATAACCATTAACGTAATCTATTATAATGCAAAAACTGTACAAATTTTGTGATTGTTATCATGTTTATCGTTTTTATATGAAAACTAGTCGTTGTTGTTATTAATTTTGCATTTCTATATCTTAATTATATATGAATAATTCCTCAATAGAAATAAAATTTGTTGGAGAATTCTTATCTGAAGTAGCGATAACGCTAATGATGAATGGAGCCAACACCTCCCGAACGTTGAAAAATACCCAAAGAATTGCACAAGGTCTGGGCTATGAAGCCGACTTTTTCTTTTCTCTTTCCGGGGTAGTCTTAAGCGTGAGAAATAAAGAAACCAACGAAATGCATACAATAGTAAGGGCTATTCCACATATAGGAGTCAATTTTGAAATTATATCTGAGATAAGCATTTTATCATGGAGAGTAGTTAATGAAAAACTGGATGCATACCAGGTAAATGAACATTTTAACCGAATAAAAAAAATCCGACACTACTCAAAACCTAGCATATGGTTATTTGTAGGTTTAGCGGGTGCCAGCCTTAGCCGTATTTTGGGTGGAAGCTGGCCAGAATTTTTAATTACTTTTCTGGCAACTGTACTAGGGCTTATTATCCGGCAATTTTTCACAGAAAAAAAATTTAATATATTTATAGTATTTGCTTTAGCTTCTTTTACAGCAGTATCAACTGTAAACATTTTCAGAATTTTAACTGGATTAGATCTTAATAGTGCTTTTGCAGCCAGTGTGCTTTTTTTAATTCCGGGAGTTCCTCTTATCAATTCTTTTATTGATATTTTAGAAGGTTATGTAGCCCAAGGTATAGCCAGAGGGGTGCATGGATCTGTACTTATATTTGTTATTGCAATGGGCTTATTTTTATCATTATTTCTATTTGGTTATGGATTTCATTAATTTATTTACTTCACTTGAAGTATCTGTATGGGAAAAAATATTCTGGTCAATGTGGGTATCTCTCGGTTTTGCAGTGATATTTACGACACCCAGACGATCTATGTGGGTAGTTGCTGTTTTAGGTGGACTGGGATTCAGCTGCAGAGCTTTTTTACTACATTGGTTTGACGACCAAATTGTATTTGCCAGTTTTATTTCGGCAAGTCTTGTAGGAGTTTTAGGTGTCTATTTTGCGCATAAAGTACACACACCCCCTATTGTTTTCACGATACCTGCTGTTATTAATATTATTCCTGGAAAACCCGGATATGAATTTATGATTTCATTAATTGAAGTAATGACATTAAAAGAAGGAGAACCTCTACAGTTTAATTATTTGGTAGAAATGCTTGAAAAAGTTACAAGAACCGGTTTTACTTTGCTATCTCTTGCTTTTGGTGTTGTTTTTCCCCTACTTATTTTTAAAACCAGATCTGTTAAAAAAACTCATCTTGATCAATTATTTTTCTCAAAACTTAATGTTCTTAAAAAGAAAAAAAATTCAGAATCTTCGGAACATTAATTTTTGAAACTAACAGAGGATTAGTAAAATTTGTATATTTACCGTGAACTAGCTTTTTCGTATCTACTGCCTGAATTATACTTATATGGCTAACAAAAAACTTAGGAAAGAATTGCAATTTCGTGAAATTGGAGTGCAGCATTTAGACCAATACAACGAATTATTGCGCTACGTATTTCAGGTAACCAATAAAATTTTAGAAGATAGCGGGTATGAAGAAGGTGAGATTATGCGATCTAAAAGACCAATTTTACAACGGGCTGATGCTATAGGCTGGTTTAATGATGAGCATCTGGTGTCTCAATTGTGTATTTACCCTTGCAGGGTAAATATTCACGGAAAAATTGTAAAAATGGGAGGTTTAACCGGCGTAGGTACTTATCCTGAATATGCCAATATGGGCTTAATGAACAATTTGATTATTACGGGGCTGGAACGAATGAAAGAAAAAGGACAAACTATATCCTATTTATATCCTTATTCAGTTCCTTATTATAGAAGAAAAGGATGGGAAATCATGTCTGATCATATGACTTTTACTATCAAAGACTCTCAGCTTCCTAAACATATAGATCTGCCGGGATATGTGGAAAGAAAGCCTGTTGATGACATAGATGTAATAAACACATATAACAGATTCGCACAGACTAACCACGGAGCTTTGATACGAGGACAATATGAATGGGAAGAATACTGGAGGTGGGAAAATGAAGATGAAAGATATGCGGCTGTTTATTATAATAACCATGATGAACCTATGGGATATGTTATGTATTGGATAAGTGGTGATGTTTTCAATATTAAAGAACTTATATATCTTGATATGGAATCACAAAAAGGTCTTTGGAATTTTATTTCGGCGCATTTCTCGATGGTGAACAGCGTTAAAGGAAATATATATAAGAATGACCCTATTGCATTTTTGCTTGATGATAGTCAGATTATGCAAACTATAAAGCCTTATTACATGGCAAGAATAGTAGATGTGGAAGCATTTTTAGAAAAGTATCCATTTTTATTCAGTTCCCGCCCTTTTCATTTTCTTATTTCCGATCCAATTGCAAAATGGAATAATGGTCCTTTTGGACTTCATTGGTCAAAAAAAGGAAAAATTGAAATTATAAAAGAGCCCATTGGCCCGTCCGTAGAACTTGATATCTGTACTTTAACAGCTATGCTAATGAGTTACCGAAGTCCTTCTTACTTTTATAAAATTGAACGTTTAAAAACCAGCTTTAAAATGCTGAGGACACTTGAGAATATAATTCCTAAAGAACAACCTTACTTTTCTGACTATTTTTGAATTCTTTATCTTTTATTTAAACAACAATTTATCAGATAAAAATATTTTATTTGGCATGATTATTTATATAATTATTGTAAAGAATATAATTTTATAAAAATTTATATTTAAACTTTTAATTAACACTAATCCGTTTTCTGCCCTTACAGCTCATCTATGAGCTAAATCATCATTTTATTAACACATAATTAACTAAAAAATTTTATATGGATAATGCTAGAAAGGCTCCAGATTATTTAAAAGATCCGCACCTTAGTGTAGGTACTAAAGAATATTTAAAAGTGTTAAATTCCAGCGACACACCTGTTGAGTCGTTACCACCCGCTGAAGCCAGAAAAGTTTTGGAAGGCGCACAATCTTCGGAAAATGTTAATGTTTCCGGTATAGAAGAAACTTATAAGACCATTAACTCAAACGATTTATCTATTGACCTTGTTGTTGTACGTCCTGAAGGATCTAAGGAAAAATTACCCGTTTTTATATTTATACACGGAGGAGGATGGGTACTTGGAGATTATCCTACTCATAAGCGTCTGGTGCGCGATTTAGTCGTTGAATCTGGTTTTGCGTGTGTTTTTGTTGAGTATTCCAGATCGCCAGAAGCTCACTACCCAACAGCATTAAATCAATGTTATGAAACAGCTCTATGGATTTCTTTACATGGAGACGAAATTAATGTTGACGGAACTAAACTTGCTATAATGGGTAATAGTGCTGGGGGAAACATGGCTATAGGAACTAGCTTGAAAGCTAAAAAGAATAATGGTCCTGAAATTAAATGCCAAATACTTTTATGGCCTTATGCAGATGCTGAAACAAATACTGATTCATATATAAAGTACGGAGAACAAAGATTTTTAACAACTTCCCTTATGACATGGATGAGAGATAATTATCTTTCAGGAAAAGAGGAGTTTGATGATATTTATGTTTCTCCTTTGAGAGCTACCCACGAACAATTAAAGGGATTACCACCCACTTTAATTGAAGTTGCGGAAAATGATATTTTAAGGGATGCAGGTGAATCTTTGGGTCGTAAGCTGGACGAAGCAGGTGTATATACTACCACTGTACGTTTCAACGGAGTAATTCATGATTGGGGGCTGTTAAACGGCTTTGTTGAGTTATCTCCGGTAAGAAGCTTAATAACCTTTTCAGCTGCAACGTTACAAAAATATCTTAAGTAATTTTTAAGATATATTATACTAGTCATTAAAAAAAGAAACACAAATATTTTATTTGTGTTTCTTTTTTTAATTTTTTATTTAATCTCACCCAAGTCAATTAAATCATCTTTACCAGAACGACCCGGTCTGTAAAATGCTTGTCCTTTAATTTCCGCAGGAATTTTAAATACTAAATTAGTAGTTTTAGTAGTTAATGGGTTTATCTGCTCAAGCAAAACTCCCCAGCCTTCAGACATTACTGTCTCTGATCTGTCAAATTTATATTCTTTTCCATTATAATTTATTATTACTTCACCTTCACTCAACATTCTGCTTTCATCACTAATATTTTTAATCGCCATATTTAAAATTAAATATCGATTTCCTTCTTCTTTTTTAAGGTCTGCAAATTCATTTCCGGTTTTTACTCTGTCTTCAATCCTCATTTTTTTAACAGTTACCTCAAAATATTTTGTTTTTAAAGGTTCTCCTATTTTTGTGAAATTAGATGAAGTTTCCGGTTTAGAAAGACTTTCCGTAGTTGAAGGATTTTCTGCAGGTGGAGCAGTTTCGGTAGAAGCCTTTTCTGTAGTTGATGAAGATTCCTCTTTTTTCTTATCGTCATCCAGACTCCCAAAAGCAATAAATGCAAAGAATGCTACAGTTAAAGCCGAAACCAAGGTTTTAAAATGTTTGTTCATAATTTTGATTTTTGAATTTATATATAATTGATTTTTTAAAAATAATAAAAGGTAAGATAAATCCTATTAAATAGAATAACAAATCAGTAATATCAAAAGTACCGGGGAGTAACTGAAATAATTGTAATATTTCTGATCCTATGGCAATAAAAGGGACAATAATGAACCAGACTATATTATTTACAGTTATAAAACCTTTCCAAATGTAAAGCGTAAAACAGATGTAAGAAAAAATCCAGAGACCATCTGGAAGAGAGAATAATATCCAATCAGGAACATATTTAATATAAGAAATAGAATATTCTCTTGATTTATTTAAAAGTCCCCGTATTCCTACTAGTTCACTCCAAGAAAAAATTCTTAGTGAAGTAGTTCTAAATAAAACATAAATCAAAGTACCTGCCAGTAAACTAACACCACTTCCAAATAATAAGATTATACTTTGTTTACTAAAAAAATTATTGATTGATTTCAATAAAATTCTATTTTTAGTTTATGCTTTCAATTCCTAAAAGCTGAAATTATTTAAATAATAAGCGAGGGAATTGACTATACTGACAACTTAGTCTACCAAAATAAAAACACTTAAAATACATGAAAAGGTTGCTTATAAATATATAGTCTGCTACAATGTAAATATAAGTATTTGGCAGTGAGTAAAATAATTAAAAATTTACAATTTTATGGTTATCATTATGGTCTACGCTTAATCATTCTTATCTCGATATTTAATTTTCAAATAACATTTATTATTATAAAATTTCTCCTTTACAAATGTAAAATATATTATCAATATAAAACCCTTTTTATAAAAAATTTTATTTCTTAATAATTTTTGGTAATAGTAAATTTTCAGAAAATAAGGATAAAAAAACCCATAAAACATTATTAAAATGCAATATGGGTTATTTTGTAGCGAGGAGCAGACTTGAACTGCCGACCTCTGGGTTATGAATCCAGTGCTCTAACCAGCTGAGCTACCTCGCCTTAATTATTAGAGGTGCAAATATAACAGGATTTGATTAATATACAAAATTATTCTTTCAAAAATTTATATTTCATCTTTTTCTAAAAATACTTCAGCCATCATGCAACGGGCACTTCCTCCTCCGTAAGTTTCAATTACAGATATGTCCACCACCAGAATATCACAGTATTTAGTAATAACATCTAACTGTCCTCTGTTCAATGAATGATATGCTGTATTGGACATTATAAGGTATTTGGTTCCATCTTCTGCTTCTACTTCTAAAACATTTCCAGCGAAGTGATTCATCTGCTCTTCTGTAATTGCAATCACTTCTTTCTGAGATGTGTGTAAAAAATCTGAAACAAATTTTCTTTCTTTCAAGTCTTTAATGACGTCAAAACAGATAATGGCAAAGTTATCTGCAACACTCATCATCACATTGGTATGATACACGGGATATTCTATTCCCTCAATTTTCTGAGTAGCATGAAATACTACAGGTGTAAATTCAAAATCTTCACAATATTCAATAAACAAATCTTCATTGGTACGCTCGGATACTGCTGCATAGGCAATATTGTTTTTACGATCTAAAACCATGCTTCCTGTTCCTTCAAGAAAGACATCTTCTTCCTCTGCCTGACTATAATCTGTTATTTCGTTGATCTGAAAACCTTGTTCTTCCAGATAATCCAGAATATCTTCTCTGCGTTCTTCTCTTCTGTTAGGCGCATACATTGGATATATAGCCACAGCTCCATTAGAATGAAAAGAAACCCAGTTATTCGGAAATATTGAATCTGGTGTATAGGGTTCTAATGTATCTTTGACAACATATACTGAAATTCCATGCTTTCTTAACTTTTCAACCATATTTGTAAACTGGTCGAGAGCTTTTCTTTGTATAGATTTACTGTCTATGCTCAGATCGTTTGATTGAAATTTATTATCGTTTGCTGTTTCCTCATTAAATCCAAAGGAAACCGGCTCAATCATTAATATGGATTGTGTATTTTGTTTATTTTTCATCTTGTCTAATTAAAGGTAAAGTGGAACATCGTAAGAGTCCTCCCATTTTTGATATTTCGTAGTAAGGAATTTTTTCAACCTGAATACCCCAATTTGTTTCAAGGAAATGGTTCAATCGGGTAAACCTTTCTTCTGATACGACTAATTGAGGTGAAATAGAAAATATATTAGTATTCATATAATACATTTCTTCTGGTGTTATCTCAAAAATATTGGATTTCCCAAAAAAATCAACTAGAAAGTGAAAATCTTTCTCATTTTTAAATCCGTCTTTATATACAATTGCTTTTTTATCTCCTACCGGCATAAATGTACAATCCAGGTGTAGAATTCCTTTATAAGGGTCTTTATCGTCTTTTTTTAATTCAATATCTACAAAGGTTTTATCTGGATATAATTCATTTAAAAATTCAATTGCATATATATTGGTTCTTGCCGTTTTTAAATTTGAATAATCGTTTCCTTTATAAACTCCACAAAATACAATATCATCAAAAACAATAATGTCTCCTCCTTCAACGTGTGCTTTCTCCGGTAAGTTATATATTTTCTGATAGTATATGGTATCAAAAATTTCTTTGTAGGCTTCCTGTTCATCAGAACGATCTGGAATTATATTAGAAATTATAATTTTATCGTCAATAACAAAAGCAACATCTCTGGCAAAAACCTGATTGCAATTTTCTAAAATTCTGGGACGTAAAACTTCCACTCCATGCTTAGATAAAATATTTTCAAAGCATGTCATTTCATTAATTATGTCTAGTTCCTGAGGATATGTGCCTTGTGAAACACTTTCATAAGATTTGGCATCGTAAGTGTCTTTTATTTGGGGTGTTTTACCTACTGATACCGGTTGCCCCAGAACCACTGTTTTTAATTGCGATGTTTCATTTTTTATGTTTAATTGCATATAATTTTAATTTATTACTTCTTGAATCAAATTATCGAAGGCTTCTGTATCATTCCTGGATTCAAAAAATTTTGATCTTTCCATCGTTTTTTGTTTGTAGTAAGATAACTTATTTTCATCTGTTAAAAGATCTTTTAATCCTAAGTACAACGATTTTTCATCATTGTCAACTATGATTCCACACTTTCCTTCATCGAGAATTTCTGACATTCCTGAACAATTTGTGGTTATAACTGGTGTTCCTAAAATTACCGATTCTGTAACTACGGTACTGTATCCTTCTTTATATGAAGAGCATACAAAAAGATCTGATGATTTTATATAAGAATATGGGTTTGATTGATATCCCAGTAATACGACCGTATCTGAAAGTTTATTATCATTTATGAACTTTTTGAATTCATCTTCTAAGGGGCCTAAGCCTAAAATTAATAATTCAAAATTAAGTTTATCTTCATTTTTAAGCTTGGATATAATCCGTAAAAGCCTGTCATAGCCTTTTTGCGGATTTAGTCTTCCTACGGTACACAATCTAAGTTTATTTTTTTTTAATGCTGGATTTAGGTTTGCATTTCCCTTTGTTTTGATATCATTCAAATCAAGCATATTGTATATTACTTCAAGACTTTCTGAAGGAATATTACTACTTTTTTGAAAGTAGTTTTTGACAGATTCAGCTACACAAACGATTTTATTAAATTTATTGTAAACTTTAAGTGCTTCTTTGTAATTTCTGAATTCATAGGATATTGTATCTTTATAAAGTTCCAAATGAATCCAGCTGATTAATTTTGTTTTTTTATTTGTACATCCGGATACAATTCTTGAAGGAAATCCTTCCAAATAAGATATAACTACATCGTAATCATCTTTAATAAAGGTTCTGTATAAAAACTCAGGTGAAAAAAATAATGCTAGCCTCGAGTACCCTTTAAATGGCTTTTCAAAATACCATTTTTGTTTAATTTCCGGGCTTAAATCTTTTCTGTTAACTCCTTCTTTGAATATTGTAAATAATGTTATATCGTATTTTGAATTATCAAGATTGTTTACCAGATTAACTAAAACCTTTTCTGCTCCTCCTCCACGAAGATCTGTATTTACAATTAATAATTTAATCATGGTTGCTCTTACACTTTATTTTCAATATAACCAACCGTAGCTTCTTCATTTTGTATAATACGTGCTAAATTTCCAACAACTACAGAATTGTCTGGAACGTCTCGTGTAACATAGGCATTGGGAGCAATCAAAACATTATTTCCTATATTTATATTACCTACAATAACGGCATTTGTACCTATCCATACTTCGTTACCTAAAACAGGTACTCCTTCTTTATCTCCTCTGTTTGTTTGTCCAATAGTCACTCCAGGTGCTACATTGCAATTTTTACCAATTTTAACTTTAGGATTAATAATTACAGTTCCCCAATGTCCCAGATAAAAACCTTCTCCAATATCTGTCCCGGGATAAATTTGATATCCAAACCGAACTTGTAACTGATGTAGCACCATTCTGTAAAAAATACCTTTTAATGATTTTTTACTGTGTCTGGAAGCTTTCCTAAAAAAATATATATATCTGAAGTTAGGATCAACCATGCTTTTAAAAATGATTTTACCCGGCCATCTACCATGTATCCTATAATAATCTTTTTCAATCAGTGTTTTAGTCATAAGTAATTACAGATTATCAAAAATATTTGTTAACGAATTTACAGCATTTTTTAATGAAAAAGGCAATTTTTTGTCATTCATTTCCTTGCTATAAGCCAAAGGTACTTCAGGACTTTCAAGAAATTTTTTAATTCCATTATATATTCCTTCTTCCGAATTTTCAACAACCATACCTAATTTTCCATTTTCAAGAATTTCAGCAGCTCCAGATACATCGGTTGCTATCAAAGGTTTTCCAAGAGTAAGTGCTTCAAATAAAACGGTAGGATATCCTTCGTAACGTGAGGATAGTATGTAATAATCGGCGTTTTTAATCAATGGATATGGATTTTCTTTAAATCCTATCAGTTTAACTGTGTTTTCAACATCTAAATTTTTTATTAGACTGGCAATTTTACCTAAATCATAGCCATCTCCTACTATTAAAATATTATGGTAAAATCCTTCATCTATTAATTTTTTATGAACATTAATTAATCTGTCGAATCCTTTTGCTGGATATACTGTGCCTACAGAAACAAATGTTTTTAGCTTGCAGTTTGAAAATAAATGTTCCGTGTCAATATTTTCTAAAGAAAGATTTATTATCTCATTCGAATCTATTGGATTAAATATTTTCACTATTTTATTTTTATCCGATTCATTTCTAGATATTTTATTAAATTCTTCCTTGATTTTATCTGAGATGACTAATATTTTATCTGCTTCAAAATAGTTCTGTAAATCGGACTCTAATACTTCATCATTGTTGAATATGTCACTATGTATCCATACTACTTTTTTAGAGCTATGTAATGGACTTTTAAGCATTTCATTTAGCAAACTATGATTAGCTATAAGTTCAATATCATACTTTTTATTTTTGAGAATAAATGTATAAAGCAATTTTGGAAATATTTTTAAAATTTTTTGATATACTTTCCTGTAGATCTTTACCGGGATTTCTAATGGTCTGTTGGTTGTTATCATTTCCCCTTTGTTCAGATAATATATAGTTATCCAATCAGGAATATCTTTTAAATATTTACCAAATTTCAGATTTAATAATAAATCTATTTCATACTTATCTGGAGGAATATTTTTCAAAAAAGTTGTTAAGACTTTTTCAGCACCACCGTGTCTTAAAGAACCAATTCTTATTAAAATTTTCTTTTTAGCCATTAGACAGGATTAATAATATAATCTTTTACTGCATTTTCATCCGGTATAATTTGGGGCGGATTACCAAAAACTCTTGAATTGTCTGGTACATCAATATTAATATAGCTATTTGGACCTATCCATACATTATTTCCAATTCTTATTTTACCAACTATCATACTATAAGGTCCTATCCATACATTGTCTCCTATTACGGGACAACCTTTACGTT
The DNA here is from genome assembly GCF_004023655.1 of Apibacter sp. HY039. Classification (NCBI taxonomy): domain Bacteria; kingdom Pseudomonadati; phylum Bacteroidota; class Flavobacteriia; order Flavobacteriales; family Weeksellaceae; genus Apibacter; species Apibacter sp. HY039. The sequence goes on along the minus strand of NZ_SAYM01000001.1, from coordinate 178,319 downwards.
TACCTCTGTTAGCCACACCAATAGTAACACCTTGAGATAAGGTGCAATTTTCACCTACTTCAGCTCCTGCATTTATAATAATAAGAGACGTATTCAGAACTTTTAATCCTGGCCCAACTTGACCTCCACTTTCTAGAAAAAAACCATATTTAGAAATTAATCGGTGATTAATTAACTTTAATATCATTCGTAAAATGATATTATTTTTCTCACAACTTTTTCTAAAATAAAACTGATACCTGAATGCTTTTATTTTAAAAAAATTTAAAAAAACGGAACTATTATCTTTTCCTGTATATCTGTATAAATCTGATTTTACTAAATTCATTATAATCTAAATAACGTTATTTATATAATCTTGAGTAGCATGAGTTCTCGAAAGTATCTTTGCAGGATTTCCTATTACTAAAGAATTATCAGGAACATCGAAATTTACATATGTAAGAGGAGCTATTAAAACATTATTCCCAATTTTTATATTTCCTTCCAAAACACAAAATGTACCAACCCACACATTATCTCCTATTGAAGGATGTCCTATCTCTTTTGTTTGTCCTATAATTGTGCAATGAGAAAAATTACAATTTTTTCCAATTTTAACTTTTGGACCAATAAATATTCTGTGTGCATGAATAACATAAAATCCTTCATCTATATTTGCAGACGGGTCAATATAATAATTAATCTGATCTGACAAATACTTGTAATATAATTTATAAAAAAAATTGGTAATGCGATAGGTTTTTTTATCCGTAATTTTTCTAAAGAAATATATATATCTAAAGTCTATATTAAAGATGGTTTTAATTAGCGGATATTTTATCCAAACTCCTGCATGTCTGAAATAATCTTTCTGTATAATTGACTTCATTTCTAATCTTTTATGTCCTTATTTTTAAACAAAAAAACGATTGGGTAAAATAACAATACAAAAAACTTTAGAGCTAAACCATTTAGCTTGAGTAATTCAGAAAGTGATCTTTTATCTTTTAAACCGAAAAGAATATAAGCAATGAAATTTCTGAAATAGACTAAAGGATATTGAATAAATTTATCTTTATAACAAGTTATAAAAGTTTTATAATTTTCACATAATCCAAAAGAATTTTCAGATGAATAAAAATTATTAGATAAAGACTTGCTATCATTCTCATCGGAAACATATATCAACGATGTAATATTAACATATCGGGTTTTATATCCTTGTTTATCAAATAAATATAAAAGTACAGTTTCAGGAATAAATCCTTTTTTTTCGTATGGTGATGTATCAAATTTTATTTCCTGATAAGCTTTTTTAATTGACAAACCCCATTTATCTCCATGGACTTTATACTTATATCTCATTTCAAATATAGAAGTATCAAGTGGAGAAACCGGAAATTTATCTCCAGCAATTTCCCCGTTTTCATAACTGCATAAGCCTATGACTCCATAGTATTTTTCATTTTCAGGTAATTTAATTATTTCTTTATAAAAAGTTTCAAATGCATGTGGCAATAATTTATCATCTGAATCTATAAAGGCAATATATTCTCCTTTTGCTAATTCTAAACCTTTAAAGAGAGATAAAAATTTGTGCTTATTTTCCTGTTTGTAATAGTTGATTGGAAAAATATTTTTTTGAATAAATTCATTTACAGTATCTTTTGTATTATCTGTTGAGCCGTCATCAATTATAATCCACTCAAAATTTTGTAAGGTCTGATTTTTAAGAGAATCAAAAACTCTATATAATGTATGTGCCCTATTATATGAAGGAGTTATTACAGATATATTTATCGATTGAGATGTCATGGAAATATATAATTATATTTAATTGCTTACTTTTTGAGAATTTAATAACTTTTTATATGAATTATAAATTATGTTTTGATCGTATTCTTTATAATGTTTTTGATTAACTAATTGGAGTTTATTTCTAAACTCTTTATCTGTTATCATTTTTTTCATAGCATTGTAAAGCTGATTTTCATCATAATCGATAATAATAGCATTGCTTTCGTCTACAATTTCTGTTACTCCTCCAACATTAGTAACAATCATAGGTTTTCCTAATAACAAAGCCTCTTTAACTGCTAAAGGATACCCTTCACTTTTAGAGTTTAACAAATATATATCAGAAGCTTTTAAATATGGAAAGGGATTTTGCTTATGACCTAAGAGATGAAATGTTTCTCTTATTTTATATTTTTCTATTGTACTTCTTACAATACTTTCATCTTCTCCTTTTCCTATAATAATTACATGGTGTCTAAATCCATCCTTAATGAGTCTTTGATGCACTTTTAAAACATTGTCATATCCTTTAATGCCACTTAATCTACCAACACATATAAATGTTATTTCATCATAATTAAAATCAATTTTTTTTAAAGATTTACTCAAAATATTTTCTTTGTCTATAGGATTATAAATTACAATTGCATTACTTGAAATTTTTGGATTCCATAAAATACCATTTTCTAAGGCTTTATTGGAAACATAAACAACTTTATCTAAATTTAATGAAGAAGATAGTATTTCCTTTTTCATATTCAAATCACTACGACTCGCATATATATCACCATGAACCCATCCTATAGTAAAAGAATCAGCTCTTTTAATTTTATCAAGTATTGGGATCAAATCTCCTAAAAATGCTATTTCAACATCGTTGAACTCAGAAATAAAAAACTTTCTTATAAAGTAAGGATTTTTTAGTAATATTTTTAGTTTTACTTTCCTGTATATTTTTTGTAATATGTTTATAAATTTGAGATTGGATAAAAATTCATTACCCAAAGCTAAATATTTAATTTGTACATTCTTTGGAATCTGGGAAAAAAAGTCTCCTTCTTTTCTAATTAACAATAATGTAAATTGAAAATTTGTTTTTTCAAAATTATTAAATATGTTCAACAAAACATTTTCTACACCTCCTCCCCTCATGGTATGCAGAAAAAATAAAATTTTCTTTTTTTCCATTACATTTTAATCATTAATATGGGAATTATTTCATTAATTTTATTTGATTCTTTTATTATTGTTGAAATAGATATCCAAATTTGCTTAGTTTTATTTGAATACCGAAGAAACGTATTTCTTTTAATAAAATAAATGATTGATCTTAGCAGTGAATATTCTTCTTCATATTTGAAAGCTGTTAATTGAGTTTCTCTATTTTCAAATTTTGATCGACAACCTAAAATATCAATTTCTTGATGATATTTCATATAATTGATACAATCATCAATTGCATGATCTTTAATAATGGTATCAGAATTTAACAGTAAATAATAATCACCTGCTGATTGTTTTATACCAATGTTATTAGCCCTTCCAAATCCAACATTTTGGTCTAACTCAATGAGCTTAATATCTTTAAATATATCTAAAAATTCTTTAGGATCTTTCTCTTTTAATGCATTATCAATCAAAATTATTTCGTAATTGGTACTCGTTGATTTTTTTATAGAATTAATACTTTCGACCGTGAGCTGAAATGTGTTATAATTAATAATTATAATCGAAAACATAGAATATAGATAAATAAAGTTTGCTTACAAAAGTAATAAATTACATTTAGTAATAGGATTTAATTCATTCAATATTAATAAATTTATAATGAATAAGTATTATTTATATATTTGCTATTATGAATTATTGTAAGAAATATTTTTTCTTTTTTATTCTTACTTACTTTACTAGTAACATTGCCATTGCTCAATCCTTAGTAACCAACAAGAAACAGCCTAAAGTAGGACTTGTTCTTAGCGGAGGTGGTGCAAAAGGATTTGCTCATGTTGAAGTTATTGAAGCTATTGAAAAAGCAGGGATAAAAATCGATTACATCAGTGGCACCAGTATGGGAGCTATTGTAGGTGCTTTATACGCTTCTGGTTATTCACCGGATGAGATTAAAAAGGCAATTGGAAATGTTGATTTTATGGAACTATTTTTACAAGAAAAAGACCGTAATTTCATTCCTTTTTTTGATAAATCATACAGAGAAAAATACATACTTACTCTTCCTATAAATAACTTTAAACTTTCTTTACCATCAGCTATTAGCAAAGGCCAGGGTCCACTTTTACTTTTGACTGATTTATTAAGTCACGTACATCAGATAAATGATTACTCTAAACTCCCTATTCCTTTTCTTTGTATTGCAACCAATTTGGAAACCGGAGATGAAGAACAGATTGAATCCGGATTTTTACCGTTGAGCGTATTAGCAAGTGGTGCATACCCTTCACTTATAGAACCGGTTAAAATAGATAATAAAGTTTTAATTGATGGAGGAATTGTTAATAACTTTCCTGCAAGAGCACTTAAGAATAAAGGAATGGATATTGTAATAGGTGTAGATCTAGGTGCTGGATTACAAAAATCTGAAGATATAAATTCTATATTAAGCATTATAAATCAGATAATTAGCTATAGAATTAATATTAAAACAGATTTTGAAAGGAGCTATGTTGATTTAATCATTAAACCTGATTTAAAAAATTATACAGTAACCGATTTTGATAAAAAGGATTCTATTTTATATAAAGGAAAACTTGCTGCTGAAAAAGTTTATCCTCAATTGGTGGACATAGCTAAAGCTCAGGGTTATGATACTTTAAACAGACCAAGAGTCAAGGAATTGCCTTATAACAGGCATCTTTTTATAACTCAATTTAACGTGCAAGGTACTAAATCTATGGATTCTGTATTTGTGAAACGTAAAATGGGTATTCAAATTCCTCAAAATACCACTGTGATAAAATTAGACAAAGGAGTATCAAGCTTGTATTCCACAGGTAACTTCAATCGTGTTTATTACCAGATTAAAAACGATTCTGCAAATGAAAGTCAAAAATTAACTCTTCATTTAGATGAAAAAAAGAATAATTCAGTACGTTTCGGTTTACATTATGATGATGTTTATAAAGCATCTTTATTAACTAATATAACATTAAATAAATTACTTTTAAATAACTCTACGATATCTTTAGATGTTATTTTCAGTAATAATTTCCGAACAAATCTTAATTATTTTATAGATAACGGAATATATCCAAGCATTGGTTCAAATACTTCTTTCAATGTATTTAATTTTAATTTTTCAGAAGTTAAAGAAAATTTATATAAATTAAAAAGACTACGAAATTTTAATCAACAAATCTATTTTCAATCTACCTTAGTTGAAAAATATGCTATTGGCGCAGGAATGGAATATAATTATACAACTTTTTCACCTTACGGTGATTTGGAAAAAAAAGATGGTAGTTATTTTTTAAGTCCTTATTTTTTTCTTAAAGCAGATACCAGAGATAATGCAAATTTCCCTTTCAGAGGATTTAAACTTGACGCTTCGGCAAAACATGTAATTTTATCAAATTCTGAAAATGATAAATTTACGATGATTAAAGGAGATATTAGTTATTCTATACCCATTGGAAAGCGATTTGCCATCGAAAATCAAGGTTTTTACGGAGTTTCTTTTGAAACACCTGCCTTGCAATACAAATATTTTTTAGGTGGCTATTTCGAGCAGGAATTAACTAATTTTAAGAAATTTTTAGGCCTGCCTTTTGCATATACTAACGGTAATCAAATTATTTCTTTTTATTCTTCTTTAAATTATAGAATTTTAAAAAATCATTATGTAAAAACATATGTAAACTTTGCTAATGTTGAGAATAATTTTAAAGATTTAAAATATTTTGATTATAAATATTCGAGTTATGGATTAGGATATGGCTACGACAGCCCTTTTGGTCCCATAAATTTAATGTATACCTATTCTGTAAATCAAAAAAAAGGAGTATTTAGTGTAGGATTAGGATATTGGTTTTAAAAGTATTTTATGAATGATATTGAAAAATTAATAGGAGATTTAATTGATCATGAAACTTTGGCTTTCATTGGTTCAATCGATGATGAAGGTTATCCGAACATAAAAGCGATGTTAGCACCTAGAAAAAGAGAAAAATTAAAAATATTTTATTTTACAACCACTTCTTCTTCTATAAAAATGGATCACTACAAAGAAAATCCTAAATCATCTATATATTTTTGTAATCATAACTCTTTTACAGGAATTATGTTTAAAGGAAAAATGGAGATTTTAACTGATTATGAAACAAAAAAAATGATTTGGAGAGAAGGAGATCAGGAATATTTTCTAGGAGGAATAGATGATCCCGATTTTTCAGTTTTAAAATTTACAGCTGAATCGGGAAGATATTACAGCAATTTTAAATCAGAAAGCTTTGAAATAGATTAAAAAATGATACATTATTTTTCGAACAACAACTTCAAATTAAAAGAAAAATTAAAGAGAAAAAAATGGCTAAAACAAGCTATTATAAACGAAAATAAAAAAGTAGGAGATATTAATTATATTTTCTGTTCAGATGAACAACTTTTAGACATTAATATTAAATATTTACAACATAATTATTATACAGATATAATTACTTTTGACTACAGAGAAAACGACTTAATATCTGGGGATATTTATATATCTACAGATAGAATTCAAGAAAATGCTGAAAATCTTAATGAATCATTTGAAGATGAATTAAACAGAGTATTAATTCATGGAGTATTACACATCATAGGTTATAAAGATAAGAGTACAGATGATTCATTGCTCATGAGAACAAAAGAAAATTACTATATTAATATATTTAAAAATACATAATAATAACTTTTTAACACATATGTTTCACGTGAAACATTTAAAATAATGATACTAGAGAAATACGATGTAATAGTAGTTGGGGCAGGACATGCAGGTTCCGAAGCTGCTGCAGCTGCTGCTAATTTAGGCTCAAAAACTTTACTTATAACCATGAATTTGCAAAACATTGGTCAAATGTCTTGCAATCCAGCCATGGGAGGAATTGCTAAAGGTCAAATTGTAAGAGAAATTGATGCCTTGGGAGGATTATCAGGTATTGTAACTGATAAAACCATGATACAATTTAAAATGCTAAATTTATCTAAAGGACCAGCTATGTGGAGTCCAAGAGCACAATCAGACAGAATGAAATTTGCTGAAGAGTGGAGATTTCAATTAGAAAATATTCCAAATTTGGATTTCTTTCAGGATATGGTTATTGGTTTAATTACAGACAATAATAAAATAATGGGAGTTAAAACTTCAATGGGAGTAACTATTTATTCCAAATCAGTAGTTTTAACCAACGGAACGTTTCTAAATGGACTTATTCATATAGGTGATAAACAATTTGGAGGTGGTAGAATGGCAGAAAAAGCAGCTTATGGAATTACTGAAAATTTAATCAATCTTGGTTTTGAATCCGGAAGAATGAAAACAGGTACTCCTCCACGGGTAGATGGAAGAAGTATTGATTTTAGTAAAATGGAAGAACAAAAAGGTGATGAAAATCCACGTAAATTTTCTTATACAAAAACTCCAAAATTAGAAAGTCAAAGAAGCTGTTATATAACATACACCAATTTAAAAGTACACGAAACATTACGCGAAGGTTTTGAAAGATCTCCACTGTTTAATGGAACAATAAAAAGTACAGGTCCTAGATATTGTCCGTCAATTGAAGATAAAATTAACAGATTTGCAGAAAGAGAAAGACATCAGATATTTGCAGAACCAGAAGGGTGGAAAACTATTGAATATTATATTAATGGATTTAGCACTTCATTACCTGATGATGTTCAAATTAAAGCTTTACAACTAATTCCGGGTTTTGAAAAAGCTAAATTATTCAGACCTGGCTATGCAATTGAATATGATTACTTCCCTCCTACCCAACTTAAAAATACCTTAGAAACAAAGATTATTGAAAATCTATTTTTTGCAGGACAAATTAATGGTACTACAGGTTATGAAGAAGCTGCTGCTCAAGGATTAATTGCAGGTATAAATGCTGCACGTAAAGTTCAGGATAGAGAAGCATTTACTTTGAAACGTAATGAAGCTTATATAGGCGTTTTAATAGACGATCTAATAACAAAAGGTACAGAAGAACCTTATCGAATGTTTACGTCACGTGCTGAATACAGAATGAGCCTACGTCAAGATAATGCAGATGAACGTTTAACACCATTAGGTTTTAAAATAGGATTAGCTTCTAAAGAAAGAATGAAAGAATTAGAGCTTAAAAAAGTAAGCACAGAAGAATGTATCACTTTTATCAAAAATCTTTCTATCAAACAAGAAGAAACCAATCCTATATTAGAAGAAAAAAAATCTACACCTATTAGTCAAACGGTAAAAGCAGAAAGTATTCTTTTAAGACCTAATATTATTTTAAATGATTTAAAAAATATTCAATCAATTAATGAATTTTTAAATTCAAAAAATTATGCTGATGAAATTTTAGAACAGGTAGAAATTAAAATTAAATATAAAGGATATATAGATAAAGAACTTGAAAATGTAGAAAAACTTAACAGACTCGAAAATATAAAAATTCCTGAAAATTTTGATTATTCAAAACTCAATAGTATTTCTACTGAGGCTAAACAAAAATTTATCAAATTTAAGCCGGAAACTATTGGTCAGGCAAGTAGAATTAGCGGGGTATCACCTTCTGATATAAATGTATTGTTAATATACATGGGTAGATAAAAAATATTTTTCATTACATTAAATGTTCCACGTGGAACATTTAATGTAAAATAATAGAAATAAATATATGAAAGTAAAAGATCATTTTCTAACAAAAGAAATTTTCGAAATAAATAAATCAGATAAATATAAAGGAGTATTACAAACAAAAAATATTCCTGACAATTTAGATAAATACTACGATAGTGACGATTATTTATCTCACTCGAAAAAAAATAATTTAAAATCTAAGATTTATCAATTTATACAAAAATTAAATGAAAATTATAAATTAAAAATTATATCAAAATATAAATCAGAAGGTAAAATATTAGATTACGGTTGTGGAGATGGTTCATTTTTAAATTTTATAAAAAAGAATAACTTTAGAGTTGAAGGATATGAACCTAATATAAAAGCTAAATTAAATGCTGAAGTAAAAATTGGTAAACAACATATTTTCGATAATATTGATTCAATCAATTCAAACTCTTACGACATTATAACTTTATGGCATGTTCTTGAACATATACCAAATCCTGAAGAAATTATTCTAAAACTAAAAAGTAAACTAAATAAAGAAGGTATTTTAATAATAGCTGTACCTAATTTTGAATCTTATGATGCAAAATTTTATAAAGAAAATTGGGCAGCCTGGGATGTTCCCAGACATTTATTTCATTATGGAAAAAAAGGTGCTATTAATTTCTTTACTCAAAACGGTTTAAATGTTCTTCATACATACCCCCTACCCTTTGATAGTTTTTATATTTCACTAATTAGTGAAAATTATGCTCATAATCCATTAGGAATATTAAGATTCCCTTTTATAGGAACAATATCAAATTTAAAAGGTATGAAAGATGGAAATTATTCTTCAGTCATTTATATATTAAATAACTGATTTAAAATTAATACCACAATAAACCTAAATTTTTGAAAGGTAAAAGTACTAAAAGTATAAAAATTAAAAAGTACAAATCATTTTTAGAAACATTATCTTCATGCAAATTATTCTTATTGGATATCATAATACAAATTAATAGAATATAAAAAGAAAAACACATATTTGAAAACCATCTTAAAGCATCACAACCTAAAAAAAACATAAAAAATGTTAAAATTAAAGGTAAAAAAATGATTTTATATTTTCTAAAACTAGCACTAACTATTTTTAAAAAAATCTTACCAATGTAAACAATTGAAAATAAATTTGCTAATCCTAAAAACCAAAATTTAATATGAGTAAAATTTGATATTAAAGATGAGATAATCTGATCATATAATTTATCAGTTAAAACTGTACTATCTAAAAAAAGAACTGTTTCAGTTTTAGAATTTATATAAGACTGAAAAACATCAAATGTCACATTTAATTTTCCAAAATAACTAATACCAAATAGAGTTAAAAAAGTTAATAAAATAAAAAAACAAGAATAAACAATAATAAACTTATTAATAATTATATTATTTCTTATTAACCAACAGATATAGTATGAAGGAATCCAAAGTAAAAAAAATCCTTCATGAATAAAAAGTACCAATGGAGATAATAATAAAAAAATATTTAGTATACTTTTTCTTACTGGTAATAAAAAAAATAAACAAAAAAAAGCACCAAAAATATCTAATCTACCTAAATCAAACCAAAAGTTTTTAAGCAAGGCTGGGCTTATTACTAATAAGGCTACTAAAAAATAACCAAAAAAAGCGTTTTTAAAATTTATATTATCAATAAGTTTTACAATATAAAATCCAAAAATAAATAAAATCACAATTGATAAATTAATAAAAATAGATTCACTCAAATTTGGAAATATAAAATTAAGAATTGAACCTATTAAAGCTCTTTTAATAAAGCCAAAGTGATAATCGTATAAGAAATATTGATAATTAAAATCTAAACTTGAATGATTTTCAGAAAGAACGAAAACATAATAAAGAAAAGCTAAAAAGAAAAGCAAAAGATATTCAGGATTATTAAATTTAATAATTTTTTTCATGTAGTAAATTTTTAATACAAAAATAAAAAAAAAAGGGATAATTATTAAACTATCCTTTTTTTTATAATAAATTAGTGATTATTAATCATTTAAAACAGCAGCAACACCAGGAAGTTCTTTTCCCTCAAGAGACTCAAGCATAGCACCTCCACCGGTTGAAACATAACTTACTTTATCAGTATAATTATTTTGCTTTACAAAAGCAACACTATCACCACCACCCACTAAAGAAAAAGCTCCATTTTTAGTAGCTTCACCAATAGCATCACCAATAGCTTTAGTACCTTTCGCAAAATTAGGCATTTCAAACACACCTAAAGGACCATTCCATAAAATGGTTTTCGAAGCCTTAATTACTTCAGAAAAAGTTTTAACCGTTTTAGGTCCAACATCCAGACCTTCCCATCCATCCGGGATGGATTTTGTATCAACTATCTGAATATCAGCATCATTAGAGAAATCATTGGCAACTACTGAATCTTCAGGAATATAAACTTTAACATTTTGTTCCTGAGCTTTTTTAAGAATATCCAAAGCAAGATCTAATTTATCATCTTCGCAAATAGAGTTTCCAATACTTCCTCCTTGAGCTTTTATAAAAGTGTAAGTCATTCCTCCCCCGATAATCAAATTATCTACAACAGGAAGAATATTTTCAATAATAGTAATCTTTGAAGAAACCTTAGAACCACCCAAAATAGCAGTAACCGGTTTTTCGCCAGTTTTTAGGACTTTTTGGATAGCTTCCAGCTCTTTTGCCATAAGAAGTCCAAAACACTTATTTGAAGGGAAATATTGAGCTATTACAGCCGTAGAAGCATGAGCTCTGTGAGCAGTTCCAAAAGCATCGTTCACATAGATATCACCTAATTTAGATAAATCTTTAGCAAATTCCGCATCTCCTTTTTCCTCTTCATTATGAAAACGAAGATTTTCAAGTAATAAAACTTCTCTTGGTTTTAATTCAGAAGCAGCCTGTTCTGCCTTAGGGCCGACACATTTATCAACAAATTTTACGGGAACACCTAAAACTTTTGAAACTTCATCAACGATATGTTTTAAAGAATATTTATCACTAACTTCCCCTTTAGGTCTTCCCAGGTGAGTCATTAATATAGCAGAACCACCGTCCTTTAATATTTTATCAATTGTAGGCTTAGCAGACACTATCCTTGTATTATCAGTAACCTTAAGATTTTCATCCTGAGGAACATTAAAATCCACGCGAATCAATGCCTTCTTTCCATTAAAATTAAAATCATTTACTGTTTTCATAATCTTTTACGTATGTATTATTTCTTACAAAGATAACTTCATAAAAAGTAAAACAGAAATTTTGCAGACTGAAATTTATCCACACTTAACAATTATATAGTATTTATTTTTTTTAAAAGAAAGAAAAGAATAATAATGATAGTAATAGCCCTGTTAGTATGTTGATAACTGTTAAATTTTGATTTATCAGATTTTATTGTAATACTTATTAACAATAATCGATCATTATATAGAACTGATAATTAAAGAAATATACAGTTATTAACTATAAAATAAAAATATTAATAACTTCAATGTTTAAAAAGAAATTGTTAATAGAATGTAAGAACACTGAAAAAAATTCGACAGTAAAAAACTTCAATTTTATTTGGATTTTAAATGATAATTTTCAATAGATATTTATAATTGATTCAACAAATTATTTTTTTGATAATTCTTAACAATATTGAAATTATATTGTTAATATTTTATTAAATACTACAATTGTAGTAAGTTAAATTAAATAAAAAATTTAAGATAAAATAGAACTACTTGATTTTATATAAATTAGCTTTTTCATATATTTTAAGTTGAGAAAAGGTTATTAACAAAGTAATTATCAATCTCATTATCAAGTATTTCTACCTTTTTCATTAGGGTATAAGCTTGATAATGAATCACTTTGCCAAAACTCTTTAGAAACAATATCAAGAATCGATAATTTGCCTAAAAAACCTGCACCCGTATCCATATTACAAACATTTGCCTTAACAGTAGGAATTGACGAATTAATATGTAGCGTAAGCGTATGGCCGATATATATTTCATGGTAAAGCGTTAATCTCTTAGGATAAAGTACAGAATTGGTTTTTAATGTAGGATCTAAACATACTGCAGTTTCCCATAAAGTTCGATCCCAATAAAAATTTTCAGGATTATCTTCATGATCAACTCCTCGCATATGAGTAAAACCAGCATGGATAAAAAGGCGGTTACTTTCATCTCTATGAAAAAGATTTAAGCTTTCTAAAAATTTGATATGCAGGAGTATAGTTTGTTGATCTATACCCTGATAATTCTTCACACTAATAGAACCTCCATGGAGAAGCCATTTAGGATTTGAAATTTTATTTTTTAAGTAATCTAATAGATAAGCATCATGGTTACCTTTAATAAAAATGCAAGGAGAAAATTTTTGAAGTTCAATTAAATAATCAATAAGAAAAGGTGTATCACTCCAACCATCAACATAATCACCCAAGAAAATAAGCGTATCTCCTGAAGAATATCCTGAACGTTCCAATACCTGTTTTAATGCCTTTAAACCTCCGTGAATATCACCGATAACTAAAGTTCTTCCCATAGTATGAATTGCTGTTATTAGTTTTAGCAATACATAAAGTTAGCAAAATAAAAACAAAAAATTATTTTTCTTTGGAAGCTGAGTGAGTTTTCTGTTCCATTTCTTTTTGAAGTTCTTCCAATACGGGTCTGATAGTATTTTCCGGCAAATCACTGATTCTAATGTACATTAAACCATCAATAGCATCATTAAATTTAGGATCAACATTAAAAGCGATAACCCGAGCATTCTGTTTAAAATATTTCTTTATAAGAACTGGAAGTCGAAGAGCTGGTTCCAGTTCATCAATAAGTTTATCAAACTTATTCAGATCATTATCAGCAGCTTCGAAGAAAAGATCCTTTTCATTTTCGTTCAGACGTACTTTAAATTCATTTTTAGGATGTACATATTGAGCAACATAAGAGTCAAAGTAATGCGATCTCATAAATTCCACCATAATGGATTTGGAAAAATTAGAAAACTGATTACTTATGCTTACCCCTCCTACCAGATATTTATAATAAGGATTTCTGAGGCAAACGTGAACAATACCTCTCCATAATAGAAATAAAGGTAGTGGTTTTTGCTGGAATTCACTGATAATAAAAGCTCTGCCCATTTCGATAGTACGGCGGAAAAAAGGATATAATTCCGAATCAAATTCAAAAAGTGAAGCCGTATAAAAACCATTGATACCATAGTTTTCATAAATAGACTGGCCCATACCCATACGATAAGCACCCACTAAAAGTTCTTTTTCATTATCCCATAAAAATAAATGATCATAGAACTGATCAAATTCATCTAAATCAAAAGGTTCATTAGTCCCCTCTCCTACTTTTCTGAAAGTGATTTCACGTAACCGTCCGATTTCTCTTAAAATGCTGGGGATACGTTCTGCTTTAGTAAAAAATACTTCGTATTGATAATTGGTAAATAACTGACAATCAAACTCTCTTAAAAGTTCAATTTCTTTAAGTATAAGATCTTTCGAAGTTTCACTGATAATAGGCTTTGCCTCTCCGAAATTGGCAGATTTAGCCATAGCAGAAACGGAAAGGAATTTTACATTTTTAAACGGGTTTTTAGGAATTGTATAAAACGATCTCAGCATATATACTTTGTTCCTTAAAAAATTACCGAGGCTTTTGTAATCGGCATATTCTTCCTGTTGTTTCACAGAAATAGGCTTACCTATTCTTATCTTAATTGGTTTGGTACGTTTCCTTACCATTTCAGTAGGAAGCATAGCTGTCTGTAAATCAGGATGTATTCGGTACATTTTATAAAAAAGCCGGCTGTTTTTTGCATGAAAATACATGGGAATTACAGGAACTTTAGCTTTCTGAATAAAACGAAGTCCACCTTCAGTCCATTCCCTGTCTTCATATTCGTGAGTTTCTGCGTTATAATGAGAAACCTCTCCGGCTGGAAACATAACCATGCAATGACCCTCTTTAAGATGGCGGTAGGCTTCAACAATTCCTTTTTTACTGTCAAAACTGTCTTTTCTTGTTTCAAATGGATTAACCGGAACAACCACTTCTTTTAAAGGAGCTATTCTTTGAATTAAAAAATTAGACATCATTTTAAAATCCGGACGAATATCCGAAAGAATTTTCATTACGATTATTCCGTCCAGTGCACCCAGCGGATGATTACATACCAGAATAAAAGGTCCTTTTTCAGGTATTCTTTTCAGATCTTCTTCATGAATATTATACCGGATACCTAGTTTTTCCAAAGCCTGTGTTAAAAATTCTCCCGTAGGTAAATCTTTAACTTGATCGTATAAATTATTGATTTTATCAAGTTTCAGCATTCTCATAAGAATCCAGGAAACCGATTTCCCTATAAAACCAAATTTATTAAGTTTTAAAACACTTTGTATATCCTGAATAGAAAATAGACTCATTTTATTCTTTTACAACTACCTGATAGGTGTCTTTTACTATTTGTTCTGATAATATAACTTTTCCTTTTATAAAATTATTGTTAATATCTGCATCAGAATGTCTAATCGTATATAAAGTTACATTACGGGTAACAGCTAAAGTAAAGAATTCTTTCAAATTATCTACTAGCTGATCCAGCGTAAGAAACTTATCTTCAATACATAAACAAACTGATATAGCCGAAACGCTAATCATATTCACTTTAATATTTAAAGCAGAAAGACGGGCAAAGATATAACTTAAATTTTCTTCCTGCATAAAAGAAAAATCTTTTGATGAAATATTTACAATATGCTGTTGGTTTTTAACTATGTAGCAAGGGACTAAAGGATCTATCGCTACTCCCTTTTTAATTGAGGTACCAGGCTTTTCCGGTTCCATAAAAGAACGTACAAAAAAAGGTATTTCTTTTCTTCTGAGAGGTTGCAGGGTTTTAGGATGAATGACCGATGCTCCATAAAAAGCCAGCTCAATAGCTTCTTCATATGAGAGAGAATTCAGAAGACAGGCTTCCTTGAATAATCGAGGATCTGCATTCATCACTCCCGGAACATCTTTCCAGATGGTCATACTTTCTGCATTTAGGCAATAAGCTAGTATAGCTGCCGTATAATCCGAACCTTCCCTTCCCAACGTAGTTGTAAAATAATTAGGATCAGCAGCAATAAAACCCTGTGTAATATAAAGCCCGGAAAAGTCTAAACTTTCAAACTGTTTCAATGTGAATTCCCAATCTACGCGGGCTTCCCGGTATGTACTATCCGATTTAATATAATCCCGGATATCCAGCCACACAGCGGGCATGCCTGAAAAATTCAGAAAAGCACTGATAATTTTGGTAGAAATTAATTCACCGCAGCTTACAACCTGATCGTATACAAAATTATAATTCGGAGATTTATTCTTGCGCAAAAACGAAATTATATCTGAAAAAAACAGTTGAATTTCCTTAAATATAGGATGAGAACTTTCAAAAAGTTCACGGCAGATATCCAAGTGATTATTTTCAACAACTTGGATTTGTGTTAGGTAATCTTTAGAATCGAAATATTGTTTAACCGCTTCTTCCAGAGCATTCGTTGTTTTACCCATGGCTGAAACCACTACCACTGTATTCTCATATCCGGCAGTAAGAAGCACTTTTACGGCATTTCTAACATTCTCTGCGTCCTTCACCGAAGCACCTCCGAACTTATAAACTTTCATACTCGTAACATTCTTGTTTAAAGGAAATATTCAGATAAAAATCTGAAATCTATATGCCATGCATAGGACCAACTACAATAGTGTGAATCAATATAATAATAATAAGAGTTAAAAAGTAAATAACAAAGATATAATAAAAAAGACACATTCGATGTGCATAAAGATAAAAATCAATATATTTGAGATAACAAAACCATCAAAATAGTTAAAAATGAAATCCATTAATCCTCAGACACTGGGAGAATTTATCATTGAAAAACAAGCGGACTTTCAGTACTCCTCAGGAGAATTATCCAGACTGTTAAGTTCTATACGGCTGGCAGCCAAAGTAGTCAATCAGGAAGTAAACAAAGCCGGTTTGGTTGACATTATCGGGGCTATGGGCAATCAGAATGTCCAGGGCGAAGAACAACAAAAGCTTGATGTTTTTGCTAATGAAGTGTTCATTGCGGCATTAAATAACCGGGAGGTTGTTTGCGGAGTAGCCTCTGAAGAAAATGAAGATTTTATCAATGTTAAGCCGGGAACCAATTCACACAAAAGCAAATATGTGGTTCTCATAGATCCCCTCGACGGATCATCCAACATAGATGTCAATGTAAACGTTGGAACCATCTTTTCCATTTACCGTAGAGTTTCGGAGGAAGGACCCGTACAGCTGGAAGATTTTTTACAGCCGGGCAACAAGCAGGTAGCTGCCGGATATGTAGTTTACGGATCATCCACCATGTTGGTATATACCACAGGTAATGGAGTAAACGGATTTACCCTTGATCCGGCATTAGGTGTTTTTTATCTCTCACATCCGGATATTAAAATCCCCGAAACAGGCAAAATTTATTCTGTTAACGAAGGAAACTATATTAAATTTCCGCAAGGAATAAAAGATTACATAAAATACTGCCAGGAAGAAAATGAGGATCGTCCTTATACCTCGCGTTACATTGGTTCATTAGTAGCCGATTTTCACAGGAATATGCTCAAAGGAGGTATCTATCTGTATCCCTCGTATTCGCATGCACCCAAAGGAAAATTGAGATTGTTATATGAATGCAACCCCATGGCTTATTTAGCAGAACAGGCCGGAGGAAAAGCAAGTGACGGTTTTACACGTATTATGGATCTTACTCCTACAGAACTGCATGAAAGAACACCTTTTGTTTGCGGTTCCAAAAATATGGTTGATAAAGTAGAAGAATTTATGAAAAATGCAAAATAGTACAAGACCTCTTACCTTTATTTTAAAAGAATTCAATCAGTTAGATTTATGTGAATTGTACAGTTTACTGCAATTACGCAATGAAGTTTTTGTTGTAGAGCAAAATTGCCCGTATCAGGATTTGGATAATAAAGACTTCGTTGCTCATCATCTTTTAATATACTCGCAAGAAGAACTGGTTGCCTATGCTCGATTGTTTCGTTCCGGAATATCCTTTGCAGAAGCCTCTATAGGCAGGATAATCACCAGCAAAAAAGTGCGTTCCAGCGGAATGGGAAAAATTCTGATGGAAAAGTCTATTCAATCTTTATATGAGCTTTACGGGTTTCAGCCTATCCGTATCGGGGCTCAATGTTACGCCATACCTTTTTATCAAAAATTCGGATTTGAAACCGATGGAGATATCTATCTGGAAGATGGAATCGAACATATAGAAATGTGTAAGAAAAACTAAACAAAAATTGCGGTTATTCATAGTGAAATAACCGCAATTTTATTATAATTGATTTAGGCAATCTTATTTTAATTCCGGAACACTAAGTAAAGAATTAGGATCTGTAGTTTTTTCCTGGTTTATCAAAGTATTCTCCTTTTTCAAATGACGCATCTTTCCGAAATTGTAGGATATTTTTAGATAGTATATACGATAATCATCCCGCTGATAAAAATGGGTGTTCAGATTGGTACTCGCTATGGTTGAGCTGATTCGGCTTGTATTAAACAGATTGTCTACTCCTACCGAGGCCTTCACGGTCTTGTTGTAAAACGGACGGGAAAGTTCAATATTCGAATAGTTGAATGGCTTATTGGCCTTATATATTCTAAAATATCCCTTGTCCGTGCTAGACATATAAAATGCAGTTAATTTCAGATCCAACGGTAAAACAATTTGCGAATACAAGGCAAAAAACCAGAGCGGTTTCACCTTATCCAGATAAGGATAATCGTTTATTTTGTAATAGTTATACATACCATATAAATAAACAAAGCTCATTTTGTCAATATTCATTGGCTGTTTAAAGAAATCTTTGCCTTTGGAAATTAAACCGAACGGAACGGGAACTCCCAAAGAAACATTATAATTATTCATTCCCTTATAAGTGCGGGTTGTCTGATTAACCGTCAGCGAATTATCTTCCGTTTCATACGAAAGCATGTTAATCTGTTTAGAATACGTATACTGGAAACTAAGTTTCAGGTAATTAAAGGCACTTACGGAAACTTCGTAGTTATCGTAGTAATCTGGTTGCAGATACTGGTTTCCGGTAGAAGTGTTGAACTCATCAAAATACCCGCTGATATTCGGATCCAGACTGGAATACGAAGGAAGAGAAATACTCTTACGATACGAAGCATTTAAATTAACCACAGGGGAAAGTTTATATAATAAACCTATAGAAGGATAGAGCTGTTCCAGACTGTTTTTAGTATGCTGGTTATATTCACGTACCCAGGTTTTATATTCCAGGTTTTCATATCGCAAGCCCGCAGTAACGCTAAAATCACCTATACTTTTATTGGCTTCTGCATATAAAGCATATTGGGAATCATCATATTTAAATCGAAGACCGGACGTATATACCGGAGGATTCATAATTGCTGCTGAGCTGTTCAGAAGGTTGTATTTCCCTCGACTGGTAGAATTGGCTACTGAGTACTTACCTCCAATATTCAGTTTGGTATCCAGAGAAGCTAAAGGAATTTCCAGATTAGCCTTCGCATAAAAATTAGAATAATCCATAGCAATATCACTCACAGAATATAAATACGATCCCAGATTGTTCTGGATACTTTTATTCTGGGTAGATTTATCAAAATAAGAATAATAGGCAGTAACTTCAAGGTTTTTACCCAGGCTGTCAAGTTCCGTACGGTATTTGGCTATAATTTCATGATTGGTATTCTCATTTTTTATCCGCGAATCGTTAAATAGATTTACCGCTTGAAGGCTGTTATTGGAAGTAGACAATGCAGAATTAAAATTTGAAATATCGTTGTAATTGAAATTATAATTAATCAGTAAATTACTTTTTTTATTGAAACGAATATTTGCGGATGGTCGGAAAAAATAAAAACGGTTATAACTTTGATCATTATTTTCCTGATTATATAAAACGGAAGGTGTAAAATACGTAAACTCTCGGTTGTAAGTAGATAAGCGTTTACCTTCCCGGTAGTTAAAACCGGTGTTTAGTTGAAGGCTTACCTTGTTGATACGGGTATTTAAACTTAGAGAAGGCGAAACCCGCTGGGTTTTATTGGCGCGGTAATTCAAGGAAGCAGTTCCATTAATACCTTTGAGAGCCCTGCCGTTGGTAACAATATTGATTATTCCTCCGGAAGTATTGGCCTCATACGCCGCTCCCGGATTGTTGATGATTTCAATTTTCTCAATGGAAGTGGCCGGAATTCCCTGTAAAAGATTTTCCAGGTCGTCTCCGGATAATCCGGTAGGCGAATTATCAATATAAATAGCCATGGACTTTCCGTTTACCGTAAGTTCCCCTCCATAACCCTTAATTACTCCCGGAAGCTTCCGAAGGGCATCTTCCGTGCTGCCTCCCGACAACATATCGTTGTTTTTTACCGAATAAGTCGTCTTATTAGCTTCAACGGAAACATATTTTTCCCTTACGCCCGATACGGTTATCGTACCTAGTTCTTTTTCACCCCCCGAGGCGGAAAGCCGGGGCTCTTTTTTCCGGAACAGGAAATATTCTCCTAAATCCAGCGTATCACGTGATTGTTCCGTAATCAGAAAGCTGAAACTTTGAGGTTCAAACCCCTCGGAACTTACCGATATGCGGAACTTTCCCGGAATTTTTGATATATGGTAAAGATTATAACATTTACGGGATATAAAATTCTTTACGTCCTGGTATCCGGTAGGTTCTTCGTATTGAAAGAGTATGTTTTTTTGTGTGCTGTCACTCTCACAAGCCTTTTCTGCATCCATGATACGGAATCCCAAAGCTATTTTCGACTGTGCGAAAACAGATCCCGGTAGAAGCATTATAAAGCATGAGGAAATAAATAATCTCATAGTATATATTTCTAAAATTTTTATTTATAATGTAGGTTTATTAAAAATAAAACCGTTTATCCAGATAAGTAGTTTTATTTTATCAAATGTTACGATAGATTGCTATCTTAATGTTACAAATATAAGTCAATGGCTCACGTAAAAAAATATAAATTAGGTGGATTAAATCTTTTTCCGTAATTGCTAAAGTAAGCTATTATGGTAAAACTGCGGTTAAACGCTTCTTTAAAACTCTAAAACTTAGCTTATTTATGAGAATCATAATAACTCAAAAATAAAAACTTATATCTGTACTTGGGTGTATCGAATGTTTTTATAAAAAATTTAAAGGCAAAATATGTTCAAATACGGAAATTTGCTGTAATAAGCCCTAAAAGACTGCAAATCTATGATTTATGATAAGCGGGCAAAAGAAGAAAATGTTTAGTGTCATTAATTCTATCCGTCCCGCCTTTCATAAATGTCTTTTTGGTAATGGTTCTATTTATAGGTATTTAATCTATATAGAAGAACTTTTAATAAATCTTGGTAATTTTTGTATTCTTCGTCAGATAATAATCTGTTATTATTGATTTCAGCCAAAACATTGATTGAATTTTTAAATTCAAAATAAGCCCGATCCTTATAAGTAGGAATGTTTTTAGCTTTATCTTCTATATATACATCTAATTCTTTTTCTTTTTCAATTCTTTGATTTTCGTAAAAATTGTCATAAACAAATTTTCTTAATTGAACTATTGAATTTATATCTACCGTATTGTTAAAGACTCGTGTCAAATTCTCGTTTTTGGTTTCAAAATAGGAATTTACAGCCATATTTATGGAAGGAATAAATTGAAAAAAGTCATTTAAGTTATAGTTAGCGGATACATATTCCCTGGCTTTTAATAACGTATTTTTTTTAGAATCCGAAAATTTAAATATATGTTTGTTCTTATACTCTGCATTTAATTTTTCAGCAAATGCGATAAATGGTTCCATCTCTTTTTTAGATTTCGATGGCAGCGGTTTGGTATTATTTTTAATGTTTATCATATACCAAAGTATTTCATCCATTAAGAAATTTTGGTATTTTAAAAACAAAGTACTCTCATCTTTCAAAATGGTTAATTGGTACTTAAAATTGTTTAGATTAAGAATTGGGTTATAATCCCACGTGTCATAGGGTTTGAGTTTGTTGATTTTTGCATAAGATTCATTCGTAGAATTTGAATTAGACGAAGTAAAAAGATTATTATTGGATTCTGGTATACTTATGTGATTAGGTAAAGCAGAATAGCTAAACTCTTTAATTTGTTGGTTATTAGATGTGAAGTTGTTTTTTTGTTTTACATAGAAGAAAAGAATGTCATTCTTACTATCTAAATTTTTTAGTTCGTTTGCAATTTCCTCTGAGTTAACATATTCATCAATAATATAAGAAGCATTTAATATATTTTCTAAAATAGCAATTTTATATTTCTTTTTTATTTTGTCATTAATATCTGTAATTTTAGTATTCTCAGTTTTCCAACTTGCAATTGCGCTAAGAATTTTTGTTTCATTAATGGGGTTAATATGGTTTTTCAGTTCGGAATAGGCATTATCAAAATCTACAGATGTAAAGGTATCTCCCGGTTTCAGATATTTAAATTCTAATCTGTTTTTTACCGTTTGTTCTGTCATATCAGCTCTGATGGTTTGATAGGCTTGAATCGTGATTCGTGCAATCTGTTTTTTATCGATTTCATAAATAATTTCCGGTTTAATCTGTCCGTTTAGCAAATATTTACTTGCATCTGCATCCGGTAATGTCTTTTTTAATACAGTAGTGATTCCCGATGCAGGAATTCTCGATTCTTCCCATTTCCAGTTATCTTGTGAGTTATTGGCTAACTCTATTTGTTCTTGATAAAAAACTCCGTTTTCTCTTGACATCAAATACAAAGTGGCATCAATATTAGATTTTACATAAATTTCATTTAAGGTAGCACCCAGCTTACCTAGCTTAGTCGTAGCAGGTTTATAATTAAAGTCCAATACGGCTATGTATTTCGGAGTACTGGTATTGTTTGTGATATAGCTGGGAATAGTTATATAGCTATTGATTAAATTATAGTCTTTTAATTGTTCTGAAGAGGAGGTTTTAACTAGAGTAATGTCTATGGGACTCTCAGTTTTAATTAGTTTAGGTTGGATAGTTTTTATAAATTCTATATTTTCTGTTTTAATTTTTTGAGCACTTAAAAAACTAAAAAAACCTAAAATTAAAAGTAAAAATTTTTTTTTCATTTATATATATTTGTTAATATCCGTTTTTGGATTAGCCTGAATGAGAATAAAAATATGTAAGTAATAATCAGTGAAATAGGGTTTTATGAGATAAAAGATATGAAAGATAAAGCTTTCAACCAGGCTGCAAATATAACGAAATCCTTTTTTTTATTGTTATAACGATAAGTAATGCCAAAATATTAACACAGTTAGCATATAAAATGCACAAATGTTAATTATTTTTATTATTCGATTAAGAGACTAAGTACATGTTTCAGGGACTGATTCTTGTTGTAATTTTTCAACAATATTTTTAGCATTAATTTGGGGATTTTGGATAATCATGGGTTCTTCTTTTTTTTGTGAGCAGGTAGCCAGAGTAAAAAATACGGCTCCCAGCATGGCGATGAGTTTGCGTTTCATATTTCAGGGTTCAGGGTTAGGATCAAATAAATATATTTTACAGAGGCTATATTCTTTTGCCTCCAGCAGGGTAAATGGAATAGGTTCCCCTTTATTTGGAGAATAATCAAAGTCTAGTAAACCCCAATCAGATTCATTTTTAATATTTCCGGAAAAGATTCCTTTAACCCCGGAAAATATCAGGATCAACTCCATAAACAAGCCCTTCTGGGGGCTGGTGCCGTATCGAAGTTTCAGCCCGGCTTCCTCATTTAAATCAAAATCTACTTTACCTTCTATACTATTTTGTATTTTTAGAAAATTAAATTCCTTATTAAATTCTCCATTAATCATAATTTTCAGATCAATTTTACCATCTACCAGCCGTTCGTAATGGCCGAGGGTAAAGAGGTGAAGCATTCTTTCTCTTGCGGAATATTTGTTGGTCAGCAGATGGTAGCGCAGGCTGTCTTCAAAAGCCAGGATTCCGTCAGCATCAAAGTTTCCTTTCACGGTGGTAAAACCGGCCTTTTTCAGCAGGGCGGCCACTTGGGCATTTCCTTCTTTTCCGCCTTTTTTTCCCGGAGTTCATAAAGGATATAGTTGATCTTTGGAGTCAGTTCCCTGCCGATCAGCTGCCACAGTTCGCAATGCAGGTTATGGTAATTCCGAAGCTCGAAAATCGTAAGGCCCAGCCGGTTCGCAACTGTTTCCAACGTATCTCCCTTTTGTACACGGTATGTTAACATACAATGAGTTTTATTCGGACAAAGATAGGAAAAACGGATAAAAAATATACACAAAATGTGTAGATTTTTTATCTGGATGAGAGGAAAGTGAAATAAAAAATAACCTACCTCTGAAACTCAACCACTTCCAGATTTAGAATCTGGCTGCCGTCAATTTCGAAACGAAGCATGGTACGAACCTTATGAAAACCGTAAATGCCTATTGCTCCCGGATTCATATGAAGCAGGTGTAATTTTTTATCGTTCATCACTTTTAGTATATGTGAGTGGCCGCAGATAAAAAGCCGGGGCGGATTTTTCTGAATAAGTTCCCGAATGCTTGGCGCATAACGTCCCGGATAGCCCCCGATGTGGGTCATCCAGACGGTTACCTTTTCACAGTAAAAACGCTGATGTAAAGGAAATTCCTTGCGTATTTCGGTGCCGTCGATATTTCCGTAGACGGCACGGAATACGGGAGCCGCTTCTTTTAAAGCATCCGAAACTTTAGGATCTCCGATATCTCCTGCATGCCACACTTCATCGGCCTGAGAAGCATAGTCCAGTATTCTTTCATCCATATATGAATGCGTATCGGAGAGTAATAGAATTTTTCTCACTATTTTTGCAGTAAAATTACGATAAAATTGCGGTATTTCATTCAATTTTCTTACGACGGAACCGGGTATTCGGGCTATCAGATTCAACCCCGCCAGCTTACGGTTCAGGAAGTGCTCGAAAAATCACTTTCCACTCTGTTGCGGCAGCCGGTGAAAACTATTGGTGCCGGAAGAACCGACGCTGGCGTACATGCTTCAGATATGTATGCCCATTTCAATTTTCCGGATCCTTTTCCGCCTAATTTTCTGAAAAGGCTGAACTCTTTCCTGCCCGACGATATTGCGGTACGCCGCATAGTTCCGGTGGCTGATCAGGCTCATGCCCGATTTGATGCGCTCAGGCGTACCTACCGGTATTTTATTTCCACACGTAAAAACCCTTTTAAACAAAAGTTTCATGCCCAGTTTCTCTACTATGATCTGGAGGTGCAGAAAATGAATGAGGCGGCTCGTATTTTATTTGAATATACCGATTTTACCAGCTTTTCCAAGCTTCACGCTGACAATAAGACCAATGACTGTACTATTTTTGAAGCCCGTTGGGAACAAAATGAAGACGAACTGGTCTTTATCATTACTGCCAATCGCTTTTTACGAAATATGGTACGGGCCATAACGGGAACTTTGATCGATGTAGGAAGAGGCAAACGAACGCTGGGAGATTTCAGGGAAATAATTGAGAAAAAAGACAGGGCTTTTGCTTCTACTTCCGCTCCTGCCCAGGGATTGGTGCTGGTAAAAGTAGAATATCCGGAAGAAGTCTTTCTTACTTCCGGGGACTAGCCATCAAAACTAAATTTTCCGCATCTCCCCTTTTCAGGTTTTTTAAAGATCCTTTCCAGCTCTGCTTCTTCGCTTTCCAGAAATAGTCTTTTCCTTTTAGCTGAATACGGATTCCGGAATTTGTATCAGATTCACAGATTGTGTAGGTTACGCTTCCGCTGGAGAAGCTAAGGCTGTGTAACTGAGGACCCTGTTGCAGGGTGAATTTTTGCTGTATAACCTTATTCTCTCCTGCCGGATAGGAAAAATCTACTTGTGATTCGGGATTCAGAAAGCTATAATAAAGAGAATTTTTATATATAAAAAGGACTACCCTGCCTTTCCCGTTTTCCACTTCAAAAGAAAGACAGGCGGTATAGTTTTCTGCATTTTCTTTCAACGAGCGATAGGTATATTCTTTCCATCCGGATCCGGTCAGCCTTTTTTCATCGATTTTGTAAAAAGGATACTCATCAAAAGAGTAAAGCACCGTTTTTATTTTTTTCAGCTTTTTATTTTCCCATACATACTCTTCATCTATAGCCTCCCTATAGGAATATTTATTGCGGGTGATTAAAGTCTGTGTAACTGGATCCACCGCTAGATACCCCGACCGGTAACAATAAGCTTCCGAATAGAACTCGCTTAACTCTTCATTTTTAGTCCAGGAATGGTTATCCCAAAGATAAACCGTTCCCCCGTCATGATAGCAACCTTCTTCAGACTGGTGATCGTCAAAAACCACTAAATCCGGATACCCGTCAAAATTAAAATCTTCCTGAATACTCAGGGGCAGCCGGATATTATTTTTCGAAATTTCATGCAAATTCGTAGTATGCCGGGATGTAAATTTCTCCATTAGGGTTTTATCTCCGGTTTGAAAAAGTTTTTTACCCGATGCTTTTGAAAATATTTCCCAATAAAAATCCGTACGATAGCTTGTAGTGTCCGAAGAAATTCCTTCGACATAAAAATCTTCCGAAAAATCCTGAATACGATACCCCTGCTGGGCAATGGCCGGAGAATTTACAGCAGGTAAAATGAGCACATAAAATAGAAATAAAGGGGTTGGCAGATGAAAGAAATTAGAAACATAATTCAGCATGAGGAATTGAGCATAGGGTCAGAACAAATATAATTATTTTAGAATAAAAGAATCTATTTCAAAAAAATAGTAATTTTGTAGACTTCAATGAAAAATAATAAAAAGAACGAAACCATCGGAACCGGTGAAGCGCTACGTCGCCTTATGAAGCTGGGAAGCGGTTATCCGCTATGGTTTTATTCTACCCTGTTGATAGCCTTGGTTCTGGCTTTTGTGTCCTCATATCGTCCGGTATTAATCAGCCGGGCTATAGACAGCGACATACTCACCCATAAGAGCTTTCCAGATTTGTATGAGTCTCTGTTGTTCATTTTCTTATTACTCTTGGCTGAGGTCGTTTTGCAATATCTTTTGGTGTATGCGTCTAATTATGTTGCACAAAATGTAATTCGAGGTTTACGGATTAAACTGTATAAAAAATTGATATATTTTAAGTCGGCGTTTTTTGATCGTACCCCCCTCGGGGTTTTGGTTACCCGTTCGGTATCAGATATTGAAACTATTTCAACCATATTTACCGATGGTATTCTTATGGTTCTGGGAGATATCCTTCGCATCATTTTCGTAGTGGTGGTCATGTATTGGATCAACTGGGAACTGGCAACTATCGCCCTTTTTATCTTTCCTGTTATGCTTATCATTACCCGTACATTTCAAAAGGCTATTAAAAAGGCTTTTTCGGAGGAGCGTACCCAGACAGCCAATCAGAACAGCTTTGTTCAGGAAAGGCTTTCAGGCATGAATATCGTTCAGGTCTTTAATCAGCAGAAAAAAGAATACAATAATTTTTTCAGGATTAACACCCAGCTGGAAAAAGCATATTTAAAAACGGTTTTTTATTTCTCACTGTTTTTTCCAGTGGTGGATATTATCACCGGAGTAGCTGTGGGTATCATGATTTGGTATGCCGGGAGAAATGCACTGACAGCCCATGATATATCTCCGGGTGTAGTCATTGCTTTCACCACTTCCTATATCAATATGCTGGTACGGCCTATGCGTCAGATAGCCGATCGGTTTAATACCATACAAAGGGGAATTGTGGGTGCAGAAAGAGTATTTACCGTGCTGGATTCCCAACATGAAATTCCGGATAACGGAACGGTAAAAAAAGAAACGATTCTGGGAAATATTGTTTTTGATAAGGTATATTTTTCCTATGTGGAAGGTGAAAATGTGTTGAAAGATCTTTCCTTTACTGTAAATCCCGGAGAACGGGTGGCTATCGTAGGAGCAACCGGTGCAGGAAAGTCGACCATCATCAATTTATTAAGCCGTTTTTACGATATATCGGGGGGGCATATTTATATTGACGGAGTGGATATTCAAAACTATGAACTGCATAATCTTCGTTCGCATATTGCCGTGGTTTTACAGGATGTATTCCTTTTTAACGAAACTTTGATGGAAAATATAACGTTAGGAAACAAAAATATAACCTATGAGCAGGTACGGCAGGCTGCCAGGGAAATTGAAATTGACGATTTCATTATGAGCCTTCCCAATGGCTACGAATATGAGGTCAGCGAAAGGGGTTCTTCCATATCCTTAGGACAAAGACAGCTGATATCCTTCCTGCGGGCTTATTTGTATAATCCTTCCATTCTGGTATTGGATGAGGCTACTTCTTCCATAGATACTCAGTCGGAAGCACTTATTCAAAAAGCGACAGATAAGATTACCCGCAATCGTACCTCCATTATTATTGCGCACCGGCTGGCAACCATCCAGAATGCAGATACGATCATTGTACTGGATCATGGACGAATTGTAGAGAAAGGAAATCATAAGTTCCTGCTGGAAAAAGGAGGATATTATAAGAAATTATACGATGCTCAGTTTAATGAAAAAACACTTAGCTAAACGTTTATTTTTTTATTAAAAAAACTTCTGACTACGCAAATATTTATCTCAATCATTTATTATTTTCATTTTTTAACTTATTTATATTAAACGTATTAAGTGTTTGATTGGTTAAATTTTATCGAAAAATTAAATAAAGGTATAGTTTTTGTGTAATATAGGGGTTTTTGCACTTGGCATAAATTAATTAACACAAATAAAACACTAAAAAACGTAAGAATGGAAAACGGGTTAAAAAACAAGTATTATTTAGGTATACAGGTAAATCTTTCAGAAATCAATGTGTCTGATAAAATGGTTGCCAGACTTAACTACCTGACTAATAATCTTGGAGATTGTTATCTAGAGGAAGATTGTCCTTTACCTAATACAATGGATGAGGAAAGACAAGCGGTAGAAAAAGTGGCTCATGTATTGGATCTTACTAAAGAAGAGTGTTGGGGTTACGTAGGAGAAGGATCTTCTCTGGGTAATTTACAGGGAATGTGGATGGGTTCTTTAATAGTTGATAATGCTACTTTTGTTTTCAGTGACAGTGCCCATTACAGTATTTTCAAATTTGCGGCAAGCTTAAAATTCAACAAGGTAAAAGTTATTAAAAGCCATCTGAATGGAGAAATAGATCTTGAAGATCTGGACCAGCAAATAGAGAAAAATGAGAAAGTAGTTATGGTTCTTACAGCAGGAACTACTATGACTTCAGCCTATGATCCGGTTGAAGATTGTCTGAATATTCTTAAATCAAAGTCCTGTGAATTTTATTTTCACCTCGATGCTGCATTAGGAGGAATGATTGTTCCATTTTTATCTGAGCAACAGTTTCCTTCAAAAAACGATTTTACATTCAAAAATAAGGATATTTCGTCTATGACGGTGAGTATGCATAAAGTACTGGGTTCTCCAATGCCGGCAAATATATTTTTGGCTCGCCAGCAGGTGGTAAAAGATTTTAAAAATAAAGCAAATACAATTTCGTATTTTAATAATATGGATGACATTACGGTTTATGGAAGCCGGGATGGATTCAGAGCATCTGTGATCAATGAATTATTGCAGGATTTAAACCATGAAATAATGAATAACCGGTTGACAGTTAATCTGGGAAAAGTAGAAAAAATGGTTTTTAATCTTAAATGTATGGGTATAGAGGATGCTTTTTGTCAGGAAGGAGGATTAGCAGTTGTAATACCACTAAATACCTTTGCTAAAATATTTAACCAGCAACATCAAAAGCAATTAATTGAAAAATATAAATTGGTTAAAAGCAATACATTACTTCATATTTATATCATGGATCATGTTTCTGATTCGATTTGTGATGAATTAATTTCCGATTTTAAAATGCTGAAAGAGCAAAATGAATACTTGGAAGTAGTCTGAAAGGCAGGTTATATTTAAAGCTTAGTAAAACGGCGCTGTATTTTTTTGTTGAAATGCTTCATTAGTGATATTTTATACCTATAATTTTCTTTAAATAAGTAAAGCAGGCGTACTGTTTACAATTTAAATTAAGTATTCATTTCCATTGGTTGCTGGAAATTGAAGTAAGTATGCAGGTACTATCGAAAATTATAATCGCTGAAAAGTTTATATAGATAATTAATCCGAAAGAACTAAAGTAAAATTAGTAAATTTGTCTTTTAAATTAAGAATATGAAAGATTTACAGCATACCATAGAGAAGGTTTGGGATGACCGGGCACTTCTTTCTCAAGGTGATTATCAGAAAGCAATCAGAGAAGTTATCAATCTGTTGGATAGTGGTAAGTTAAGGGTAGCACAACCCTTAGGTGAAGGTAAATGGCAGGTAAATGAGTGGGTAAAAAAAGCAGTGGTTTTATATTTTCCAATTCAGAATATGGAAACGGTAGAAGTAGGTGTTTTTGAATACCATGATAAAATGCCTTTGAAAACGGATTATGCCTCTCAGGGAGTTCGTGTGGTTCCGGGTGCTTCAGCAAGAAAAGGGTCTTTTCTTTCAGAAGGGGTTATCATGATGCCTTCTTATGTAAACATTGGAGCTTATGTTGGTGAAGGTACTATGGTAGATACCTGGGCAACGGTTGGAAGTTGTGCGCAAATCGGTAAAAATGTACACCTTAGCGGAGGCGTAGGTATTGGGGGGGTATTGGAACCTTTGCAGGCAGCTCCCGTTATTATTGGTGACAATTGTTTTATCGGTTCCCGATGTATTGTGGTAGAAGGTGTTCATGTAGATGATGAAGCTGTTTTAGGAGCTAATGTTACTCTTACATCGTCAACTAAAATTATAGATGTTTCCGGTAGTGAACCTAAAGAGTATAAAGGATACGTTCCTCCTCGCTCAGTGGTCATTCCGGGGTCCATTACCAAAAAATTTCCCGCAGGTGACTATGGGGTTAGCTGTGCACTTATAATCGGAACCCGTAAAGAAAGTACCGATAAAAAAACGTCTCTTAATGATGCCTTGAGAGAACACAGCGTTTCTGTTTAAAAAATAACTAAAAGGATAGATGTGAAAGCATTAATTATACAATATAGTTCTATCGGTGATGTACTTATTTCTACCGTTGTGGCTAATAATCTGAAGAAAATCTATCCGGATATAAAAATAGATTTTCTGTGTTACAGAAAATATAAGGGGGTTCTGCAAAAGAACCCCCAAATTGATAGAATTATCGCAGTGGACAGTAACCGTATTTATTCACTTTTGTTTATGTATAAATACATACGACTGGTAAGAAGTGAAAAATATGATATACTTATTGATATGTCTGTTGATTTTAAAAGTGTGTTTACTACTTTTTTTTCAAAGGCAAAAAAGAAATATGGTTTTCATAAACCCCTGACCGATATTTTTTACCATTCAGTTATACATCCTGTCTCAGAGCCGTTGACGCAGACCTGTAACCTGTTGGAAAACCGATTGGTTGTTTTAGAAGAATTTCTAAAAGATCATACCGTGCCTATAGACCCTCAGGTGAAAATATATCTTACGGATGAAGAAAGGTCTGAAGCAAGGGAAATTATGCTGAATGCGGGTATAAAATTTACCCGGCCAGTAATTATGCTTGGAATTTTCGGCTCAAATAAACACAATACCTGGACACTGGGAAGCATGGCAAAATTAATTGATTATCTCTGGACAAATTATAGAGCCGATTTATTATTCAATTATTTGCCTTCACAGTACAAGCAGGTAAATGAATTATTATCCTTGCTTAATTCTAATACCAAAGTTTTTGTTCAGCCCGTTGGTAAATCTGTACGGGAGTATCTGGCATTTATGGATAATTGTACTCTTTTTATTGGTAACGACAGCCGTTCCGTAGTCACGGCAAAAGCGTTGCAAAAGCCTACATTTACTATTTATCCTCCATATGTTTACAGGAAAGACGTGGCTTGCTACGAAAACACCAGTTTGCACCAAAGTGTTCATCTGCATGATTTTTTGCCCGGACTTTATGAAGATTTTTATCCCAGCGAACTATGTAAGGATTCTTCCAAGTTTTATCTTATGCTCTCCAGTGAATTTGTCATTCTTAAAATCAGACCTTTTTTAAAGGAGCATCTATCTACCTTTAATAAAATAAAATAATAAACAACCCCATCCTACAATCATAAAAAGTCCTCCCAATGGAGTTATAGGCCCCAAAAATTTAAGATTTACATTCCAGTATTCTGAAAATGACAGGAAATAAATACTAACGGAAAACAAGAAGGTTCCGACAATCATTCCCCAACCGGCGCATTTTTCCAATCCCGTAGTAAAAGAAAGAGAAAAGCCTATTAGTAAAAGTGCCAGAGCATGATACATCTGGTATTTAACACCGGTTTCAAAACTGGCAATCCTGTCAGGAGATAATATTTTTTTAAATGCATGGGCTCCGAATGCACCCAAAATCACAGAAGTCATTCCGTAGATGGCTCCAAAGATAAGTACGATATTTTTCATTGAATTTTATATGTAAGTATAAAAATAAGAAAAATTAATTTTCTAAGATATGTCTGGTAATAAAATCTTTTTCAATTTTCCATCCGCGGGCAGGAGAATATTCTCTACCATAATATATAATTTGAATGTGTAGTTTATTCCAGAGTTCTTTTGGAAATAATCTCTTGGCGTCTTTTTCCGTTTCTTCCACATTCTTGCCTTTAGTGAGCTTCCATAGTTTCATGAGTCGGTGTATATGAGTATCTACCGGAAAGGCAGGATGTCCAAAGCCCTGGCTCATGACTACTGAGGCTGTTTTGTGTCCCACGCCGGGTAAGGCTTCCAGCTCTTCAAAGCTTTCAGGAACTTCACCGTTATATTTTTGAACTAATATCTGGGAAAGATTGTGTACATTTTTGGATTTGGTATTGGATAAACCTATTTCTTTTATATATTCTTTAATCTCCCAATCTGGCAATTCCGCCATTTTAAATGCATTGGGAGCAATTTTATATAGAGCCGGAGTAACCTCGTTAACTTTTTTATCCGTTGTTTGAGCTGACAGCAAAACAGAAATTAATAGTGTAAAAACATTTTGGTAGTCTAAGGGAGCTACAGGGTTAGGGTAAAGTCTGTTTAATTCGGTTATAATATA
Source organism: Apibacter sp. HY039 (assembly GCF_004023655.1). Classification (NCBI taxonomy): domain Bacteria; kingdom Pseudomonadati; phylum Bacteroidota; class Flavobacteriia; order Flavobacteriales; family Weeksellaceae; genus Apibacter; species Apibacter sp. HY039. The sequence continues at coordinate 145,425 of NZ_SAYM01000001.1, read as the reverse complement.
ATTTACTTTATCTTTTTGCTTCATATAAGTAGTTTTGTCGGCTAAAAGTAATAAATTATCATTTGGAAAAGGAGAACTTTAAAAAAAATATTTTAATCTCAAGAATGGTTTGTAGATTATAAATCAATATTTAATTATTTTAATCTCAAGAAATTTATCTGTTATTTCATCATCCATTGTTTGGGTGTAATTCCGTACTTTTTTTTAAATGCTTCAATGAAGTGGCTGGGATTCTCATAGCCTAAATCGTGAGCTATTTCCTGCACCTGTTTTACTTTTAAATCCAGTTTTTCCTTTCCTATTTCCATTTTAGTATCTAAAAGAAAATGGGATAGAGTCTTTCCATAATATTTTTTAAAGCCTTCTTTAATCTTATATTCACTTAAATTAAACTGTAAGGAAAGGTCATTTAAGGTGGGCGGATGTGTAATATTTTCCAGTAATAGTTCTTTTATTTCCTGAAGTTGTTCTAAAAATTTTTCATCCTTAAGCGTTTTGTTTTTTTCAGTAATTGGATCTGTAACTGAGAAATAATGTAGCAATAATTCATGAAGTTTTAATGAAAGATACATATTTTCAAAATCCGAGTCCAGAGAGAAATTTTCCAATTGGGTAATGATTAGTTTTTCAGGTACGCTGAGAAGTTTTTCTTTATATAAAGTTCGAGCGGTTAGTGATTCATGGAAAGGTAATTTACCTTCGAAACCCGTAAATATTTCTTCCATTTTATTTAAGGTGATAACAAAAATGATCAATTTAGATTTTTTTGCCAGGCTAATATTTATGGGAATATCAATTTCAGAATTAAAAAGAAGCAGAGAATATCCTTCTTTCATAAGATATTGATCTTTGTTTTCAAAATGAAAGGTAGCCCTTCCTTTGGTGCAAAAATAAAATTGTATGAACCTTTTACCCACCGGTTTGGATATGGTATCGGTAAAAATGGTATAGTTGTCAATCTGTGCAAGATAAATATCTTTGCCAATTTTATTCTCTCGTATTCTACTTTTAAAGGTATTTTTTAAATCCATTTGCTACTCTTTGTAAAAACACTATATTTTAGAGTTTCATGATTTTTATCATAGTTATACTACTATTTAGAATCATTCCAAAATTCAAAAATACGACTTTCAGAGGTATTTTTTTATAAAAATAGGTATTTTCTATGTATTCACATTGATAAATTTGTTTCACGAATTATGAAAAGGTTTTCATCTGATACAATCCATCGTTTTTACAGCGTAAGTTTAAGTTACGAAAAGGCTGATACCAAAATAAGAGGAAAGTTTAGTTTTTTTCCTGAATTGGTGGAATCTTTTTGTGAAAAGATAAAACAAGTTACGGATACTAAAGTTTTTATACTTTCCACTTGTAATCGTACAGAGCTTTATACTCACACTAGCGATATAAATTCAGTAATAGAACTATTTTGTGAAGAAATTGGTGTTTCTTCTGAAGAGTTTACCTCTTATATAAACATCTACAATGGTTATGATGCCTTAACTCATTTCTTAAGAGTTTCCGCAGGTTTGGAAAGCCAGATTCTAGGTGATTTTGAAATCATATCCCAGGTAAAAACATGGTTTAAAAGATTTAAGAAATATCAGGCTACGGATGCTTTTCTTGAAAGACTTATCAATACGGGGATACAAACTTCTAAAAAAATAAAAAGTTCGACAGCCATAAGCAACGGTGCTACCTCTATGTCGTATGCTGCGGTTCATTATATACTGAACAATTGCAATGATCTTTCCAATAAAAATATTACGCTGGTTGGCACGGGTAAAATTGGCAGAAATACGTGTGAAAACCTGGTAAAACATATCAAAGAACCAAAGGTAACTCTTATAAACCGGACAATTTCCAAAGCAAAAGATATTGCAGACTCTTTAAATCTTAATGTTAAAGAATACTCAGGCCTGAAAGAACAACTTAATCAATCAGATATTGTAATTGTTGCTACAGGAGCTTCTCAGCCGGTTATTACCAAAAAAGACCTGATTTCCGAAAAACCCGTTTTGCTTATTGATCTTTCTGTTCCAGTAAATATATCGTTGGATTTGAAAGAGTATGATCATGTAACTCTTTTAAATGTAGATGATTTATCACGAACTATCAATCATACATTGGAAGCTCGTAATAAAGAAATACCTAAGGCTGAAAGTATTGTAAGAGAAATGCAGGAAGAGTTTATTTTATGGTTTGAAAACCGAAAGTATGTACCTGTAATTTACGCATTTAAATCAGATTTAGACAGAATTAAGGAATATCAGATTAAAACATTAAAAAAAGATCAGATTAATGTGTCACAAGAAGAAACACAATTATCGGATCGTATTGTACAAAAAATTACTAACAGGCTTGCTGACTACTTAATTAAAAATCCTGAAAAAGCGGAGGATACCATAGGATTATTTAAAGAGATGTTTCAGTTGGAAGTCTCAAAATAAATATAATACCATGGATCTTATTCGCATAGGTACACGCAACAGCCCTTTGGCCATGTGGCAGGCTCTGGAAGTAGAACAACAATTAAATAAGTTAGGACATACTACACAGATTATTCCTATCGCTTCCTTAGGGGATAAAAATCTGACACAGCCCCTTTATCAAATGAATGTAGTAGGAGTCTTTACCAGAGATTTAGATATAGCATTGTTAAATAATGAGATTGATATTGCGGTTCACAGCTTAAAAGATGTTCCTACCCTATTGCCTGAAGGCATTATATTATCTTCTGTTTTAAAGCGCGATTATGAATCGGATATTCTTATTCGTAACCCAAAGAAAAATCTTCAGGCAGGCAACTTTGAAAATCTGTATATCGGTACAGGAAGTTTACGACGTAGGGCTTTCTGGAAAGCAGCCTATCCACAAGTAAAATTTAGTAATATCAGGGGAAATGTGCAAACCCGGTTACTTAAGTTAGAAACAGAAAACTTTGATGGAACTATATTTTCTTTAGCTGGAATTAAACGACTGGATTTACAGATGGATTATGAAGTGCTTGATTTTATAATTCCCGCTCCAGCACAGGGAGTCGTTGGGATAACATCTTTGGAAAATAATGTTCCAGTAAACGAAATTCTCAAGAAAATCAATCATAAAGAAACTCAACAATGTGTTACTGCTGAAAGAGAATTTCTGAATGTATTGGAAGGAGGATGTACTGCACCTATCGGAGCCCATGCTAAAATTAAAAATGACCAATTGATTTTCCAGGGAGGAATCGTTTCATTAGATGGAAAGAAAAAGGTAATTATTCAGGATGAATTTTCCATACAAAGCTATAGTTCTATCGGTAAAATAATGGCAAATAAAGCAAAAGAATTAGGAGCTCAAGATATTATTGATGAAATCAAGAGTTATATATAGTTTAAAAACTACCTTCCGAATTCTTGAAACGTATCTTCTGCATAAGCCTCGTACCGGTTAATTAAAGCTATGTTTTTTATTTCTACAGGAGTAAGATCTTTGTTTACATCTTTTGTGTGAGGGATATACCAATCTTTACTTTCAAAATAATTTCTTAGGTCTGAAGATGTAAAACTCATTCCGTGACGTGCAAATATAGTATTTCTGATTATTCTTAGCTCATGGCGCCTTAAGTTTTCGATATGTGAGGAATTTAATAGTGATACCGAAGGATTTGTCTCTATAAGTAATTGATCCTGACCTGCATTCTTATCATATACAAAGTTTATATAACTTAAACCGAAAGTTTTCTTTTTATTTGAATCGGATATCCAATATCCAATGGCAGTACCCTCAAAAATTTTGAAGTCAAAAGTTCCTTTGTTATTGCCCTCTCCAATCTCCTTGCCTTGAAAATGATAGGATTGATCTCTTAATTTAGAAAATTTACCTTCTATTTCATATATATTTCCCGCACAAATAGATCTTCCGGTAAAAGAACTATCGTTGTTTAATGAATAAATTTCTATAGCTAACGAATTTGGTGGTTTTACTTCCCAATAACCGGTGGAAGGGTTAATATAGGTGAATGATAGCAAATGTTGAGGTCTATCTTCAGACTCCAAGTTATTGATTTCCTTCCGGGCTTTCAATTCTTTTTCCGAAAGATCAAATTTTCCGAACCAAAGACCGGTGATTCCTTCACTAATTATAGAATCTTTTTTTTCTGATGGATTTGTTTTATAAGCGGAAGTCTTTTTATCATTAATTTCTTCGTTCAATTTTTTATTACATGATAAAATTAAAAACGGAATGAGAATATATATGTACTTTTGCATAGTAAAAATTTTATTAAACAAGCATTTTTATGCGTTATTTTGCAAATGTAATAAAAATATTAAGTTTAGCTGTACTCGGTTACTATACAATATTGCTACTTAAAATAAGTGTACAATATTTTACATTTGATCAGGATGTTGGGTTTTTACGTATCAAACAAGATTACTTGCATATTAAAATTTGGAAAACAGCATTTTATATTCATGTTTTTACTTCTTTTATATCGGTATTTGCCGGGTTTACTCAGTTTTCCGGTTTCCTAACAAGGAAATATCCGCGTGTTCATAGATACTTAGGTTATGTTTATATTATAGATGTGATGGTATTTGCAGCTCCGTCAGGACTTGTGATGTCATTTTATGCAAATGGTGGTTTAATTTCCATTCTGGCATTTATAATTCTTTCGGTTGCCTGGTGGTGGACAACTTATAAAGCTTTTATACTGGCAAAAAGAAGGAACATAAAGAGCCATAAGAATTATATGATCAGGAGCTATGCATTGACTCTTTCTGCTATAACGTTACGATTATGGAAAGTAATTATATTTAGCTGTTGGGATTTACCTCCTATGGATGTATACAGACTAATTTCCTGGCTGGGTTTTGGAATTAACGGAATAATTGCTGAGATTATCATAAAAATAAAAAAATAAGAGGAGAAATTAGTTTCTCCTCTTATTTTTTTTAAATTTTACTTTTCAAATCGGCCATTCGTACAGCTACAACTGCGGCTTCAATTCCTTTGTTTCCTAGCTTTCCTCCACTCCTGTCTAAGGATTGTTGAAGATGATCATCCGTTAAAACACAAAATACTACCGGAGTATCAGTATGTGTATTTAAATGAGTTACTCCTTGTGTAACACTCGAACATACATAGTCGAAATGGGCCGTTTCACCACGAATCACACACCCTATGACAATGATAGCATCATAGTTGTTTTTTTTACATAGCTGGCTGGCTCCGTACACCAATTCTACAGCACCCGGTACAAAAATAGTTTCTACATTTTTTTCACGGGCTCCTAAATCGAGAAGTGTCTCTAATGCACCTTTATGCATATTATGAGTTACTTCTGAATTCCAGTCAGAAACAACAATACCGAAACGAAAAGTTTCGGCATTGGGTAATATTTTTTTATCGTAAGCGGATAAGTTTGTTGTTGCCATTATTGTTTTCCTGTTGCGTATTTTAATCGTTCTATATATGCTTCAACTTCTCCGGACTGATCAACATCCGGATATTTGTCGTGTATTGTTTGAAAGAATTCTAAAGCCTTTTCATTTTGATTCAACGACATAGCTAAAATTCCGGCTTTTTTATTAAACTGATAAGCAGTAGCAGCATTAGAGCTTTCGTTAGCTGCCTGGGTCATATAATTTAAAGCCTCAGTTGTATTATTTAATTCTGCATAAGCATCTCCCATAATACCATATTTTACGGCTTTCAAATCTTTATCTGACGAATCAAAGTTTTGAATAAGATCCAATGCTTTTTGATAGTTTCCGTTTTTAAATTCTGTGGACGCAGCATATAAATAAGCTAATTTTCCGGCTTTGGTATTTTTATATTCTTCACCGATATCAACAAATCCGGAAATACCACTTGATTTACCTCCTAAAGCTTGATCCGTTTTGCCTTCATTATATAAGTTTTCAGCATCAACCATCAAATCTGAAGCTTCTATATTTTTAGGAGTAACCACGTAATTATCATAAAGTACATAACCTAAAACAGCAATAATAACTACACCGAAAATGATTCCGATAGGTTTGGCAAATTTTTCCAGAAATTTTTCACCGGATGATGCGATTTCATTTGCAGAGTTTAAAACATCTTTAGTGGTAGAGTGAACTTCTTTTTTATTTCTTTTAATTGACATGGTTGTCCGATTATATTTTAGCGAGCAAAAATAGACATTTATTCTTTGAAATGCAAATTTTTAACCCGGTCGGTATCCAGATAATTTTTAAAAGTTTTTAATGATATTTCACAGGCTCCCAGCTGAGCAAGATAGGTGGAATAGATTTGACAATCAATTACTTTATAGTGATCTTTATATTTTTCAGCAAAATAGGTAAATCCACATTTTGAGGCATTAGGTTTTAATGAAAACATACTTTCCCCACAAAAAACGTCAACCAAATCAATACCATAGAAACCGCCGACTAAATCAGTATTTTCCCAGACTTCCAAGCTTTTTGCAATACCTAATCTGTGTAATCGGATATAAGCTTCAATCATATCTTCTGTAATCCATGTATCATCCTGTCCTTCTCTTTTAACAGAAGCACAATGGCGAATTACTTTTTCAAAACAAAGATTTTCTGTAAACCGAAAATGATTTTTAGAAAGTAATCTCCGTGTAGATTTAGATATTTTGATTTCTTTTGGGAAAAGAATAAATCGGGGATCTGGAGCCCACCATTGAACGATCTCATCGGAGTTAAACCAGGGAAAGATTCCGGATTTATAAGCTAGTAATACCCTTTCAGGGGATAGGTCACCACCAACAGCAAGAAGACCGTTTTTCAGAGCTAATGAGGTTTCAGGGAATTCTAATTTTTCATTAAGAAGGTAAATTGTTTCCATAAAAAAAAGCACCTGTTGGCAGGTGCTTAAATTGTATTTTATATATGTTTAAAATGGTAAATCGTCATCTTCATCTTCCTGCATAGGAGTTGTTGGGGCAGGAGATACAGGTGGTTGTTGAGACATGGAAGAACCGCCTGAGTTCATAGTTGAATCCATCGTTAACTTTTCAATCCTCCATCCGGTAATGCTGTTAAAATATTTAGTTTCTCCTTGCGGATTAACCCATTCTCTACCTCTGATATTGATCGATACTTTTACATCATCACCTACTTTGAAAGGGTTGATAATATCAGTTCTGTCTCCCAATAATTCTATTAAAATATGTTGAGGATATTGTTCTTCAGTTGTAATAACCAATTCTCTTTTTTTGAATCCACTATCAAAGGTCTGAATATCAGAAATTAATTTAATCCTTCCAGCTATTTCCATTTTTTAAATTTAATTTAAGTACAAAAATATAAAAAAATTCAGACTGTAAAAAGGATGTTAATAAAAAAATAACAAATAAAAAAGCCTCATTATGAGGCTCTTTAAACTTAACTAATTATATTTTTAAATTATTTTTTTATATCCATCAATTCCATAAACTGATCCAGTTTAGGCAAGATAACAATTTCAGTTCTCCTGTTAATCGCTTTGTTAGAAGGAGTATCGTTAGCTACTTTTGGTTGGTATTCTCCATGACCACCTGCTAGCATTCTGGCAGGGTTAACACCAAATTTGGTTTGAAGCAATTTAACAATAGAGGTTGCTCTCATAACACTTAAGTCCCAGTTGTCTCTTATACATCCGGCAGAAGAATTTCTAAATTGATCATTGTCAGTATATCCTTGAACCTGAATGTCATAGTCATTGTAGTCGTTAATAATTCTGGCAACTTTTTCCAGAACATTTTCAGCAGAAGGAAGTACTTCATAGCTTCCGGACTTATACAGCATATTGTCAGATAAAGATATAAAAACAACACCTTTTTGTACTTTAACATCTACATCAGTGTCATTTAAATTATCCAGCGAACGTTTAAGCTTATTGGATAAAGCAAGGTTAAGGGAATCATTTTTAGCACGAGCTTCAGTTAATCTTTTGATATACGCATTGGAAGCATTGATTTCTCTAATCAGATTATCTATATTAACAGAACCCGCTTTCCCAGTAGCCATACAGTCAGCAAGGTTTTTCTGTAAAGTTTCGTTCTGTCTTCTCAGTAAGTTCATTTGTTCATCATAAGACTTATTTCTTTCTTCCAGAGTAGCAATTGTTCTGTCTTTTTCTGCATTTCTTTCTAAACAAGACTGATAATTAGCTTTAGCTTGTTCAAACTCTTTCCTGCTTACACAAGACATCGCTAAAAGTCCGATGGAAGACAATAATACTAATTTAATAACTTTCATATTTACCATTTTTTGATATTAGTCAAGATCTCAGTCATCAAAAACAGAGCCAAACGCTGGGTATTTGATATAATTTTTGTTAAATCATGAGAAGGGTTTTGGTATGTTTAAAGTTTATTAAAAAAACGAAATAGTCAATTCTTAGATAAATATAAACATTATCTCAAAATATGTTTTTTAATTATTAGCAGTATCTGTCTGTAAAAATGAAGATCAGATTAAAAAATTGTAATTTTGTAAATTAATTAAAAGTTTTCAATGTTATATTTTACAGAAAAAGGTAAGGGTAAGGCTGTAGTATTGTTGCATGGTTTTTTGGAAAATTCCAGAATGTGGAAATATTTTCAGGATGAACTGTCAAAAAGATACCGGGTAATAGCTATAGATCTTCCCGGCCATGGAAAATCCTCTACCAATTCTAAAGATGTCAATAGAATGGAATATATGGCTGAAAAAGTTAATGAAGTTTTGGAATACTTACATTTGGACGAAGTAGTTATTATAGGTCATTCAATGGGAGGATATGTAGCATTGGCGTTTGCAGACCAATTTAAATATAAAGTACAAGGATTGGGCTTGTTTTATTCAACTACTTTGCCGGATGATGAAGCTAAAAAAGAACAGCGTTTGAAAGCTGCTGAGGTAGTGGTCAAAAATCCTAAAGAATTTTTTCGACTGTCGATACCTAACTTATTTGCGCAAAATGAGGTGCCAAATTTGAGTGAAGAGATACAACAGGCGGTTTCCTGGGCTGAGGAATCTTCTTTAACGGGTATATCAGCAGCGTTGAAGGGAATGAGATTAAGACAGGATCGTACAGATGTTGTCAGGGATTTAGACAAACCGGTATTAATAATTACGGGAGAGTTCGATAATGCTATAAAAAATGCCGAATTGAAAAAAAGCATTCAAGATTTTCAAAATGTCTCCTTATTTGAACTTCCTACCGGCCATATGGGAATGTTAGAAGCACCCAAAGAAAGTCTGGAAATTATAGAACAATGGTTGCAGGGTGTAAAATAGGACATTATGAAGGTATTAAAAAAAATGATTCCTTTTATATATTTTAAATATAATTTGTAACTAATTTTGTAATAAGTAATTTAATTTAATAAGATTCAACATGATAAAAGTATCTCTGGAAGCAAAGAAAAAAATCATTGGATTAATGGAAGATGATGGCTTTGATTACTCTAAAGATTTTGTAAGAGTAGGAGTGGAAAGTGGTGGTTGTTCCGGATTATCGTATAAGTTAAGTTTTGATCATAATCAAAATCCGGAAGATAAACTATTTGAAGATAATGGTGTCAAGATTTTAGTAGATAAAAAATCATTTCTATATTTAATAGGCACTACCTTAGAATATTCAGGAGGTTTGAATGGCAAAGGATTTATTTTCAATAATCCAAATGCACAAAGAACTTGCGGATGCGGTGAAAGTTTTGCCGTTTAGTTATTTATAAAGGTATAAAATTTAGAAAGGTCTCTTTTATAACAAAAGAGACCTTTTTTGTAATTATTTATTATTTAGCAGTCATTGCGCTCTGTAACTCAGTAGTTAACTTCTGTGTATATTCAGAGAATTTTTTAGCATCTTCGGGGTTTGAAACCAACTTTTTAGAAATTTCGGTTGATTTGTTAGCCCATTCCATAGCTTTTTGCTGTAACTCAGCAGCTTTTGTCATGTCCTTAGCAGTATAAGCAGCTGTTAAATCTTTAACAAAAGAAGTATAGTCTTCAGCGAATTTTTTTATTTCCGGATCAGAAAATTCTGGAATTTCCGCATTGATTGACTCAGTTGGCTGAGGATCTGTTTGAGAAGATTCAGCTTGTGTACTTGATGAAGTCGAATCTGCAGAAGCTGGAGTAGAAGTAGCTTTTTTGTCATTGCAAGCTGACAAAGAAATTAATGAAATTGTTGCTAATGATAATATTATTTTTTTATAATAAATATATGTTTTTAAATAAATATAACCTAGTGTTTTGTTATAGTTTACAAATAGAAAAATTACTAATCCGTACCTATATAGTAGCTAATTTCAACAAATTTCGGATAAAATACAAGAAAGATGTATAACTTGTTTTTTTAACAAGTTTTATATATTCCATTATTAAAAAAATCTATAGACTATTGGAATATCTAAGTATAAACTCTGTATTTTTGCGGAAGAATTGACAGATGTCAATCCTGAATTTATAATGATAGAAAATTACAATGAGCAAAACTAAATATACAGAAGAAGAACTACGGGTCGATCTTGAAAATAAAGAATATGAACATGGATGGAGCACAGAGCTTGAATATGAAGATTTTCCTATTGGCCTGAATGAAGAAATTGTAAAAGAGATATCTAAAAGAAAAAACGAACCGGACTGGATGCTGGACTGGAGGTTGGAATCTTTTAAGATTTGGAAAAAAATGGCAACTCCTCATTGGGCGAACGTTTCATTTAACGAGCCAGATTTTGAAGGGATAAAATATTATGCTGCCCCTAAAAAAAAGGTTGAGCTAAGCAGTTTAGATGAAGTTGACCCTGATTTACTTAAAACATTTGAAAAGCTAGGTATTTCACTTGAGGAGCAAAAGCGACTTTCAGGTGTAGCCGTTGATGCTGTAATTGACAGTATTTCTGTGAAAACTACTTTTTCTGAAACTTTGGCAGAAAAAGGAATTATTTTCTGTTCTATCAGTGAGGCAATTCAAAATCATCCGGAATTAGTAAAAAAATATTTAGGAAAAGTTGTACCTAAAGGGGATAATTTTTATTCCGCTCTTAATTCCGCTGTATTTTCAGATGGCTCTTTTTGTTATGTTCCTAAAGGAGTCAGATGCCCTATGGAATTATCTACTTATTTTAGGATAAATCAATCAGGAACCGGTCAGTTTGAAAGAACTCTTTTAATTGCGGATGAAGGTAGCTATGTTTCTTATCTTGAAGGTTGTACGGCTCCGCAACGTGATGAAAATCAGTTGCATGCGGCTGTAGTGGAATTAATAGTTTTAGAAGGAGCTGAAATAAAATATTCAACAGTTCAGAATTGGTATCCCGGTGACAAAGAAGGGAAAGGAGGAGTTTATAATTTTGTGACAAAGAGAGCCGTTTGCGAAAAAAATGCAAAAGTTTCTTGGACCCAGGTAGAAACCGGATCTTCAGTTACCTGGAAATATCCCTCTTGTATTTTAAAAGGAGATAATTCTGTTGGCGAGTTTTATTCAATAGCTGTAACTAATAATTATCAGCAAGCAGATACCGGAACAAAAATGATCCATATTGGTAAAAATACCCGTTCAACGGTTATTTCAAAAGGTATTTCAGCAGGTAAATCACAAAATAGCTACCGAGGATTAGTTAAAGTTATGCCCGGAGCAGAAAATGCAAGAAATTTTTCGCAGTGTGATTCCTTATTAATGGGAAACCAATGTGGAGCGCATACCTTTCCATATATAGAAATAAAAAATAAATCTGCACAATTAGAACATGAAGCTACAACTTCAAAGATAGGAGAAGATCAGATTTTTTATTGTAATCAAAGAGGAATTGACACAGAAACAGCAATCGCTTTGATCGTGAACGGATTTAGCCGTGAGGTTTTGGATAAATTGCCAATGGAGTTTGCGGTTGAAGCAAAAAAACTTTTGGAAATATCTCTGGAAGGAAGTGTAGGGTAAAAAAATAAAAGTATATTATCATATAAAAGAGCGTGTTAATTCACGCTCTTTTTATTTATAAATTATTCTTGTTCAATTGCTGAAAGTAAAACTTTAATTTGAAAAGAGAATTTGTTGAGTAGGAAATATTGTTATGGAATAAGATAATTTATAAAATAAATAAAAAAATAGTTGCTCATTTTTTATTTAAACGATTAAATAAATGAATTTTATAATAGAAAAGTTAGGTGTTAAATATATAAACATTTTACACAATTAGTTAAGAATTAGTTAATTATCAGTTAAGAAATTAGAATGTAAAAAAAGATGCAAATGTATTCTTTTTCGTAAAAAAACAAGTAAACTAAAGTTGTTTTTTTTTAATTATTTCAACTTTATATTTGCTTGCTAAAGAACATATTATAAAGTACTAACATTGAGGGTAAATATCTTTATTCTATCAAAAAAGTAAGATTATTTCTTTTCATTTATCCTTTACTTATTTAAAATTCAAAAAAATAAAGTATGAGTATTCCAAAATTTACCGAAAAAAAATATTATTTAATATTATCGTTTGTAATATCCTTATTTTTCTTTTGGGCAGTCGCTCTAACGATGGGAGATGTTCTTAATAAGCATTTTCAAAACGTATTAAATATTTCAAAATCAAAGTCAGGTTATATACAGTTATCCATTTTCGGAGCTTATGCACTTATGGGAGTTCCGGCTGGTATTTTTATGAAAAAATATGGATATAAATTAGGTGTAATATTAGGTTTAGCATTATTTTCCTTAGGCTCATTTTTATTTATTCCTGCCGCCAACAATGCATCATTCAACTTTTTTAGATTTGCATTATTTGTAATGGCCCTAGGAATGGCTACCCTTGAAACAGTAGCCCATCCGTTTGTTGCTGCACTCGGAGATGAGCGTACGAGCGATCAGCGGGTAAACTTTGCACAATCATTTAATGGACTGGGAGCTATCGTTGGACCTTTGCTAGGAGGAATTCTTATTTTTGGTTCAGTAAAAAACGCAAATGATAACTCATTGGATTCTGTGAAGTATTTATACACTTACATAGGAATTTTAATATTAGTTTTAGCTGTTATATTTTCTTTCATAAAAGTTCCTGATTTGAAAGATCCTCACGCGAACGAAGATTCAAATGAAGATATAACTTCGGGAGATGAAACAGCTGAATATAATTCAAAGGCACCCTTATGGAAACAAAGACATTTTATAGCAGCAGTGGTGGCACAGTTTTTTAATATTGCTGCACAAGGAGGTACCTGGGCTTACTTTATAAATTATGGAGTTGAAAAAATGCATTTGGCAGAAACAGAGGCCTCATACTATTTTTCATTGAGTATGGCGATGATGATGCTGGGTAGGTTTTTAGGGACTTTTTTAATGAGGTTTATAGCACCGAATAAATTACTGGCAATATTCACATTTTGTAATATTATTTTATGTCTAATAGTGGCTCAAAGTTGGGGCTGGGCATCTTTTATATCTTTGATAGGATTAAACTTATTTTTAAGTATTATGTATCCTACAATATTTAGTTTAGGTCTGAAAAAGCTAGGGACTAATACACAGAATGCTTCTTCATTCTTAGTTATGGCAATGTTTGGAGGAGCAGTGTTCCCTCCTTTAATGGGATATATAGCAGAAAAGAATGTAGCTCATGCTTATTTGTTACCTATACTATGTTATGCTGTAATTATTGTATTCGCTATCAAGTTTTATAAACCTAAAACATTTAAATAATATACAAACACAATAATAAACAGGGCAAACATTATAAATAAGAAGATCAGATGATCAAATGATTTTAATAATAAGCTAAGAATTAACCCAAAAAGAAAATCAATGAAAATTAAATTTGGAGCTTCACTACTTTCCTGGATTACTCCCCAATGGACTCCCGAAGCTGGTAAATATGCAATTGAAAAAACAGCAGAAGCAGGATTTGATCTTATAGAAATTTTGTTGCCTACTTCCATGCAATTTGATACCCAAACGGTAAAAAAACAACTTGATGACAATCGTTTAGAGGCTGTATGCTCCTTAAATTTACCTAAAGAAAAACATATAGCTTTTTATCCTGAAGAGGCAACCCGTTTAATTAAAGAAGCAATAAATAAAACATCAGAACTGGAAACGGACTTTTTAGGGGGAGTTTTACATGGTGGATTAGGTGCATTTTCCGGAGAACCCTTAAAAGAATCGGAAATTAATGTTATTACGGATGTATGGTCAGAAATATCGGATTATGCAGCCACAAAAGGAGTTAATATAGGGATAGAGCCTATTAACAGATATGAATCTTATGTGTGCAATACAGCGAAAAATGTACTTGATCTTATAGAAAGAATAGGAAAAAATAACCTTTTTCTACATTTGGATACATTTCATATGAATATAGAAGAAAATAATTTTTATGATCCGGTGATTTTGGCAGGGAATAAGTTAAAACATGTGCATATGACGGATTCTCACAGAGGTATGCTAGGAGAAGGAACGGTTAATTGGCAAGAATTTTTTCAAGCTTTAAAAGATATAGATTTTGAGGGTAATTTAGTTTTGGAAAACTTCTCTTCTTCAGTACCGGGAATGCAGTCAATGGTTTCTCTATGGCAGACTTCTCCATATAATGAATCAGATCTTGCGTTGGGAAGTCTTAAGTTTATGAAAAAGCATTTATCCTAATGCTTGATTTTGGATAAAACTCATAAATGTAAAATATTTAATTGTAAGTTAAATATATAACAAACAAACTAAAAGTTTATTTTGTAAGTTCCCGAAGAAATAGAATTAGCTTTTTCTGCTTTAACGTATTCTTTGATCCATTTTTTTCCGGCATTTACCATACAAGTATTGCTTTTTCCGGAAGTTCTTTCTACAGATGTGACATCTCCGTTTTTATTAACGGTGTAAGAAAAAGTTATAGTTCCGAATTCAGTACAATTATTAACCGGAGCTTTTCCAGATTTACCATTTGTTCCAGGAATCCAACTAACTAGTTTTCGGCCGTTTCCAATACCTACACCGCCGCTACCGCTGCCTCCGGTCTCTACTCCCTGATTTTGTCCTGGTTTTCCTCCTGTTCCCTCACCTTTAGACGATGTACTGGTTCCTTTTCCTTTTAACAATGCACCTAAAGCGGCATTACCTTTAGGATTTCCTCCGGATTGGTTTCCGTTTTTACCGTTAGATTTATCAGAATTTTTTGAATTTGAAGGATTTGAGGAAATCGTTTTTTTAATTTCCGTTTTCTTTTTCAGTTTCTCAGTTTTTTTAATCGGAGTAGATACAGCATCTTTAGCAGAAGCATCCGTAAGATATTTTTTATTTTCAATAGGCTCTTGTTTATCTGGGATGTCATTATTAGAACTGATATTTTCAGCAAGAGGATCTCCTCCGTTTCCTAATAAAACATCTTGATCTGCAGGTTCTTCATCACCTAATCCTACTTCATCCTGGCCATAGTTAGCTCCAAGTTCATCAGTCTGAAAATTAATATCGATGTACGAAGGAGGATTAACAGTGGTATAAGTAGTCTTGAAAAGAAAAATTAGAATTAAAACGATTACAGATATAATAAAAGTTATACATCCGCTTATGATACGCTCTTTCTTATTTTCATTCGTTTGGATTCTATGGGTGCTCATCGCTTATGGAATCTTTATTCGTGGAATCAGGATTGGCAGCTATTAAAACTTTATATTTATTTCGGTTTGCTATATCCATTAAATAGATTACATCTTTATGAAGAGCATCTGCATCAGCAGCAATAACAAATGAAGGAGAAGGATTCGACTGAAATAATTTTTTTAAAGAAGGTTCAATATCCTCTTTGGCAATTTCCTTTTTATTAAGAAAGTATTTTCCTTCGATCGAAACTGCTATGTATACTCTTTCTGCAGGCATTTCCTGCCCTTTAGCATTGGGAAGAGTTACATTTAAGGCCGATTGACTGGCAGAGGCAGTCAGCATAAAGAAGGTTAAAAGTAAAAAGATAACATCTGTGATAGATGCCATACTAAACTCAGGTAAAACTCTGTTTCTTCTTTGTAATTTCATTCCAATTTAAAATTTAAGATTGAGTTACAGGTTTATTTAAAATGTCTAAAAAGTCAATGGCAGTTAATTGTAAAGAGTAGACGAAACGATCGATTTTTATTACCAGAATATTGTAAAAGAGATATGCCAGTAGACCTACTATTAAACCTGCAGCTGTATTAGCCATAGCTGAATAAATACCGCCTGCCAACATTTGAGCACTGGCCTGATCCTGAGAACTGGTAGCAAAAAAAGCTATGATCATACCCACTACAGTACCTAAAAAACCCAGCATAGGAGCTGCTCCTGAGATAGTTCCTAAAACCCCAACATTTTTTTCAAGCTCAAATATTTCCAGTTGTGCTGTATTTTCAATGGCATCACTTATATCCCGTGTAGGTTTACCAATTCTCATAATTCCTTTATATAAAACTCTTCCCTCTGGCGTATGAGTTCTTTTGCATAAATCAAGAGCCGCATCAATTTTACCCTCATGAATAAAATCTCTGACATCATTTAATAAAGTTGATTTTTTATTTGAAAATTTCCGTATAGTTAAAAATCGTTCAAAAAAAATATATAAAGAGATAACAAACAATGCAAAAAGGCAAATCATTACAAAAATACCTACAGGTCCTCCGTGTGTAAGCATTTCGATTAAATTGAAATGAGTAGTTTTTATTTCACCGGTTTGAGTCGCAAGTGCCTGTACAGATTTCAGGGAATCATTCATATAAAATATCTTTTTTAATGTATTTTTACTAACAATAACTATGCAAAACTAATTTTTATTATTCAATGCTGAACAATAAAAGATATAAAAGTATAATATTTGAAAAAATAAAAAAATAGGGTATTAGAGAAGAAAATTTTTTTAAAAACGATAGCGATAAAGTAAAAATTTTTATGGTTTCAAATGTAAATCTTCTTCATAAATTCTTTCAACAATTACGCCTGCATTTTTCAGAAAATCCACACCCGAAGTATCAGAATATTCATTGATATACACTATACGTTTAATTCCTGCCTGATGAATCAGTTTACTACATTCCTTACAAGGAGATAAAGTGACATATAAAGTAGCTCCTACACAAGACTGAGTTGATGCAGCTACCTTTAAAATAGCATTAGCTTCAGCATGAAGAACATACCATTTTGTGGTTCCATTTTCATCTTCGCAAGTATTTTCAAACCCGGTAGGAGTTCCATTGTAACCATCGGAAATGATCATACGATCTTTAACTATCAATGCCCCTACTTTTTTTCTTTTACAGTAAGATAATTCTCCCCACTCAAGAGCCATACGAAGGTAGGCAATATCGTATTTTGTTTTCATTGCTTAAAAATAATAATTTAATTACAAAGTTTTAGAATACAAATTTAAAGTTTATAAATCTGTATCCAAATGTGAGTATTCCTATAATATTGGTTTGGAATAATTTTTGAATAATTAACAAGGCTTTTAGCTTAAAAGTATTAATTAACAACTAAAAAACCCATATTATGGAAAAATTATTTGATTCTCTTAAAAAAATAATTACACCTGAAGCGATATCTAATATGTCCTCTGCTTTAGATGAAGATTCAGGAAAAGTAACTTCTGCTGTAGGGGCAATTATACCCAGCCTATTTGGAGCTATTTTGGAAAAAGGAGAAGATAGTCATTTGGAACATATATTAAAGCAGGCAGGAAATAGTTCTTCTGCTACAAATGTTTCCGGAATTTCTACCGGTCATCTGGATTCGGATACCCAAAAAATAAATACAGGATTTCTTGATTCTTTGTTTGGAAATAAGAAAGAGGAATTTGGAGCACTTATATCTTCTGTATCAGGTCTTGGAAAAGAAAGCACGGATAAACTTATTCAAATAGTATCTCCATTAATTGCTGGATTTTTGGGTCAAAAGTTAAACTCCGGAGTCAATTTCAAAAATATATTAAATCAAATTCATGCAGAAAAAGATCATCTTCTTTCTTCCATACCATCTGGTTTGGTGAGTGTTTTGGGAATATCTTCCTTAGCAGTATTAGGAAGCTCTTTTATAAACAAAGCAGTTAATCAGACAAAGGAAACCGTAGAATCAGCAAAAGAAAAAGTACAGGAAACTTATGAAGAGTATAAAAATAAAGTAGAAAAAAAACCGGGTGCAGGATGGATTAAGTGGGTAATTTTAATAGTACTTATTGGATTATTAATTTTCTGGCTTTTATCAAAAAATTCATGTTCAAAAAACAGTGAAGTAACTTCTGATACTAATATTTCTGGAACCGATTCTTTAGTTCAAGAAGAAGACACAGTGACAATTAATGATCAATCTGCACCATCAACAAACAGAAATCTGATATTAGTAAGCCTGCCTAGCGGAACTGCTTTAAAAGCTTATCCAGGAGGCATAGAAGATCAGGTAGTTAAATTTCTAGAATCCAGTGATTACAAAAATGCAACTAATGAAGAGTTAAAAGACAAATGGTTTGATTTTGATGCCATTAACTTTGAGTTTGGTAGCGGGACGAAGTTGACTCCGGAATCTGAAGTACAAGGAAAAAATCTGGTAGCTATTCTTAAAGAATTTCCAGAAGCTAAAATAAAGATTGGGGCGTATACAGATAAAAAAGGAAATGAAGAAGCAAACTTAAAGCTTTCTCAGGAAAGAGCAAATACTATTAAAGATTTATTGGTGACTAACGGAATGGGTGATAGGGTAGTAGGAGCAGAAGGGTATGGATCAAAATTTGCAACTGTCAGCGCAACCGCATCAGATAAGGAAAGAGCCAAGGATAGAAGAATATCTTTACGATTTGAAAAAAATTAAAAGTGAAACATCAACTAAAAAACCCTTACTTAGTGAGGGTTTTTTAGTTTATAAAAGCATAAGTTTTAGTTACTATGCTTTTTCGCTCAATTAATAACATTGACTTCTGGTATAAGTTTTGGATGCATAGGAATAATCTTATAATCTAAAAAAATGAAAAGACTGGAAAACAAAGTAGCTTTAATTACGGGTGCCGCATCAGGAATAGGTAGATCAACAGCTTTACTTTTTGCTGCTGAAGGGGCAAATCTGATAATAACAGATACAAATCAGGAGGGTGTAAATCAGGTAGTAGATGAAATATCAAAAAATAAGGGTAATGCAGTAGGATATGTTTTAGATGTATCGGTTGAAGAGGAATGGAAAAAAGTAGTTGCAGAATCTTTGAGTGTTTATAACAAGATTGATATACTTTTTAATAACGCTGGTATTTATATAATAAGTTCGTTACCTGAAATAGAGGTGTCAACCTGGAATAAGCTTATGAATATTAATGTTACAGGTGTTTTTTTAGGAATGAAATATGTGGCACCAATAATGGCTAAGCAGAAAAATGGCTCTATTATCAATGCTTCTTCTATAGCGGGAATAGGAGGAGGAGCAGGTCATGTGCTTTATGGAGCTAGTAAAGGAGCCGTTAGAACCATGACTAAAGATATTGCAATTGAATATGCTTCACATAATGTAAGAGTAAATTCGATTCACCCGGGATATATAAAAACAGAAATGGTAGAGTATGCCTCACATAAGATGAATAAATCATTAGAAGAAATAGGAGAAGCGTATCCTATGAAACGATTAGGGGAGGTAGGGGAAGTAGCTAAAGCAGTATTATTTTTAGCCTCTGACGATTCGTCTTATATAACCGGGACTGAATTGGTCATTGATGGGGGAGTTCTGGCTCAGGCGTAAACTAAAAAGCCTTCACTGAATGTGTGAAGGCTTATTTATTGTTAAATTCAGTTTTTTAATTCTCATAATCCTCAATAGGGTTACATGTACAAATTAAATTTCTATCTCCAAAGGCATCATCAATTTTACCTACAGATGTCCAGAATTTTTTCTCCGCAATCCAGTTTAACGGATAAGCTGCTTTTTGCCTGCTATAAGAGTGATGCCATTCATTCGAAGTAAGTTCTTCTAAAGTATGAGGGGCATTTTTTATAACACAATCTTCGATTGTATAAGTACCATCAGCTATTTCATCAATTTCTTGTTTGATTGATATTAATGCTTCAGCGAATCGGTTTAACTCTTCCAGACTTTCACTTTCGGTTGGTTCAATCATTAAGGTACCAGCGACAGGGAATGAAACCGTTGGAGCATGGAAGCCATAGTCCATCAAACGCTTGGCGATATCTCCCACTTCAATGCCTAAATTTTTGAAAGGTCTGAAATCTACAATCAGTTCATGACCAACACGCCCATGTTTATTGGTATATAAAATTTCATAATGTGAGGCTAATTTTTCTTTTAAATAATTGGCATTAAGTATGGCCGTTGCAGTAGCTTTTTTTAATCCCTCATATCCAAGCATTCTTATATAAGCGTAGGAAATGGTAGCAACCATTGCAGATCCATAAGGAGAAGAAGAAAAGCTAAGGCGATTTTCTTCATTATGAGGAGCCTTGATGGTAGGAAGATATGGGAGCAGATGTTCTGCGACACAAATAGGACCTATTCCAGGGCCACCCCCACCATGAGGAATAGCAAATGTTTTATGAAGGTTTAAATGGCAAACATCAGCTCCAATATAACCGGGACTGGTGTAAGCAACCTGGGCATTCATATTGGCACCATCCATATAAACCTGACCTCCGGCTTGATGTACTATAGCTATGATCTCTTTAACATTGGTATCGAAAAAACCATAGGTAGATGGATAAGTAATCATGACGGCTGCCAAATGATCTTTATGTAATTCAGCTTTCTGTTTCAAATCTTCAATATCAAATTCACCATTATCTAAATTTTTTACAACAATAACCTTTAACCCGGCCATTACGGCAGAGGCTGGATTAGTGCCATGTGCAGATTGAGGTATTAAGGCAATATTTCTGTGCCCTTCTCCTTTTGCTTTTAGATATTCACGAATTACCATCAATCCGGCATATTCTCCCTGAGCGCCTGAATTAGGCTGTAATGAAGTACCTGCAAATCCGGTTATTTCAGCCAGATAAGTTTCTAGTTCGGAAAGCATAGTGAGATATCCCTCCGATTGATCTTTTGGTACAAAAGGATGTATTGCATTCCATTCCATCCAGGATAATGGTAGCATCTCGGTAGCTGCATTTAGTTTCATGGTACAGGAACCTAGCGAAATCATCGAATAATTTAAAGCAATATCCTTTTTTTCCAAGCGTTTAACATATCTCATAAATTCTGTTTCAGTATGATACTTCTTGAATACCTCGTGAGTTAGAAAATCAGAATTTCGTATAAGGTTATCCGGAATATTGGGTTCAATCGGTGCGCTTAATTTTTTGAATTCAGTATTTTTAAATTTTAAAAATAAAGATAAAAGAATTGCAAAGCGTTCATCTGAAACTGTTTCATCAAGACTTATACTTACTATTCCCTGAGAAAAATAGTTCAGATTAATCTGAAGAGCTTCAAATAATTTTTTAAGTTCAGTCTTATCCTCTTCCGTTACATAGATTTTAATAGTATCAAAGAACGGTTCTTCCGATACATTAAAACCGATAGAAGACAAATGTTCTTTAAGTAAAATAGCCTTGAGATGTATATCAGAAGCAATCGACTTTAATCCTTCAGATCCATGATAGACCGCATACATACCTGCCATTACAGCAAGTAATACCTGAGCAGTACAAATATTGGAAGTTGCTTTTTCTCTTTTAATGTGTTGCTCTCTCGTTTGAAGAGACATTCTTAGCGCTCTGTTCCCGTGTTTATCTTTAGATACTCCTATAATTCTTCCGGGAATGCTTCTTTTGAATTCATCTTTGCAGGCAAAATATGCGGCAGAAGGCCCTCCGAACCCTAATGGAACTCCAAATCTTTGAGTGGAACCTATAGCCACATCAGCTCCTAGCTCAGCAGGATTTTTTAAGACTGCTAAAGCTAGAATATCAGCAGCAAGAACCGTTCTTATAAAACCGTCTTTTGCCTGAGATATGAAATCAGAATAATCGAAAATTTCTCCATGTTTAGCAGGGTATTGGAGTAAAGCACCAAAGAAAGACGAATCAAAGGTAAATTCTTGATGTGAACCTACAACTATTTCTATACCAAGTCCCATGGCCTTGGTTTTAACGACAGCAATGGTTTGAGGATAAACTTCTTCAGAAACGAAAAATTTATTCGAGTCTTTTTTCGACTTATTTCTGGCTTCATATAGCATGTGCAATGCCTCAGCAGCTGCAGTTCCCTCGTCTAAAAGAGAAGCATTAGTTAAAGAAAAACCGGTTAAATCAGAAATTACAGTTTGAAAATTAAGTAATGCTTCCAATCTTCCTTGAGATATCTCTGCCTGATAAGGAGTGTAGGCAGTATACCAACCCGGGTTTTCAAAAATGTTTCTTAAAATAGGAGAAGGAGTGATTGTACCGGAATATCCAAATCCAATGTAGGAACTGAAAACTTTATTTTTGCCAGCCAGATTTTTAGATAAGAGAAGCATATCGTATTCAGATAAAGCTTTGGGGAGATTTAATTTATCCTGTCCTAAAATGTCTTTGGGCAACGTTTGTTCAATAAGTTCTTGTACAGTTTCTGTTTTTAATTCTTTAAGTATAATTTGCAGGGAGTCTTCATTGATTCCTATGTGACGAATAGAAAAGTCGGAAGTATTCATGGTTTAAACTTTGTTTGATATTAGTAATAATGTATTTCAAATATAAAGGTTTTTATTGTTATAATTATAAGTTATTTTGGCAACCTTATTGTTAAACGCCTTTAAAATTTAAAAATTTAATTATAGGAACGAATTTTATAATTTTATTCGACAATTTTATAAAATAAATAGAAGTTTATTAAAATATAAATGATTTATCTTATTTTTATAATATATATAAAATGTAATTTTAAATATTATTTTATCGTGTAATAGTAAAAAAATAGTAATTATTTTAAATAAAATGCTATTTTAATTAAAAAAAGTAATAAATTTGGAGCAATTAATTTTTTTAATTATTTAAAAACCTTTACACGTGAAAAAATTATTATTAACACTATTACCTTTATTTATTTTTTCGATAATAAATGCTCAGGTAGGGATTGGTACGGATACTCCCGATGAAAAAGCAGCTTTGCATATAGTATCACCCAATAGCAATCAGGGGGTTTTGATACCTAGTATGACTACCGCACAACGGGATGCAAATATTACACCAGAAAGTACAGAAAATGGATTATTGATTTTTAATACGGATCAAAATTGTTATAATTATTATCAGGCAGCAGATCAATCGTGGTTAAGTATTTGTGGAAATTATAAGTCTTCAACTTATACAGTAGATTGCAGTAAAATCAAGGTAAGCGGAAAGTATACACAGGGATCTTCCTTAAATGATACCAATTATATTACGATTCCAGTGACTGTAACATCCACGGGTACGTATTATATACTGGCAAAAACAAACAATGGATATTATTTTGAAAAATCAGGAATGTTTCCAAATACAGGAACGTATACGGTGACTTTAAAAGGGACAGGAATTCCTACAAACGGGGGTTCGGGCTATCAGGATACCGTTAGCTTTGAATTTTTAGGATTATCTGAGACCTGTTCATCTAATCCGGTTACAATCAGTGTGGCATCTTCACAGATAAGTTATACAATTAATTGTGAAAATTTTACTGTTAATGGAACTTATCTGGCCGGAGTTATACTAGATCCGGATACAAATACGGTTACAGTGCCTTTAACAAATGTTGACACCGGTGGTCAGGTAATAATTAATTCGTCTACAAATAACGGGGTAAATTTTACTGCTAATGAAGCCATAACAACGGATAGTAATAGTATAACACTTGTGGGTTCAGGAACTCCACTAAATTCAGGTTCGTATACTTTTACTTTTAAAACTAATGGTGCAAATCTTCAAAAATGTATTTTGATCGTTGACTTTGATACAAGAAAAGGAACATTTGCAGATCCGGCAGATCGTTGCCTGGATATATATAATTTAGGTAAAAGGGAAGATGGTGAATACTGGATTAAACAGGGCTCTGGAAACGTAGCTCCGGTTAAAACGTATTGCGATATGACTAATGGTGGGTATACTTTGGTATGGTCATACTCTGAATTAACAGCCTATAGTCGATATTCTACAACTAGTAGAATGGAAATGAGTGGTGATTACAGGCTAAATCAAAACTTGCCTATAAACAATATAACAGATGAATCCGGAGGAACCATTAATTACTATAACTTCCGATTAGGTCTGGCAGCCATGTCTAATATAAATGATTTGAGTAATTCTGTAGCACAATTGCGTGCAAGGATAGCAGAAAATCCAACGGATATGGAAGATGCGTGGGCAAAACAAAATTATTTAATTTTTTCTCCAACATCCGATCGCTCATCTCCGATTACATCTACCACAACCTATTATTACTATTATCCAATAAGTGGAAAAATATTTAATCAAGATATGTTGATAACACATAATCCTGATTCCCGTACCTATGCAGGAGCGACTCTGGGGGACGCTGCATTCTATGCAGGAGGATCAGCCAGTTATCCGGATCACATTAACATAAATAATAATGTTACTGCAAATAATAATGCTTTTGTGTCTCCTGACGGAATCAACACATTATTGCCATCAAATTTAGACAATACATTTGGATATTTTGGACAAACACAGGTTAACCACCATTTTGGAAAATGTGGAGGATCATCCGGCGATGAAACCAGTTTTGCTACTGCAACCTGTACTGCCACAGGATTATATCCGCATACAAGTTTCAATGGTGGAGAGGGAAGAATACTTCAATGGTTTGTTAAATAAATATTTACATGAAATAGATCAGCTATGCAGATAAAATATTTGTTTACTAAAAAAAAAATAATAACTTTGCTCATGTAAAGAAAAAAGAAATGAAATTAATAACAAATATATCATGGTGGTGGAACTCAGAACTTAAAAAGTCGTGAGCAAGCTGATCTATTTGTTGAATTAAAATAAAAGACAAAAATTTAAAGGCCTATCGTACTCACGATAGGCTTTTTTAGTATAACCCATGTAAAAAAAATAAAAATGCAAAAGTATAATGTTGATCAAAACGGTTTTTATGGTGAATTCGGAGGAGCATATATTCCTGAAATTTTGTACGATAATGTTGAAAACCTGAAAACAAATTATTTAAAAGTTATTGAAGATCCTGAATTCAAAAAAGAATATTACGGTTTATTACAAGATTACGTAGGACGCCCTTCACCTTTATATCTGGCCCAAAGGCTTTCTAGTAAATATGGTTGTAAGATTTATTTAAAAAGAGAAGATCTTAATCATACCGGAGCTCATAAGATAAACAATACCATTGGTCAGATTTTATTAGCCAGAAGAATGGGGAAAACAAGAATTATAGCCGAAACAGGCGCAGGACAGCACGGGGTGGCTACTGCAACGGTTTGTGCACTTATGAATATGGAATGTATTGTTTACATGGGAGCAACTGATGTAGAAAGACAGAAACTTAACGTTGAAAAGATGCAGATGCTGGGTGCTAAAGTTGTGGCAGTAACCAGTGGGAATATGACGTTGAAAGATGCTACCAATGAGGCCATTCGTGATTGGTGTTCAAACCCTTCTAATACTTATTACATAATAGGCTCTACTGTTGGTCCTCATCCTTATCCGGACATGGTTGCGAGATTACAATCCGTAATAAGCGAAGAAATAAGAAAACAATTAAAAGAAAAAGAAGGCCGAGAAGTTCCTGATTATCTCATTGCCTGCGTGGGCGGAGGTAGTAATGCAGCAGGTACCATCTATCATTTTCTGGATGAAGAAGAGGTGAAAATTGTTTTGGCCGAAGCAGCAGGTAAAGGTATTAATTCGGGAGAATCTGCCGCAACTATCCATTTAGGTAAGCTGGGTATTATTCATGGAAGTAAGACCTTATTAATGCAATCAGACGATGGGCAGATTGAAGAGCCTTATTCTATTTCTGCGGGATTGGATTATCCGGGAATAGGTCCTATGCATGCACATTTAGCCCAAACAAACAGATCAGAAGTTCTGGCTGTTTCAGATGATGAAGCACTTGCAGCAGCCTTTGAACTTACCGAGCTAGAAGGAATTATCCCGGCAATTGAATCAGCGCATGCACTGGGGGTTCTGGCTAAAAAAGAATTTTTACCGGAAGATGTAGTTGTTTTATGTTTGTCAGGCAGAGGAGATAAAGATATGGAAACCTATATAAAACATGCAAATAAGCTGTAGTCAATTGAATTACAAAAAAAGGAAAAAACAAATAATTAGATAAATAAAATAGGGTATAAATAAGGGTAAGTTAAATGAGGTTGTTTATCTTTATGGTATAAAAACATAAATAACAAAATTATGAGAAAAACAGTAAAGATTATTTTTTCGCTTATGTTTGTCCTACCACAGTTACAAGCACAAATAAAAGAAGTTAAATTTAACTTAAAAAGTTCGCCTGCACGTATATACACAACATCACAGGCAGATAAGCAAAAAAACAAACTTACAAATGGCCAGCCATTTATATATAAACCGCAGCCTCTGGAAACCGAAATCAGTATTTTTGTAGATCCTACCCACCAATTTGAAGAGTTTATTGGATTTGGAGGAGCTATAACTGATGCATCAGCCGAAGTTTATGCTAAACTTCCAAAAGATAAACAAAAGGAAATCATTAAAGCGTATTACGATTCCAAAGACGGTTTAGGGTATCGGGTAGTTCGAACCAATATGAATAGTTGTGATTTTTCAAGTAAAAGTTACACGTATATAAAAGACAACGATGTAGATCTTAAAACCTTTGATATTTCTGTTGATAAACAATATAAAATTCCGATGATAAAAGAAGCTCAGAAAGCCATTGGAAGAGATTTTACCTTTTATTTTAGTCCTTGGTCTCCACCAGCATGGATGAAAACTACCAACTCGATGCTAGCAGGAGGTGAATTGAAAAAAGAATATTATCCGGTTTGGGCTAAATATTATACAAAATTTATAGACGCTTATGAAAAAGAAGGTATACCTGTTTGGGGACTTACTATTCAGAATGAACCAATGGCAGCGACTCCCTGGGAAGCAACTATATATACAGCAGAAAAAGAAAGAGATTTTTTAAAATACCATTTAGGTCCAGAATTGTGGAATGCAGGCAAAAAAGATAAAAAAATTATTATATGGGATCATAATCGAGATTTGGCATATCAATATATATCAACGATTATGAATGATTCAGAAGCTGCAAAATATGTTTGGGGTGCCGGTTTTCACTGGTATGAAACCTGGACAAAAAGTTTGCCCTTATTCGATAATCAACGGTTAGTAAAACAAGCGTTTCCTTCTCTTAATTTATTATTTACTGAAGGCTGTCAGGAAAAATTTGATATGTCAAGAATAGAAGATATTTCTATAGGCGAACTTTACGGACACCATATTTTAAATGATTTAAACAGTGGGTTTGTTGCATGGACGGACTGGAACGTACTTTTGGATGAAAAAGGAGGACCTAACCATTTAAACAATTTTTGTTTCGCACCCATTCATGCAGATACAAAAACAGGAAAAATTTACTATACCTATCCGTACTGGTATATTGGACATTTTTCTAAATACATAAATAAAGGAGCGAGAAGGGTAATAGCATCGTCTAACAGATCTCAGCTCGAAACAACCTCTTTTCTTAACCCGGATGGAAAATTAGTAGTTGTAGTTTTAAACAGAACTGATTCAGATTACGATTACTATTTATGGATAGCTGGAAAAGCTTCACCGGCAAAAAGCCAGGCACATTCAATATCAACATGGGTTTTATAAAAATTATCAAAAAGTACAAGATCAAAAAGTAAAAATATAAACTTTAAAATACGAAATAAATCCAATCAATGGAAATACAAATACAAACGAAAAAATTACTGGCTGATTTACAAACTCCTGTAGGTCTTTATTTAAAGATTAGAGATGTCTTTCCAGAATCTGCACTATTGGAAAGTTCCGATTTTCATGGAGGAGAAGACAGTTCCTCATTTATCGCATTAGATCCCTTAGCTAAAATAATAGTACAGGATCATCAGGTAACTACCGAAGTAAATGGTGCAGCTCAGGTACAAGAGTTAGAAAAACCACTGCCTGAAGTTTTTGACGAGTTTTTAAAAAGTTTTCATATAAAAGGTGATAACCCTACCAAAATAAATGGCTTTTTCGGTTATACATCTTACGATAGTATTCGTTATTTTGAAGCGGTTGATCCGGTTAATACTAAATTAGAAAATGCCGAAGTTCCGGAGTTATATTATATCTTTTACAGATTTATATTAGTTATTAATCATTTAAAGAATGATTTGACTATTATTGAAAATGTACCACAGGGAGAATCCAGTAAAATGGAACAGCTGGAAGCGTTACTTTTAAATAACAATTTTGCATCTTATAACTTTAAGATCAAAGGACCTGAGAATAGTTTCATCACAGACGAAGATTATAGAGAATCTGTGAGAAAAGGGATAGAACACTGTAAAAGAGGAGATGTTTTTCAAATTGTACCTTCAAGATGTTATTCACAAAATTTTGCGGGTGATGACTTTAAAGTTTACCGGGCTTTACGATCCGTAAATCCATCTCCTTATTTATTTTATTTTGACTTTGGCTCATTCCGTATTTTTGGTTCTTCACCGGAAACACATTGCAAAATAGCAAAAGGCAGAGCATACATAGATCCGATTGCTGGAACCTATAAAAGAACTGGCGACGATGAAAAAGACAGAGTTCTTTCGGAGAAATTGCTAAAAGACGAAAAAGAAAATGCAGAACATGTAATGTTAGTGGATTTAGCCCGAAATGATCTAAGCCGCAATTGCCATGATGTAAAAGTAGATTTTTATAAAAGCGTACAATATTTTTCTCATGTTATTCATTTAGTGTCAAGAGTAAGCGGAACAGTAGATCCAGGTAAAGACAGCATATCTGTTTTTGCGGATACCTTTCCGGCCGGAACTCTTTCCGGAGCTCCTAAAGTAAGAGCCATGCAATTGATACGAGATATAGAAAAGCACATGAGAGGAATATATGGAGGATGCATAGGTTATATTGGTTTGGATGGTGATTTGAACCAGGCCATAACCATACGATCATTCTTAAGTAAAAATAATACTTTGTACTATCAGGCAGGTGCAGGAATTGTTTCCAAATCAGATCCGGAAGCTGAGCTTCAGGAAGTGAATAATAAACTGGGAGCATTAAAAAAAGCCGTGGATTTAGCAGAAACGTTAAAAAATTAAAAATATGAAAGCATTACTTATTGTAGACGTACAAAATGATTATTTTGAAGGAGGAACCATGACTTTGGAAGGCGCTTTGGAGGCCAGTGAAAATGTGAAAAAAGTACTTGAAAAATTCAGATCAGATCGATTACCGGTTATTCATGTACAGCATATAGCATTACGCCCGGATGCTACATTTTTTCTTCCTTATACCAAAGGAGCAGAGTTTCATACTAATGTAAAACCTAAAGACGGTGAAATAGTGATAACCAAGTATTATCCTAACAGTTTTATCAAAACCGATCTTCAAAAGTATTTGCAGAAGCTGGAAGTAAAAGAGCTGGTTATTTGTGGTATGATGACTCATATGTGTATAGATGCCACAACCCGTGCAGCAAAAGACTTGGGATACGATTGTACTCTCATTGGAGATGCCTGCGCAACTCGCGAACTTGAAATATCAGGAAATAAAGTTTCAGCACAACAGGTACACACAGCATTTTTATCAGCATTAGGATACTATTATGCCGATGTGAAAGCTGCCAATGAATATATAAAGAGCTAATAGTTATCATTAATGAAAATACTAATATTTGACAATTATGATTCCTTCACATATAACCTGGTTCATATGGTTAAAGAACTAGGTTATATGGAAGTGGATGTATACAGAAATGACCAGATTACAATACCAGAAATTGAAAAGTACGATAAAATTATTCTTTCACCTGGTCCCGGAATACCCTCTGAATCTGGAATACTATTGCAGGTAATTCAAGAATATGCATCCAAAAAACCTATTTTAGGTGTATGCCTGGGAGAGCAGGCAATCGGAGAAAGTTTTGGAGCACAGTTGATTAATCTGGATGATGTATATCATGGAATAGCTACAGAGATTCAAATAACGGAGGAGGATTATATATTTAAAAATATTGAATTCCCGATCCAGGTTGGACGTTACCACTCCTGGATAGTTAGCAGAGAAAATCTTCCGGAAAGCCTTACCGTGACAGCTGTAGATGAAAATAACCAGATTATGGCTTTAAAACATAAAGAATATGATATTCACGGGGTGCAATTCCATCCGGAATCTATTCTGACGCCGGAAGGTAAAATAATGATTAAAAATTTCCTGGAAAACTAAATCTATGAAGCAGATATTAAACAGATTATTTGAACATCAATATTTAAATAGAGACGAAGCAAAAGAAATACTTACTAAAATGGCTGCCGGAGAGTATAACGAATCTCAGATAGCTGCTTTTATTACTGTATTTTTAATGAGAAGCATAAGTATTGATGAGTTTTTTGGATTTAGTGATGCCTTATTAAATTTATGTGCAGATGTAAGTGCTTTGCAAAAGTATAATCCGATAGACATAGTAGGTACCGGTGGAGATAATAAAAATACATTTAATATATCTACACTTTCCTGCTTTGTAGTGGCAAGTGCCGGATATAAAGTTGCCAAACATGGAAATTATGGAGCAACTTCAGTAAGTGGAGCTTCCAACGTAATGGAAAAACATGGAGTCAAATTTACTTCTGAGGTTAGTAAACTGGAAAAATCACTAGATCAACTTAATATAGCCTATCTTCACGCTCCATTGTTTAATGATGCCATGAAAATAGTTGCGCCTATAAGAAAGGCTCTTGGGGTGCGTACTTTTTTTAATATGTTAGGACCTATAGTAAACCCTATCAAACCTAAAAGAAATATGTTAGGGGTTTTCAATCTTCGAATGGCTCGTCTTTACTATTATATATACCAGAACACCGACTGCGATTATTCCATAGTACATAGTCTGGATGGTTATGATGAAATTTCTTTAACGGATAATTTTAAAGTTATAACCAAACTGGGAGAAACCATTTATTCACCGGATGAGGTAGGTCTGTCCAAATGTAAACAGGAAGACTTAGACGGAGGTAATACAGCTTGTGAAGCATCGCAAATTTTTGATAATGTTTTAAATAATAAAGCTACTATAGCTCAAAAAAATGCCGTATTAGCTAATTCAGCTTTTTCAATACAGACTATCAACCCTCAATTATCAATTGAAGAATGCCTTTTCCAGGCCAGAGAAGCCTTAGAAAGTGGTAAAACAAAAGAAACGTTTGTTAAGTTTTTAGAATTAAACTCATAAGTAATATAAATATCATCCATATGAAATTATTATTTTTAACAACTTTCTTTATAACATCCGTTATAGGTTATTCGCAGATAAAAGAAAGAGATTTAAGACTTGTTGGCACCTGGCAGGGATCTGAAAAAGGAAATCAAGAAGAGGGAATGTCAAGGTATTGGGTGCAGCAACGATTTAATGATGGTACTTTTCTTATGCTTTTTGTAACTATTGACAAAGATGGAGAAGGAAGTTCTTTGGTGGATAAAGGAGAATGGTGGACAGAAGGGGGGAAATTTTATGAAATCCACTTTAATACTAAATTAACTGATACCTATTTTTATGAGGTACTCGATGATCAGCATGTGAAATTCAGGCTAGACAGCACGAATCTGGAACTTAATAATTCCAACTATGAATTTATAGATACTAAACTTATAGAAGGATTAGATTACCAGGATTCGGAGAAATAAAATATTTAAAATAATTTAAAGATACTATAATTAATGTCTACCATACTAGATAAGATAATAGCTAATAAAAAAGTAGAAATAGAAAATCATAAGCAGCAAGTTCCTTTGCAAGAGCTGGAAAAGAAGGTGCAACAAGTAAAACCAGTACAATCTTTTAAAGAATCACTGCGAAATTCGTCAACCGGAATTATTTCCGAATTTAAAAGGAGATCGCCCTCAAAAGACTGGATTTTTAAAAATGCCCGAATAGAGGAAGTAATACCTTTTTATTCACAAAATGGAGCCAGCGCTATTTCTGTGCTTACAGATTTAGAGTTTTTTGGAGGGACATTACAGGATTTGGAATTAGCAGGAAGCCTTACTCAAACACCGTTGCTTCGAAAAGATTTTATGGTAGATGAGTATCAGCTATATCAGGCTAAACTTTATGGAGCCAGTGCTATTTTATTGATTGCGGCAGCTCTTACAGTTGAAAAGACTAAGGAATTGGCAGTAACTGCAAAAAACTTAGGATTGGATGTTTTACTTGAGATTCACAATGAAGACGAATTAAAACATATCAGCGAATGGGTGGATGTTGTAGGGGTAAATAACCGAAATTTGAAAACATTTGTTACAGATGTACAGGTTTCTTTTAGTCTGGTAAATAAAATACCCGACGAATTTGTTAAAATTTCCGAAAGTGGGCTGTCTTCTTCAGAAACTGTAAAAGAATTAATGCAGGCGGGTTATCAGGGATTTTTAATGGGAGAAAATTTTATGAAAACGGAAGATCCGGGGAAAGCTTTGAAAGAATTTATTACAGAATTGGGTTAATATGGACATAAACAAAATGAAAATAAAAGTTTGCGGGATGAAAAATCCTCAGAATATTGAAAATATTTCTTTTTTACCTATTGATTTTTTAGGGTTTATATTTTATCCGAAGTCTCCTCGATATGTAGAGAATTTAAATCCTGAAATAATGAATCTTTTATCAGATGATATAAATAAAGTGGGAGTTTTTGTAAATGAACAGGTAGGCTCACTTTTTCATAATATAGAAAAATATAGTCTTGATACGGTTCAGCTTCATGGAAAAGAAAGTCCGGAATATTGTGAAGATCTTCTGGAGGTTTTTCCGGAAACAGCAGTAATTAAGGCATTTAGAATTTCAGATAGTTCAGACATAAAGCACACGGAAAAATATGAAGAAGTGTGTGATTTCTTTTTATTTGATACTAAAACTTCTCAGCATGGAGGTTCCGGACAAAAATTCGATTGGTCTGTGCTGAATTCTTATAAAGGAGAAGTGCCTTTTTTCCTGAGTGGTGGTATTTCAATTGAAGATATAGAGAATATAAAGAAAATTCAACACCCTCAATTGTATGGATTAGATTTAAACAGCCGTTTTGAAATTGAACCAGGATTGAAAAATATTGAATTAGTAAATAAATTTATACAACAGATACGATTATGAATCGAATAAAACAATTGTTTAAAAAGAAACAAAAAAATATATTTTCCGTATATTTTACTGCAGGATATCCTAAATTAAAAGATACAGTAAAAATCATTAAAGAGCTTGAAAATAATGGGGTTGATTTGATTGAGGTAGGAATTCCTTTTTCAGATCCTATGGCGGACGGACCTACGATTCAGGAAAGCGGAACTCAAGCTTTGCAAAACGGGATGACTTTGAAATTGCTTTTTGAACAGATTAAAGTAGTACGAAAAGAAGCTAATCTTCCATTGATCATGATGGGATATTTAAATCCTATTATGCAATATGGATTTGAAGAATTTTGCAAAAAATGCAATGAAGTAGGTGCAGATGGGGCTATTATTCCGGATTTACCTTTTGATGATTATATTAAAGAATATAAAGCAATTGCAGATAAATATGATATTAAGATTATTATGCTGATTACACCGGAAACATCTGATGATAGAATCCGTTTAATTGACGAGCATACCGATGGCTTTATTTATATGGTTTCTTCAGCTTCAACCACGGGAGCACAAAAAAGTTTTGATTCAAATAAACAGGAATACTTTCAGAGAATTAATTCAATGAATTTGAAGAATCCCAGATTAATAGGTTTTGGAATATCTAACAGAGAAACTTTTGAAGCAGCTCAGTCGAATGCAAATGGGGCTATTATCGGCAGCAAGTTTATTACTTTATTAAAAGCTGAAAATAATATAGAAAAAGCAGTTATGGAATTGAAAAAATCTATCGAAGTATAGTTTTTTTTCAGTAGAAAGAGAAAATTACTGACCAATTTTTGATATTATTTTTAACCATACAGATATCAGTTTTATAAGCATTTGCATAAAAATTGTTATAAATACGGAATCGACTACTTTACAGTAGAAAGTAAGGTTATCTTTTGCATGGTTTTAGTATTCCTCTGAATATAATGGATATAGCTAATAGTGTTATAAAAATATTTAAATAATTAACATCCGGGCCTAGTAGTATAATTCAGAGTATCTGTCCATTCTATAATACAATCTGAAGGAAGATTTTTTATTATATTGTCCTTTTGCTTTTCAGTAAGGTAATCATCACTCATATAAACTTGTTTTAGTGAACTGTTTTTCATAGACTCAGGAAATTCCTTTATTTGGGTTCTGATTAAATATAATCTTTCTAATGAAGATAATTCGGATAACTTTTCAGGAATGTAAGAAATAGGATTAAAACTTAAATCCAGTGTTTGAATATTTTTTAGTTTAAGTATTTCTAGCGGAAATTCGGTGAAAAGGCAATTTTTTAAATTTAAAGTTAGAAGCTTTTGTAAGTTTATTATACTGGAAGGTAGTTTATTAATTGTGTTTGAAGTTATTGATAAGTAATGTAAATTATTATTTTTAGGAATTTCCGGGATCAGAGTTAGAACATTTTTTTTTAAACAAACTTCTTTTACAGAAGTATTGAAAAAAAATGAGTTAGGCAAACTCTTTAAAAAAGTGTCAGTAAATGAAACGATTTCCAATTGAGGAGAGGTAGTTATGTCCTCAGGTAATGATATAGTGCTCCAAGAATAACTAATAAAAATTTCTTTAAGTTTTGGATTATTTTTCAGACTTTGAAAATTAGCTACACTTATAAAACTAATATTAAGAACTTCAAGATTAGGAAAAGATAGCTCAGAATTGGTTAAAAAATCATCAGCATCATTTTTTTGTATACTTAGTTGTTTTACCTTTTCTCTGTCGTTTAAGGCGTATTCCAGTTGTGTGAAATAACCATTTTCATTTCTTTGATATCTAACTATTGCTTCACCATAATCTTGGGCAGATAATTTAGAGATATATAATATAAACAAAAGGAGTAATTTTTTCATAAAAAGTAATTAATTTAAATTATAAAAACCCTAAAAACCAATTTAGATTTTAGGGTTTTTATATAATTGATTTATCGATTATAAACTAGTATCTACAAGTTCAAAATCCAATTGTTTTCTTTCAAGATTAGCTTTAGTTACTTTTACATGTACTGTATCACCTAACTGATATTGTGTTCCGGTACGTTGGCCGGTAATAGAATATGTTTTTTCGTCATATCGATAATCATCATCTCTAATATCTCGAAGTCTAATTAAGCCTTCTGCACCAAATTCGCGAATTTCAACATAAATACCAAAATCGGTAACTCCCGAAATAACTCCGGCAAAACTTTCTCCGACATGCTGTTCCATAAATTTGACCTGCATGTATTTAATACTATCTCTTTCTGCATCAGATGCTAACTTTTCCATTTCGCTGGAATGTTTCGCCATTTCTTCAATATGTTCCTGATTAGCGGAAGGTTTTTTATCCAGAAAATCCTGTAATAATCGATGTGCAATTACGTCGGGATATCTTCTGATAGGCGAGGTAAAATGGCTGTAATAATCGAAAGCCAATCCATAATGACCTATATTTTCCGTAGAATATTTAGCCTTGGACATGGTTCTTACGGCCAGTGTTTCAATCATATTTTCTTCCCCTTTGCCTTTTACATCCGTTAAAAGTTTATTTATAGTGAGATATGTCTTCTTTTTATTAGTTATATTAATATCGTACCCCAAAGTGTTTACAAACTGTTTAAGTGATAACAGCTTAACAGGATCCGGATCATCGTGAATTCTGTAAATGAATGTTCTACCGCTAGGGTTACCTTTTTTGTTAGTACTTACAAATTCAGAAACCTTTTTGTTGGCAAGCAACATAAATTCCTCAATGAGATGATTACTGTCTTTACTAATTTTAAAAAAGACGCCTACTGGATTTTTATTTTCATCCAAATTAAATTTGACTTCAATTTTATCAAATGAAATCGCACCGTCTTTAAGTCTTTTTTCACGAAGAGTTTTAGCTAATTGATCAAGGATCAGAATTTCTTCTGCAAAATCCCCTTTTCTATCTTCAATAATCTGCTGTGCTTCTTCGTAAGTAAATCTGCGATCGGAATGGGTTACTGTCCTTCCAAACCATTGCTTTATCACATTGGCATTTTCATCCAATTCAAAAACGGCTGAAAATGTATACTTATCTTCATTAGGACGAAGAGAGCATACATTGTTACTTAAAACTTCAGGAAGCATGGGAACCACACGATCTACAAGATACACAGAGGTGGCTCTGGAATAAGCTTCTTTATCTAATAAAGTGCCAGGTTTTACATAATGAGAAACGTCGGCAATATGAATTCCTATTTCCCAATTACCATTTTCCAGCTTTTCAATGGATAGTGCATCATCAAAATCCTTAGCATCAGTCGGGTCAATAGTAAATGTTGTAATTTTACGCATATCCCTTCTTTTAGCCACTTCTTCTTTCGTGATTCTTATATCCAGTTCTTCAGCCTCTCTTTCAACTTCCACAGGAAATTCATAAGGAAGTCCATAATCTGCCAGTATAGCATGAATCTCGGTTTCATTATCACCGGGATCACCTAACACTTCAATAATTTTACCTGTAGGACTGTCGGCCTTATCGGGCCAGTCCATAAACTCGACCAATACTATCTGACCGTCTTTTGCTCCGTTAAATTTTTCTTTAGGTATAAATATATCGGTATGTAAGGAATGCTTATTTACCACAACAAACCCAAAATTCTTATTGGAAGAGTATTCTAGCTTTCCGACGAACTGAGTTTTAAACCGCTCAATGATTTCTGTAACTTCAGCTTCTGGTTTTCGGTTTTTAAACTGATGAACCAAAACTCTGACTATATCATTCTGAAGTGATTTCCCGGTTTTTCCTTTAGGTATGAAAATATCTTTTTCTAATCCTTCAACTACTAAATAGGCATTTCCATTCTGGCTGAAATCAATTTTCCCCGTTAAAGTTTCTTTTTGGAAATTAATCTGATACTTTCCTGTTTTGACTTCTAGAAGCTGTTTTTCTGTTACCAGCTTTTGGAGCCCCTGTATAATTAGTTCTCTTTGTCTTGGATTCTTTTGATCTAAAGCTGAGGCAATTTGTTTATAATTGTATTGTTTGTTAGGGTTTCTCATAAATAATGAGAGAATTTCCCTGGTTAAATCCCGAAGTTTCGCTTTGTGTTTGGATGGGATTTTATTCTTTTTTTTCGTCATAATTTGTCAATCTGTCAAGCCTTACAAAGGCATTATCTTTTGTAAAGATAATATAAATTTATATTAAACTTTATACTTTATTGATTTATAGCAAAAAGTTAACCAAAAAGCGTTAGAATAAAGAATTTAACCAGTTTATAAGCATTGGAGCAATCAAAGGAGCAAAAATAGCTGTTAAAACTCCGTTTAAAGCCATTCCCAGAGCACTGTAAGCACCCAGCTCTTCTCCGTTTTTCACTACTTCTGCGGTACCCACTGCGTGAGCTGCAGTACCCATTGCAATACCTATCGCTTTTTTATCCTTAATACCTATCGCTTTAAGAAATCCACAACCAAATAGGGCACCTGTAAAACCAGTTATAAAAACAATGGCTATAGTTAATGAAGGTATTCCTCCTAACCCTTTGGAAATTTCCATAGCGATAGGGGTTGTTACTGATTTGGGACATAACGAATAGGCAATTACATCGGATGCTCCCAGTAGTTTTGCAATTACAATGACTGAGACTATTCCAACAATACTACCGGACACCATAGCAGTAAATACCCTTAGATAGCTTCCTTTCAGGTGTTTTATATATAAGTATAAAGGTAATCCCAAAGCTACTACTGAGGGCCCCAGCCAAAACGTAATCAGAGAGGTATTTTGGGTGTAATCTTCAAAGGGAGTATTAGTGGTTTTTAGGTATAAGATTAATATCAGGATAGAAATAATGCCGGGATGGAGTATTTTAAGTTTGAACTTATTATATAACAGTGTTGATAACCAGAATACCAGTAAAGTGATCATTAAATGAAATAGTGGAGTATCAAAAAAAGGACTCATTCTTTTTTTCTTTTTATAATTAAACTTACACACAGCAATACTATAAAAGTACTTATAAAAACAGATACGAGTATAGAGAACCATTCTTTT
Source organism: Apibacter sp. HY039 (assembly GCF_004023655.1). NCBI lineage: Bacteria > Pseudomonadati > Bacteroidota > Flavobacteriia > Flavobacteriales > Weeksellaceae > Apibacter > Apibacter sp. HY039. The sequence continues at coordinate 107,143 of NZ_SAYM01000001.1, read as the reverse complement.
GAAATTAGATTCCATTGGGAAGCTAAGCCAACACCTAGCGGGATGAATAATATAAGCATATTATTCAGGAAAAAAGTTGCAACGTCTTTAATGTCTTCAATTTTAATGATATGCAATTGTAAAGAGACTAGTAAAAGCAGCATACCTAAAATACTTCCGGGAATTTTTAGTTGCAGATAATAAACTATTAATTCTCCGATGAAATATAGTAATAGAATAATTCCTAATTGCGAGATTAATTTCATGATGTAAAATTACTTCATAAAATAAGGCAGACATGATTTTTTTTATAAAAAATAAAAGATTTACTTAATTAAATGCAGATAAAATTTTTTAGTAAGCAGAGGATTTTTCAATAAAGTCAATCACATCAATGGAATTTTCAGCATCAACTATTGAAGGTAATTTCTCCTTTAAAGAAATTAAAATATTCTGATATAGATTTTTATGATACAAGTTATCTTTGATGTGAATTTCTGGTTTTTCCAAGGCTTCAACATTATGAAAAAGAAGTTGATCCATGTACTGTCCACCTATTTTTATAGTTCCTTTTTCAGCAATAAGGGTGATGGATGAATCGAAATTTTTTTCAAAAGTTGAAATGGTATAAATCATGCTGCCTAATGCAGATTGAGTTTTAAATTGAAGAATACCGCTATCAGGAAACTCAGTACTGTTTTTGTGTGCATAATTATTACTTATGCCGCTTGTAAGCTTAAGATTGCCAAAAAGATAATGAATAATATCTATAAAATGTGAAAATTGAGTGAACAGAACTCCCCCATCAATATTTTTACTCCCATGCCATGTACTGTTTTCATAATATTCTTGATTACGGTTCCAAAAGCATTCTACATGAACCATATAGATTTCTCCTAAAGATGTTGTATTTAAAAGCCTTTTAATGTACTGAACATAAGGGTTAAAACGTAATTGAAGAGAAGAAAATATACGTACTTGATTTTTTTCGGCTAAAGATACCAGAGATTCCACTTGTTCCTTGTGTAAAGAAACAGGTTTTTCAACCAGCACATTTTTATTTAACTCCAGTATTTTTTTTGCCTGTTCATAGTGTAAAGAGTTAGGAGTAGCAATAACATACAAATCAACATCGGGGAATTGAAGATGACATTGTTCGATATCTTTAAATAAAGGAAAATCCTCTTCATTGCCATCGATATCCACGATGGCAACAAGAGTTAAATTTTTATTTAAAGAAATTACTTTTTTATGTAGTTTACCTATATGTCCAAAACCAACTAAGGCTATTTTTAAACTATTTTCGGTCAATTGTAATTTGGTGTTAACTGGTTAGAGAGGCAGTAAAACAAATTATTTTTTTATTGTAAGAATTTGTTCAAGAATTTTTTGAGTTATCAAATAGGTAGGTTTTACACCGGTTAATCCTAAACCTCCGGAAGCTAATGTGCTTCCTGTTTCCAAAGGATTGTCAGAAGCATAATAAGCATATCTCAGCTTTACGTTTTCTGTAATATGGTGTCGTATTTTTGAAGCTACCTGTATGGCTTTTTGGTAGTGGGCACCTTCCATTTCCAGTCCAATGGCTTTCCATGAAGTTTCCATAAAGTACGTAAGGACATCTTTATTTTGTAAGGATGTACCTAAAACCGTTATCATGGCTCCTTTATAAGCTTTAACATTATATCCTTCAAAATCTTTCAAATCTAATTCGTTATGCAAAGGGTAATTATCTGCCGTTCCTTCAAAGATATGAGCGTCTGGAATCATAATGTCTCCTTTATCTCCTACAAGAATTCCTGCTTTACCTAAAATTGAAATGGAATCAACATTAAGATTGATTTTTTGCTTATTGGTTTCAATAGGACGTAATAATTCATCCATAATCTCAAAAGCCTGCTCACCAAAAGCATAATCAAAAACAATCAGAATATCCTCTTTATTCAAACTCTTGATGTCTTTGAAGGTAGAATTTTTTAAATTGACTTTTGAAAGATCAAAAATCTGAAAATCAATATTTGAACCACTGGTATCCTTCATGTAAATCATTCCGTTATCCAGTGCATGTTGTTTAACGGTATCTGCAAGTTCAGATTTTTTACTTATTTCCTCGTATAATTTAAGTTCTTCTGAAATAACGTGTTTTTTACCTAAGGCTTCAAATGCATATAACATGTTACAAACACTATGCATATTAGAACTTATAATATGAATTTTTTTGTCCTGAAGTTTATTCTTGATAAGAGTTTTTTTAACACTTTCTGCCCATTTATCTCCAAATAAATGGTGTCCTACTCTTTCTTTTAAAATTGAGCTGAAAAAAATTTCTCTTCTTCTCAGGTTTGAAAAATCTTCTTTACTAACCTTACCAAGGTTATAAATAATTTTTATAAATCGGTCAGGATCATTAGCTTCCTGAAAGTTTTTATAGGCAGATACAACTTCATCAAAGCTTCTTCCTAACACGGTTGATATATGTGAAAGGATAATTTCGCGCTCTTTACGTTTTAAAGGTTCTGAGCTTAAAGCTGTTTTTTCCAAAGAACCCCATATTCTCCCTGCTTTGCCATTAAAGTCATGGGTTCTCCTTCGTATTTTGTCTGCTTCGTTATATAAGAAAGTGAGGTGAGTAAGAATATCATATATTTCTGATCTACCTAAAAGTAGCTCAATATTCATTTGATGCTCGTCAACCCGATAACAGGTTCTTCTTCTTTTTTTAGGATATATAGGAGTGAACGAGGATTTATCTAACCCTTCATTTGAAGTAAGAAAAATAAAAGAACATTCTTCAATACCTTGCGGAAGTCTATCCAAAACATACATCAGGCCATTGAGTTCCACTTTTTCAGGATCTGCAATAGATCCGTAAATTTCTGGATTTAATTTTAAAAGATAATTTCTTAATTCAAGACCGGAAGTTCCGGTAGGTTTAAAGCCTCCTCTGTTAAACAGATGGCGCATAGTTATGTATAGTCTCTCAATTATATCCGTCGATTCTCTTGCTTTAGAAATTGCCATTTTATTTAAATTTTAACAAATATAGCACTTTCCTCTTGGTTATTATAAAAAATTAATAAGTCTTAACGAATTATTCACAGAAAGAAATAAGGACTAAGAAACTGTTTGGTTTTCCGTCTCTTTCATTATTTTGTTTAGCCATTTTAACAAGGCAAGTCCTATTAAAAATGAAATAGTAAGTAATAAGAAATTGACAAGAAAAAAGTTAGTTTTATCTTCATAGTCATACCACATACCAGCTAAAATACCTGAAAGTTTGTTTCCTATTGAATTAGATAAAAAATACCCTCCCATCATTAATGCAGTAATTCTAGGGGGCGATAGTTTAGAAACCAGAGATAATCCCATAGGGCTAAGACAAAGTTCGCCTACGGTTATCACACCATAAGAAATAACCAGCCATAAGGGAGAGACTTTTACTTCTCCGTTATTACCAACATATACTGCTGTAGCCATTACTAAACAGGAAAGTCCGGAAATAAAAAGTCCCAGAGTCATCTTAGTTGGAGTTGAAGGTTCTTTTTTTCTCTTTCTTAAAAAAGTAAAAAAGCCTATAAGAAGAGGGGTTAGGATTATAACCCAGCCAGGGTTAATGGATTGAAATAATTCAGGATTAATTAGGTATACAGATTGCCCCTCTGCGGGAAGCTTATCTTTATCCATATTACGGAAATAAATATCTTTTCCTTCTTTTTTACTAACGTTTCCCTGACGATCTTTTATAACTCTGTATTGATCATCATATTGAGTAACCTTTTCTGTTTGATATGTAACTTTTTCAACCTGCTTAAGGGTTTCTAAAGGTTTTTCAAAAGATGAAGAAACGGAGCGTTCAGTATAGTATTTTGCCCAATTGGTAAGTGCAGTTCCATTTTGTTTAAAAACAGCCCAGAATACCATGCACACAGCAAAAACGGTTAATAAAGCAGCAATAGGTTTTTTATCCTGTTTGTTTGCGCGGAAATAGAGTGAAAGGTAAAAGATAATAATAGGAATAGTTGCAAAAATAAATGCATCAGTACTATTACTGCCAAATAGGTTGCCGGGAATAAACCAGCCTAAAGCACCAAATACTATAGCAGGAAGAAAAACGAAGATTAAAACCTGTGAGATACCTACGTCTTCTTTTTGTTTAGGCTTTATAAGGTTGGCATGCTTAAAATGACTGATACCTGTTGTAAAAATTAGTAATCCGACAAACATACCTATTCCTGCAGTAGCAAATGCAAATCCCCAGCCATATTGGTTGCGCATAAATGCAGCAATAAAGTTGCAAATAAAAGCTCCGATATTAATTCCCATATAAAATAAATTGTATCCGGCATCTTTATGAGGTTTATATTGTTTTTCAGAATACAAATTCCCTAAAAGAGTAGATATGCTTGGTTTAAAGAAACCATTGCCAACTACAATTAATGCAATGGCTACATAGAAAAAAATAAGGTTCGATGAGGAAAAAGCTAAGCTAATATATCCTAACCCCATCAATGTACCTCCTAAATATGTAGCTTTTATATAGCCCAGTATTCTATCAGCTAAAAATCCTCCTAAAAAAGGAGTTAAATAGGTAAGGGCTATAAAAGAACCGAAAATATCATAAGAAATTTTATCTCCAAAAGCCAATCCTCCTGTATCCGCATCAATCATATACAGAACAAATATTCCCAGCATTAGATAATATCCGAATCGTTCCCACATTTCTGTGAAAAATAAAAAATATAGGCCTTTCGGGTGCTTTTCCATCGTTACATATTTTTGAATACTATAAATTGGTTTTGATATAATTAGTCATTTTTTGGTAAAGCTGATAACGGGTTTTACCCCCATAGATTCCGTGATTTTTATCCGGGTAAATAGCCATGTCAAATTGTTTACCTTCCTGAACCAAAGCTTCAATCATTTCTACTGAATTTTGCAAGTGAACATTATCATCAGCGGTACCATGGATAATCAGATAGTTGCCTTTTAATTCTTTAGCATAGTTTATAGGCGAATTTTCATCGTATCCTTTTGAATTTTCCTGAGGTGTTTGAAGAAAACGTTCAGTATAAATGGTATCGTAAAATCTCCAGTTGGTTACAGGAGCGACCGCAATACCCATTTTAAAAGTTCCGTTCCCTTTGGTCATACATAGAGAAGTTAAATACCCTCCAAAACTCCATCCCCAGATTCCTACCCGGTTTTCATCTATGTATGTTTGAGCTTTCAGCCATTGAGCCGCAGCCAGTTGATCTTCCAGTTCTAATTTTCCTAATTGTTTATAAGTAGCTTTTTTAAAAGCTTCTCCTTTTCCTCCAGTCCCTTTTCCATCAACAGAAACGACGATATATCCTTGTTGAGCAAGCATTTGAAACCACCAGTAGTTAAATGAATCCCACGAGTTTGTAACGGTTTGATGTCCCGGACCTCCATAAACATACATGAGTACGGGATATTTTTTTTGAGGATCAAAGTTTTTTGGCTTTATAATATATGCATTTAGTGGTTCTCCTTTTCCGTTAGGAAGTGTAAAAAATTCTTGTAATCTGATTTCTTTTTTTATAATGTATGATAGTAATGAAGAGTTATCTTCAAGTGTTTTTAGAATTTTACCGTTTTGATCTCTTAAAGTATAAACCGGAGGAGTGTTTGCTGTGCTGAATTTATCAATAAAATAGGAATAATCGGAACTGAATTCTGCATTATGAACGCCATTTTCCTGTGTTATAAGATGATGTTTTCCCGTTGTTATTTCCGAAGTACCTATTACTTTGTTGGTAGAGCCCTTTTCGGTAGATTGAAAGTAGATTTTTTGTTTATGTTCGTCTAATCCATATACTTCCGTAACCTCCCAGTTCCCTTTGGTTATCTGGTTAAGCTGTTTTCCGTTTTTATCATATAAGTATAAATGGTTAAATCCGTTTTTTTCGGAATTCATGACAAAATTTCCATTAGAAAGTAAATAAAGGAAAATATTATCAGTTTCAATCCATGTACGGGATGTTTCAGATAGTAATTTTTTTATTGAGCCATCTATAACATTAATACGAGACACGTCTACTTTATTTTGAAGTCGGTTAGAGGTTAACGTTATCAGGCTTCCGTCAGGAGCAAATCTGATTTTAACTATATAATATTTTTCGACTGTTGAAAGGTCGATGGCAGATGTTTCTCCGCTTTCCAAATGATAGGAGTGAAGAGTTACCAAAGAATTTTCTTCACCGGCTTTAGGGTATTTAAAAATCAAATGTTGCGGATAAAGATTTTTACCATACATAGGTAAATCCACCTCCTTAACTTTAGATTCATCAAAGCGCACAAACGCTAAGGTTTTACCGTCCGGAGACCATTCAAAATTTCGTACAAACCCTAGTTCTTCTTCATATACCCAATCTGAAATACCGTTAATAATTTGATTTTTTATACCATCAGTAGTCACTTGTGTTATTTTTAATGAAGGAATTTCCTGGTAGTATAAATTGTTATCAAAGACAAATGCGATTTTCGATCCATCCGGTGAAAATAAAGGTTCTTGGATAGGTTGATTGTTATTTATTTTAAAATAGTGTTTATTTTTAATGTCATATAATTGATATACTCCTAGTTTGGAATGCCTGTAAACCGGAGCAGCTTCCATTTCCAATAAAAGATATTTTTCATCAGGGCTAAACTGGTAGTCAGTAAATCTTCCCTGAACCAAGTCTTCCATTTTTTGAAAATTTTCATAAGAGTGCTTTTCAATTCCTTGTTGAGTTAAAACCGTATAGTGTTTGCCACTTTTCATAGATGTAATACCAGAAATAGACTTAGGAAGAAAACGTCCACTCCAAATTTCTTCTAATGTAATAGTTTGGGAATAAGCCAGGCTATTAATAAAAAAAATAAAAAAAAGGCCAATAATTAATGAGATAGGCTTAGATTGTAAATGAAATTTCATTGCTTGAATTTTTGAATTTCAAAGTTAGTAAATTTGATGTACTGAATATAACAATAAATAAAATATGTCTAGGACCTTTGTTGTGGGGGATATCCACGGTTGTTATGATGAATTGCAGGATCTTCTGAATAAGATAAATCTTACTGAAGATGATATATTAATTTCTGTTGGAGATATTGTAGACAGAGGTATGAAGTCTAAAGAAGTGTATCAATTTTTTAGGGATAGGCCCAATTCCTATGTAGTTATGGGGAATCATGAAAAAAAGCATTTAAAGGGAATTTTAAGTTATTCTCAGGAAATAGTTCGTTTGCAGTTTGGAGATTTATATGATGAATTTATAGACTGGATAAATAGGCTGCCCTACTATATTGAGACTACTGATGCGATAATAGTTCATGCTTCTTTAGAACATGATAAGCAACTTACGGAACAAAAAAATAATGTTTTGTGTGGAACTGAGTCTGGTGAAAAATATTTAAGTAAGAAATACTCAGAAAAAAAAAGCTGGAGAGATTATTATAAAGGTACAAAATCAGTAATTTATGGACATCGGGTAGTGGGAACCTCCCCAAAAATTAAAAATAATACTTATGGTATTGATACTGGAGCTAGCCACGGTGGATATTTAACAGCATTAGAATTAGGTTCATATTATTTTTTTCAGGTAAAATCAGGAATAAGTCGTACGATCAAACAAGATCATTATCAAGTATCGGTATTGAAAACAAAAAATTGGAAAACTATGACATTTGCTAGTATAAAAAAACAACTGAAAAAATATGAGCAAATTGAAAATGAGGAGGTTAAAGAATATTTAAATGAAATAAAGCATTGGAGTGAAAAACTAAAACAACTTTATCCTGAACTATTCATTGAGATATATAAAATTTTCTGTAAGATGGAGAAAGATAATTTTAATTATTCAAGTTTATTGCTTTCAGATGAACTTAACCTGCTTTTAACCAAGTTTAAAAAAAGAAGATTGAGTGCCCGAGACATGATAGATGTTTATGATAGTCCTGAAAAAATAGAAATGCTCAAGAATTTTATTATGCAACAGATGAATCTTGCGATTAATAAGTTCTAAATTATTTTTGATAAGTTTTAGAATCAAGCATTATAGGAGACCATTGTTCTAAAAAATTTTTAACACGCTCTATGTTATATCCATTTTCTCCATTTTCTAAATAATCCGATTGTTGCGTATGTATTTTTACTCCGTTCTGATTAAGTATTACAAATACAGGAAATCCAAACCTTTGCGGAAATTCATATTTAGTCAACAATTCTTCATTTTTATTTTCTTTTGAATAATTAAGATTATACACTAAAAAATTTTTGTTTATGATATTTTGAATTTCCGGAGTCTCTTTAATAAGTTGGTGGAATCTTAAACACCATTGGCACCAGTTTCCGCCTATTTGTATAAGTACAAATTTATTTTCTTTTTGAGCCACAGACAATAGTGAGTCAATTTTTTGCTCAGCATTTTCCAAAGGACTGTATAATTTTTTAACTTGAGAATGTACCAGCTGAGAAATTATAAATAAAAAGATAATCCAAATTTTTTTCATTTTTTCATTTTTTTGTCTTCGCTTTCAGCTTTTTCTTCAGCATTTAAAATGTCTAATTGTTTTGAAGGTAATTTATTTTTTAAATTTTTTATGACTCGGTCATATATGTGTTGCATATCTTCAATATTGGAATAGTAGTAACTAAAACTTTGTTGGAAAGTTTCTTTTGATATTTTATATTTTTTAAAAATAGCAATATAAGTATCAGAAGCTATTTCATCATTTAATGGAAGCTCCGCAGGGGTTTGTTTATAAAGGTAAATATCCGTCATTATATCAACCATTTCCTCCTTAGATAATAGATCTTCAGGTTTATCCAATGCATGCTGGCAAGAGGATAAAACGCACAAAAAAAATAAAGTGATTAATATCTGTTTCATAATTTTCCTGTTAAAGCCATTATTTTCATCTTTATCACTCCAAAAACTGCTTCGCTAATAATTGCACCGCTCATTTTAGATTCTCCTTTAGTTCTATCAGTAAAAATAATGGGTACTTCTACAATTTTAAATTTTTTGCAATAGGTTCTGAATTTCATTTCGATTTGAAACCCGTATCCAACCAATTTCACCTTATCTAAAGGTAAAGATTCTAATACCTTTCTCGTAAAACAAATAAATCCAGCGGTTGAATCATGTACTGGGAGACCTGTTACCATTCGTACATACTTTGATGCAAAAAAAGAAAGTAAAACCCGATTCATGGGCCAGTTGACTACATTTACACCTTGAGAGTATCTGGATCCTACAGCCATATCAGCACCATTTAAACAAGCCTCATATAAACGGGGTATATCTTCAGGATTATGAGAAAAGTCTGCATCCATTTCAAAGATATAATCATATCCATTTGATAACGCCCATTTAAATCCGTGAATATACGCCCGGCCTAATCCGTCTTTTGCTTTTCTTTCCTCCAGAAATAGTTGTTCCGGATATTGGGATTGTAGTTTTTTTACTATAGCTCCGGTACCGTCCGGAGAAGAATCATCAACTACTAAAACATGAAATGTGTTTTCAAGGTTTAGAACTTTTAAAATAATATCCTGAATATTTTCTTTTTCGTTGTAAGTAGGTATGATGACTAATTTGTTTGTCATTATTTATATTAATATATTATTTTAAAAATTAATTTTTGTGTGCGGATTTACCATCAATATAACCATTATACAAATAGTTTCAATTGTTAGTAACATAAATAAAGAAGAAGTTAATATGTGCTTTGAATAGTTATAGTTCATTACTGATAAGCTTCTAAAACGTGTGAAAAATGAGGTTAGTATACTTTCAAACAAAAAATTAAACGTACTCTTTAAATGAGAACAGGAATGAATTTCAACAAATGAGTCTTTGGTCCCAATACATATTTTGGAACCGGCTATTTTCATATAATTGACTAATAGCCATACGAATTGTTGAAAAAACAAACTTCTCATTATTCATTTATAGAAACAAAAGTACAAATTTATACACAGAGATTTTTACTTATCTATAAAATATGAAAATTCCAGTAACCCGTCTGTTTCCTCTTCAGCATCTTCGAAAAGAGATATCAGTTTTTGGAATTTGTCTAAAGACGTTAGATTGAGATTATGAAATTCAATTTTTACAGGTAATTCAATCATTCCGGTTAAAGCATCCCATAAGCCGTCTCGATTATTAACGAAATCGGAATTTATCTCGAATTTATTTCTAAATTGAGAGTAAAAATCAGTAGATTTTCTGATAGTATTAAAGTCAAAATTGATTGTTTTCATTTTTTTTCAAATGTTTTATAGTGATCATGAGTTATGAAAATTAATCCATCAGATGAAAATATAACCCGTTCAGCTCCTCTTTGGTTGCATTGATAATTAATGTCAGCTTCAAACCAAATTCTTCCTTTTTTAAAAGGAAGTTTATTTTCTCTATTAGTAAATAGATCTCCGCCAATAATTTTGCCTGGCAGAATTTTACACAGGTTTCCCTGTTCAGGTTTCCAACCTGATTTTCTTGCCTCTTTCTTTGTTATATAATATGTTGGTAAAGAATGATGCAAACGAATATAAGGAACTACAACATTTTCAGAGCTTAATTCTTGTACGTCAAATTGTTGTATATTAACATGTTGTTTGGCATTTTTATAGCTGAATATAATGCCGGTAATGATTAATAATCCAAAAAGAATTGTATAAATTAGGGTTTGTTTTTTTAATAACATTTGTTAAAAAGATAAAAATAAGAAGTAAAATTATCAAAAAATCAGTAAGTTTCTTATTTTTGGACAAATTTATTGTACATCATGAATATTGAAAGCGATAAAAATCCAAAGATCAAAAATTTAGTCAAACTACTTGAAAAGAGCCGGGAAAGAAAGTCTCAGCGGAAATTTGTAGTAGAAGGCAGGCAGGAAAATTTTTTTGCTTTAGAAAATAATTTTCAACCTTTAGAATTTTATATTCAGCCGGAAATATTTAAAAGTTCATTAAAATTGCCTCAGTCAGTACCTTTATATGAAGTATCAGCTACAGTATATAATAAATTAGCATATCGTAAGATTACTGAAGGAATAATTGGAGTTTTTGAGTATGAAGTAAAAAAGCTTCCTGAAATGTCTATGTCCGAAACACCGTTTATCTTGGTTATAGAATCAATTGAAAAGCCGGGTAATTTAGGAGCTATATGCAGAACTGCCGATGCTTTTGGTGCAGATATGGTAATCGTATGTGAAGAAAAAACAGATATTTATAATCCTAATGTCATACGCTCATCTGTTGGCAGCTTTTTCAATGTACCTGTAATATCGGCAACAAATGAAGAAGTTTACACATTTCTTACTAATAAATCAATAAACCTCTACGGAACCTTTATGAATGAGCAATCGATTAGTGTTCAGAATGCGGATTTGGCTTCTTCCTGTGCTATACTATTTGGTACTGAGCATCAGGGAGTTTCGGATTATTGGAGAGAAAGAATTGATAAAAATGTTTTAATTCCTATGAAAGGGAAGATAGATTCCTTGAATGTAAGCAACGCAGTAGCTATTATAAGTTATGAGGTAGAACGGCAAAGAATTGCTCCAGAAAAGGCATAAAGGGGATTTTTTAAAGTGTTTTTACTTATTATGTCATAAAAATATATTACTTTTGTCCTTTATTTATAGTGATACAGGTGGTTGAAAAAAATAATTAGACAAAGAAAAAGTCCATTAATTTTGTTTTTGTTAATGTAAAGTTCAAAATACAAAATATAATGTAAAAAAATAACACTAAATGACTTAATAAAGTAACACTAAAAATTTGTACACTATGTTTGAAATTTTTAAAGACAAATCAGGGGCTTTTCGTTTTAGACTTAAAGCCAAAAATGGACAGATTATCCTTGCTAGCGAAGGATATACTCAAAAAACGAACTGTCAGAAAGGAGTAAGCTCTGTGAAAAGAAATTCTAAAAATGAAGATCGTTTTGAATTGAAACAGAGTTCTAACAAAAAATGGTTCTTTAATTTAAAGGCAGGTAACGGCCAGATAGTAGGAACCAGCGAACTTTATGACAATGAAGCAAGTGCTAAAAATGGTGTTAAATCAGTGATGAACAATGCACCAACGGCAGAAACAGTTGATTTATCAAAATAATTAATTGTGTAAGCCTAAATTTTTAGGTTTTTGAGTATTTACAAAAAAAGTAACTGTGAAGATTAATCTTCACAGTTTTTTATTTTAATAAACTAAAATTTGTTTATTCTAAAACAGATTTAATTCTACGAACAGCCTCTTTCAGATCCTCTTCAGAAGCAGCGTAAGAAAGACGGATGCAATTTTTGTCACCGAAAGATACTCCGCCAACAGTAGCAACATGAGCTTTTTCTAAAAGCATAAGAGAAAAATCATCTGAATCCTTAATTTCGTGTCCTTGAATAGTTTTTCCAAAAAATGAAGATATATCCGGGAAGAAATAAAATGCACCAGCAGGCTTATTAACCTTAACTCCAGGAATTTCCTGTAGTAGATTAAAAACTAAGTCTCTTCTGTTCTTAAAACCATCAATCATATAATTGATTACTGAAGGATCTGCTTCAACAGCTGTGATAGATGCCATTTGAGCGATACAGTTAGCACCGGAAGTCATTTGACCCTGTATCTTGTCACAAGCATCTGTGAGCCAGGCCGGAGCGCCCATATAGCCGATTCTCCACCCGGTCATTGAATATGATTTGGATACTCCGTTAATGGTGGCTGTTTGTTCAAAAACTTCAGGGAACTGAGCAATACTTTCGTGTTTTCCTTCGTAATTTATGTATTCATAAATTTCATCTGAGATGATAATAATGTTTGGGTGTTTTGCTAATACTTTAGCCAAGGCATGTAATTCATCTTTAGTATAAACAGTTCCGGATGGGTTACATGGTGAGCTGAATAAGAAAGCTTTGGTTTTTGGAGTAATAGCTTTTTCTAACTGTTCAGGAGTTATTTTAAAATCTGTATCAATGGTAGTGTCAACTACCACGTTTTCTCCTCCGGCAAGTTTAACCATCTCGAAATAGCTAACCCAGTATGGTGCAGGAACAATTACCTCATCTCCATCATTTACGATGGATAATAAAACATTGATGATTGATTGTTTTCCTCCATTGGAAACAATAATTTGATTCGGTTTGTAATCCAAATTGTTATCGCGTTTGAACTTATCAGAGATAGCCTTTCTTAACTCAGCATATCCGGGTACAGGTGTATATGACTTTACACCATCATTAATAGCCTTTATAGCAGATTCCCTTACAAATTCAGGGATATCATAATCAGGTTCACCTAAGGTAAGACTAATGACATTAACTCCTTGAGCTTTTAATTCTCTTGCTTTGTTCGACATTACAAAAGTTTGAGAATAACTGAGACGATTAATACGATCTGATAATAGATTCATTGTTGCGATTATTTTTTTAATACTCAAAATTACAGCATTTTTTCGAAAAATTAATAGTTTTTTATGAGATTAAGAAAATTATTTAATCTATTCATTATCAAGACAAGTTAAGTGTTTTAAGGAATATATTTTTTATGTACTTTTGTAAACTTATTTAATTATTAGGTTTGAGGAGAAAAAGAAATATTCAAATAGATAATCTAGAGCTGGTTACGGCTGGTGCAAAAGGTGTGGCTATAGGCCGGACAGAAGAAGGGAAAACAGTATTAGTTTCCAATGCAGTTCCTGGTGATATAGTTAACGTACAGGTAGTTAAATCGAAGAAAAATTATTTTGAAGCAAAAATAGTAAGTTTTTTAAAGTATTCTGATGACCGAGTAGAGCCAAAATGTATGCATTTTGGAGTTTGTGGAGGTTGTAAATGGCAAAATCTCTCGTACGATAAACAATTAGAGTATAAAGAGAAAGAAGTATACGGTAATCTAACAAGAATAGGGAAAATAGAAGATTTTTCTTACTTACCTATCTGTTCATCTAAAGAGCAGTATAACTATCGTAATAAGATGGAATTTTCTTTTTCAAATGCCCGATGGTTAACTCTTGAAGAAATACAGTCTGGTAATGAAATACAGGAAAAAGATGCCTTAGGATTTCATATACCTCAACAATGGAGTAAAGTCCTTGATTTAAAAGAGTGTTTTTTACAGGCGGAACCTTCAAATACTATTCGTAATAAGGTTAAAAAATTTGCCTTGGAACAAGGAATGGAATTTTATGATATTAAAGAGCAGAAAGGTTTTTTACGCACATTGATGATACGCTCGAATTCTAAAAATGAGATTCTGATTTTAGTTCAATTTTTTAAAGAAATAAAGGAACAGAGAGAAGCAATTCTCTCATTTATAAAAGAAGAGTTTCCTGAGGTAAAAACAGTTATGTATGCTATTAATCCTAAAGGTAATGATAGTATTTACGATTTAGATGTTCAGGTTTATTCCGGAGATGGATATATCACAGAAGAAATTGAAGGTTTAAAATTTAAAATTGGTCCTAAATCCTTTTTTCAAACAAATTATAATCAAGCAGTTAATCTTTATGAGATAACAAGAGATTTTGCAGAATTAAATGGGGATGAAATCGTTTACGATCTATATACAGGTACAGGAACTATTGCTCAGTTTGTTTCCAGAAAAGCAAAAAAAGTTATAGGAGTTGAAGCTGTACCTGAAGCTATTGAAGCGGCAAAAATGAATGCAGAGTACAATGAGGTTACAAACTGTACATTTTATTGTGGAGATATGAAGGAGATTTTTACTGATGAATTTATCTCACAAAATGGAAGGCCGGATGTAATAATCACTGATCCTCCGAGAGATGGTATGCATAAAAATGTTGTAGAAACGATATTGAGAATAAGTCCGAGAAAATTAGTTTATGTTAGTTGTAATTCAGCAACACAGGCTAGAGATTTGGAACTAATGAGAGATAAATATGAAGTTATCAAAGTTCAGGCGGTAGATATGTTTCCACAGACGCATCACGTAGAAAGTGTTGCATTATTAAAATTGAAGTAAAATGTATATAAAAAGGCTAAATATTATAGGTTTTTGCCTATTATTTATAACTGTTATTAATGCTTGCGTGGATGATGATATATGCGACAAACCTGTTACACCTAGGTTAACAATTGGATTTATAAATTCATTAGGAAGTCGCTATACTGTAGATACGCTATATGTGGATGAAGTAAGTTCAGGCGGAATAGTTACCAGAGGAAATAAGTTTGCAAGTATAGATAGTGTTAGATTACCGCTAAACAGTCAAGCAGAACAAACGGTTTTTTATTTTTATAATAGGAAAAATACTATTGACACAGATAAAGATATTATTACTGTAAAATACATTACAAGCCAAAAGTTTATATCAAAAGCATGTGGCTATAAAGTCATATTTGACAATGTCAGCTATGATTTGTCAAGAGCTGTTAATATGAAAGGAATAACTCCAAACACTTCACAAATTCATAATGAATCGAAAAACTTATTTGTTACTTATTAGCTTGTTTCTAGGAGTTTTCTCTTATTCACAACAACCAACAATAGACTCAACCTTTATTATTCCGAAGCAACGTCAAATGTTTGTAGGAGTAGATTTGTTTAATCCAATAGCTAGTTTTTTTTCAGATAAAAAAAACATTAGCGGATATATTTCCTACAAAATAAAAAATAGATGGTTAGCGGTTGGAGAACTAGGTTACGAAAAAAATATTTATAAATATAATGACTGGGACGTTTCAGCTAAAGGTGTTTTTGCGGAATTTGGAGTTAATTATATACTTACAAATAATTATGAAAATACCGGAGAAGGCTTTTTCATAGGAGCAAGATTCGCTTTTTCTCCCTATAAACAAACAATTAACCAATATCCTGTTAAAGGAGTAAATTCAGATGGTCAGACCCAAATAATTAGTTCATCTTCCTTACCTGAGAAAAATGTAAGTTCAGGGTGGTTTGAAGGTTTAGTTGGTGCAAAAGTACAATTAGGTCAATCTCCTTTTTATTTGGATTTTATGATTCGGCCTAAGTTTCTTATTTTCTCTAATAAACAGGAAGGTATAGATAATTTGGTTATTCCCGGCTATGGAAAAAATAAAGGAAATGCTAATATATCTTTATTCTGGGGAGTAAGCTATCGAATTTTTTAGATTTTAAATATTTGAAAATTAATAAATTAAATATATTTTTGTAAAATATTTTAATATGAATATTACAATTGTAGGTACAGGATATGTGGGATTAGTCTCAGGAACCTGTTTGGCAGATTTAGGGCATACGGTTCACTGTGTTGATGTTAATGAAGAAAAGGTTGAAATGATGAAGAAAGGTCGTGTGCCTATCTATGAACCGCAGCTTGAAGAAGTTTTCTTAAGAAATATACGAGGAGAGAGATTATTTTTCACCACAAATTTAAGTGAGGCAATTAAAGTTTCGAATGTGATCTTTTTAGCTCTTCCAACTCCTCCGGGAGAAGATGGCTCTGCGGATTTATCTTATGTGTTGGATGTAGCTGGCCAAATCGGAGAATTGATTACAGAATACACAATAGTTGTAAATAAGAGTACTGTTCCTGTAGGAACTTCTGAAAAAGTTAAAAGTATAATGAAGTCTAAAACCAGCATTCCTTTTGACGTTGTATCAAACCCTGAATTTTTAAGAGAAGGATATGCAGTGGAAGATTTTATGAATCCGGAAAGAGTAATTGTGGGTTCAAGTTCTCAACGAGCATTTGAGGTAATGGATCGTATATATTTGCCATTAACAAACATTGGTGTTACGTTAATTCAAATGGATGAAAAATCTTCAGAGTTAACCAAATATGCTTCCAATTCTTTTCTTGCGACTAAGATCACTTTTATGAACGAAATAGCTAATTATTGTGAGAAAGTAGGAGCAGATGTTGATAAAGTCAGAATGGGAATGGGCTCTGATGAACGAATAGGAAATCGTTTTTTATTTCCAGGGATTGGCTATGGAGGAAGTTGCTTTCCTAAAGATGTTAAGGCTTTAATTAAAAGTGGTAAAGAAGTAGGATATAATTTTAAGATTTTAGAATCAGTTGAAGAAATAAATATAAAGCAAAAAACTATCTTAGTACCTGAAATCGAAAAATATTTAGGAAATTTAAATGGAGCTAAAATTGCAATCTGGGGCTTAGCATTTAAAGAAAACACCGATGATATAAGAGAGGCATCGTCATTGGAAATAATAGAAAAACTGTTGAGTAAAGGAGCTAATGTAATTGCGTATGATTCTATAGCAATGGAAAATGTGAAAAAAGTGTTGGGAAATAAGATTTCTTATGCAAAAAACATGTATGAATGTGTAGAAGATGCCGAAGCATTGGTAGTAGTAACCGAATGGGGAGAGTTTAAAAATCCACATTTTGATATTTTAACAAAAAAAATGAAAAACAAAGCTATTTTCGACGGTAGGAACCTATACAATCTGGAAGAATTGGCATCACATGGTTTTTATTATAAAAGTATAGGCAGAAAATTAATTAAATAGTAGAAAAAAATGAAAAAAATTATAATAACAGGAGGGGCAGGATTTATAGGGTCACATGTAGTTAGAAGGTTTGTAAATCAATATCCTGAATATCAGATTTTGAATTTGGATTCTTTATCCTATGCTGGGAATTTAGAAAATTTAAAAGATATTGAAGATTGTCAAAATTATTCATTTGTTAAAGCAGATATTACAGATGAGCAACAAATCAGTAAAATATTTTCTGAATTTCAACCTGACGGAATTATACATTTAGCTGCTGAATCTCATGTAGATCGATCTATAACTTCACCGTTGGAATTTGTTAAAACGAATATTATAGGAACTGTTAATTTACTTCATGCAGCCAAAGAATGCTGGAAAAACTCCTTTGAAGGAAAAAGGTTTCACCATATCTCAACAGACGAAGTATTTGGAGCTTTAGGTAATGAAGGGTTTTTTACTGAAGAAACTAAGTATGATCCGCATTCCCCTTATTCTGCATCCAAGGCATCATCAGATCATTTTGTAAGAGCCTATTCAGACACCTATGGTTTACCTATCGTTATTACCAATTGCTCTAATAATTATGGACCTAACCATTTTCCTGAAAAATTAATTCCTTTAATGATTCATAACATCATAAATAAAAAGCCTTTACCGGTTTATGGAGATGGAAATTATACTAGAGACTGGCTATATGTTATAGATCATGCAATAGCTATTGATTTAGTTTTTCATCAAGGTAAAAACCAAGAAAATTATAATGTTGGAGGATTCAACGAGTGGAAAAACATTGATTTGGTTCATTTATTATGTAATTTAATGGATGAAAAATTAGGTCGGAAAAACGGAGAGAGCGCTGAATTAATAACGTTTGTAAAAGATCGCCCGGGGCATGATTTACGTTATGCCATAGATGCTACAAAAATCAATGAGGAATTAGGCTGGAAGCCTAGTGTCACTT
The DNA here is from genome assembly GCF_004023655.1 of Apibacter sp. HY039. Taxonomy (NCBI): domain Bacteria; kingdom Pseudomonadati; phylum Bacteroidota; class Flavobacteriia; order Flavobacteriales; family Weeksellaceae; genus Apibacter; species Apibacter sp. HY039. Next base: position 88,736 of record NZ_SAYM01000001.1, on the reverse strand, counting down.
TTGAAGAAGGTCTGGATAAGACCGTTGAATGGTATTTAGCTAATAAAGACTGGTTAGAGAACGTGACCAGTGGGGCTTATCAAAAATATTATCAACAGCAATATCAATAATTTCAAAGGAAATGAAAAATATACAAATACTATTTTTTACAATATTATTCATTGCTTGTTCCTGTTCTCAAAAACAAGAGCAAATACCTGAAGAAAAAAAGTATGAAAAAGAAAATCTGGCTTTTACATTACCGATAGGATGGAGTGTAAAACAAGACAGTATCAATAATGAAGTAAGATATTTGGAGTTAGATAAAGTCGGGAATTATCAAATAGAAAATACGATAGGAATTACTATCTATAGAAAACCACTTTCTTTTGATTCAACAATGAATGATCAAATCAATAAGTTGAAATTTTATTATCAAAGAGTCAACTTTAAAGTAACCGAAGATAAAATCAAATCAAAATTAGCAGGGTTTGAAGTTTTAGTTAGTTCATATGTAGCAGATGATACTAAAAATGCAAAAGTATATGGAGATATATATATTTTTGAAGTTCAAAAAAACACAGTGATTGTTCAGGCCGTTGATTTAAAAAACAAATCGGACAGATCTGATTTTAATAAAATATTTAAAGGATTTATTATAAAATAATATGAAAGGAATTATATTGGCCGGAGGTTCGGGAACAAGATTATACCCATTAACTATTGCTGTTAGTAAACAGCTGATGCCTGTTTATGATAAACCCATGATTTATTATCCTTTGTCTGTTTTGCTTGATGCGGATATTACAGAAATATTAATAATAACCACCCCACATGATCAGGAAGGATTTAAGAAACTTTTAGGAGATGGTTCAGATTTAGGGTGTAAGCTTACTTATGAAATACAATATGAACCTAATGGTCTTGCTCAAGCATTTGTTATAGGAGAACAATTTATAGGGAAAGATTCTGTCGCATTAATATTAGGAGATAATATTTTTTATGGTTCTGGATTAGGGAAATTATTAAGAGAGAAAACCCAATTAAATGGAGCAGTGGTTTTTGCTTATCACGTAAACGATCCGGAACGATATGGCGTAGTTGAATTTGATGAAAATATGAAAGCAATTTCTATTGAAGAAAAGCCAGAAATACCTAAGTCAAACTATGCGGTTCCCGGATTATATTTTTATGATAACAAGGTAGTAAAAATTGCTAAAAATTTACAGCCTTCGAAAAGAGGAGAATATGAAATTACAGATGTTAATAAAGAATATCTTGAAAAAGGTGATTTAGAAGTCGGAGTTTTAGATAGAGGGACGGCCTGGCTCGATACTGGAACTTTTGATTCTTTACATGATGCAACAGAATATATCCGGGTAATTGAGAAAAGACAAGGAATAAAAATAGGCTGTATTGAAGAAACTGCTTTTAAAAGGGGATTCATATCAAGAGAAAAATTACATGAAATTGCTGATAAGTATGGAAAAAGCGGATATGGTTCCTATTTAAAAAATATTACTTATCATAAACACTAAAAATTAATGGATAATACATTAAAAAACAACAAAGAAGAGCAGGTTTGGACTGATGAAATATCTTCAAAACATTCTTTATTTGATTTAAGTTTAAAAGAGGTTTGGAGATACCGTGATCTGGTCTATATGCTCGTAAAAAAAGATTTTATAACATCATTTAAACAAACGGTTTTGGGGCCTATATGGTTTTTTGTTAATCCCATTCTTACTACGTTAATGTATATCATTATTTTTGGAAGAGTTGCAGGTTTATCAACAGATGGAGCTCCAATGTTAGCTTTTTATTTAGCTGGAGTAACTTTATGGAACTATTTTTCAACATCTTTAAATAGTACATCTAATGTATTTGTAAATAATGCAGGGGTTTTTGGTAAAGTTTATTTCCCTAGATTAGTAATGCCAATTTCGATCGTATTATCTAACTTGATGAGATTTTTTGTTCAATATTTCCTTTTTATTATTGTTATAGCTTATTACTATATAAAAGGAGAGATACATCCTAACCTTTGGATATTGGCTACACCTTATTTGATTTTACTGATGGCCGTATTTGCTATGGGGGGAGGAATGATCTTTTCATCAATGACTACTAAATATAAAGATTTATCCATGCTGTTAGGCTTTGGGGTTTCACTTTATATGTATCTAACCCCAGTTATAGTACCCATATCCTCATTTCCTAAAAAATATAAGTGGTTAATGGATATTAATCCATTAACAGGTATATTTGAATGCTTTAAATATGGATATTTAGGAGTCGGGGAATTTAGTATTAACATGTTATTATACTCAACAGTTCTGATTTTTATGATTTTTTTTATTGGTATAATAGTTTTTAATAAAGTACAAAAAAGTTTTATGGATACGGTTTAATCCTGTTAAAAAATTTAATATGAGTAAAATGTTAGCGATTAAAGCTGAAAATATATCTAAACAGTATCGTTTAGGTCAGGTGGGTACAGGAACTGTTGTACACGACTTAAACAGGTGGTGGGCGAGCTTGAGAGGAAATGAAGATCCCTATTTAAAAGTGGGGGAAGTGAATGATAGAACGCAAAAAGGAAATACTGATTATGTGTGGTCCCTACAAGATATAAATTTTGAAATTGAAAAGGGGCAAGCAATAGGCATTATAGGGAGGAACGGAGCAGGAAAATCGACTTTGTTAAAATTACTTAGTAAAGTAACGCAACCAACAACCGGAGATTTTAAAATAAATGGTAGAATAGCTTCATTATTAGAAGTAGGTACAGGATTTAATCCAGAAATGACTGGGCGAGAAAATATCTTTTTAAATGGAGCTATATTGGGAATGACTCGTCGTGAAATAAGGAATAAATTTGACGAAATTGTTGATTTTTCAGGATGTGAACGATATATAGATACACCCGTTAAAAGATACTCTTCAGGAATGTACGTACGACTAGCATTTGCTGTAGCTGCGTACTTAGAGTCTGAAATATTAATTGTAGATGAAGTCTTGGCCGTAGGAGATGCAGAATTTCAGAAAAAATGTTTAGGCAAGATGAATGATGTTTCTAAAGGACAGGGCAGGACAGTATTGTTTGTCAGTCATAACATGTTGTCTATAAAAAAATTATGTCAAAAAGGAATTCTTTTAGAAAATGGAAGACTTACTTATGAAGGGAATATTGATGCCGCTATTAAACTTTATAATACAGAAAATATTAACAGAGATAAGGAAATAAAATGGAACGAAAATGATGCTCCAGGAAATTCATTAGCTAAAATTTTATCTATTAAGGCTTCCTGTCTCTCCAATGAATTTAATATTAATGAGGATATAAAATTAGAATTTGAGTTTTTGAATTATATACATTTACAAAAGCTGAATATTTCCTTTTCAATTTTTACAGAAGATGATATCTACGTACTCTCCTCCCCTAATCTTAATCGACCTGAATTTGAGTTAGGCATACATAAGTCAATATGTATTATACCCAAAGATCTATTAAATTCAGGCATATATTTTATCACAGTATTACTTGTGGGAGAAAATTTTAAAATCATTACTGAGCTAGATAAAATTATTAAGCTTGATTTGAAAGATGTATTAGAAGGTAGAAGTGATTATATTGGTACTTGGAATGGGGTAGTGAGACCTAAATTGAAATGGGATAATGTTTAATTTTTTAAAAAAATCAAAAGTGGATTTACTTATGTATGACAGTATCTTTCCAAATCCTATTTCAGGATTTAGAATGGCTGAATTCATAGCTATACTTTCTCAATACAAAAATTCTAGAATTATTGTAGATCCAAAAGATTATCATATATTCAATCAATCTGATTTAGATCATATTAAAGACTTAAGGCTTTTAAAGAATGCATATCCGGCTGTTTATGCAAAAACTTACAAAGGTTCAGTTAACCAAATACAACATATCCAATCTCGATTGTTTTACTGTGTTTTTCTTAATATAATTTATGAGTGTTTACCTTTCCTAGAGAAAAGCAAAAAAAATTTTTTATTTACTTTATATCCTGGAGGAGGGTTTAATATAAAAGATAAAATTGCTTTAGAAAAGTTAAAAGTTGTATTACAATCACCCTATTTTAAGGGAGTAATTGTCACACAAGAATTTACAAAACAATTTTTAATACAAAATTATAATTGTCCTGAAGATAAAATATACTATATTTTTGGAGGAATAATTCCTCAAAGTTCCATTAACAATCAGAGGTTAAGAGTTTATAAAAATAGTATGACCTTAAACCTTTGTTTTTGTGCTGCAAGATATATGAAAAATGGACTTGATAAGGGGTATGATATATTTGTCGAAGTAGCTAAAGTTTTGCTAGATAAAAAATACAATGTACATTTTAATGTAATAGGAGGACACGAAGAACATGATATTCCATTAGAACAGTATAAAAATAGTTTTACTTTTTATGGATATAAAAAATATGAAGAATTATCTAAAATATTTCTGGAACAAGACTTTATATTATCACCTAACAGGCCCTTTACGCTAAGCGACGGTTCTTTTGATGGATTTCCTTTAGGAGCGGTAGTGGAGGCGGCATTAAATGGGGTAATTCCCATTTTAACTGACGAACTAAAACAAAATTCACAATTTAGCGAATCAGAGTTAATTGTAGTCAAACCAAACGTTATGGAAATTGTTAATACTGTAGAAAATTTATTAAAGAATGAACAAAAAATTGAATTTATGTCTCAAAAAATTCAATTAAAATGTAGAGAGATTTATTCTAACTCTAATCAACTTAATGAAAGATTAAAAATTTTTGAAAAATATTTATGATTAATGTAACCCAACCTTTTTTACCTCCTAAGGAAGAGTATTTGAAGTATATAGATGCCATTTGGAAAAGAAATTGGCTTACGAATATGGGGCCTTTAGCAAGCCAACTTGAGATGGAACTGAAGAATTATTTGAAACTTAAACATTTACTTTTTGTTACAAATGGTACTGTGGCTCTTCAAATGGCAGTAAAAGCTCTTAAATTGAAAGGAGAAATTATTACAACTCCGTTTTCTTTTGTAGCTACAACAAGCACAATAGTATGGGAATCATGTACACCTGTTTTTGTGGATATAGATTCAAAAAGTTTATGTATTGATCCTAAAAAAATAGAAGAAGCTATTACGGATAAAACAAGTGCTATTTTAGCAACACATGTATATGGAAATCCGTGTGATGTAGAAGCTATAGATATTATTGCTAAGAAGCATAACTTAAAAGTGATTTATGATGCTGCTCATGCGTTTGGAGTAGAAGTAAATGGGAAATCCATATTTGAGTATGGTGATATTTCTACATGTTCGCTCCATGCTACTAAGCTTTACCATAGTATAGAGGGAGGATTAATAATCACAAAAAATTCGGAGTTGTTAAAAAAATTAGCGCTTATCAGAAATTTTGGAATTTCGGGATTTGATTCTTTTTCAGAGTTAGGTATTAATGGGAAGAATTCCGAATTCCATGCTGCGATGGGGCTGGCAAATTTAAAATATATTTCAGAAATACATAACAAAAGGAAAGCTCTTGATGAAATTTATAGTGAAAAGCTTAAAAATTTAAAAGCCGTAAAACCTCTTTGGCATCCCAATGCAAACAATAATTACGCATATTATCCAATAATTTTTGAAAGTGAAATGTTGCTTCTGAATATTAAATCAGAACTAGATAAACAAGAAATTTTCACAAGGCGATATTTTTATCCAAGCTTAGCTTCATCACTACCCTATCTGCCAAAAATAGAGCTTCCAATCACAGAAGACATATCAAAAAGAATTTTATGTCTTCCTTTATATTATGATCTTACTTTTGAAGAGATTGAACTGATAGCTAGAATTATGTTAAGAATCCAAAATAATTAATTATGCTAATAGTTGGCGCTAAAGGTTTTGCCAAAGAATTATTAGAAATTTGCCATCAGAATAATGAATTAAAAAATCTTGTTTTTTTTGATGATGTAAACAAAAATAATGAGATATTATATGGTAAATTTCCGATTCTTAAAAGTACAGATGCAGCCTTAGAGTATTTTAAAAATATTGATCATAGATTCGCTTTAGGATTAGGTAACCCAATTCTTAGAAAAAAATTCACAGATAAGCTAACAAGCATTGGTGGGCAAATTACTTCTTTAATTAGCAAAGATTCTAAAGTAGGATCGTATGGAGTAGAAATAGGAGAAGGAGCAAATATTTTAGATGGTGTTAAAATTTCAAATGACGTAATTATTGGTAAAGGTAGTATTATATATTATAATTCAATTATTACTCATGATGTTGTAATTGGAGATTTTGTAGAAATTTCTCCTGATGTAAAGATACTAGGTAGAGCTAAAATTGGAAATAATTGCCAGTTAGGTTCAGGTACAATAGTTCTTCCCGACATAACTATAGGAAATAATGTAATTACTGGTGCAGGTGCTGTTATTACAAAAAATTTACCAGATAATTGTACTGCTGTAGGTGTTCCATCAAGAATTTTAAATAAATAAAATATGTATCCTTTAGTTAGTACTATCATGATTACCTATGGGCATGAAAAATACATTATTGACGCAATTAATGGGGTTATAAAACAAGATTATGAAGGAAAAATAGAGCTAATTATCGCAAATGATAAATCTCCCGATAATACAAAACAAATTGTTGATGATTATATAAAACATGAAACTATTCCTTCAAATATTACTATTAATTTTATTTGCCATCAAAAGAATAAAGGTGTTATGGCAAATTTTACTTGGGCGTTAAAACAAGCAAAAGGTAAATATATTGCTTTGTGTGAAGGAGATGATTATTGGATTGATAATTCTAAACTAAAAAAACAGGTTAGTTTTTTAGAAAAAAATGAAGATTATTCAATTCATAGTTCTCATGCTAGGGAGCTAAAAAATAAAATACCTGCAAGTATAATAGGTAATTATTATAAAAAACAAACGTATAATATAACTGATTTTTTCACAAAAAATAATTTGATAACATGTACCATAATGTTTAAAAATTGTAGAATAGAGGATGATTGTTTCAAAAAAATCTATTTTGGAGATTGGATGTTGTATATAAATGTATTGTATTCAATTCCAAATTCTAAAGCATATGTATCAAATGAATGCTATTCTATGTATCGTATTCATGAACTTGGGGCTATGTCAAGATTAACTAATATTCAATTAGATGAAAAACATATTTTACAAATAACAAGAATTAAGAAATTTTTTAAACCGAAATATTCTAATCAAGATATTTCATTGATTAATAACTATTGTTTAAATATTTATCGCTATTCAATAACACATAAAAAACTACTTAATGCAATAAAAATATTTATCAAAAATTTTAAATTAGTTGGCTTTAAAGTGCCATTTACAATATATTTATACTATTTACGCCAAAATAAATATTAGGAAAAAAATTAAACCTTATTTAATAATTATATCATGATGAAAAAAATCATTATCTTGGGGTATTTTTAAGTCTATAATAAATAATACTTATCAAATCTTCTCCTATATTGCATTTAATTATGTATCATCATTTAATGCATATGAAAATTCGAAATTATTGTTTTAAAGTCTGAATTTAAAGTTTAATTTAATTTTTAAAGACGGGGAGTGTAATGTAAATATAATATTGTCTAGATTAATAAAATAAGAAGATTAAATTTGTAAACTATATAAATTACTGTGTATATTATGTACAACTTTTCAAACTTAATAAATTTTATATTACTTGAATGTAATTTTAAAAATAATAAAATAATAAAATAATAATATGATGAAAGCATATATAAAACATATTTCATATTATTTACCTGAAAATAAATTTACAAACCAAGATATAGAGAATTTATTTCCTGAATGGAACAACGACAAAATAATTTCTAAAATCGGAGTTAAAAGTAGAAGAATTGCAGGTAAAGATCAGAAAGTTTCTGATATGGCAATAGAAGCAATTCAAAATCTTTGCTCAGAATTTCAGATTAATAAGTCAGAGATTGACTATTTAATCATTTGTACTCAGTCTCCCGATTATTTTTTACCTGCTACGGCTTGTATTGTACAAAATAAAGCTGGGCTACCGACTTCTTGTGGCGCAATAGATATTAATCAAGGATGTTCCGGATATATTTATGGCTTGACCTTAGCTAAAGGATTAATAATTTCTAAGGTTGCTAAAAATGTAGTTTTAGTTACATCTGAAATGTATTCTAAACATATACATCCTTTAGATAAAGGAAATAGAAGCATATTTGGTGATGCTGCTACAGCTACATTAATTTCAGATAATGGAGAATACGAAATCGGTGAATTTTCTTTAGGAGGTGACGGAAGCGGGTGTGAAAATTTGATGATCAAAAATGGAGGTATGCAAAATGATAAAACAGGTGATACTACCTTTCCTAGCGATGATTATCTGTTTATGAACGGTCCAGAAATTTTTAAATTTACTGCAAAAGTAGTTCCGGACCTAATTTTTGGTACTTTGGCTAAAAACGACGAATCGTTAGATTCTGTTGATCAATTTTTGTTTCATCAGGCAAACACATATATGCTAAAATATTTAAAAAAATTAATTAAAATCCCGGATAATAAATTTATTATTGATATGGAAGATTATGGAAACACAGTATCATCTACTATTCCTATTTCTTTGAAAAATTTAATAACTAATAATAATCACAAAGAAAAAATTCTTATAGCTGGTTTTGGTGTAGGCTATTCATGGGGAGCAGTATGTCTCTATAAAAATTGAGATTATGATAAAATTTTTAGATCTGCAAAAAACCAATTGGCAATACCAAACTGAAATAGAAGAAAGATTAATGAAAGTTTTTCGTTCCGGATGGTATTTGTTAGGAGAAGAAGTAACAAATTTTAAAAATTGCATTAAAGCTGAAGAGGTAATAGTTGTGGCTAATAGTTTAGAAGTACTAAGACTAACTATTTAAATGAGATAGATATTGAGCATAATAAAAATGGTAACTATGCTCATTATATCCAAAAACATGGTCAAATTATATAAAAAAAATAATGTAGATAGCACTCTTATCAAAGAGTATAAAAATTATAAAGGAAAGAAAAATATACTTTATTATTTTATAAAATTTAAAGTTCCATATCAAATCTATAATTTTAAAAATAAGATTTTATATCGTAAAAATCTATGACTAACAGTCCATTTATTTCAATTATTGTTCCCTGTTATAATCAGGCAGAATATCTCGATGAAGCCTTAAATTCAGTTTTAAATCAAACATTTAGTAATTGGGAATGTTTAATTGTTGATGATGGGTCACCAGATAATACTCAAGAAATAGCAAATGTATGGTGTCTGAAAGATGATAGATTTAAGTATTTAAAAAAACAAAATGGAGGTTTAAGTTCAGCCAGAAATTATGGAATTAAATTTGCTCGAGGAGAGTGGGTGTTGCCTCTGGATGCTGATGATAAAATAGCTGATAAATATCTTGAATTAGCAAATAACAAAATAAAACAAGATCAGGATGTTTGCTTAATATATTGTAAGGCTAAATTTTTTGGAACAAGAAATGATGATTACAATTTAGCTCAATATAATTTTGTTAATCTTTTACTGGAAAATATGATTTTCTGTTCATCTTTTTTTAAAAAATCAGACTTTATAGAAGTTGGTGGGTATGACACAAACATGAAGTTTGGATATGAAGATTGGGAATTTTGGATCAATTTATTAAAAAATGAAAAAGGTACAGTTTCAAAACTTGACTATTTAGGTTTTTATTACAGAATGAAAGATAGCGGATCTATGATTCAGGAGATTAACAAAGATGAATACAAAAAAAATTATAGTTTTAGATATATGATAAAAAAACACTCTGAATTGTACTTAAATAACGAAAAATTACCTAATATAATTCAGTTAAATTATGAAAATATTCACTTAAAAGACAAAAATTTAAAACTGCAAAAGAAAATTCAATTTATAGAAAACAATTTTCTATATAAGATATTACATCGAATTTATAAATTTATTAGTGGATAAGAGGTGAGAGTTTCAGTTGCGATATGCACTTACAACGGAGAAAATTATCTAAGAGAACAATTAGATAGTATTTTGTCTCAAACAGTTCAACCAGATGAAGTGGTGATTTGTGATGATGGATCAACAGATCAGACTCTTTCAATAATCGAAGAATTCCAAAGTAGGTATCCCTCCATAATAAATATATTTCAGAACTTAACGAATCTAAAAGTAATTAAGAATTTTGAAAAGGCAATAAATTTATGCAACGGAGATATCATTTTTCTGTCAGATCAGGATGATATTTGGTTTCCCTACAAAATAGAAACCGTATTGAATCACTTTCAAAAAAAACCACAATGCAAGGCTTTTTTTCACGATTTAAAGCTAATGAAGGAAGATAGTGAGCTACAGCAGACTATTTGGGATGTATTATTATTTAAAAATGTCTTTAACAATATTTCACTAAACAGTAAATTTGTTGAATATCTACTTAAATATAATAATGTTGTAACGGGTGCAGCATTAGCTTTCAAAAAAGAAGTTAAAAATGATATTTTACCGTTAGATTCTGGCTTAATTCATGATTATCAAATAGCAATTAAATTAGCAATTAAAAATAGTATATCAGCAATTCCGGAAACTCTGGGTTATTATAGACTTCATAAAGGACAACAAATTGGAATTGATAACAACAAAGTAGATATAAACAAAAAAGAATCTATTTTAGAATTTTTTACAGGTATAACCGACTGGTATATAGAATTACAGTTTCTATCGATAGCATTAAACAGAGCAGAAAATTATGAAAGTTTTATTCCTGGTTTATCAAAGTATGTTTATATTCTAAAAAATAATAGTAAAGAAGCTAAAAAAAATTTTTTTAAAAATACTCCTTTTTTTAAAAAGAAACGGATATTATTACGCTGGTATAAATACAAAATTTTAAATACGACAATAAAAGATATTTTACTTAAATAAGAACATAAAATGAAGTTAGCAATTGTAATACCCTATTATAAAAAACAATTTTTTGCACAAACTTTAGATTCATTAAAAAAGCAAACAGATCAAAGGTTTAACATTTACATTGGTAACGATGCTAGTCCTGAAGATCCTAAAGATTTGATTCAAGAATATTTGTCTGATAGACAATACGAATACTTTGAATATCCAACTAACTTGGGCGGTAAAAATTTAGCAGAACAATGGGAAAGAGTGATTGATGAGACAAAAGGAGAAGAATGGATTATGATTCTGGGAGATGACGATTATTTATCAGATAATGTTATAGAAAGTTTTCATAATCATCTTAAAGAAGTTGATGATTTAAATATAAACCTAATAAAGTATTCTCAACAGTTAGTTGACGATAACAATAAATTTTATTCTTACAGGACAAGCCATCCCAAAATATATTCAACAGTTAAGTTTTATATAGACCGAACTTATGGCAGATCTCGCAATAGTATAAGCGAAAATATTTTCAGATATACAGCATATAAAAAATATAAATTCAAAAAATACCCTTTAGCTTGGCCTAGTGATGATATGGCTTGGCTTCAATTCACAGATTTTGGTAACTTATATTTTATAGAAGATGCAACATTTTACATTCATTCTGGGAATTTTAATATATCTGGCAAAAATGACAAACAAGATATTAAAGGATATGGAGCATGCTTATTTTATAAAGATATATTTTTGAATTATGAAAAGCACTTTCCAAAAAAAGAACTCTTTAAGTTTTTACGATTTTACGAAAATACTTCAAAAAAATACAATCTTCCAATAGAAATAAATTTAAACAAATATTATCTTAAATACGGAGGCATTTTGCCTTGGTTATTGTCAATCAGGAGAAAACTTCTAAATAACTAAATTCATTATAACCGATGATCGGCTACTTCTTTATTTAAAAAAGATTTGCAATCATAAATTAAAGATTTTTCTTTACATAAGTCTTTGATATTTATGTTTCTAAAGTCGTCGTGAGGAACCGCTAATATAATAGTATCAAAAGCCTGTAAAGGAAGGGTGGTAAGAATATCAATACCGTATTCACGCTTTACAGCTTTAGGATCTGCTACCGGATCATACACAGTTACAGATAAATCATATTCTTTTAAGCTCTTTACAATATCAATCACCTTAGTATTTCTTACATCAGGACAGTTTTCTTTAAAAGTAAATCCTAAAACTAAAATCGAAGAGTTATTAATAATAATATCTCTTTTTATCATTAACTTGATAACTTCAGAAGAAATATAGCAGGCCATTGAATCATTTAAACGTCTGCCAGCTAAGATAATTTCAGAATGGTAACCCATTTTCATAGCTTTTTGTGCAAGATAGTAAGGATCAACACCTATACAATGGCCTCCTACTAATCCCGGCTTGAAAGGAAGAAAATTCCATTTTGTGCCAGCAGCTTCTAATACTTCCGAAGTGTCAATTCCCATCAAATTAAATATTTTTGCAAGTTCATTAACGAAAGCAATATTTATATCTCTCTGAGAATTTTCTATTACTTTAGCGGCTTCAGCCACTTTTATACTAGATGCCTTAAAAGTACCTGCTTTTATAATGGAAGCATAAAGTTTATTTACAAAATCAGCCGTCTCTGAAGTTGAACCTGAAGTTACTTTTTTTATTTTAGTAAGGGTATTTACCTTATCACCAGGGTTTATTCTTTCAGGAGAATAACCAGCGAAAAAGTCAATGTTATATTTTAATCCGGATATTTTTTCTATAACCGGAATGCAATCTTCTTCTGTACATCCTGGGTAGGTAGTTGATTCGTAAATGACTAAATCTCCTTTTTTTATGACCTTCCCTACAGTTGTACTAGCCATGAGCAAAGGAGTTAAATCAGGCTGATTAGATGAATCCACGGGGGTGGGCACAGTAATTATATAAACTAAAGAATCTTTTATATCGTCAATTTGATTGGTAGGAAAAAAACCATTTGAAGACTCAATAAAATCGGATGATTTTACTAAAACGTCTGAAATTTCACTTTTTGAAACTTCTAACGTATGATCAAAAGAATTTCTTAATTGAGTAACTCTATCAGAAGATAAATCAAATCCAATGACTTTATATTTTTTTGCAAATTCCAAAGCAAGAGGCATTCCTACATATCCTAGGCCTATAACAGAAATTTTCAATGATTGAGAAGTTAAGAACATAAATTATTGTGTCAAAAAATTAAGTAATTTGATAAAAAGATTTATACCAGTCGATAAAATGTTTTATCCCGGTTTCAACAGAAGTCTCAGGTTTAAAATTAAAATCAGCCATCAAATCACTAACATCAGCAAAAGTAGATGGGACATCACCGGCCTGTAAAGGTAAAAGGTTTTTGATAGCACGTTTCCCTAATTCCTTCTCTATAGTTTCAATAAAATAGGATAATTCAACAGGTTTACTATTTCCGATGTTATATAACTTATAAGGCGCAATAGAGTTTGATGGATCTGGATTTTGAGGATCCCAGTTTTTGTTTCCGGATGGAGGGTGATCATTAACCTGTACTATACCTTCTATAATGTCCGAAATATATGTAAAGTCACGTTGCATTTTACCGAAGTTATATACACTAATGGGCTCGTTATTTAATATAGCCTTAGTAAAGAGAAACAAGGCCATGTCAGGCCTGCCCCAAGGTCCGTAAACAGTAAAAAAACGTAATCCTGTAGTAGGTATATTAAATAAATGACTATAGGTATGAGCCATCAATTCGTTACTTTTTTTGCTTGCGGCATATAAGCTCAAAGGATGATCCACATTATCCTTTGTAGAAAAAGGTTGTTTTTCATTCAATCCATAAACACTCGAGCTGCTTGCATAAGTTAGATGTTTTATTGAGTAATTCCTGCAACATTCTAAAATATTTGTAAACCCTATGATGTTAGAATCTATATAAGCCTGAGGATTTTCTAAAGAATATCGTACTCCAGCCTGAGCAGCAAGATTGATAACTTTATCAAATGATTCTTTTGAAAATAATTGATCTAGATTTTTTTTGTCTTCAAGATTTAGTTTAATAAACGATAAGTTAGAATATTTATGACTTCTAATGATACAGTTGTAAGCTAAATCAGACTCTGTAAATCCAAGATTATTTAATCTTCCGAATTTAATTGAAACATCGTAATAATCATTAATATTATCAAGACCTGTTATTTCATCTCCCCTCTCAGAAAGTACAGACGCAAGGTGATATCCGATAAATCCGGCAATTCCTGTTATAAGGATTTTCATTTAATATACTTTGAATTATTTAAGGTTGAAAAAATTGAATAACAAAGATAAGCTTTTATAGTCATTTGTTTTTATTTAAAAAATAAGAAAAGTGCATATAAAATATTAGTATTTTTGAAAAATTTTAAACCTCTTTAGCTAATATTTATGAAAGTAATCAGAAAACTAAGTTTATATACGTTTTTCACATTGTTTTTAATCGGCTGCAAAACGTCGGTTACTCATGAGTTTCATAAAACCTATCTCAATTCAGTTATTGACGATGAGATACAGGAAAATAAAGAACTTGCCAGAAAAATTGAGCCATATAAGCATCAAATTGATTCTATTATGAGTCAGCACGTAACCTATGCAAACGAAGACTATACAAAATCCGGTTATTCCAGTAATGAAGGAAATTTACTTGCAGATTTAATATTAGATTATTCCAAGAAGTATGCTAATAAGCATAATCTTTCCTTACCAGATTTCTGTTTATTAAATTTAGGTGGGGTGAGAACCATAATTCCAAAAGGAGAAGTTACCGTTGGTTCTGTATTTGAAGTTGCTCCTTTCGAAAATGAAGTGGTTTTTGTTCAAATGAATGGAATATTAATGCAGGAAATGTTTGAGTATCTTCAAAAAGAAAAAGTAGGTCATCCATTAGCAGGAATAAAAATAGTCTATAATCAAAATCAAACTTTAGTAGCAGAAATTGCTGGAAAGCCTTTCGATAAAAATAAAACGTATTGGGTTGCTACTAATGACTATTTAATGACAGGTGGAGACCGTATGTATTTTTTTACGAAATCTGAACATAAAATTATTCCTAAAATTATTTTAAGAGATGCACTTATCGAAGAAATGAGTACATATAAAACACTTCCGAATAGTAATGAAATAAGGTTACAGTTTCAAAATTAATTATAACATGAAGAGAAGAGACTTTATAAAAACATCAGCAATTGCAGGAACTGCATTAACGCTTCCCAACATTGCATTTGCATCTGATATACTAAAATCGGACAAGAAAATTACCATATTACATACAAATGATCAACATAGCCGTATAGAGCCATTTCCTGCAACATATACTAAAAATCCAGGTCAGGGAGGTTTTGCACGTCGGGCAACGTTAATAGACAAAATAAGGAAAGAGCAAGAAAATGTTTTGCTGGTCGATTCCGGAGATATATTTCAGGGGACTCCTTATTTTAATTTTTTTAAAGGGGAGCTCGAATTTAAGTTAATGACAAAAATGGGATATGAAGCCTCTACGATGGGAAATCATGAATTCGATAATGGATTGGAAGGTTTTAAAAGCCAATTACCACATGCAGGATTTGATTTTTTATGTTCCAATTATGATTTTACTAATACAATTTTAGAAGGATGTACTAAAGATTTTAAAATTATTGATAAAGGAGGCGTTAAAGTAGGATTGTTTGGTATAGGAGTTGAACTGGAAGGACTTGTGGCACCCACTTGTTATTTGGAAACCCAATATAATAATCCGATAGAAATAGCTCAGGATAGAGCAAGAATGTTAAAAAAAGAGAAAAAATGCGACTTAGTTATATGTTTATCTCATATTGGATATAAATATCCGGGTGATCCTAATAAAGTTTGCGATATCAAATTATGTAAAGAAACGTCTAATATAGATTTGGTATTAGGAGGACATACGCACACATTTTTTAAAGAACCTGAAAAATACCTCAATAAAGAAGGGAAAGAAGTATTGCTAAATCAGGTAGGATGGGCAGGTCTTTTGCTTGGACGAATTGATTATCTATTTACTGAAAATAATAAGATTAAAGAAATTGCAAGTACGGCAATTCCTATTGATAATCAATGGGTATAATCTCTGGGCCCAAATAGCTTGCTTCCGATTCGAACCATTGTGCTTCCACATTCAATAGCGATAGGGTAATCATCAGACATTCCCATAGATAAAATTGTTAAATCAAATTCTTTTTGATGGGAAACATAGAAATTATTTAGAGAAGAAAACTCTTCTTTAATCTGATTAATATTATCGGTAAACGAAGCCATTCCCATACAACCTCGAATTTTAACATGTTCAAATTTACCTGATTCTTTCTCTACTAAAAGCTTTAATGCCTCATCGAAAGAAAGTCCATACTTGGTTTCTTCCTGAGCTATTTTAATTTGCAGGAGAACAGAAATCACACGACTATTTTTTTTTGCTTCTTTATTGATGGTTTGAAGTAATTCTTCACTATCCACAGAATGTATTAAGTCAATAAAAGGTGCAATATATTTGACTTTATTCTTTTGAAGATGCCCAATTTGATGCCAGTAAATATCTTTAGGTAAAACAGGATATTTTTGAGTAAGCTCTTGAACTTTATTCTCTCCAAAATCCCTTTGTCCTGCATCATACATAGCTTGTATTTCTTCTACAGAACGAGTTTTAGATACAGCAATTAATTTAACATTTTCAGGGATACTTTTTAAAATAGTTTCCAAGGATTTATTTGAGTTCATAGTTTACAAATTTAGTAAAAGTATAGAATTTAACATATATAAATAAAATTAACTGATAATGCCAAGAATATTATATTTAAAAAAAACAATTCAAATGTTTAAGGCTTATTGTCTTGATAGATAAACAGAAGTTAATTAACTACCATGGCATGTGACTTAATTTTATCAGCGATTATTTTATGAACTATATTTTTGATTCTGATATGATATCAAGATTTGCGAATCATCTTGAAGTTTACCATAAAAATTATTTAAAGAATCAAAAATAAAAATTGTCCAATTTAGCTTCTAAGAATTTTTTTTCATTCTTTACCCAAAGTAAAAAGTCTTTAATTATGTGTATCTTAATTGGATAATTGATTAGTATAATGTTAGGCATATACTTTGTAAAAAAGTTTCTCCCAGTGAAATGAGCCAGGGTATTAGTCCGTTCATTTTTTAACCAAATGGGTTAATATAAATGATCTATAAACAAAAACGTTTTTTCTGTTTATATTCAGGTAAATATCTATAGTATTGTGAAGCAAGTTGATACTATCATATTTAATTTTCAGCTCCTCAATATTTCTAAATATTTTATAATGATTGGAGTATAAATAGTTATTTTACTGAACCAGAAAGTGCTTTTTATATACTTTTAAATGGTGGGAATGTTTTTTAATAAACCTAAAAATCTGCCAATTTTCAAGAATCTGGATTTATTTACTATTTGTAGTAAACTATCATACTTATATTTTCTGGTAAAATCCTCTACAAATAAGGTGTCGATATTTTTTACACCCCTTTTTTTTGCAATGTTGGTAATTGATAACCAGTGCCAGAATCTGGCTTTATCTCTGTTTCCTGCTGCTATAGCCAGTCCTTTATCATGCCATCTGTAATAATAAAGGAATTTGTCAAGAAAAGTAGCATCGCCAACATCATATAATTTAAGATATAAATCCATATCTACAGCTCTTTGTAAATAAGGATCAATACCATCCGTTTTTAGATAAAAAACTTTTTTAAATGTTGAGAAATGAAAAATAACTGCATCTAAATTAAAAAATAAGGGATCTCTTTGCTTTATAGAGTGTTTTTGTGCTTTATACTTAATATTAAAAGCTTCATCACAATCATAATGAGAAGAATATATAATAGAAGAATTTGGGTTTTCTAAATGTGTATGAACCATATCTTCTATTGCCGTTTCAGAAATTTTATCATCTGGGTCTACAAACCCTAGAATATCACCCTTTGCAAGTTCAATGCATTTTCTTTTTGTATAGCCACACCCTTGATTTTTTGAATTGTTGTACAAAGAAACTCTTTTATCTCCATTTATTATTTTGCTGATTACTTCTAAAGAATTATCAGTTGAAGCATCATCAACAATAATCATTTCCCAATTTTTGTACGTTTGAGACAGGATAGAGTCGTAAAAATCCTTAAAAAAAATTCCGTTATTATACTGAGCGACTAAAATTGAAAATAAAGGATTTTGAGTTGACATATTTATAATAATTATTCTTTAGTGAATTTTCATACAAATGTAGCAATATTTTTATTAAAATATTAGACTTTTGATTACATTTGTATTGTAACTAAAAAAAATATTTTGCATTTACATATAGAAAAAAAATTTAAAATAGCTTGTTATGCAGAATGTGTAAGCTGTGTATTACTGTTTTTTATTGCTATGCCGTTAAAATATTCCTTTCATAATACTATATTGATGATTCCTGCAGGAATTATTCATGGAATTTTCTTTACAGCATATTTAATATTAGCTGTTCTTGTACGAAAAATATATAAATGGGATGATGAAGATTTTGTTTTTGCCCTTATGTCAGCATTCTTTCCATTCGCCACTTTATGGGTGGAAAAAACGTTGGCTAAACCCGATAGAAATCAAAAAAAATAGAGTTTACCAATAAATGATAAACTCTAAAGTTATTTTAATTTAGAAAAATTAACTCATTGCATTTTGCAGTTCCTCTGTTATTTCCATATTGTGAAAAACATGTTGAACGTCGTCGTCATCTTCAAAACGTTCAAGCATTTTCATGATGACCTGTGCCTGATCTAAAGGTAATTCTTTCGTAGTATTTGGCAATCTCTGCAACTCAGCACTCTTAGGCTCTATTTTCAATTCTTCGAATTTATGGTTCATAGAACCGAAATCTTCGAAAGAACTTGTGATTATAACTTCATCTTCATCAGCTTCAACCTCTTCAGCTCCCGCGTCAATCATTTCAAGTTCAAAATCATCCCAATCCAGAGTTATAGCAGATTTATCCAGTGTAAATATACCCTTTCGGTCAAAGATAAAAGTCAACTCACCATTTTTGCCTAAGTTACCATCAAACTTATTAAATATAGCCCTTACATTAGCAACAGTACGGGTAGAATTGTTGGTAGTACACTCAAGATAAATGGCAATACCTCCAGGACCATAACCTTCGTAAGTTATTTCATCGTACTGTTCAGCATCGGCTCCCGAAGCTTTTTTAATAGCCCTTTCAACATTATCTTTAGGCATATTAACCCCTTTCGCATTAAGTAAACAACGACGTAATGCCGGATTAGCTTCCGGATTAGAACCACCGGTTTTAACTGCTATAGCAATTTCCTTTCCTATTCGGCTGAATTGTTTAGCCATTTTATCCCATCTGGCTAATTTTGAAGCTTTTCGATATTCAAATGCGCGTCCCATATTAGATTTTAATTTCTAGTGGCAAAAATAGTAATTTGTAAATAATTGTGATATTTCTCTAAAACTATTTTTTAATAAATAGATAAGGGTTTATCTGTTTTCAAAATCCGTTAAAGTAACTCTTCTGGAATTTTACAAACAGGAATAGGATTAATTTTATGCTGTGCCAGTCGGTTAAGCCTGTCATAAATATCAAAAACTTCTTTTTGTCTTCCTGTAAAATCATCAGCAGAATGATTTGCATGTACACTCATGGCCCATTCAAGTTCAGGATAAGTTGCTCCGATTTGATCCTCATCAGAGCGATCATCTCCCCAAAGCCCATCCGTTGGTTTAGCTTTTTGAATATCTTGAGAAACTCCTAAAACCTTAGCTATTTCGTAAACCTGACTTTTAAGCAAATCAGCTATAGGACTTATATCCACGCCGCCGTCTCCATATTTGGTGAAAAAGCCAACTCCAAAATCTTCAATTTTATTTCCTGTACCACATACGAGATATCCGTGTAATCCGGCAAAATAGTATAAGGTAGTCATACGTAGTCGGGAACGAGTATTAGCAAGCGCAAGATAAGTGTTTTTATGAAGTTCATCTACATTCAATTCTTTTTTCAAGACTTCAAAAGACTCAGTTAAATCTACTCTTTTCGTAGAAACATTTGGAAAATTTTCAGCAAGAAATTTCATATGTTCCTGCGCACGAGTTACCTGCTCTACAGGCTGGTGTATTGGCATTTCAATCAGCAATACAGGTTTTTCTGTTTTTGCTGCTAATGTGGAAACTACTGCTGAATCAATTCCTCCGGAAACACCAACTACAAAACCTTGGGTTTTGGATTGTGTAATGTAATCATTTAACCATGTAACTATATGAGAAATTACTTCTGTTGTTCGCATAATATTGTACCTTTGTCTATAGTTTATATCTAGAAAATTTAATGTAAAGATAATGAAGATTATTAAATATTTACTAGTAATTATTGGGTTGATAGGTTGTACCCGAAAAGAGAATACAAAAAATGAAAGATGGAATGTTGATGTAAGTGGTATCGGTGTAAATTTAGATTTTACAGATATTTCCAAAGATTTTTATAATTTGGAATTTCCTATCTCCGAATTTCGGAAAAAATACACTTTTTATCTGGATTCAAACTTCCCGGACAAAGAATATGAAAAGCAAAGAAGAGACACTACTGAATTAAATATTTATACTGAAATAAAAAGCAAAGTTAACCAGGATAAAATAAAAGAGGAACTTAGCAATTTATTCAGGCATATCAAATATTATTATCCAAATTTTGAAGTTCCTAAAGTTTATTTATACTCATCATTCATTACAGATCATCTTTCTCCGGTAACCTACGTTCCCAATCAGAACTATCTGTTTATTGCGGCAGATTGCTTTTTAGGATATGGTAATAAATATTATGATATGATGAAAATTGACAGATATCTTCAGGTAACTATGGATCAGAATTTTATTGCTCCCAAGGTTGCGCGTGCGATTATAGATGAAAAATCGTGGGTTCCTAAAGAATGGACCAGCCAGTCTTTCGTATCCCAGATGATTTATCAGGGGAAAAAATTAGTCCTTGAAGATGCTTTTTTACCCAAGTTACAAGATCGGTTTAAAATAGGATATACCGAAGAACAGATGAAATGGGCGGAAGATAATGAATTTGAAATCTGGAATTATTTCATTCAGGAAAATTACGTATTTAGTGATGATATATCATTATCCGATCGATTCCTTACATTAGCACCGTTTTCCAAATTTTATACGGAAGCTGATTCAAAAAGTCCCGGACAGATTGGCAGCTGGGTAGGCTGGCAGATTTCCAGAAAATATATAAACGAAAATCCGGATATAAGTTTACAGGATTTTATTAAAAATAATAATCACGATCAAATATTCGCTAAATCTAAATACAAGCCGGAACCAAAATAAATCAGATACACAAAAGTAATACGATGAAAGAAACAGAAATTAATTTTTCCATACAATTAGATGAAAACCATATTCCTGAAAAAATAGTTTGGGCAGCTCCCGACGGAGGCATTATTGGAGCAGAGACTAATTCGGTTTTATTATCCGTTTGGGATGATAAAAAAAAAGAAGCCTTGCGTATTGATCTTTGGACTAAAGAAATGCCGGTAGATGAAATGAAACGTTTTTTTCATCAGGTATTGGCTTCTCTTGGCGATTCTTATCAAAGAGCTACGGATGAAGAAGACGTGGCAGATGAAATCAGAAGATTTGCTGAGTATTTTGCAGATAGAAGCGGAATTAAAATGTAACATATAGATTGCCAATATTTTAAAATAAGAGCTGTTTTACAGTTTATAATACTAAAATTTAATTAATGATACTTTACAATAGGAATAGAAGATTAAGAGCGAACCAGTCACTTCGTGATCTTGTTAAAGAAACCGTACTAACTACCAATGATTTTATGTTACCCGTGTTTATTACCGAAGGTCAGGGTGTAGTTGAAGAAATACCATCTATGCCAGGCATATATCGTCGTTCATTAGATCAAACGGTAAAAGAAGTTAAAGAATTATGGTCCCTAGGCATTAAAGCGGTTAATTTATATGTAAAAGTAAGCGATACGTTAAAAGATAATACCGGAAAAGAAGCATGGAATAAAGAAGGCTTAATGCAGCAGTCCATAAAAGCAATTAAAGATGCAGTTCCGGAAATAGTGGTTATGCCGGATGTAGCATTGGATCCGTATTCAATCCACGGACATGACGGTATTGTGGAAGACGGTAAAATATTGAATGATGAAACGGTAGAGGCCTTAGTTAAAATGAGTTTAAGCCATGCGGAAGCAGGTGCGGATTTCATTGCTCCCAGCGATATGATGGATGGAAGGGTACTGGCTATAAGAGAGGCACTGGAGCAAAATGGTTTTTCTGATGTTGGAATTATGAGTTATGCGGCCAAATATGCGAGTTCGTTTTACGGGCCTTTCAGGGATGCTTTGGATAGCGCTCCGGGGTTTGGAGATAAAAAAACATACCAGATGGATTATGCAAACAGTAGGGAAGCTATTAATGAAGCCCTGCGCGACATTGAAGAAGGAGCCGATATTGTAATGGTTAAACCTGGATTGCCTTACTTAGATATTGTTTCTCGTTTGCACGAGTTGGTTGACGTTCCGGTAGCTGTATATCAGGTGAGTGGAGAATATGCAATGATAAAAGCAGCAGTACAAAATGGTTGGCTGGATAATGATAAAATTATATTGGAAAGTCTTACATGTATCAAAAGAGCTGGAGCAAGTCTTATTTCAACATATTTTGCCAAAGAAGCAGCAATCCTACTGAATCAATAAAAAATGTAAAATATTTAGATTAGAAATAAAAAAACCTCTTACTTAATAAGAGGTTTTTTTATAATAAATTTTTGTTCTTATTACATTACCGCTTTTTTGGAAGTGGCTTTAGCTGCTTTTGCTTCTTTCGTTCCTTCTTTTTTCACGTCTTTTGCTTCTTTCTTGGTTTCGTGTTTTACTGCTTTTGCTTCTTTTTTACCTTCTTTTTTTACAGACGTAGCTTCTTTTTTTGCTTCTTGTTTAACTCCTTTTACGTTTTGTGCGTTTGCGATTCCTAATCCGAAAATAGCAGCTAATGCTAAAGTTAAAAATTTTGTTTTCATGATGGGGTTTAAAATTTAAAGTTCTGATGTGTATTATGCATAATCTGTTCCAACTTATTATTTCACTAATACAATTAACAGAAGTTTAACTCAGCCATATAAAATATTAATCTTAATTAAGACATTTATAGAAATGTTAGTGTAATGTTAATAATGATAAAAAATAGCCCGGTATTTTTACCGGGCTATATTATTTTTAAAGTATTTAGTAAATACTAGTGACTATCTTTTTTGTTGCTGATTAAAAATAGTTCCTCTATAGTCTTCTATATTTGCATCCTGATATAAGGTTCTTAAAAGTAAAGAAGGCATTTGTCTGGAATACTGATTGATCAGCTGATTTTTCAGGTCTTTTTTATTACCTGCATCACCTTTAGTTATAGATTTGGTAATTATAACATATACACCTGATTTACCTTCAATTGCTTTAGATACACTATTAGGCTTGATTCCAAAAGCAGCACCTCCGACTTTAGGCTCAAAAGAACCGCCTACTGAAGGGTTATCAAAACTAAAAGAAGCTGTATTTTTAACTGTTTTGTAAGTAGAAGCAAGTTGATCTAAATTCTGTTTAGAACTATTAATTTTCTCACTGACAATTTTTGCCAGTTTTTCGTTACGCACAATAGGCTCTATTTCTTTTCTTACAATTGAAGGATCTGCAAGACCTTTCTTAAATAAAGAAGAAACACGAACCACCACATAACTCTGATCACTGGTAGTGAACATTTCGGTATCACCTAAACTTCTCTTAGAATCAAAAGCCCAGGTAACTATGTCTGAATCTTTATCAGTACCTAATCCTTGTAATTGAGTTCCGAAACGTAAAATTCCGGATTGTTGAAGGGGTGCATATTTTGATTTTTTAGCTATATCCTGAAATTCTTTAGAAGATTTACCTTGTATAGTTTGTATAAAGTTATTAGCCTGCTTACGTGCCAGCTCAGTAGTTTCCTCTGAAGATTTAATCTCTTTTGCTAAATCTGCAAGTTTGTAAACAGTACCATCAGGTTTTCTGTTTTTAATATTTATGACCATGTATCCCTGAGGGGTTTCAATCACACTTGTTTTACCCGCTGGAGAAGATTCAAGGAAATTCTGAAGAGCCTTGTAAGGAGCTGGGAAATCTTGAGAAGTTGTTAACTTAATTTCACCTCCGGTAGTTGCAGCACCCGGATCATCCGAATATTGCACAGCAAGTTTTCCAAAATCAGAAGGATTAGCACCAATTTGAGCGGCTAATTCATCTGCCTGTTTTTTTGCCTGTTCTTTGTTTCTTGGAGTTTTAGGCTGTACTTGTGCAGATGCTCCGGTATACGTAAGCAAAATATTTTCAGCAATGACAGAATCCGAACTTTTACGTCCTATAAGTTTAGAAAAAACATAATAATTTCCTTCTTTATAAGAAGGGGATATCTGGCCAATTGAAGCACTTTTTACCCAGGATTGTATAGAAGGAGACAACTGTTTTTCCGTTCGGTATTGAGGTGTAAAAGCTCTGTCAACTATTTGAGCCGTATTTAATTCACTGATGTATAATGAATCATTTCGAACAGAGCCAAAAGCTTGTATAGTATCCCCTTCAATAACAGAGGAGGATAATAGAGAGGTCAAGGAAGTTAAAGTAGCCTTTTCATCTGTACTTGTGGGTCTGCCAGAAAAGAAAACATAATCCAATGTTCTGTTATCATCAATTTTAAATAAAGATTTGTGTTTTTCAATGTAAGCTTTTAAGTCTTCATCAGTAACTTTCACAGAATTAGGATTTGCTTTATAATACTCATCATATCCTACTTTCACGTATTCAATATTTGCAGTATTCGCAAAATTCTGACTAAGTATATCTAATTCTTTGGCATTCGTAAGCATTCCGGCAGAATATGCTCCAAAATATTGTTTATACATGGCCTGATATCCAAAATTTCTTTTCAGAGTAAGAAGCGTTCTGTAGACTTCGCGATACTCAGCGGAAGCATTCTGGTTATCTTCCATTTTTTTGAACTCATCCTGTATAAGCTGAATATTTACTTTTCCGTTTTTATCTTTAAATCGGGCATCATTGGCAAACATGGGAGCTGCTTTTGCAATGTCCCAAATCATTTTATCAGTTAAAATAAAACCAGCAGAATTAAATTTCTGCTCAGTTAATTTATTTTGAACAAGCGAATTCCAAACTTCGCCTTCAAGTAAATTTTCAGGGTATTGTCCTTGATATTGTGAACTTAAAAAATTAAGCTGATCGTAATATTCCTGACGGGTAATCGCCTCTTTGTTAACTTTACCAAAAACATTAGGATCTTTTTGTCCTAAGAAAAAACTCGATACGGTATCCCAAGGCACTAAAAATGCAAGTAATGCAAGGGTTACAATACCTATCAGTAATCCAGTCTGTTGTCTTATCCTTCCAAGAATAGTCATTTATTCTAAATTTAATTATTTTAGTGTGCGAAATTACAATTTCAGGATGAAATATAAAAATAATATTGACCGGAATCTCTGTTTTTTACATGAAAAATTCCCTTTAAATATATTTAAAGGGAATTGAATTTGCTAAATATGAAAAACTATTTATCAATAGAGCCCAGAACCCTCTTCATAAATGCATTTAATGCATCTTTTGGTTCCATGCCATCTTTGACCATTTTATTAACTTCTATTGCACCGTACATATTCGAAATAAGTTCTCCGATTACGTCCAGTTCTTCATCTTTTAATCCGGGAGATTCTGTTAAATTTTCCAGAGTTTCGATGGTTTCATTAATATAATCTTCATCATTTTTCTCAATAAATTGAGTTAAATGCTTAATTACCGGTAACTTCATTTAATAAATCTTGTAAAGGTTCAATTTTATTTGTTTGAATCTGATTAATCAGTTTTCCGTCTTTAAAAGCAGCAAATGTGGGTAAATTGGTTACATTTGCCAGTTTTCGGGATTCAGGAAATTTTTCCGCATCTGCTATTACAAAAGATATAGCTTCATTTCCTTCTGCCAGTTTTTTGAATTTTGGTTTCATTATTCTACAATTTCCACACCAGGAAGCTGAATATTGTACCATAACTATTGAAGAATCCTGTACGATTTCCTGAAGATTGTCTTGTTCTAATTCTTGAATCATGAGAATATTTTTTTAATTAACGGATTAGTGAGCGGATAAGTAATCTGCAACACCTTTGCGGTCTGCGTTCATTGCTTCTTTTCCTTCCTCCCAGTTTGCAGGACAAACTTCACCGTATTTTTGTACATGAGAGTAAGCATCTATAAGTCGTATGTATTCATGAACATTTCTACCCACAGGCATATCGTTAACACTCTCATGGAAAACTTTTCCTTCTTCATCTACCAAAAAGGTCGCTCTGTAAGTAACATTGGATCCTTCAATAACTACTGTATCAAAATCTTCGTCATATGAAGATGATTGAATGTCAAGAATTCCCAGAATATTCGAAAGGTTACGGGTTGTATCAGCAAGGATAGGATAGGTAACACCTTCAATCCCTCCGTTATCTTTAGATGTGTTTAGCCATGCAAAGTGTACTTCGTTTGTATCACAAGAAGCACCCACGACAATCGTGTTTCTTTTTTCAAATTCAGGAAGAGCTGCCTGAAAAGCATGTAACTCAGTAGGGCAAACAAAAGTAAAATCTTTTGGATACCAGAACAATAATACTTTCTTGTTCTTTTTAGTAGCTTCTTCAAAAATATTTATTTTTAAATCATCACCCATGTGATCCATAGCATCTACTGAAATATTTGGAAATTTTTTACCTACTAATGACATATTTTTTATTTTTATAATTATTGATGCAAAGATATTGATTAAACTACCCTATAGTTCTGAGGCCTTATTATTCTTTTTTATTTTAATATAGGAAATTCTTATTTATAAATTTCTGAATTAATTATTTACATTGTAGTATTTCGAATTACCTATATCATACAATACATTAAAAAGGTTTCCATTTCTAGCCATTATTAATTAATGTAAGCCAAGTAAAACAATAGAAAAGGGTTTTAAAAAAGTAAAATTATTTATCTGGTAATTTGTCAATTCTTAGGATCTAAAGAAATTATCAAGATGTTATGTCTCTGGCGAATTACTATTTAAGTAAGTGGTATATTCTTTGCTTATTTCAATACATAACTAATACAGCAGAATATGAAAAAGTATTTGTTCTTATCCGTTATAGTAGCATTAAGTTATTCAGGAATGCGATCAGAGATGCTGAAAATCAGCAATCATTTAATTGAGCAGCTGGTTACTCAGCAAAATGTTCCCGGATCAGCTCAACGATACATAGCAAAAAATTATCCGGAAGCTTATGATATCCGTTGGGAATATAAAGAAAAGGAAGGGTTATATAAATGTGAATTTAAAGTAAGAGGGAAAAAATATAAAATTACTTTTACACCTAAAGGAAAGCAAGTAAACTTCAAGGGAATGATTTCAACTTCTCAGCTTCCTGCAAAAATTAAGAGATTTATAAAAAAATATTACCCAGATCATCAAATTGTCAAATCAATAGAAACACGTAATTACAATCAATCCTTTTATGAGATTAAATTAGGTAGCAATATAGCGGGTAAACACAGAAGTAAGAACCTGAAGTTTAATCAGCAGGGAAAACTCATGAATTAATAAATTAAGGTATGTTAAGATATTTATGGGTTTGTAATGAAATATGCCATTTAGGATTTTTCATCACATAGTCGATAATCTTAGGGGTCATTTTTTCTCTGTTGCTCCATTCCGGTTGTAAATACAATACCGCCTTATCATTTGTTTTTTCAGCCTGTTCTTCTGCAAATAAGAAATCATGCTGATTATAAACAATAACTTTCAATTCATGAGCACGGTCATATACTTCCTGTACAGGAAGAGAAGTTTTTTTAGGAGAAAGACAAATCCAGTCAATTTCACCACTTAACGGATAAGCTCCGGAAGTTTCAATGTGGATGGTACAGCCTAAATCCTTAAGTTGACGGGTAATCGGATTTAAATTCCACATCAGCGGTTCCCCACCGGTTAAAACAATAGTTTTAGAGTGAGATGCAGCCAAACAGGCAATTTCTTCAGCAGAACTTACCGGATGAAGATTAGGATCCCAGCTTTCTTTTACATCGCACCAGTGGCAACCTACATCACACCCTCCTATACGGATAAAATAAGCCGCAGTTCCGGTATGTCGACCTTCACCTTGAATGGTGTAAAAATGTTCCATGATAGGCAGGGAGGTTCCCAGGGTTAAATCCATGTTTTTTTCTTTCATTATAAGTTACTTCATAAAAACCACAGCCTGCAAAGGTACAAAAAAGGAATTATTTATAAAGATTACTTCCGTCTATATAATCAAATACTTCGGGAGGAAGCATGGGACGTATATTTTTATTTTCTTTAATCATCTGACGAATGGAAGTGGATGATATTTCAACAATAGGCGCATTAACCTCGCTTATGTTGGGATGAATAACCGGAGTTTCTTCAATTATTTCAGTAATTCGGGGATATACTAAAATCTGATGGTATTTTAATATTTGTTCATAATTTTTCCACTTGGAAAAAGTATTCAGGTTGTCTTTACCCATAAGTAAAACAAATTCCTGTTCCGGGTATTTTTCTTTGAGGGCTACCAATGTGTCAATCGTATAAGAAGGTTGCGGTAATGAAAATTCAACACTACTGGATTGAAATTTAGGATAACTTTGAATGGCAAGATTTACCATTTCCAGTCTGTGATGGTCATCCAACAGAGTTGATTTTTTTTTAAAAGGATTTTGTGGCGTTACTACAAACCATAATTTTTCCAAATCCGAACTTTCGACTATATAGTTGGCAATGATTAGGTGCCCGATATGAATAGGATTAAAAGAACCGAAAAATAAGCCAGTTTTCATACTATATTTTTTTCAGATTTTAAGATTCGTTAAATTTTACATCTTTAAGCTGAAGCTGGTAAAAAGTTTTTCCCTGCCAATGATTTTCATAAAGAGAAAATACCATATCAAAAGAAAATTTTTCAAACTTGGGAAGCAGGTGTCCCATTTTAAAAGCAATTACTTCAAAACAATGATTAAAATCGTTTTGAAACACTACCATCTTCAAATGAGATTTGTCTTTACCCATCAAAGTATAATTTCCTGCAAAATTAACGTTTTTAGCCAAAAATACAGGGCTCATATTACCCGGACCAAAAGGTTCGAAATATTTAATAAGTTTAAAAAAACGTTTATTAATAACATTTAAAGAAATTTCCTGATCAATTTCAATGGTAGGTGTTCTTTGATTTTCCTTAATGGTTTCCCGGACAATGGATTCAAACTTGTCTTTAAACAAGAGAAAATTTTCTTTTTTTATTGAAAGACCAGCAGCATACATATGTCCGCCAAATTGTTCCAGATATTCAGAGGAGGCTTCCAGAGCTTTATATATATCAAATCCGGGTACGCTTCGGGCAGATGCAACCAAATCTTTGTCCTTACCCTCAGTAAATACCAGCGTTGGACGATAATATTCTTCAATCAGACGAGAAGCTACAATTCCAATGACTCCTTTATGCCAGTTTTTATTAAATACGATAGTTGAGTAAGTTTGAATTTGTCCTGTTTTAACAATTTCCTGTATTGCTTCTGAAGTTATATTGGCATCCAGTTCTCTTCTTTCGTTGTTAAGTTCATTAATCTGGGAATAAATTTTCCGGGCATCAATCTCGTTTTTTGCAATTAATAATTCCACAGCATTGCTTGCATGGCTGATTCTGCCAGCAGCATTAATTTTAGGGGCAATTCCGAAAACGACATTATTAACCGAAAAGGTTTCACGGGTTTCTTTAGGAATAAAAAGTTTTAATCCTGTTCTGGGATGATGGAGGAGTTGTTTTAATCCGAAAGTAGTTAATAAGCGGTTTTCACCCGTTACAGGTACAATATCGGCGGCAATACTAATGGCAACCAGATCAAGATAGGAATATATTTTTTCAAAAGGAATGGTAAGCTTAACGGATAGCCCTTGAATCAACTTAAAGCCAACTCCACATCCGCTAAGAAATTTATACGGATAGGAACAATCAGTCCTTTGAGGGTCCAGAATGGCTTTAGCAGCAGGCAGAGTCTCATCCGGAAGGTGATGATCGCAGATGATAAAATCGATCCCTTTTTTATTGGCATACGATATTTTCTCTGCTTCCTTAATCCCGCAATCCAGAGATATAACCAGAGTAAAATTATTTTCATGGGCATAATCGATACCGGCAAAAGATATTCCGTATCCTTCCTCATAACGATCAGGAATGTAGTAGCCAACGTTTTCGTATAGAGAAGAAATAAATAAATACATCATAGCTACGGAAGTTGTTCCGTCAACGTCATAATCACCGTAAATAAGTATTTTCTCATTATTTTTCAAAGCCTCGATAATTCGGTCGGTCGCCTGTTCCATATCTTTCATGAGAAACGGATCATGTAGCTCGTCCAGTGAAGGCTTAAAAAAAGCTTTGGTTTTATTGAATGTATCAATATCTCTTTGCAGAAGCAGTTGGGAGATTGGGATAGGGAATCCTAGTTCATCAGCTAGCTTCTGAGCTTTTTCAGTATCTGGTTGAGGTCGGATTAGCCAACGGTTATGCATAGATTACAAATGTAATTAATTTTAGTAATTACCGCAATTGTTGCAATAGAATTAAAAAATAAGGCTTCGCAAAAATCTATATTTTATTACCTTTGCTCAAACCCAATCCAAAAATGATTAATAAAGAAGAATTTTTACTTAAAGCGTATAAACTAGGTATAATAAAATTTGGAGATTTTACTCTTAAAAGCGGAATACATTCTCCTTTCTATGTAGATCTGAGACCTCTTGCATCCAGTCCGGAATTATTGAGAGAACTTTCCAATCATTTGTTATACCTGCTTAAAGATTCACAATATGAACTAATCTGCGGAGTTCCTTACGCAGCCTTACCTATGGCAACAGCTATGTCGCTGGAGTCAGATGTGCCCTTAATTGTAAAAAGAAAAGAGAGTAAGGGGTATGGAACTAAAAAAATGCTCGAAGGGATTTTCGAAGAAAATCAGGTATGTGTGCTTGTCGAAGATGTTATTACCAGCGGGAAGAGTCTTGTGGAGACTATAGAAGAGGTGGAAAAAGAAGCTCTGAAAGTTAAAGATATTGTCGTAGTTTTAGACAGACAGCAGGGAGGAATTGAACTGTTGAAAAACAGAGGATATAATGTATTTCATTTATTTAGCATAGGTGAAGTGATAGACATACTCTATAAACATTCGTTGCTAAGTGCAGAAGAGGCGAAAAAAATTAAAGAATTTTTAGAAGGAAAGCCTATGGTAAGTATTCAGAAAGTTACCAGAAGTTCCTACGAAGAAAAATTAAAAGTTCAGAATCATCCGGTTGCTCAAAAATTATTACAGATAGCAATGCAGAAAGAGTCTAATTTAATAGCCTCTTTAGATGTGACTTCCTCAGCGGAATTATTGGATTTGGCTGAAAAAACCGGAGATCAGGTAGTAGCAGTAAAACTTCATACGGATATAATTTCCGATTTTTCGTCTGAATATGTTTTGGAATTAAAAAATATAGCTAAAGAAAAAAACTTTTTATTATTTGAAGATCGTAAGTTTGGAGATATAGGGAACACACAACAGCTACAGTTTGAAAAAGGAATATATAAAATTTCCGAATGGGCGGATATGATCACTTCCCATGTAATTGCAGGAGAAGAAAGTGTTAAAGTTTTTGGTGAAACTACCGGAGTCGTAACTATTGCAGAAATGTCTTCTAAAGGAACACTTACTGACGGTGCGTATAAAGCAAAGGCTATTGAAATTTCTGAAAAAGCGGGGAATGTAATAGGTTGTGTAGCTCAGTCTAAACTTCCTGAAACCTTATTGTTATTTACTCCCGGAGTAAATATGACCTCCTCGGGAGATTCCAAAGGACAACAATTTAATACTCCTGAAAAGGTGTTCAAAGAATATCATACAGATTTCATTATAGTGGGAAGGGGAATTTATGCATCATCAGATCCTCAGGCCGAAGCTGAAAAGTACCGAAAAGCCGGTTGGGAATCATACAAAAAAAACGTTTAATAAACCAGAATCCTTGACAGAAAAAATTATCATAGGAATAGATCCGGGAACCAATGTAATGGGATACGGAGTCATCAGCATTAAAGGAAAAAAAATGTCGTTGCTTTGTATTGATGAGTTGTTATTGAATAAACTGGATTCTCACGCGTTAAAGCTAAAAAAAATATTTGATAAGACTCTCTCACTTATTGATACGTATCATCCGGATGAGTTAGCCATTGAAGAACCGTTTTATGCTAAAAATGTACAGTCTATGCTAAAGTTGGGAAGAGCACAGGGGGTGGCTATGGCTGCCGGATTGCTCAGGGAAATTCCAATTACCGAATATCTGCCTAAAAAAGTTAAAATGGCCATCACAGGAAACGGAAACGCATCTAAAGAACAGGTGGCAGGAATGTTAAAGACTTTATTGAATCTTAAAGATTTTCCTACTAAATATCTGGATGCTTCCGACGGTCTGGCTCTGGCAGTGTGTCATTTTTTAAATTCAGGTACAGCCGCCTCTTCCGGCAGTTCTAAAAAGTCTTATACCGGATGGGATGCTTTTGTAAAGAATAATCCGAAACGAGTAGATAAGTAATGATTTATTTTTTGAAAGGGTGAAACAATGGATTCAAAAATATATAATAGGGACCCAGATATGGGTCTCTTTAATGATGGGAGCATTATGCTTTTTTTTTGGATTAATGTTTCATAGTGTGGATATAAAAAGAGTTTTTATAGTTATATTTTCGACTTTTGCAGGGTATAATTATATTCACTACCATGCTTCATGGAATAGGTCCTTTTTACTCAGAGGACTCATATCTGTGAGCTTACTCTTTTTTATTTTGTTTTACCTGTTATTTAAGGAAAACAGCTGGCATTTGTTTTTACATCTGGCATTTATAAGCTGGTTTGTATTTATGTACAATTCCAGTTTTCTGAGATTAAAATTTCGAAATATATCTTTAGTGAAAATCTTTGTAATCGCTTTTACATGGTCTTATTCGATTGTGTGGATTGGGAGCACAGGGGCTTCATGGAAAGAATTTGTGAGCATTTATTTCTTTATTTTAGCAATTACTCTTCCTTTTGATATTTGCGATATGAATAGAGATACGGTCATAACTATTCCTAAAAAGATAGGACAAAAAAACACGATAGCCTTATCTATTTTGTGTTTAGTGATATCCGCTTTGTCTTTTTACTGGGCGCAGGGTTTTCCTAATGTATATGTTTGGTCTTGGAGTCTGGCATGTCTTGTTTCTGCGGGATTAATTTTTTTTATACGAAGCGGGCAGTTTTTTTACACCCGATTTTGGATTGAAGCCTGTTCGTCATTTCCGGTTTTGGTTTACCTGCTAATAAAATAAAAGCCATTCCGTTATAAGGAATGGCTTTAACACTCATTGAAAAGTTGTCATGAGTTTTACCGAAATCTGTCTACAGATTTTATAAGTTTCTCGTCCTTATTGATATATTTATTTGCCATGGCGAGCAGAATAATCAGCAGAACCGGAACGAGTAACTCAACCCCTTTCTCAGGAGAAAAAACTCCTCCAGGAGTATTTAGCAGAGCATAAACCATAAAACCAATTAACACTACGTTGATAATTATATTGAAATAATTAATTTTCTTTTGTAAATTTCTGTTTTTGAAACAGAAGAGCGAGATAAAAGCTAAAAAACCAATTGCAAACAAAGTGATCATATCGATCAGTTCATTCGGAATAAAATCAGTGACATATCCCACGATAATCCCTATAACACCGGTTAGGGTAAGATATAAACTTTGAATTCTTTGAATCAATATTTTTAATTTTAAAATGCAAATTTAAAAAAAATTAGTGTTTTATTAAAATATTTTGTAATATTGCCTCACAATCTGTTACACGATTAGCGAATTATTTCCATAAAGTTACTACTTTATTTCCATTTTAAGCATTTAAAATCAAGACTTTACAATTAACAGAATATAATTTAAAATTATTTATAGGAAACATAACTTATGTTTGAGGAACAAAAGCTAAAGGCAATGAAAGTGGCTGAATTGCAGGACATTGCCAATCAATTAGAAATTAAGAGTTCAGGATTAAAAAAAACAGAATTAATAGAATCTATCTTAAAAAATCAAAACAAGGAAATTATTGATCATAAGCCTTCTGAGTCTGAAACTGATTCATCTGAAGATTCCAAACCTTCAGTAGAAAAAAGACCAAGAAAGAGAATCACTTCCGGAAAAAGCCAGAAAGAAATTTCATTTTCCGATAATCAGTTTGTTCCCCGTTCTGTTGTTAAAGAAGAAAATCAAAATTCTAAAGCCGACCCAGGCATAACTCCTGAAGTGCTGGTAGCAGAGGAAGAAGCAAAAGAAATTCCTGTTTACAGAAAACCTCAGGTTATTTTACGGAAAAGTGCAGAAAGTACACATTTTCAAAAAACCGGCGGTGCGGTAAGAGAAGATAAAAAATCTTCAGATGAAGAGGATAAAGGTGGTTTTCAAAGACAAAAAAACAATAATAACCATAGCAACAACCATAATAATAACAATAAAAATGATTACAGGCAGAATAATGGTAATAAGTATCGTTCTGCTGACTATGAATTTGATGGTATTATTAATACGGAAGGTGTACTGGAAATTACTCAGGACGGATACGGTTTTTTACGTTCCTCAGACTTCAACTATCTTTCTTCTCCTGATGATGTGTATGTTTCCCCTTCTCAAATAAAGCTTTTTGGTTTAAAAACAGGAGATACGGTAACCGGAGAAGTTCGGCCACCTAAAGAAGGAGAAAAGTTTTTTCCTTTAGTTAAAATTGTAGAAATAAACGGACGAGAACCCTCATTTGTAAGAGACAGAGTTTCTTTTGAGCACTTAACACCTTTATTTCCCGAAGAAAAATTCAAATTAGCAGGTACAGGAGCCACTATGTCTACCCGTGTGGTGGATCTTTTTTCACCTATTGGAAAAGGTCAGAGAGGAATGATTGTAGCTCAGCCTAAAACAGGTAAAACCTTGCTTTTAAAAGATATAGCTAATGTAATATCTCTTAATCATCCGGAAGTATATATGATTGTCTTATTAATCGACGAACGTCCGGAAGAGGTAACTGATATGCAGAGAAGTGTAAAAGGAGAAGTGATTGCTTCCACTTTTGACGAGTCTGCTGAAAAACATGTGAAAGTGGCAAATATTGTGTTGTCAAAAGCTCAAAGAATGGTGGAGTGCGGTCATGATGTAGTGATTCTTTTAGATTCCATTACGCGTTTAGCCAGAGCATACAACACTGTTTCTCCAGCTTCCGGAAAAGTACTTTCCGGTGGGGTGGATGCAAATGCTCTTCACAAACCTAAGCGCTTTTTCGGTGCTGCCAGAAATATTGAAGGAGGAGGTTCTCTTACCATTATAGCTACCGCTCTTATAGATACAGGTTCTAAAATGGATGAAGTTATTTTTGAAGAATTCAAAGGTACGGGAAATATGGAGCTGCAGCTGGATAGAAAAATTGCCAACAAAAGAATTTATCCTGCTATTGATCTGGTATCTTCATCTACCCGTAGGGATGACTTGTTGCTGGATGCAGTAACGCAGCAAAGAATGTGGATTTTAAGAAATCATCTGGCTGATATGAACCCGCTGGAAGCGATGGAATTTTTAAAGAGCCGGTTAGACAGGTCTCTTTCTAATGAAGAATTTTTGCTGACTATGAATCAATAAGATATTGAGAAAAAAGTAAGCATTATATAAAATCTAAATAATAAAAACGACCCTCTGAAAGAGGGTCGTTTTTTTATCAACTATAGTGAAGATTTATCTCATAAATTTTGAGCGGCTTCTCATATTCGGATTAATCATCTGGCTTCTTGAAACACTCACTTTTTTCATTTGCTCTTTCATCATTTTAATCTGGTCGCCCAGCATGTTGGAAGTATCCAGTTTTTTAGTTTCATTCAGAAGTCTTTCCGCTTCATTTTTGTTTCCTCTCATCATTGCTCCCGCAGCCAGGTTCAACGTAGCCATAGCCCGGTCGTGCTTAAAGCTTAATCCGTATTCCAGCGCAGTTTTCATATAGGATTCTGCTTTTGCCGAATTACCCTGCGATTCGGTTAATCCCATCAGGTAATGGTAGTATCCGTACTGCTTACGAATCAGCTGGCTTTTTATATTAGTAATTTTGTCCAGCCATTTCCTGGCTCCGGGCAAATCCTGTTTTCTTAGTTTCCAGAATGCCAGTAAAATATACTCATTTCTTAAAAATAAAGCGATGGGTAAAGCCGAAAGTAGTACGATGAAAATACCTAAAGCAATCTGGCGGTTAAACATAAAGTAAACACCTAAAGCAATTATTGCTGCTGCAATAACAAGTTTTATATACTTATTCATTATATTGTTACGTTTAGGCAAAGATAAGAATATAGAATGATAACTGGCAAATAAGTGATGTCAGTGTTTGATTTTGTACCAATAGACACTGTCTCTGTACTTAACAGCATACTTATATATTTTGTATTTTCGGGTGTAGAAAAAATTCTCACTATGGGAGAGGGTGTCGTTGGTAT
This sequence comes from Apibacter sp. HY039, assembly GCF_004023655.1. Classification (NCBI taxonomy): domain Bacteria; kingdom Pseudomonadati; phylum Bacteroidota; class Flavobacteriia; order Flavobacteriales; family Weeksellaceae; genus Apibacter; species Apibacter sp. HY039. The sequence continues at coordinate 51,959 of NZ_SAYM01000001.1, read as the reverse complement.
TAAAGCGGATAATGGTCGTAAAATTTCCGCCTTTAATTTTTGAAAAACATACATCCATGCTTCGGTATGAACCGTTTTTGCCTTGATTCAGATTGGATTTTTTAGACAGGGAATAACAACTGTCGGATCCGGAATTTCGTAGGAACAAATAAGAAGAAGCTGTATATTTTTTCTGAAGGTTTAGCTGTTTATTCAGAAAATAAAATTCTCCTGATTTTTTAAATAATTGATATTTTTTTTCTTCCCCTGTTTTGAAAAACTGCCTGATTTGAATGGAATCCGGGGTTTCAACTACTTGTATTCGCACAGGTGTAAAGGGAAATGAGGAGAATTTCCAGTATTTTTTATCCAGTTCCAGTGTTTCGGTTTTCGTACTATCGGAACTGCACCCCAAAAAGAGGATGCAGGCAATAAAAAGAAAAAGAAACAGACCGTTTTTTTTATATTCAGGCCACATTTACTAATGAGAATATCCGAAATTTTTTAAATCTCTTTCATTGGATCTCCAATCCTTTTTCACTTTAACAAATAAATTCAGGTAAATTCTTTTGTCAAAAAATTTTTCTAAATCCAGACGGGCTTCCGTACCTACTTTTTGTATTTTTTGTCCTTTGTGACCTACCAGTATCCCTTTTTGTGTATTTCTTTCTACAAAGATTACCGATTCAATACGAATCAGTGAGTCATCCACTTTAAAACTTTCCGTTACCACCTCAACAGAATAAGGTATTTCTTTCTGGTAGTTGAGAAGTATTTTTTCGCGGATGGTTTCATTTACAAAAAAACGCTCTGACAGAGTGGTCAGCTGTTCCTTATCGTAATAGGGAGGAGCAGAGGGTACCAGTTCTTTGATTCTGGGTAAAACCAGCTCCGTGTTTAATCCGTGCAATGCAGAAACGGGAAGTATTTCAGCCTCGGGTAGCTGAGCATGCCAGAATTCAACGCTGTCGGATATTTGCTGCGGCTCTTTGGATTTGTCTACTTTATTAAGCAGAACGATTACCGGAACCTTAGCTCCGCTTAATTTTTTTATTAAATATTCGGAAGGGTTTTTTTCATCTCCCAGTTCCGTAATAAATAAAATAACGTCGGCATCTTCAAAAGATTCTTTAACGAAATCATTCATTTTTTCCTGCAGTTCGTAGGCCGGTTTCTGAATAACTCCGGGGGTGTCGGAGAAAATGATTTGAGTATCTTCATCATTCCAGATACCAAAGACCCGATGTCGCGTCGTTTGAGCTTTGGAAGTTACGATAGATAACTTTTCCCCCATCAGCTGGTTCATCAGTGTAGATTTACCTACATTAGGTTTTCCAACAATACTTACAAATCCTGATTTATGTGCCATAGAGATATTATTTCGTACTTCTGTATTTTTTATTTAATGCCTGTAATATTGCCCAGGTTTCTGCATCTGCCACCCCATCGGCTTTTTCCGGACGGAAATGCCATTGAAATGCCCGAATGATTAAGGTAGTATTTTTATCCCAGTTACCGGTTAACTCTACTTTATATCCGAATTTTTCCAAAGCTTTCTGAAACTCCAGCGGTGAGTTATATGGGTAAGTGTCCGGAATGTACTGCGATAAAAAAGAATATTTATCAATATCGTCATACCAGGCTCCTATCTGGTACTGGGTATATAATCTTTTCCAGGGAAAAGCAGGCCCCGGATCCTGTTTACGTAAAGGGGCAATATCGCTATGGCCGATTACATTGACCGGATCTATTTCGTATCGGTCTATAATATTTTTGGCTAAGGCAGCTACTTTTCTAATCTGAAACTCAGTAAACGGAGTAAAAACCAGGGAGTCGTTAACCTTTTTGTAACCGGGATTAACGATTTCTATACCTATAGAAGTATCATTCAGGTTTTCGGCACCTTTCCAATAGCTTACACCTGCATGCCAGGCTCTTCGGTCTTCACTTACCAGTATATCGATTGAATCATTTGGTTTATCACTTATCAGGTAGTGAGAGCTTACCTGTCCTTTTCGGGCCAGAATCTTAACTGAGGTAGGATAATCGGATACGGTGTAGTGCATCACGAGAAATTTAACTCTGTAATTGGAGGCAACAGACGGGAAGTTTTGTTTAGAGATGACATATCCCGGAAGGGAGGCTTCCGTTACAAAATGATATTTAGGGTTTACATCTGTAATGTATACCGTATCGTGAACCACCTTGGTATTGACGGTAATTTTCTTCTGCGAACCACAGCTTACCAGCACTAATAGCAAGGCGGCAAGTATAAATAGTTGAAATGTATCTCTCATATAAAATGTTTGATTGACAAAGTTATAAAACCTGAAAATAAAAATAACTTAAAAAAAATAAAAAAATATTTGCATAAATAAAATCTTACCGCTACTTTTGCACTCCAATTTGATTCGATTGATTCAGATTTGGAGAGTTGCCGGAGTGGTTAACGGAGCAGTTTGCTAAACTGTCGACGGGAAACCGTCGCGTGGGTTCGAATCCCACACTCTCCGCAGGACACTAGGTTTGTTTTTTTTCGGGGTGTAGCGCAGGTGGTAGCGCATCTGGTTTGGGACCAGAGGGTCGCAGGTTCGAGTCCTGTCACCCCGACAGTATAAAATCCGAAAGGAGGGTCGCGTAGCTCAGCTGGATAGAGCATCTGCCTTCTAAGCAGACGGTCAAAGGTTCGAATCCTTTCGCGATCACAATCTTTAAGAGTAACTCACTCGAAAAAATATTATAAAACCTCTGTAAATAACATTTATAGAGGTTTTTTTATTTATAAAGGCAAAATACAATTCGTCACTTTTAGTCAAAAATCACTAAATTTCTTCCCCCTATAGCGTCCCCCTTTGTTATCTAACTATAAATTGTAGAAAACCTATTGATTAGGGTTATTTACTATTTAATTATTATTTTCCTTGTTTTTTAAAAGTTTGATAGTTTAGGTTAATGTTCATTTAATCAATGAATTGCTTTGATGTTTGCTGTCAAAATTCGAATTTAGCTAATGATAATTACGTCTTGGAGCTATTATATAGATGTAACCAATAAAATAAGATTATCATGGTAAACAAATTTAATTTTTCTGTATTTGCAATTATCCGTACAGATAAGATGAAACAAAATGGAAAATGCCCAATGTATTTACAAATTACATTAAATGGAAAGCGTCTAAAACTTCCTTTAGGTATTTCTGAAGGGGTTAATAATTGGGATGGAGTAAAAAAGAGATTTAAAGGGAAAGGGTATCTTAGTTTAAATAATAGGCTAGATAGAGAGGAACAAAATGTAAAGGATTTTATTAATCAGTCTATTGCAGGCGGAAAGCCTATAACTCTGGATAAAATTAAGACTTATTTTAGGAAAGAAAACTCTCAAGATTTCTATACTTTTTTTGAGAATACATTTTGTCCTAGAAAATTTTCTGATATTACTGAAGGAACTCAGTACCATTATAGGCTTTTGGGTAAAATACTGAAAGAATTCAGACCTAATTTACATTTATATGACATTGATTTAAATTTTATTCAGGAATTTGACTGCTACCTAAAGGAGAAAAGGGAAACAGGAATCGGAGGAGTTTGGAATAAACATAAAAATCTGAAAACCGTAATTATTTTTGCAAAAAAATTAAAATTTATTGATTCTAATCCTTATGACGATTTTAAGTATGTAAATCCTAAAAATAAGACCCATTTTCTTACTCAACAGCAAGTAGAAAGAATTAAAAATTTGGAATTAAATGATAGTTTAGGATTAACAAGAGATAAATTTTTACTTGCTTGTTATACTGGTCTAAGGTTTTCTGATGTAAATAGAATAACGAGAAAAAATTGGGGTAGTGGAATGCTTTCTGTTGAAATGCAAAAAACTAAAGAAATAGTTAACATTCCCTTATCTAAAAACTCTCTTAAAATAATCTTGAAATACCAAAGATTTAAAAAGAAAGATGAACCAATTTTTAGAAATGTATCTAACCAAAATGTAAATAAAATGTTGAAAGAAATAGCTGAGATGGCAGAAATAGCCCCGAAATTATCTTTTCATTGGTCTCGTCATACCTTCGGCTCTTTATTAGGACAACATAATGTAAATGCTTTTCTGATTATGAAGTTAATGGGGCATAAGAATGTCAATCAATCTTTGATTTATGTAAATTCTAATAAAGCCATGATGAAGGATATTATAAAAGGTATTAATTTCTTCAATTGAGTATATAACAACCATGAATAACAAAATGAAAAATCAATTTTTTTTAACTGAAGCAGAGAATTATCTAAGCACCTTAGCTAAGAATGCTAATAGACAATACGATTTTATTGCTGAAATAGAAAGTTACCAACATTTAGGTTTTGCTATGCAATCTATTTTAAGAATTTGTCAGAGTGCTATACTAGCTAAAGAAGAGGGTATACATTATCATACAGATTTGGATATTTATAATTTACTTGATTTAGCAAAAAGTTTAATTCCTAAACCAGAATTTGAATTTTTAGATAAATTAAAGAAAGAAATTGATCGATAGGTTAAAGGTCTTTGAAAAATTTTTCTAGAGTTATTTCATGGATTGATAAAATAACTAAAAGGGTCTTAATTGTAATATTTTGACCCTTTTCTATTCTCCAATATTGTACCCGGTTTAACTCATATTCATTTGCAAAGGTTTCATAGCTGGAAAAACCTTTTTCTTTTCTTAATTGTTTTAGTTTTTCTCCAATTTTAGAGATTGTACTTTTTCTTTTTTCTTCTGAATCATACATAATATGTAAAATTTCAGAAATTGTCGCATATAATTTACCGCATATATGCAGTTTTTATTTATCTTAGCTAAAAATTATTTAATATGAAAAAATTATTTTTACTGATGTTCTTTCCCTTTCTGTTAGTGTCGTGTTCAGAAGAGGCAAACGCTCAATTACGGGAAGTATTTGGATTAACTAAAAAATCTGAAGAAGCTACTGATACCATTTCATTATCCAAAAAAGAAGCAAAAAAGCTATTTACTGTTGGTCAGAAAGTATTGGGCGATTTTAATGGAGATGGAAAAAAGGAGTTTGCTTATTTAGTAAAAGTAAAAGAGGGTTATGGATTTCCTGTTTTAGACGATGATTCAGAACCCGACCAGTGGGAAATACAATTCAGCGATAAAAGCATAAAACCTATTTCTGTTGGCTGTTGCGGGGGGATCTTGATAGCAGAAGGAGACTTAAATAATGATAAAATAGATGAAATTACGGTATATAATGCTCCGATAAATGGATGTATAGGAGTACTGGAAACTTATACCATTAAAACCGGAAACTGGAAATTGTTGTTTGAACCTTTTACAATGTTCTATTGCGCAGAGCTTACCGATGAAGAATTAGAAAATCTGGTTAAGTTTGAAAACGGCTCTGCTTACTATCATACTTATGATGTAAATGATGAAGAATTACTAAACGAAGAAGGAGATAAGATACGGTTTGAAAAGTTGATTAAACATAAAGCTAAATTATTATGAGAAAAATTATTTTTATAATATGTATAGGTATTATTAGTATAAGAACAAGTGCTCAAATTAAAAATTTAAATGATTTAATTAATTATTTTAGTATGGATACAAGTTCATTTTCTCAATCTCTAAATAAAAATCCTAATTGGGAATATAGAGGAATAGGATATAGGAACGTTTATGGAAGAAATGATTTAGTAAAAGAATATTATAATTTTAATTGTTTGATTTGTAACGAGAGCCAAATCTTAAATAGGGTATTTCTGTATAATAAAGTTGCTCGCAGAGTTAGTACTGAGACATTAGAATTTATTTCCAGTGATCAAAATCTTCTAAAAACAATAAAAGCTAACTTACTTAAACAAGGATATAAGAAACTAAATGTATCATCGCAAGAGAAATTAACTTATACTAACAATGTTCATGTTATTATTCTTCAAATCGAATCAACTTATGATAGCAATTTATCTTCTGGAAACTATTTGATAGCCATTATAAAATGAGATAGATTAGCCTTTTTTCTAATACAAATAAAATATTCTGTAAAAGCGACTTAATTTGTCGCTTTTTTTGTTGAAATTAATCAAAAGTTCATAAAACTGTTACCTATAAAGGGTTTTGTAAGTATTTTAATGAAAAATTACCCTATTATTTAGTATTAAATCACTAAATTTTAAATTTTTGTTCATTTAATTAAAATCTGTATAATCGTAATAACTTATTGTTGTTGTTGTATTTACATCGATAGAGAGAGTAGTTTAATTTTGAGTAAAAATTAATATAGTTTATAAAGAAAAGACGAAATTATGAACCAACAAAAAGTAATTAAATGGGCTATACGAGAAATAGGGAAGCTCAAAATTGAAATCAAGTTATTAAAAGAAGGAATACAGGGAAATCCTAATAAGGAGTTAAAAGAATATTTAACAAAAAAAGAGGCTTCTTTGGAATTTAACATTAGTGAAAGGACTATAGATAGATGGAGACAGGAAGGATTGGAAGTAATACAAATAAAAAGAAATGCTAAAGTATTGTTTTGCAGAAAGAATATTGAAAAATTTTTAAAATATAAATCATGATAGATAGAATTAAAATAATATTGGATAATCCTGAATTTTTACCAGAAAAAGAAAAACTATTTAAAAATTATAAAACACCTCCTAAATGGAAATTTACAAGACGTTTTAGGAATCTTTTTAATTCTGAAGTACAATTACCGAAAGGAGAAAAATCTGCCCGACTTCGATTATTTTTATGTACATACAAAGATACTGGAAAAACAAAGCTAGTGTTTAATGGAAGTATTAGAAAGTGGTATGAGCGGAAAGAACATAGGAAAAATTTAACCTATAATAAATTTATTGAAGTAATTAGTATGCTTGAAAAAGAGATTGGTTTAGTAGAAAATTCTCTTTGGAAGGCAAAGGTAACCCAGATAGAAATAGGAGTAACAACAGGAATTAAATTAAAAGCTGAGGATAGGAATTTTTTTCTTTGTATAGGTAGTCATAAAGAGCTGACTCAGAAAAATTCTTATTCTAATACAGGGGTAGAATTTATTGGAGAAAATTATCATGTTATTTTTTATGATAAAATTTCTCATATTTTTTGTAATAAGAATAAAAGTCTGGGGAAAAATATAAATGAAAATTATTTTGTTTTAAGATATGAAATACAGATTCATAAAATAAGTGGGGTTAGTTTATTTGAGGGGAAAATAAATAAACTATGGAAAATAAAAAAATATTGGGATGAAATAAACATGGAATTAAGAGATTCATTAGACCATGTTGATTACATAGATGTTATTTCCGATGAACAGATTAAGAAACTTAAAAATTGTGGAAAAAAAGAATTAATGGAATATTTCATATTTAAAGGAATGGAGTCTATAGGCTATAGGAGAAGTTCAGTATTATTTAAGAATATGACACCAAATAATAGGAGTTTGCATAGTAAATCATTTAAAGATATTTATCAGAAACATATTAAAGATGATGGTACCAGACTTATTTTTAGGGTAACAAGTCAACTTAAAACTGATATAGAAGGACTTTTATTAGTGGAACCAGACTGATCTCTATATAATAAGAGTAATCTAACCTATTAATAAAGTAATCTGTTATAACCTTATGTTATATATACTGACTAATGAAATGAAGCCTATATAAATAAAGAAAAATTGTTATGGCAAAAATTGAGCAAAAATAAAAAAATGAACCTGGCTGATTACAACTAAAAATTTATCTTACTCTTACAAAGCAAACATATTTCGTACAAGAAACTTACAACTACTGGTGTAAGGAAAGGACAAGCAGAAACTCGTAAGACAAGGACACTACCAGAAAATAAATCTGTTTGTATGTTTGTAGTATTTAAAGGGAAGAAGATGAACTCTTACATATGAAAATAGAAGAGAAGTATTTGGATATTTGCGATTTGGTCATACTAACAAAAATGATAAATGACCAGAAAAATGAAAAAGTAAAAATCTTAATGAATGAAATTAGAGTTTTTGCTTAAAATGGCAGGAATAGATTTAGAATTCGAAACCTAGGAACTGACTTGAACCGGAATATCAAGATTAAGCTTTTAAATCTTTGATTTTATGAGTTTATTTTCGGTTTAAGTAGAATTAGTCGTCCGGGTTGCTGAGGATGGGTTAAATGAGTTTGTTTTAAATTATATTTATATATTAATTATTTGTATTATGAAAATGACTGAAACTAAAGAAATTATAAACTTTATTGAGGAAAATTCCGATAAAATTATTACAGAAATTAAATTTAAAAATATTGAAATTTATAGGTTTCTGAAATACCAATTCCGTACTACTGATGTAAAGGAAAATTTTTCCCTTTTCCAGCGTTATTATTGTGAGTATTATGGATTAAATAAGATAGGGCTAACCTGGGAGTTCAAGAAAGAAAATTTTTCTATTTTAGAAGAATATAAAAATAAAAAAGATTTTAACTTTTCCGATGTATTGCAACGATTGTATGTCATCCCTAATGTAAAAGGACAAAATACTTTTCAATTTTCCCTTACTACCAGAATGCTGAATATGTTAGATAAAGATATGCTTATCTATACTAATGAAGTGATTAAAATGTTTGGTTTTTCCAGACCTTCTTCTGCTCTTTCTTTTAATAAGAAATTTGAAGCGTATATGAGCCAGTATGAGATAGTAAAAGATACCTACAATGAAATACTAAATAAAAACCGGTTGCCTAAAGCGAGTTTATACTTTGAAAGAAAATTTAAATCCTATAAAGTTGGTAAAATAAATAAGCTGAATTTTATATTCCAGTTTGCCGGGAAATTGAAAAAATAAATTAGAATCGGAAAACGAAGAATTGACTTGGACCGAAAAATTATTTTTTACGTGGTTGTATATTGTTTTATGGATTTATTTTCGGTTTAAGTAGAATTAACCGTCCGGGTTGCTGAAAGTGGATTAAAAAGGTCTGTTTCAAAATTTTTAAAGAATAAGAAAAACATATCTCATGTTCTGATTATTAGAAATATAATGATTTGTTAGAATGGCCTATAGAAGTATATCTTTGTGTATTATAAATCTAAGAATCAAAATAGGATTATGTAGTTTAATCATTGATTTAATAATATCAAAAATACGTATATTTTATTTCCGCCAATATTGAATTGAAGTTTACTTTCAATTCTTCTTCAATGATAGGAGGTATTGTTTTGATCTCTCTTAGCTTACTTAAAATTATAGGGGACTCATTAAGATCTATTAACCATGTAGCATTGAATTTTTTATAATCAAATTTTATTGGATTTAATAGCCAGGTTTCATAATCATTTAAATTTGTAATCAATTTAATTTCCTCTTTATCAAAACCTATATTGCGTTTGTATATTACAATAACATAATTTATAAAAACCATATCAGTTAAGCCATATCTATATGCATTTTTTCTATATTTACTTGTATATTCTGTATATAATTTAAAATAGTTTTTTTTATTATAATCATAACTTGACTTTAACAATAATAATTCATAAAAATTAGAATCAAATTTTTTATCTAGTGTTTCTTCAAAAGCATTAAATAAAATGTCTTTACATTTATCATTACAAACATCTATCCAACTAATGAGAATTTTATAATTTGCAAAACTTTCATCTTCATTTGTGAGACTTAAAAGAGCTTGTTTAATTAATTTCTCATTATTAATTCGGTATTCAGGATAAAATTTTATAAGAGTTTTTGGTATATTTTTAATAAAATTATGATATTTAATGTTACCATATTTATTGTTATTTACTGCTATTTTTAAAATCTCCATTAAGTCACTTTCTTTAAAAAGACACCCTTTTTCTATTATAAAATTAGAAAGGTGTTTTAAGTCATAATGAGCTAATTCTTTTTCAATTTTTAAGAATTTTATTAATAGAGGTATGTTTTGTTTAAATTGTTCTTTAGAGATATTTAATTTTGAGAAAATAATGAAAAAATTTGAGAAGATGTTTGTGAATAATTTTCCAAATTTGAAATAATTTAACTGTATTGATAACATTTCATTTTCGTAAGGATCATTAAATACACCTTGTTTAAAAATTGAAGAGGTAAAATTATTCAATTTTTCTAATAAGATTTCTATATCATTATCATCTACATTAAGAGTACCATCATGTTTTAAAATTTCATGTAAAGAGGTAGGTGAAATATGTAGTATTGCCTCGGTTAAAAAAAATTCATTAAATTGGGTAATGCCAATTTGTGGAATATGAGAATGAATTATGAGACCATTAAATACTTTTTTAACAATAGATTTATAACGGGTAAAAGCATCATATATTATGTAATTACTGTTAACATGTCTATACAGAAGATAATAATTATGAGTTAAGTTAAAATGATAATCCGGTCCAGTTTGGCTACCACCATTATCATATAGCTGTTTTAAATCTTCAATTTTTGAAATAATTATTTCAATATTATCTTGAATTCTATAGATAAGAGCATCCTCTTTGATTTGAATTAGATAATCTTTGACTTCCTTACATACATTAAATTCAATTTCATCATAGATTACTTTATTTAAATCAATAGTTTTAATGTCATTAATTATTGTTTCTCTATCTTCTAACCAATAATCTATTATTAAATTATGAAGATTTTTCAGATTTTGCTTTACTAAAAAATATTTAATACTTTTATTTTGTTTTTCTTTTAATTTCTTTTCAAGAGCTTTATAAATATTATATGTTATTTTGAAGTTATTAGTTGCTACAAGGTAATGAGCATAAGCATATTCTAAAGTAAAATTATCTTCGTTACTTTCATTTGTTTTTAGTTTTCTTAGAAGTTTATTAAAATCGAAACTTCTAAAATTACATAATATACAATCGCAGCTTTCATTTTTTATTATTTGAATATTTTTAGATATACCCTCTTCACCCGTTTTATATGAGAACATATGTCTAATTCCAAATCCTATTGTGTTTTTATTATTCGCTTTTATTTGTTGATAATCTTTAATTGCAGTTATTTCATAAATAGAACAAATATTAAGAAAATAAAAAATCCAAATAATCTTATTTTTTGCGTCAATAACATTTGCCTCTGATAATTCTTTTTTTAATTGACTCGTAAAGTCTATATCACCATTTAGGATAGTTAGTTGAGTCAATAAATTATAAATATCCTTATTGATTGTAAAGAGTTTATTATTATGATAGTGCCAGACATATTCATCAAGAATGTTAAATGGAGGTATAGATGCAATATAATTCGGGTTAACAAAACCAAAGTCTTCAAAATATTTTAAACTTGTATAAAGCTTATCAATTATGTGGATAGGGTTATCATTCTCCTGTTTAATTTTAGTTGTCAATTTAAATAATCTATCTGTGGAGGATTCATTATTTTCTTTTATAAAACGGTCTTTGTGGAAAAGAAAGAATAATTCTTTTAGTTTGTCCTCATGGATTAGCTCTTTTAGGATAAATATTTGACATTTTGATTGATCTAACGATGGATAAAAACGAATTTCTTTTATATTGGAAACAATGACCCATTTACATTTTCCTCCTGCTTTGGATGCATAACTGAAGGCTTGCTCGATAGGGGTTTGTGGATTAGCTCTGTTTTGTTTTGTATCTAAATCTGTTTTTGCATCTTTTATTTCTATAACAGCTCTTACATCATCTTTTAATCGCTCTATAAAAAAATAACCTAAAGTTCCATCAGATTTAGTTCCATCGGTTGTAGATTTCTTTTCTTCTCTTAGTAACCATTTATTTGAATTACCATAATTAAATCCTAATATATCTCCAAAAAAAGTATTGAGAAATCGTGATTTTACCTCTTCTTCTTTCAAACTTTCTATTTTTCCGGATTCTAACTCCTCAATTAATTCTTTAATCATAAGGATTTTATTTCTTGTATCCGAAATACTGGAAAGATGAAAATCTGATAAATATTGTGACAGAAAAATCTCTGAAAATATAGGTTTTAATTTCATAATCTTGGATTAATTTTAATAAATCATAATTTAAAATTCATATAAATTAATAGCTTCATTGTTTATTTTTTTATCATAAAATCGCTCATTTTCGAATCCTAAACCTTCGTTATACATTTTATCAAAAATGGAGGAAGAGTTTGGGTCTACAAAAATTATTTCATCCAATAAACTATATTTACAAAATAGATTTTCATCAGAATAAAATAATCCGCATAATTCTAATTCATCCCCACAAATTAAATGTTCATGGTAATATTCTCGGTATTCGATAAACTTTAAAAATAACTGTTTGTAATTTTTCTTTTTTTTAAGTGCTAATAAAAATGTTTCTAAATCATCAATATTTACAGCCCAAGGATAACTTTCATCGTTTTCATTCAAATTTAACATTTCAGACAGATTTGTTTGGATGCAACCAAATCTGTCATAAGTGACTACTATTGTATATACATTATATTTTTTTGGGTTAAATGTGTACTCTATTTTTTTATTTTTATTATATATTTTAATTAAGGCATCATTGTTGAATTTATTTTTCACTCTATAACATTGATCATACCCGTATTGAATTCCTTTTTTAAAATCATTTTTTAATTTATCATAAGCTTTGTTAAAATCCCTCATAGGTTCTCTGTTAGAAGTAGCTTTAACTTCAATTATAAAAGCATTTTTTTTATATAGAATTAATATGTCTTGTTCAGAAACTCCATTATCAACATTATAATTACAATAATAAAATGCTTCTTTTCCAAAAAAGTTTTTAAATATATCAAATGTTTTATTTTCGATATATTTATCTCTACTTTTATATGTTTTATCTTGATGGAGTTTTTTGCAAAATTCAAATAAATGGTTGTATAGAGCATTAAGATATTGCTTAAAAAAAATAGGAAGAAAAATTTTATCGTTTATTTTATAGAATGGTTTATCATTTATAATATTCTTTTCAGTATATAAGGTAATTGTTTCTTTGGGGATTTCATTACAAGTAAAAGTATTTAATATTAAAAGAAATTTGTCTTTATCAAAATCTGTAAAATCAATTTCATCAATATTTAATTTTAATATACTTCCAGGGCTTTTGAAAAATTCTGCAGAAGCTAGTATTTCTTTAGGTGCTTCATTAATCCAGTCCTTAGGGTCGTAAATTCCTTTTTCTATGCAATTGGAAGTAAAAGTTTGCCAATTTTCTTTATTTAAATAATGTAAAGCCTTTTTTGTATTGTTATTAATAACTTCATTTGTAAAATGAAAAAATTTTATATAATCACTAATTTCTAAATTAAATTCATTATAAATTTGAGAATTAAAGTTTTTAAAAATAATTTCTATTTTTTCGATATCTTGTTCGATAAAAGATAAGGAGCCGTTACAAAAATAGTTTAAAAAAGTAGGAAGAGTTGAAGTGATTTTAATTATATCTTCTTGAGTTTCTTTACCATTTTTAGGAAATCCTAAAATATAAAAATATTCCGTTTCTATTTTATGGAGGAGAGTAGTGACTTCGTCCCATTCTTCTTCTGAAAAATACTTTTTTTCTTTTTTAGAGTCGGTGCTTTCTAAATTTAATAAGGCTAAATATGTTAACTGCCTAAAAGGAGACATCAAATTTTTAAATAATGGATTATTATTTCTTGTAGGAACTTGTAATAAAACTCCGGATATAAATGTAAGAAGATCTTTTGTTTCATACTTTGAAATAGTCGTTTTTAAACTATTACTTAAATCTAATAAAGCCATTAGTTGATTTTCCTTTTGCATAAAGTTTCCACTATTTTAATATATTTTTGTATGTATAAATTTTATTTACTAATTCTTGAATTTATAATATTTTTAAAAATTAATTTTTAATTGTTTATTATTAAGTTGGATATCTTCTAATTCAAACTGTGTAATTAGTTTGTGATTAACTCCTAAATTGGTTAATGTATCAAAATGTTTTTGTTTTTCAATACTATTATAAAAAGATACAAACCATTTTGTATTAGAAGGTGTTTTTTTTATGATCTCCTCAAAATAAGGAATATCTACGTTAGATAAAGAGTGTCCTAAAACGAATATTTCTGTTACAGAATCTAGTTTTGAAAAAAAATTACTATTAGTTTTAATTATTTCTTTAGTAGGTTTAAAAGTTGTTGAAAAATATTGCAATAAAGTATCTTTTCCTGTATCATAAGAATAATCATAATAGATATTTGTGTTATACCAATCAGCATAATCTTCTGGATCAACATCATTTGGAGGTTCCGGTATCTCTTCTTCAAATTTTTTGGGATCAGTCCCATGACCTAAAATAATTTGCTCATTCCCATAGATAGCAGAATTATGAATATACTTTATATTATTTTTATTAATATCATATACTTTTTCAAGGGTATTAGTGTAATTAAATGTTAAAAAAAAAGCATTATTATCTAATAGAACTCTATGGTTATTGAGGCTATCTGGAAACTTAATACTTTGTATGAAGTTTTGAAAGTGAGAAAATAATCCATTAGTGAATATTTCATAATATTCCTCCATAATATTAGGGAAAACAAATCTATCTCTATCTCTAAAATCTTCACTAGAATAATTTGGTAAATCCCCAAAATGTTCATCAACAATTCTATCAATATCTAGATTAGCTAAGTTTTCTTCAAAATTAGACCAAAGATTTTTATCTTCTTTAGGGTATGAAATGTATAATTCTAACTTAGAATAGAGCTCAATGTCATTTCTTTTTAAAAAATTTGCAAAATCTAGATAACTTGTTTTTAGATGATGATGTAAATCAAAACCGTTACCTATTATATAAAGTTTTTTTATTGGCATTTAAGTAATTTATTTATTGTTAGAAGTATTAACTTGAAGGATTTTGATAGCAGTATTTTTTTCTAGAAGGAATTTCATCTGATTTAATATATGATAGAAACAAATATAGTAAAATATAGTGAATGAGCTAAATTAACCTATGTGTAAATAATTCCCCCTATACGTACCCCTGTCCAAATTTAAAATTTGTTATATGTTGGAAAATAAGGTGGTTACAAGATTAGGTTTCTATCCTTTCGCGATCACGTTATAAAATCGTAAATCGTTAAATTGAAATGATTTGCGATTTTTTATTTCTTCGTTTAGACAACATATAGACAACGAATTGATTTTACTGGTTTTTTATAAAATAAAATTAATCCAAAATTCGGGATGATTTATCAAGATAAAATTTTATCTTTATTGAGATAAAATTATCTCTTATGATTTCTGCTGCCTATATCCCTTATAATACATTACCTCATATTTTTGGAGAAAATCACAAAGGAATAACATTAAATTTCGGAGGTAAGTATTTTTATGAAATAGAAGAAAATAATAATGAAATATTAATTATAAATAGAAAAAATAATATTCATTTTATTAAAGGTTTTTACCATAAAAGTATACCATTAGTTTCTGCGATTGTAGGGAAGAATGGAGTAGGGAAAACCAGTTTATTGAAAATTTTAAATACGTTTGAAAGAACATTAATTATATTGGAACAAGGTGGAGAAGAGGTTATAATAAATAAAACCTCTAAAGAATTTATTTCCAATGAACCTCAGCACTTAGGTATAAATGATATTTCATTAGAGAAATTATATTATTCCCCTTTTTTAGATTATGATTTAAAAGATATTCATTCGCCTGTAGCTTTAGTAAGTTATTTTGAAAGTGATTTACAACAATACTATTTAGATAATATACATAGGTATTTAATCTTTCTTAACCATTCTATAATAGAAGAATTAAAATCTGCATATAAATATTTTCCTTTCTATGAGTATCTGGATTTTTTTATAAAAAAATATGATAAATCATATTTTAGAAAAATTTATATTGAATCAAAAATTGGAAACCCTAATAGAGGAGATTCTTTAATTCATGAACTAAATAAGAATATATCAGATTTGGAAAATCGTTCTGATGCATATACAATGGATAAAGAGTCTTTTATTGAATATAATAAAAGCATTGTAGAAAATTTACAGTCAGATAGTCTTACTCATAAACTGGATAAATTATGGAATTTAGAGGAATATAAATCAGAGTCAAGTCAATATATAATAAATCAAGATAATTTTTTAAAGGATTTAGAGATTACTATTCTTAGTTTCCTTATGATGAATACTATTTTTGCCTTAATTCACGAATCAATTAATGGAAACTATAATTATAGTAATTTATTACAAGCAGGAACTTTTGAAGAAAGATTGGATGAATTTATTAAATGGTATATTATTAATCAGGATGAGGGATTATATGAAAGTATTAAAGATAGAGTCGAAATAAAGGCTGTAAATTATCGAGATATTCTTGAGAAGATAGATCAAAATAAAATAATTGGTGAACTGGGGATAGATATAAGAAAATTTCGATTATCTATAAAAAATAAAATTTTAACTGTTGGTAAATCAAAGGAACTTTATGATTTTATAAAAGATAATTTTACTATTCTGGAAAACAATCTTATTAGAATAGATGTTAAAGGAGATTTAGAAAAATACAATCAATTTTTTCAAATGTATAAGGAACTTATTCAGTCTTTCAGAAATACAGGATTGGTTATTGATTTTTCTCTTTTTGAATTTGTTCCTAACAAGAAACTGTCTACAGGAGAAAAAGCTATTCTGGATTTTTATTCTTCTTTATATTCTTATATTCAGACTTATCAAAATAAACCTCATCATAATAAAGAAAATTATCTTCTTTTATTGGATGAAGCTGATTTAGGGTACCATCCTTTGTGGAAAAAGAAATTTATTTTAGCTATAACAAAAACATTACCCATATTATTTTCGGAATTACTACCACAAAAACGTAATAATGAAACAAAAGAGTATGAATTCTTGAAAAATACAGTTGCTAATCTCCAGATTATTTTTACTACTCATGATCCGTTAAGTTTGTCTGATATACCAAGTTCGAATATTATCTTTTTAGATAAAAATGAAAATGATAAAACCATTATATCATCTAAACAAAAGAAAACTTTTGGAGCTAATATATCTGATTTATTATCTGATTCTTTTTTTATAGAAGATGGATTGATGGGTGATTTTGCAAAAGAGAAAATAGAGGAAACTATACAGTGGATTGATGAGAATAAAGAACCGGAAAACAGAGGAACTTCTTTTGAGGAAAAGTTAAAATATTATAAGAAAGTTATTGAGCTTATTGATGAGCAGATAATTAAACTGAAATTAGCAGAAATGATTTCAGAGTTAGTAGAAGATAAAGAATTTCAAAGAAAGCTAATTAACGAAGAAATCAAATTTTTAGAACAAAAAAAGAAAGAGTTATGATGTATATAGACAAAACCTCACCGAAAATTAATAGGGCAAGTAAAGAACATTGTAATAGGTTGATAGATAAAATTAAATCAAAACGATATGAACATGGTTCTCCTGAAATAATTTGTTTTTTAACAGAAAATAGAATTGAACAAATTCTCTTAGGCAATCCCAGAAAGTTGTATCAATTGCAAATGTTGTTCTTTAGAAAAATATTAGATAAATTCACTTTGCAAAAATGGGAGAATTATATTAGGATTGAAAAAAAAAGGAAACCCACAGATTCTGAAATTTCTCTTATTCAAAAATATAGTGAAATAAAAAACATATTGTCTAAGATTTTTGATTATAAAGATTTTATTTCAATAAATAGTGAAAATAAATACAAAGCCTATAATTTAGCTGAAAACTTAGATATACCTACCTGTGTCTACTGTAACCGAATGTATACAAAAACAGTAATAGACAATAAAGGACTTATTAGACCTACTTTTGATCATTATTTTTCTAAAGAAAAACACCCTTTACTGGCATTGTCTTTTTATAATTTAATTCCTTGTTGTACTATATGCAATAGTAGTATCAAAGGAACAAAAGAATTATTTCTTGATAAGCATTTCCATCCTTATGTGAGTGACAGGAAAGATATTAATAAACAGATAAAATTTAGTTATTATAATAGATCTTTAGATTCTTATGGATTTACTATTAAAAGTCCGAAAAATTCTAAAGGAGAAAAAACAGTGGAATTTTTCAAACTTAAAGAAATTTATGAAGCTCATAAAGATGAAATTTCTGATTTAGCAAGATTACGATATGCTTATTCAGAAACATACTTAAAAGATTTAAGGGAAAATATTATGAAAAGAACTATATCAGAAAAAGAAGTATATCGTTTGGCTTTTGGTACTTATATAGAAGAATCAGAATTTCATAAAAGACCTTTGAGTAAGATGAAAAGGGATATTTTAAGTGAATTAGGGATATTAAAACACTTTAAAAAATGAGTTTCAAATTATTAGCTATTCGTCCTTTAGAAGGATGTAACTCAAAATTTAGGAAGAATTTAAAAGAAGGTGGAATATATAAATTTTATAATAATTATGAATTTATAGTAGAAAGCGATGGAATAACTAGGATAGAACACAATTCCAATAAAGAAGTAGATTTATATAGTTTAGATACTATCAATCCTTTAACTGAGGAATTAAGAGAAATAACAATTAATATTTCTGCAATTGTTGGTAAAAACGGAAGCGGTAAAAGTAGTCTGGTTGAATTATTATATGTTAGTTTTTATAAAATTTCTCGTATATGTGAAATAATTAAAATTGATGATGTCATTTCTACCCCTAATATTGGCAATTCATCAGTTTTTACAGCATTGGAAAATGTAAAAAAAATAATAAAAGAAGGAGACTTTAGTATTGAAAATAAATTAATACTCGGTCTTTATCATTCACTTATTTCAGAAAAAGTAAAAACTATAATGGCAGAAGGGGAAAATAAGATTAATTATGATGAAAATACTGAAGATATAAAAGTTGAAATTATATATGAAATAGATTCTGTAGTTTATTTATTGAGATTAGAGAATGATACTATTACTCTAAGATATTTTTCCGGAGATAAAAAAGATATAACTATTGATGGCTATTCAGCTTTCAAAAAAAATATAGATACTTTATTTTATAATCTGGTTATTAATTATTCTTTATATGGGCTGAATACTGAGGAATCAGGAAAATGGATTGAAAAGGTTTTTCATAAAAATGATTCCTATCAAACTCCTATTGTGTTAAATCCCTATAGAGATAAGGGTAATATTGACATTAATTCTGAAAATTATCTTGTCCGTTCCCGGTTATTAGCAATAATATTTGATAAAGGAATTACTAACAAGAAATTAGTAGAGGAAAAAGAAGTCAAAAGAATTAAATTATCTTATATAGACAAATCAAGTTCAGATACTATACTATCAAAAGATGAATTTATAGAAAAAGTATTTCCCCAATTATATGAAGGTTATTTTAAATCTAAAGATTTGGCAAGTATTGATTTTGAATTAAAAGAAGGGGTAATTTATGATAAGACCATTGATTATATTCTAAGGAAAATAACCTTAATTATAAAACGATACCCAACTTTTAAAAATTATACTAAAGAATCCTTGCTTGATGCTTCAAAATTGAACGATTTTGTAATGCATTTGTATAGAGATCATAGTCATATAACCCTTAAACTAAGGCAGGCACTCTATTTCTATAGGTATCAGAATTATGTAGATGATGACATTCTTGAAAATGATAAAATTTTTCCGATTCAGGAATTAGAAAATAAGATAAATAAATATGATTATCCATTTGCGGATTTAATTGATTTAGTACCACCCTCATTTTTTAAAATAGAATTATATTTTAGTAATAATGAAAACAATATTGAAAATAATTTTTCTAATTTAAGTTCAGGAGAGAAACAAAAAATTTATAGTTTAAATTCAATTATTTATCATCTAAGAAATTTATTATCTGTAAATTTTAATTCGCGTAAAGAAGAGTTATTGGTCTATAAAAATTTTAATATAATTTTAGATGAAATAGAATTGTATTATCATCCCGAACAACAAAAATCTTTTATTAATGATTTGCTTGATTACATAGCAAAAATAGATTTTAGTAGGTTAAAAAATTTACCCAATATAAATATTATTTTTATTACCCATTCCCCCTTTATCCTTTCAGATATACCTAAAGAAAATATATTGTTTTTAAAAGATGGGAAACCGGAAGATTGCAAGGATATGAATACCTTTGGGGCCAATATATCCGATTTATTGGTAAACTCCTTTTTTCTGGAGGATGGTTTAATGGGTAATTTTGTTAAAAAGAAAATTGAAGATACTATTGACTGGTTAAATAAAATATTGGAAGAAAAAGAAAAATTGAAATTAAAACATTTTAAAAAGGATAATAAGTTTGAAGAATTATCAGGAGAAAAAGAGTATCATCAAAAATTAATTAATCTGATAGATGAACCCATTATTAAATCTAAACTACAGGAAATGTATTCAGAAGTTTTCGGAGATGAAGAAAAAATAAAATACCTTGAATCAGAAAAAAAGAAATTAGAAGATGAAATCAGACGTCTTGAAAGCAATAGGAAATAATATTACTTACTTAACAACTTCTCAATCAATTCATTTTTCTCCTGAATCATTCGTTCGTAAAGTTCAACAACTTTATCAAGAGGGTTGAAAGTTGCATAATAATTCTGATTAATTGAAGAATTGTTATTAAAAGTACTTGCAACAATATTTATTACTCCTTGTTCTGAAAAATTCTTAATAGCATCAACAGGAATGTTAAGAGCTTCTGCAATTTTCCCTAAAGTTTCCTCGTCAATTTCTTCTTTATTTTCCAGTTTAGATACCGTTTGCTGGGAAAGCTCTAGCTTATCGGCTAATACTTCCTGTTTTATTCCTAATATTTCCCGAAGCCTTTTTACATTTCTTCCGTGGTGTACTTTTGGGCTGGCTGTATCTGTATTCATGGTTTAAAGAATTTTATCTTTTAACAAAAGTAGGAAAAATTCCGGTAAAAATGAATACGTGGTTTTTTACAACCTCAACAGAGTGTTTTTATCCAGTCTGTAGTTTAATATTTTAGAGTAATCATTTTTCTTTGTATTTGAAATGATGAAGAAAAAGAAGAAAATAACTCAACAGCAAAAAGCAGCTCAAAAAAGGGCAAGGCAATATGTAGAATCCTTAGATGCCGATAAGGTGAAAATTATTTTAATAATGGATAATTATCAGCAGTTAGGGTTTACTATACAATCCATTTTAAAAGTCTGCCAAAGTTCTTTATTTGCTCATGAAGTGAATGCTGAATACCATGAATTTCTGGATATTGTAAACCTTCTGGATTTAGCCTGTCAGTTGGTTCTTGTGGATAAGCTGGAAGAAGTGGATAAATTGAGAAATCACAATCTATAAAGCCTGTTTTATTAAGCTCATAATATATTCTAAATCCTGAGTATCGTTAATAATGATTTCATAATCCCCGTTTCCCCAATGTCCAACGTTCGAAATATCTCTTGCCAGTTTTTTAGGATCGTCCAGCTCTCCTTTTTTCTTGTTTATGAAAATTTTCAGCCCTTTTTTTAATAGTACAATATCTGCTATATTTTTATCTTTTTTAAAGGCTATATATAATTTTTTAGGCTTTGTTTCAATATTGGCAGGAAGATTTAAAATGGCATTTTTATAAGTTTCATATAATTCTTTAACCTCTTCAGATTTATGAGCCAGATGATCTTCTTCCGTGTATACTTTAATTTCGTTGGTTACTTTTGTTATTTCCGAGTTTTTGTCACTTTGTATTTGTTTGATGCTTGGGGCTGATTTAGACTTTTTTATAGAATTTATTAACAGAATGTTATTTTCATATTGTTTGATTTCCCACAGTTCTATAGCTAAATCTTTAAAATTGGAGGATTGTTTCTGAAATGGAGTAAAAAAAGGAGATACAAAAATGACCCGGCTTTGAGACCAATCTATTTCATTTCTTTTATGGATTGTTTTTGTGTTTCATTATATTCAACAATAAAATCCGCTTTATACTCAAGCATCAGGTTAAGATAGGAAACTCCCTGATCTATAACACTAAAATTCCTTTCCCGTTTATATTCTACAATAATAAAAGCTTTTGATTCAGGGTCGAATACCAATGTATCTATACGATTATTTTTAATTATAAATTCGGATTTGATAAACTTTAATCCGGTAATAATTTCCAGATTACTTTCAAAAAGTGTTTGTATCTCTTTTTCCAGTTTAAAAGGTTTTTCCTTTAATTCTGAAAGCTGATTTTTATCTTTTGTAAATAATAACATAAAAATAGATTTTTTTAATTAAGCACTAAGTATTATATTACCCTGAACAGATTTTGTTAAAATTAGGTTGAATACCAAATCGGTTTTTATAGGGAAAGTATTATGGTCATAAGAAATCGGTAAATATTCATGAAGAGTATCTTTTACTAAATTTGATGCTTTTGAACGTAGCTGGGTATCATCATACCAATTATCAATAAAAATAATACCCTGATTCTTTTTTAGTTTCACTAAAAGCTCTTTAGCTGCAAGTTTCACTTTTTGCGTTTCGTCTTTAGTGAGATTGTCTTTCTTTAATAAATCGAATATTTCAAGTTCTTCTTCGGTCAATCCTTCGCGTGCTGCCCGTTGCTCTTCATTTGACAAAGATTCTTTGTATTTAAGCAATTCTTCGAAGAACTCTTCATTTTCCTGACTACCAGCGTTATATTTATCTATAATGTTTTGCAGTCGGGTTGCAAAATCGGAACGGGTGCTGTTCTGTTGTAGCATCTTATCCAGTTTGCTTTGAAGGAAGTTTCGGAGGTCGTCTATTTCAATATTTTTATACTCAGACTGTTTAAATTCTTCTTTTAGTTTATTAATATCTAATTTACTAAGGTCAATTTCTTTATATGCTTTAATTCCATAGCTTGCCACAGGCTCAGCTACAGCACCTTCTTTTACCAAATCGGTTGTAGCAACTACGCTTTCATTAAGTAGATTTTTAATACGGTGTTTTGCCCTGTCTATATCGTCATTTTCACTATTATTATCAATTACCTTTCTCAAATAATGTATAACTTCGGCTAAAGCATAATCTTTCCTATATTTCAATATTTCAGGGCGACAGGCATCATAAAGAGAACTAATTGCATTGTCATATACCTTGAAATGCTCGCGACTATTCTTAATGCCAATTATGGTATCGGCATATTTATGAAAATCTTCTACTTTGCTAAAAACTTCATCTTTTTCCAATATTGCAGGAAGGTCAATCCCATGATTTTTGCACCAATTACAACATTCATTTATACTGTCTTTAAGCAAATCGAATAAAACAGACGCCTCTTTTACAACTTCGTCTGTAGCTCCACTTCCTTCTTTAAATTGTAATTCGGATGCAACATTACCACCATAGGTTGACATGGCTTTTTTCAACCGACCGAATACATTGCAATGGTCAATAATCAAACCGTTTGCTTTTTTCTTCCCATTAATCTGAAAATCGGTTATACGGTTTACCCTTGCAATAGCCTGCATCAATGTATGGTCTTTCATCGGCTTGTCAAGATAGAGCGTTGATGCTGTAGGAACATCAAAACCTGTAAGCCACATACTACAAATAAATACTAAACGGAATTTCGATTCAGGTATTTTGAAAATATCTTCCAAATCCTGTCCTTCATCGTTTACGTTCTTCATCAATGCGCGGTGTGGTTTTATATCAAGCCCTTCTTTAGCAAATTTTTCTTCTTCGCCTGCTTCTTCGCTGATAACTACGCGCATTTCGGTTTCGCGCATCCATTCACGCATTTCTTTTAGTTTCTTCTTCTTATCTTCTGGTGCGGAAGCTATCTCTTTATTCAACCGCCTCAGTTCTTCCTGCCAATGATGTTTTACTAAATCGTGAAGCCGTACTGCTGTAAATTTATCAATGGCTACAACCATTCCTTTTCCTAAGTATCCCCTACGTGGAAAATGATAGGCAATGTATTGTGCGATTTCGTTCAAACGGTCGGGATTACGCAAGACTTGAAGTTCATTTCCGTATTCTTTTTCTAAACGAACACTATCCTGTTCGCTAATATTTTCGTCTTCAATAATCTCGTAAAAGTCTTCGTTCAATGTTTCATTTGCTAACTGCATTTGAGGCAAGCATTTTCGATAAAACAACGGAACAGTGGCTTCGTCTTCTACGGCTTGTTGAAAGTTGTATTCCGAAACATTTTCGCCGAACCAGTCATTTGTCAATTTCTTACTACCAAACAAAGGGGTGCCTGTAAATGCCATAAACTGAGCATTGGGCAACCCTGCACGCATGTTTTCGGCAAGGTCTTTATATTGTGTACGATGGGCTTCGTCAATGAAAACTATAATATCATTCCTTTCGGATAGTATAGGGTATTGTTTGCCCTTATCGTATCTGAATTTCTGGATGAGGGTGAAAATGCACTTTGCATTTGTCCCTAACATTTTGCGCAAAGCCGAACTGCTTTTGGGGCGGCATTCGTCCTTTTCGCCTACAATGCCCGAACGTTGGTAATTTTTATATATTTGTTCGTCGAGGTCGTCACGGTCGGTTACTATCAGGAAAGTATAATTGCCTGTAAACTGACTGATAATTTTGCGGGTAAGCATTACCATACTAAAACTCTTTCCGCTTCCCTGTGTATGCCAGAATACCCCTAATTTGCCGTGTTCGTCGCTCAATGTTCCCGTCTGTGCTTGCTCACGTAAATACCGGAAACGCTCGATAGCATGGTTTACTCCTAAAAACTGGTGATTCTTGGCACATATTTTTAAAGCATCGTCATAGAAGAAAATAAAATTATCGATATAGTCTATTAGTTTATCGGGTTTGAGTAAACCCCTGATGGCATAATCGAGACTTCGCCTGTAAGCTTCGATACGTTCCTTGTCGATATGTTGTTTTTCATCGGTTACACGAAGCCACGGGAAGAAATATTCCCACGAGGCAAAAGTACTGCCTATGCGCGTTTTGCTACCGTTACTGACTATCAGGAAGGCATTATATACAAAAAGGTCGGGAATTGCTTCTTTATAACGTGTAAGGTTGTCTTTATAGCCTTGCTCAATATTGATATTACTATTCTTTAGTTCGATAAATACTAACGGCAAGCCATTGATAAACAAAATGAGGTCGGGACGAAGGCGGTATACTTCACCTTGTATCCAGAGTTGTGATACAACCAGAAAATCATTTGCAAGTGGATTTTCCCAATCTATTACTTTAACATATTGCGATTCGGTGCGACCATCAGGAACAGATATTTTTACTTCGATACCTTTTCGCAGGTCTTTCATCATTTCACGGTTTCGCTGAAAGTCGGAAGTCAGGCGGTCAATGGTTAATAACTTATTCAAAGCAGTTTGCCGTACATCTTCGGGTAAATCCGGGTTTAACTTTTTGAGCATATCCCTTAGCCGGGGTTTTATAACTACATCTTTTTCGGTTTCGCGCCCTGTGGTGTCGGACTTAAAACAGTTGATATGCCGATATTTTATATCGGGATGTGTAAGCACTTCGATAGCTGCTTTTTCTATCTCATCTTCGGTAATATAGTTGCGTATGCTCATAGTATCTTTGTTTATGTTGTTTACTATGCTTTTACTTCGAGTTTGCCGCTTATCAATCGGGGCAAAAGCCGATTGCGTATTTCAGTGAATTGTTGGTTTTGTTCTTGTAAGTTTTCTATTTGATTGAAAGTTGGAGAAACTATATCATGATATTTCTTTATAATCTCCTTTTTAGGGTATATAACTTTCAATTTTTCAAATTTACCTTTACTTAAATTTGTCATTGTAGCTCCTGTTGCACCAAATAATTCTATGTACTCCTTTAAATCAATTATTGCAAAATATAAAAATTCTAAATTATAAAGATTATTCAATATTATAGAATTTATTTGTTGATTAGTTTGAGATACAGGTGCAGTTGTTATCCCCACTGCACCAGCTGTTCCTATACAACTTACACATATCGTATGTTTGGGTAGGTTACATTTTTTTTGTGATTTAACACCTTTTTCAGATAGATACAAATCTGTTTCTTTTATAAACATATTATTGTGTATATCTGGTGTTTTTATAAATGGAATATCTCCATGATAATAATCTTCTATTTCAGTAGAAGGTGTTTTACCTGTTATAACTTTACCAAAAAAATCTAAATTCTTCTCTTTCCACCCTTCAGGAATACCTTTATTGAATTTGGCATTTTGATAATTGGGAAAACGCATTCGCACAAACCATTCTTTGTAAAGTTCGCGTGCCGACTGTTCGAGTAGTTCGATACGTTCGTTGTTTACTTCTATCAAATCGTCATAGGCGGATAATATAGAGGCTATACGTTGTTGATGTTCTGTAGTTTTAGGTATATTTATTTTCAAAAAATGGAGATGGTTTTGATTCAAAGTCGGAACTCCTGCTCCTGAATTAAAACTATCTAAATTCATCGTTTGCAAAAAGTAATATACAAATTTGGGGTCATGTTCTTTAAAATCCTTGACATAAAGGGTTGTATTTAAAGGCCAACTATTTTGATTTACAAATTGCACAGTACCTAAACTTCCCGACCGTCCAGTTGTAACGCACGGTGCAGAAACTTTATATTCTTTATGATATGCTTTTGTTGAGGTAGAAGCAACAACAGGATAATCGCCTTCTTCTATTTTATCATTAGGAAGGTCAAATCCTCTGTTTAACTTAATAAAATCTTTGAAGTATATCTCTTTCCAACCTTCTTTCATTTCCAAATGCTTTTTAAGTTTTGCTCAATCAGGTTTTCCAGTTCGCGGGCACGTTGGTTTAATTTGTTTAGTGCACTATGGCGTTGTTCCATTTCGGCGCGAAACTCTTGTTCGGTTAGCCCGTCTTCTTCTATCACTACACCAACATAACGCCCGGGGTTGAGACTGTAATCCTGTTCGGCTATCTCGTCTAATGTAGCGGCTTTGCAAAGCCCTGTAACGTCTTCGTATTTCTTTTCGGGGAAGCGGTCGTTTAACCATTGATGGTTGCTTTCGAAATAGCGTACTTCGCCTATTTTTTCGTTCCAAAGTCTATCTGCTTCAGCAAATTCTTTTTCTGCCTTTTTTAAATCTTTGTCGGCTTGCTTTAGTTCCTTTTCGGTTTCCTTCGATGGGGTTAGACCTTCATTCAAAGCTTTATCTGTTAGTTTCTCAAGCTTTGTAGCTAATACATCGCGTTCCTTTTGTTTTTGGTTGCGGTCGGTTTCCAATACTAAGGCTTCGGCTGTGAGCGTTTCTATCTTTTGGGTGTATTCATCCAACAGGTCGGACATATATTGTGCATCGCCATAGTAAAGATGACGTATACAGCTTATATTCTTGATTTGCTCGGGTGTAAATTCGCGGTGCGCACGGTCTACCTGATGGAAAATGTTTCGGGCATCTATAAACAGGATGCGTTTGTCGTTGCAACGGGCACGATCGAAGAACCAAAGTGTAGCAGGCAAGGTTACGGTATAAAACATATTTTTGGGCAGCGACAACATACAGTTGATAATACCGTCTTCGACAAGGCGTTGGCGTATATCTGCTTCACTGTTGCGGGCATCGCTTGCCGAATTAGCCATAACCAAAGCTGCCCGTCCCTTTTCGTTTAACGATGTGGCGAACAGGTTAATCCAAAGATAATTGGCATTAGGGACGGTTTCTTTGTTCTTTTGGTCGTCTTTGCTGCCGCTTTTCTTCGTTTTATTTTGAGGGATACCGTATTTATTAAACCGCTTCTGGTCTTTTACACGACTTAAATTAACATCATCCACATTGAAAGGCGGATTAGCCATTACGAAATCGAACTTTTCGAGGCTCTCAAACTCGTCGTCATAATAACTGTTTGCATTTACAATCTTATTGTTCAAGCCGTGCAAGAACATATTCATGCGGGCTATTTTGACAGTTTCCCTATCTTTTTCGCATCCAAATACCTGTAAGGGTTCGGCTTCTTCATTTTGATGATGCAGGCGCATTTGTTCCACAAAATCGGAACTCTGCACAAACATACCCCCGCTACCACAAGCAGGGTCTAAAATATGTCCGCCGTAAGGTTCAATCATTTCTACCATAAGTTGCACAACGCTGGTAGGTGTAAAGAATTGACCGCCGCCTTGCCCTTCAGCTAAAGCAAATTTTGCAAGAAAATATTCGTACACTTTACCAAATATGTCGCCATCGGCTTCTTCGGGTATATTGTTTATTATTTGCAATAGTTCCTTTGCCAGTCCGAAGTCAACTTCTTTTTCTGATTTTAATTCCAGATATTCGTCTTTGGGGAGGCTGCCCGCTAATTCAGGTTTGTATTCTTCTATTTTTTCCATCGCTGTTTTAATGGCATCCGGAATATTTTGTTTTGTATTGAGATTTAGCAGATAATCGAAATGTGATTCTTCGGGTAGATAATACCCACAAATACTTTGTGCAATACTTTCTATTGTTTTTTCGTTTCTTGTACCCTTGTACTTCTTATATTCAGCCTCTATTTCATCCTGATGTTTTTTATATTTGATAGACGCAAAGCGTAAAAATACCAATCCTAATAATGGCGCTGAATATTGGCTTGCTTTTAGTCCGCTGTTAGCACGCAGATTATCGGCTGCTTGCCAAAGACGGACTTCAAGTTCTTTTAGTTCCTGTTTAGTCATTTAAAATGATTTTACACAAAAATAATATAAATAAGTGAAAGAATATTGAGGTAAATAATATCTTTTAATATGCTTTTCTATTCACAGCCTCTTCCAGCAAATAAGATAATTCCATTGGAGCCATATACCCGGTAAGACATTCCCCGGTAGAAGTATTGATCCAGTCATTAGCATTCAGGTTGTATAACTAATTATCAAATTTAAAAACCAATAAATATAGGCAGCTTAATGCGAAAAAAAACTCTATAGAGAATTACTTTAGAATCATTAAAAGAATTAAAATCCAAAGGCGGACAAATTTCTGATTTCATATCTCTTAATAAAAAATATTAGAAGTAGAAGAAAAGCTTCAGGAGTTGGGAGTGGAATTAGGAAATTTTGATTCCGTTAATGAATTTTGTACTGTAAAATTATCGATTTATGAAGAAAAACCAGAAAAACAGATAGGCTTTATTCATAGGCTGAAAGTTGCTTTTGAGTGGAGTATTGAATATATTTCGATCATTATTTTTACCTCCTTAGTTTTCTTTATTTCTATTTTTGTTCTTCTTTTAGTTATTGATAAATTAAAAGTAATTACTATTTCAAATAAATAAAAAAGTTAAAATAATAGATAACAGAAAAAGAAAACCCCGGAAATTATATGTCCGGGGGTTTCTTTTAAGTTTTATCACGGTTAGTTTTTTACAAAAATGTTGTTACTATCAATGAAAAAATGTTTATAATTTGTAATGAATGGAGTGTATCAATTATTTTCTAATTGTAAGAAAAAAAATAGAATTTAAAATTATAAGTAGTCATTGAGGTACTAAATTTGATCTAACAAGAGCTGATTTAATATAAAATAACTAAAAAAGATAGTAATGAATAAAATGTTTAACAAATTCGTAGAATGGTTTTTACGAGTGGCAATTGCCGCAGGATTTCTTTCAGCTTCCGCAGACCGGTTTGGATGGTGGCCAGCAGAGGTCTCTGCCTGGGGAAACTGGAAGGCTTTTGAAGCATATACCGCTTCTTTATTGTTTTATCTTCCGGATTGGATGGTAACTATTTCGGCCGGGGTTTCTACAATTTTAGAAGTAATTTTCGGTATCGCATTACTTACAACCTTTAAGACACCTCTTATTGCTTTTTGCAGTGGAGTGTTAACTCTTTTATTTGCAATGGGAATGGTTATAGGCATAGGAATAAAGGCTCCTTTAGACTATTCTGCATTTACAGCCTCTGCCGCTGCATTTGCCTTAAGTATTATTTCATACGAATCAGGAAAAAATAAAAGACATTAAAATTTCTATTCACGTAACTAAATTTTATATTCAGGGCAAAACACGTATCATTTATCTTTGTTTTAAGTTCCCGATTAGAAAATTCACAATCACATAACACATAGTAATTACTATT
Organism: Apibacter sp. HY039; assembly: GCF_004023655.1. Classification (NCBI taxonomy): domain Bacteria; kingdom Pseudomonadati; phylum Bacteroidota; class Flavobacteriia; order Flavobacteriales; family Weeksellaceae; genus Apibacter; species Apibacter sp. HY039. The sequence goes on along the minus strand of NZ_SAYM01000001.1, from coordinate 21,998 downwards.
ACTATGTGTTGTTATAAAAGTCATGCCTGAGGGCTTATTTTTCGTTATAGTATTTTTCCCATTTAGCTTTTAAGCTATCCATTAAGGCTATATAATATTCGTTTCGTTCATTAAAATCAGGCGCTGAATGATCAAGGGAATTAATTCCATCTTTCATATAATGCATGTTTAAAGATCCCCATCTCCCTACATCTAAACCATAACTTTCCAAAACCGAAACCGGATCTATTCCATGTTGCGACGCAACAGACTGGTGCCAGAGTATATCTTGGTAGGTTTCATAATCCGGAGCAATTTGCAAAAGGCTTTCCATATCCACTGAAGGAGTAGAAGTTTCAGCAAATCTTCCTACTTTAGGATTGGCAAATATTTCTCCAAATCGGGTGGTATATTCCATATTTTCAGCCATTAATTCTCCCAAACGGACATTCCACTGGCTTAAAGTTTCCTCCCAAACAGATTTATCCAGACCCAATATTTCTATCACCTGTTCTTCGCTCATTCCTTGCCCCAGATGGGCACTTGCTGCTGCATACTCTTCAAAACTTACCCCGTTAATTGTTTCCATATATTTATTTATTTTTAAGTTATTGTACTGACCATATGATATGTATCAAATATAATATAAAAAAGCTACAAAAAGGTTACGTTGTGAATTTGTATTTTTGTGTATTGTCAATATTTATTAATATTGAATCTTAACTTAATAAAAATTAGTAAAAGAAATTTATTAAAAATAAATAGTTCTTAAAACATATGAAATTGAAAAACTCTTCTTGGTATTTAAATTTATCAGTTAGCTTAATATTAGTATTACTATTGGCTGGATCTCAAAAATTGCAAGCTCAACAGTATGGCTTTACAGGTTTTTACAACTCTTTGCATAGGTTAAGCCTTCCAGTTGATACTAGAAGCCTAAAAAAACTTACAGGACATACATGCGATAATTCCTTTTTTTATTACTATTTTGATAAAAACTATTTTACTTTAGACAACCTAAAAGTTATAGGTAAGTTTGAAGTACGCAATTGTAAATTTGTAATTTATAATTTTTCTTTATTAGGAGAAGGAGAAGGGTTTCATGAAAATGTATACTTAGTAAATGCCTTTTCGGAAGGGGGAAATTATTTAGATAATATAATTATATCTGGTCGTTTAGGTGGAGAAGGAGGAGCGGATATATTTTCTGGGAAAATAACAGAAACTGAGTTTTTAATGAAAATCAAAGAAGAGTATTATGAGTCTTCTACAGGATTAAATTACGAGGTAGGTATTGAGAAAGAAGAAAGTTATACTTTTAATTTTCAAACTCGAAAATTTGAAATGATAAAAGAAGCCTACGTGTGTAAAAAATTAAATTTCAATTTGTTTTATAAACAAATAAAAAATGCTTTTCAGGATTCTGATAGAAAGATTATCGGTGGGGATTATGCATTAAAAATAAAACCTCTTTTATACTGTAATCCTTTATCGACAAAAAATGTTGATAAATATAGAGACATTGTTCATTACTTAGACAAATCTGGAGCACCATATGGGGCAATTAACATATTAAAAGCAATAACAGAAAAATACCCAGAAAAAAGAGAGTCCTGGTTAAACTTGGGAGATGCTCAGTGGGCTACGGAAGATTATTCCGAAGCTAAAAAATCTTACCAGAAATATTTCTATATCATAAAAGAGCAAAATGGTGAGGTAGATGAAATTCCGGGATATATATATGAGAGAATGGAAGAGTAATGTGCACATTTTGTATTTACATTCTTTTCATATTCCAATGACCATACCCATGAATAAATTACCCAATTTCTTTCAAAATGTTCTTGATTAGAATTATAATAAACTGAATAATGAGCTTTATGCTCTTCCTTTAATTTAATATTTTTTTGGCTATTTGTAAAAAAACTCAAAAATAAATAAAGAGAGTATCATGCATACAAAAAACCGGATACTCTCTGTATATGTTAATTTTTGTTTTTCTAACTATGAGAGAGAAAAGTAATGATTTATTTAAAAATATTCATTTCTTCATTATAAATAGGACTCTGAATATCTAAAAAGTTAAGTACACTGTGAAACACATGGTTTTGGGTCAGGTGATCATTGGGTTTCAGTTGTCTGTAATCATCCGATAGCCATACGATAAAAGGGATTTCATATTGTTCTTTTGGAGCAAGGCTGATAGGGATGCCATGCATGTACAGGTTTTTTTCACCCAAAGACTCTCCGTGATCCGAAACGAATAACATCGTACTGTGGAACTCTTTCATTTGTTTCAAATCTTCGATAACTTTAGAAAGAAGATAATCTGTATACACAATGGTGTTATCGTAAGCGTTAATCAGTTCCTCCTGAGAGCATTTGCTCAGCTCCACACTGTTACATACGGGTTTAAAAATCTCAAACCTTGAGGGATATTTTTTGCTGTAGGAAGGTCCGTGGCTCGTACTGGTATGAAGGATCACTAAAATTTTATTCTTTTTACTTGCCAGTATCTGTTCTTTAAGACCTTGCAAAAGAACCTCATCATACGCACAGTCTTCTCCTTCACAAGAAGCCTTTAAAGCTTCCTTATCCAGATAGTTTTTAATATGGATGGGAGGTTGTCCCCAATTGGTAGTCCTCCAGATTACTTCCACATCGTTTCTAAATAAATAGTTAGGGAGAATTTCGTATAATTTATTAGAATTGGTATGTTCTAAAATGCATTTTACCCCGGCAGTCGTGTAAGTGGCACAGGAAGTGGCATTAAATGTATGAAGATTTTTTGTTTGGGAAAGTAAAGGATTGGTGTTTTTAGGGTATCCGTATAAAGAAAAGTTCTGACTTCTCGCAGATTCACCAATAACTAGAATAACAATTGATTTCTCATTATCTTTAATCGTAGCATCAGGTAATAAAATTTCTTTTTCGTTTTCCTGATGTTTATGAATAAAATAGAGAGGAATGTTTACAGAATAGGACCAAGGCATGGCAAGTCCGCCCAGAGTCTTGGAATTTTTATCAATCCATAACCAGTTGCTTGCATTTGCAAATACAAGGATAAGCATAAAGGCCAAAGACAAGGCAGACGTTAAAGCAAATTTTTTGAAAGTGGTTTTAATTATTTTAACCCTTATGATATATAGGCTGGGAAGTACACCCAGAATAATAAAATACAAGACTAGCTTTACAGAAAAAAAGCTGCTGGACTCTTCATAATTAGTATTGAAAATATTCCCAATCATACTCTCGTCAATAATAACCCCATATGTATTAATGAAATAAACAGCTACCGAGTTAATAAGAAAAGTGAGTACCAGTAAAAATTTTCCCACAAAGCGTGAAAGGTATGTAAATAAGAAAAAAACAAAAAAGTTGGCGACCAGCATAATGATTACAAGGCATACAATCAATATGGCACCACCTAATGACTGGTAATCAACATTCTTGAAAACAAATCCAAAAAACGGGTAATGATAAAGCAAGAAATTAAGAATGCTCAACAATAAAGCGAAATACGATATTTTTAGATTATTTTTTAACATAACTATGAATAATTAAATAAAGGGATATGATCAGGCTAAAGATAGAAAAATAAAATATAATTAAATCTGATTGAATGATTTTTGCTATCAATACACCTATACAGACAAGAAAAAGTACAATGAAAAAAGGATAAAACTTTTTATTTCCTATCCACTGCCATAATTTATATTTCTGATCAATTAAAATACCTAAGACACCGGAAATGTATCCTATAATAGATCCGATAATTACATCTAACGGATAATGGGCTCCTACACCTACACGGGTAAAAGCAAAAATAAGTCCCAGTAATATGATAAAACTGCACCAGACAATAGTGCACATCATTTTTTTAGGCATAAAAGCAAACAAAGAAACGGTTAAAATCGTAAAAACTGTGATGGAATGACCGGAGGGTAAACTATTGTTTCCGCATAACAAGTTACCTACAACCGTAAAGTGTTGATGTTCGTAAACCGCAGCAGGACGAGGCATTTTAAAGAACCATTTAAGCAGGCTGCATAACACCGCGGAAACTAAGGAAGCGGTAATCATTACCTCCCATAATTTAGGAACATAGATGATAAAGACGCTTAAAAAAGATAAAAATACCAATGCATCACCAAACTGCGTTAAATTGTAAATGAAAACAGGATATTTTGATAATATCGAATTAATATATAAAAACCAGTCTTTCTGGGATAAAGTATAGGAGCTGCCATCTAAAGCATATTCTTTATACAAAAAACCAGCAATTAATAATAATAGAAAAAGAGGTAGATATAAAAGAGAGGAACTAAGCTTGGCAAAGTTATTTATAGCTATTTTATTCATAATATTTTACTAGTAGTTCTTTCAAACATAGCATTTAGCATAAGTATAAAACATCTTCATGTTTTTAATTTATCACAAATAAACTAAAAACAAAAAGCTCTCGGTAATGTTTATAATCTGCAAATTTAGATTTATAATGTGTGTACGTTCTTTCTTAAGTATAACATTTCATAAAAATGTAACGAAAATTATGACCTAAGATTGGGTGCAAATTTAAGATTTTTTTTAAAAGACAGTAATTTTATATATTTAAAAAGCAACGGATTTACGAATATCTTAAATTATATTTATAAGGATAAGTGTCAATTAACGAATTGTGTTGGAAGATATATAGCAATAAAGCCGTATCTTAAGATGCAAGAAGCAATTTTGATACGGCTTACAAAGTTGTACTAATTAATTTCTGAATTTAAGCAATGTCACTAAGCATAAAATAGCTCCGGATCCATACTAAATTTTAAAAATTGTAAATAATTAAAAAGGCAGGTTTTTTAAATCAACATTACCTCCGGACAATATAATTCCTATGTTTTTGTTTTTATATTCCGCTTTGTTTTTTAATAACGCAGCAAAAGCTACTGCACTGGAAGGTTCAACAATAATTTTCATTCGTTCCCAAATCAGCTTCATGGCACTTATAATTTCTTCTTCTTCTACACGGATAATGCTATCTATTCCATTTTGTATGATAGGAAAATTAATATCACCCAGTACGGTCCTTAATCCGTCAGCAATAGTAGGTGCGTTCGAATGATTTTCAATTTTTCCGGATTTCAGCGAACGGTAAGCATCATCCACCCATGCAGGTTCACCTCCAACCACCTGAGTTTTCGGAGAAAAATGTTGTGTAGCCAAAATTGTTCCTGCAGCTAAACCACCTCCGCCTACAGGGACAAACAAAAAATCAAGGTTTGGGTAAATTTCTATAATTTCCATGGCAGCGGTTCCCTGTCCTTCAATAACTTTGAGATCGTTGGATGGGTGTATAAACGTAAGCCCTTTTTCCTGTATCAGTCTTTGAGTATATCTTTCCCGATCCTCATTAGTTGGCGGACATTCAATGATAGTTCCACCATACCCCTTAACTGCATCTTTTTTAACAATTGGAGCTGTTTCTGGCATAACAATATAAGCTTTGATTTGAAGGCTTTTCGCAGCCAGAGCAAGCGCTTGGGCAAAGTTGCCTGAAGAATGGGTAATGACACCCCGTGCTTTCTGAGCCTCAGTCAAATGCAAAAGAGCATGAATTGCCCCTCTCATTTTAAAAGCACCCATACGTTGAAAGTTTTCGCATTTAAAATACAGAAAGCAATCAGTAATTTCATTAAGTAAATGTGAAGTAAGAACCGGAGTACGGTGGATATAAGGGAGTATCTGTTTATATACTTCTTCTAAATGGTTTTTCATATATATATTCTTTAAATTAATTAGGATATTTCGGCAATAGCTTCGATTTCTAATAAATAACCATAATGTAGTTCAGGTACAGGTACAATACATCGGCTAGGTTTGTGTTTACCCAAATAGGAGGCATAAATGCGATCAAAAGAGTCCCACAAACCAATGTTAGTCATGTAAACAGTTACTTTAACCAAGTGGTTTTTTGTACATCCGGCTTCAGACAAAATAGAGTCCAGTTTTTTAAAAATTATTTTTGCCTGAGTTTCAAAATCTTCTTCAAAATAATGGTTCCCGTTTGCTATAGGTAACTGACCGGAAATAAACAAAAAATTTCCCGAAATTATTGCAGGCGAATAATGACCGTTATTTATCTCTGAGGTTGGAATAATTTGCATAAGCTTAAATTTAAATTGACTTCAGTTTTTTACAATTATAAATGAATAGGAAGACAAAATTAATTGGTAAGCTCAAAGAAAAATAGAATGAAATTAGTCGGAATTATACTTGTCTGAACTTTTTAGGAATAAAACCTGTATAAGATTTAAAAGTACGGACAAAATGGCTTTGATCGCTAAAACCGCATTCAAAAGCTATATCTGTTAAAGATTGTGAAGTATGGATGATCAGAGAAGTGGCTTTTTGTATCTTGAGTATGCGTAAATACTCACTAGGGGTACATCCGAAATAGTGTGTGAAATATTTAGAAACCGTAACCTTGTGTACTGAAAATAAATCAGAGATTGTTTCCAGACATAAAGGTTTATCCCAGGTGTCATGGAGATAGTCTTTAATTTCATAAATCCATTCCGGTTTATTTTTCAAATTTAAAATCTGGTGATTTTTATAAAATATACTCAAAATTAACAGTTCAATACCTGCTGCACTTAAATTATCTTGTACATATAATTCATGATAAAGCTTGATTAAAGTAAGAGATAGACTAGGATCTGAATTGCAGGTCATTCGTATATCTTCAAAAGTAAGATCTTCAGAAAAAAAATGATTTTCAAAATCTATATTAACATGTATGGATTCATCAGCCATTTCACAGATTTGATGATGTTCACCAGGATCATAATAGATAGTTTTTCCGGGATTTCTTGAGTAAGTGTTTTTTTTCTTTTCCAGGCATCCTCCACGTAGAACAAAGCTAAGGTGAGCATTAGGATGGTAGTGCCTGCTAGTATCAAAAGAACTGGGTGTATATGTAGTAACCGAACAGGAATAAGCATCAGTAACAAGTTCATAAATTTTATTTCCAGAGTATTCTCTTTTTGATAATTCTCTCATAAATCTGTATAATTTAAAGGATTAGCGATAATATTTTACAAGGTACAAAAAAAATAAATTTTATATGCTTTAATAATAATGAATGTTAAATCATGTAAAAAAAATAGTATGATAGTTTCTTAATAGAGATAAATAAAGACGTAAGTTGTCTAAATAAAAAGAGGTATATGATATTAATCAGTAAATTGAGAAAAAAAACTTTATCTAAATCTTAAAACTACAGAATCACTACAGAATTGTAAGCTAAATTTGCTATATAATTAAATACGAAATTAAAAATTTATAGTATGAAAAAGTTAATAATACCAGTTTTGGCAGTAGTTTGTTTTACGGGAGTGTTTGCCGCAGGTACTAGTTCCGTACTAAAAACATCAGAATATGAGTTTGGATATTTTAAAAATCCGTATTTTAGTTTTATATCACCCTCTCAATTACCGGCATCCGCACAAAATTATTTAAACACCTATTTTGGAGGATTGTCTAACGTTTCAAGAGCCAAAGTAGATCGTCATAAGTACGAAGTAGAAACAAGAGACGGTTTTGAAATTAAATTTAACCTGGATGGTTCAGTAAGAAAAATCGAATCCGATTACAAATCGATTCCTATGGGTACTTTAAGTAAGCTTCCCGGAAATGTATACTCTTATATGAGTACACAGTTTGCCGGATGGAATTTATTAAAAGTCGAAATTAAAAGTTCTAAAATCGAATTGGATTTAGAAAAAGGTAGATACGAAGCCGAAGTTAGATTTAACGGAGCCGGTAAATTGATTAAAGTTAAATACGACGATTAAACGTTTTAGTTAAAATTACATTGAACTGAAGAGCTTTCGTAACGGGAAGCTCTTTTTTTGTCAGAAAAAATAGTTATAAAGTCATTAAACAATTATGATAAGAATAGATTAGCTAAGTAATTATTCGTTTATCGGTAAAATTTATTTTCCCAAATCACTTCTCACAAATTTAATTTCATCATAAGAATAATCTTCTCCCAGTAAATCTTTGAGTTTTTTTAGTTCCAAAGTTTCCATTTCCTCAATTTTTTGTTTAATGACATCATATTTATCAGAAGACACAAAAGCAAGTACAGGTAACTTGTTTTTGGAAATGAGTTGAGCTACGTGGTTACTGATAGTTGATACTGTCAGATTTCTTTCTTTTGCTACCTGTTCCAAAGACTTTCCTTCATTAATTAGTTCAAGCGTCAATAAAACTGTGTCACCTTTACCGGAAGATGAAGTTACTGTTTTTCCTGAATCACTTATAAATATAGATTCCTTGTAAGTAAGACGTTGATCAATGAGTTCTGCAGAAAGAATTTGTTTTATTTTTAGTTTTATCTGGCCTTCAAGTTCTTCAATTTCTCTTAAATAAAGGGTGATTCTTGACTTATTTTTATATTCAGTATAGTGCAATATCAACGGCTTCCAAACTTTTTGAAATAGTTCATCAGCAAAGTATTCCACAGCGTTAGTACTTCTGTTTTTTATCTTTTCCCACTGCGATGAAGATTCAGTAGGCTGGCTATACCAATTAAGTAAGGTGCCTTCAAATTTTCTTGCAACAATTTGCAACGAATGTAAGCATTCATCAATACTAGAAATCAGTTCAAGAACCAATTGTTTTTCAGGAATACTTTTTTCAATGGTCATTTTTCGCCATTCATAAACTCCCAAAAGTAAAGACTGTATATCAAGAGTACGAAACAAAGATTGCAGGGCAAATAAATACTTTTCCTTTTCAAGTATAGCTTCTAATTCTTTAACATTCCACATTTGATTTTGGAATTCGTTAATTTTTTCGTCCTGAATGATATTATGATTTCGAATCATAGATTTTAAAACGATTCCTTCCAGAGTACGGCATCTGCTCAAAGCCACATAGACCTGTCCGGAGGCGAATGATTTTCCGGCATCAATAATTACCTTGTCGAAAGTAAGTCCCTGACTTTTATGTATAGTAACAGCCCAGGCCAGGCGAACAGGGTACTGGGAAAAAGAGCCTAATTCTTCTTCCTTTATTTTACCGGTTTCAGCATCAAAGTTGTATTTAATATTTTTCCACACTTCATGCTCCATCTTAAAGGGTTCTTTCTGATTTTCAAAGCGAATGTAAATATCAAAATCTTCAATTTTTTCAATAAGTCCTATTTTGCCATTGAAATATCGTTTTTCACCGGAACTATCATTACGAATAAACATCACCTGGCTACCTTCTTTTAAAACCAATTCGGGTTCTGTCGGGTATGAATTTTCAGGAAATACTCCATCAATAATAGCCTCAAAAAACTTTATAGGTTTATTTAGTTTCTCTAATGCTTGTTGATTGATGGTATCCGCAATATAATTATGAGTGGTTAGAGTAATATAGCCAGTTTCTTCCGGCATAAAATCAGGATCATACCGTTGGTGTAACAATTCATAATCTATAGAATCATAATCCTGAAAACGAACGGCGTTTAACAAACTGATAAAAACAGGATCTTCCTGACGATATACTTTTTTAAACTCAATGCAAATCGGCTGTTCTATTTGTAAAACTTGTGCATCAAAAAAGAAAAGACTCTTATAATATTTTTTTAAAAGGTTCCATTGCTCGTCTTTTATTACCGGTGGCAACTGATACATATCTCCTATCATAATAACCTGTACTCCGCCGAAAGGTGCCGGATTTTTCCTAACGCTCTGTAACGCCCAGTTAATTGCGTCCAGAATATCTGCTCTTAACATGGATACTTCATCCAGAATTAAAAGCTCTACCTCAATCAATAATTTTTTCTTTTCTTTATTATAGCGGAAATGTTGGTGAAGTTCAGACTTTGTAATGGCAATATTTCGATCCACCCACCCATCATTAGCAGGAACAAAACTGGTAAGAGGAAATAAAAATAAAGAATGAATGGTTACACCCCCGGCATTAATAGCAGCAACACCCGTAGGAGCAGCAACAATTGTATTTTTTTGAGTATTGTTTTTCAACTCTCTTAAAAAAGTAGTTTTACCGGTTCCTGCCTTCCCGGTTATAAACAAATTCTTATTCGTATAATTAGCAAGATCAAAAGCCAGTTGCTGTTCTAAATTTATGATTGGCTGAGAAGAATTTAACATACTTTTTTCAATATTAGGACAAAGATAAGTGAAAACTTAAAATAACCTGACAACTGTTTCTTCTGATAAGAAATATCCGATTTGGAAAACTGATTTCTAATTGGTTACATTTCAGCTAAGAACAGAGTAATGATTGGATTTATTTTTTAAATAATAAAAATATCGTTAAGAAACCAAACGAACTTACAACATAAAATGGTTAGGTAAAAATGTAACCAATAGATAGATAATGGTTTATAACTAGATTATTAATTCACATAAAATTAACAAAATCGTGTATAACACGAAATAAATAAACGCAATTTTTGCTGGTAAAATAATAACTATTTCTATGAAAAAAGTTTTTCTGTACTGTTTATCCTTTCTATTTTCAACCTTACTAATAAATGCACAAGAAAAAACCATTCAAGGAATTATATCTGATTCTGAAGGAAAGCCGATTGAAGATGCTTATATAAAGAATATAACTACTGGCTCAGAAACCTATAGCAATGAAAACGGCAGTTTTAGTTTGTCAGCTAACCTTTCTGATTCAATTAAAATTAAACATTTTAATTATGAACCTTATAAACTAAATAACATTACGAGTGAAAATCTTAAAATAGTGCTGGAAAATAAACATCAGGAAGTAGAAAAACAAGTAGGTGAAATAGTGATAACAGCCTTAGGTATTACTAAACAAGATAAAAAGGTTGGTTACTCTACACAGGAAATAAAAAATGATAAAGTAGAAAAAATAACTACTCCTAGCCTGGGTAATTTATTTACCGGTCAGGTAGCCGGATTGCAGGTGTCAAATCCTACAGGATTGCAGCAAGCGGCAGTTTTTAAACTCAGAGGAAAAGACCCTTTAATAGTTATAGATGACGTTCCTGTTTCTCAGGAAACATTTGAATCCTTATCACCCAACGAAATTAATAGTATCAATATTTTGAAAGGAACGTCAGCATCTGCTCTATACGGCTCCAGAGGAAGAAATGGGGCAGTAATGATTACTACCAGATCTGCCAAGAAAAATGGAATAAGTATAGAATTATCCCAAAGTTTACTTTTTTCTTCCGGTTTTACATTAAGGCCAGAGACTCAAAAAGAATATGGTAATGGTTCAAATGGTAAATATGAATTTTGGGATGGAAAAGACGGAGGAGTAAACGATGGTGATATGATATGGGGACCTAAGTTTGTAACAGGATTAAAATTACCTCAGTGGAACAGTCCGGTAAAGGATAAGCAGACCGGGGAAATTATACCATGGTACGGAACCACTGAAGATACACCCTATGCCGATCAGTCTAGATATGAAAGAGTACCGATTGATTGGACATATCACGATAATCTTAAAGAGTTTATGAAGACAGGAATGATCCAAAATACAAATTTTTCAATAAATTTTAAAAATGAAAAAGGGAAATATAGAGTATCAGGTAACTATATAAATATGGTCGATAGGATTCCAGGGTCCAGATTAAGTAAAGGAGGATTAAACTTTACTTCATCCACCTTACTGGCAGAAAATCTGGAATTTAAAGCAGGCCTTTCTTACAATCGACAATTTAGTCCCAATATTCCTAATTATGAATACAATCCAAGTGGGCATATGTATACCGTTTTAATATGGATGGGAGGTGATGTGAACGGCAGAGATCTGAAAAACCATCTGTGGGTGCCCGGACTGGAGGGATACAAACAGGCAAACTGGAATTATGCTTGGTACAATAACCCTTGGTTTGGAGCTGAATATTATAAAAATAAAAGAGAAAAAGAAATCATAAACGGAAGGTTAGGACTGACGTATTATATTACTGAAAAATTAAAACTACAAACTAAAGTTTCATTAATCAGTAATCATATAGACGATGAAACACGGAGTCCAAAATCCTATTTTAATTATAGTGCTTCCCGCGAAGGAAAATTCGGAATCAGAAAAAGGAAATTTACAGATGTAAATTATGATATCCTGGCATCCTATGATACTCAATGGGGAGATAATATAGAATTCACTGTAAATGCAGGAGCTTCCGGATATTACAATGAATATACGGATGAAAGCTCAGAAACTGATGGATTGCTCATCCCCGGGGTTTATAATCTGGGAAACTCTTCAGGAGCAGTAAAAAGTAAAAATTTTTTAAGTAAAAAAGCAATTTACAGTTTGTACAGTACTGCAGAACTAGGAATATATCGATTCATTTATCTGGCTCTTGCAGCTAGAAACGACTGGTCATCAACTTTACCTGAAAATAATCGTTCCTTTTTCTATCCCTCAGCTTCCCTCAGTGTATTATTATCTCAGATAATTCATATGCCCCGGCAGGTTAATTACCTGAAATTATATGGCTCTTGGGCAAAAGTTTCCGGAGACTTAGATCCTTATAGCTTAAAATCATATTATTTAAATAATCAGTTAGGTCATAACGGAAATCCGGTAGCAGTTTATCCAACAGATTTGGTTAACTCAAACATCAGACCCGAGACTACCATCTCCTATGAAACAGGTATAAGTTCAGCATTTTTTTCCAATCGGCTATCTCTGGATATTGCTTTGTATCTGGCTAAAGATAAAGATCAAATAATAAGACTTCCCGTTTCTGAAAGCTCTGGATTTGAAACTCGCCTGGTTAACGGAAATGAATACACTACCCGGGGAGTAGAAATATCTATAGGAGCAACAGTTATAAAAAACAAAAATTTTAGCTGGAAGACACTAATTAACTGGAGCACAAGCGTAAAAAAAATCACGAAAATATATGGTAATGCTTATCGGTTCGGTGATTTAAAAGTAAATGACCGTGCAGATGCATATTATGATTATGGATGGATGAAATCAGTTGATGGAAGAGTTATACTGGATGCCGGTACGGGTTTACCCACCCGGGATAATTATAAAACTTATCTGGGACATTTTGCACCGGACTGGACCTTCGGCTTTAACAATACATTTAAAATTAATAATTTTAAAATAGATATAGGAATTGATGGAAGCATTGGAGGGGTTATGAGATCGGAAGTAGTAGAAAAAATGTGGTGGGGAGGGAAACATCCCAAGTCCACTCAATATAGAGATTTGGAATATGCTAAAGGAGAGGCGGTATATGTTCCACAGGGTGTTAATATAATTAGCGGAGAATTAATCAGAGATGTAAACGGAAATATCATTTCGGATACTCGTATCTATCAGGAAAATACATCAACAGTCAGTTGGCAGACTTGGGCACAAAACTACCCTTATAAAGCAAGAGTCACTCAAAAAGAAAACAGTGAATTTGCAAATGTTTTCGACAAAACATTTGTCAAATTGCGCTCAATTATTCTCGAATATGATTTTTCTTCTTTGTTAAATGAAAAGCATGTATTTAAAGGTATAGCAGTTAATATCTTTGCCTATAACCTACTGATGTGGAAGAAATCTAAGAACCTGTATTCCGATCCCGATTTTAACTTTGAAAACACTAATGACATACAAGACCCCTCAACCCGTTGGCTGGGAATTGGATTTAATGTTAAATTTTAAGTAATCTCAATTATGAAATATATTCAAAAATTAGTTATGTTTATTATTTACACACAATTTGCGGTTTCATGCTCAAACTTGGATGATATTAACGAAAATCATAATTATCCTTCTCAGGTATCTCCCCAGTTGCTTCTTACCAAAATACAGAAAGAAGCTGGAAAAGTAGAAGGCTTGGATCCACTTTACAGTATGCGTATGGTTATTTTAACCAGTGAAGAAAATCCGTATCAGTATTATAAATGGAATTCCGGGAAATTTGATGACTATCTGAACTTATTGCAGGTAATAAAAATGATTGAAGAAGCCAACCGGGTAAATAATACTAATTACCTGGCCATTGGAAAATTTTTCAGAGCCTTTTATTTTTATCGTCTTACACTTACTTTTGGAGATATCCCATACAATGAAGCATTGTCAGGAGAAACGCAGGGAATTTTTACCACACGTTATGATACGCAGGAAACAGTATTAGAAGGAATCTTAAATGAATTGGAAGAAGCTGTAAATATGATAAATGCTACACAATCGGTCAATGGAGATTTATACTATAGTGGAAACATGCAAAAATGGAGAAAACTTATGAATTCATACCGATTAAAAATTTTACTGTCCTTATCTAAAAAAACTAAGGTAGGTTCTGTAATTATAGGTCAGAAATTTAAAGGAATTTTTGAAAATGAACCTATTATTTCTTCCAATTCTGACAATGCACAATTGCCGTTTTATGATCAGGAAGGAAGCCGGTATACTCAATTTAACAGTAGCACGTACGCTTCAAGTCTTTATCTGTCAGATTCTTTTATAGAGTTTTTCAGAGAAAGAAAAGACCCGCGAATATTCACCTTTGCCCAGCAAACTGTAGCCTCGGCAGAAAAAGGGCTTCCCATTACAGATTACAATTCCTATCACGGAGGAAATCCTATAGTACCCTATGCAGAAAATGAAAAATTAGTGGCAGAAAAAAATATATCTAAAATAAATAATCGTTTTTATTCAGATCCGGTGAACGAACCATATACTCTGTTAAGCTATTCCGAAACCGAGTTTATTCTTGCAGAAGCCACAGTAAGAGGATGGATTGCTTCAAATGCTGGACAGCACTATGAAAATGCAATTAAAGCTTCATTTGAATACTATCAAACGTACGTTAAGAATGCTGAGAACTATTTTAAAAATTTCAATATGAATGAATATTTATCTCAGGAATCAGTAAAATACAAAACGGAAAACACACAATCCCAGCTAAATCAGATTCTCACTCAAAAATACATGATCATGTTTCATCAGTCTGGTTGGACAGCCTATCAGGATTACCTTAGAACAGGATATCCTGAGCTACCGCAACAACAACAGATATCAGCTCCGGTTCGGTGGATGTATCCTATCACCGAATATAACAAAAATCCTGTAAATGTAAAAGAGGCTATAGAACGTCAGTTTGGCGGAAATGACAATACACGTTCAACTCCCTGGTGGTTAAAATAATTAAATTACTAATAAAAAAATGAAAAAGATGAAAATTACCGTACTCATAACCCTTTTTTTAATAATAGTTAACAATAATAAAATACAATCTCAGGAAAATAAAGTTTTTCTGATTACACTGGACGGATTAAGGTGGCAGGAATTATTCAGAGGAGCTGAATGGGAGCTTCTTCAAGACAAAAACTATACACAGGATATAGAACGGCTAAAAAATAAGTTTTGGAAAGAATCGGATGAAGAACGAAGAAAAGCCTTATTTCCTTTTATATGGGACAAAGTAGAAAAACAGGGAGTAATCATTGGGAACAGAGATAAAAATAGCAGGGTTAACGTAAAAAATGGAATGCATTTTTCTTATCCGGGATATAATGAAATTATAACAGGAAAACCTGATGATACAAGGATTAATAATAATAATAAGGTAGGGAATCCTAATGTTTCCCTCTTTGAATTTGCAAATCAGGATCCTATGTTTAAAGGTAAAATAGCCATATTTGGAGGATGGGATGTTTTTCCATTTATATTTAATGAAGAAAGAAGTAAGCTTCCCGTTAATGCAGGTTATAGACATAGCTTGTCTTCAAACCCATCATTTCTTGAAAAATTTTTGGACAAATTTCAGGATGAAACACCTAAACGTTGGCAGGGAGTCCGATTCGATGTTTTTACCCATAACTATGCATTGGAAACAATCAAGAAAGAAAAACCCAGATTAGTTTTTATCGGTTATGGAGAAACGGATGATTTTGCTCATGACAGATCTTATAATCACTACTTGGAATCGGCTCATGTAAATGACCAAATGATCAGAGAATTGTGGGAATATGTACAGTCAGATTCCTATTATAAAGATCAAACTACATTTATAATTACGACTGATCATGGCAGAGGTACAGGAGAGCATTGGAAAGACCATTATTTTGCAATTCCCGGTTCATCAGAAACCTGGCTGATTTTAATCGGTAATCAGGTTCATCCTCCACTATTTGACAAAGAACAATATTATAATGATCAAATTGCCGCTACAATAGCAAAAATTCTACAAATTGATTATAAACCCAAAGATGTTGGAAGTGCCCTTTATTAAAATATCCTGTAGTAAGTATTAAGTAAAACGATAAATTTTGATTTATCGTTTTTTTATATAATTTATTCAGTAAATAACAGATTTAACAAGAATTTTTGCTTCTGACTTTATTCTTATATTCAGCAAATTTTTCAATACTATAGACTGAATCAATTGTACCTCCCTCTAAAATACCTATTCTATCGCAGCAATTTTCAAGGGTTTCCATAATATGCGAACTAAGAAGGATGGTTTTCCCAAGACTTTTCAGATGATTAATTAGTAGATAAAGTTTTTCAACACTTTCAAAATCCAGGCCGTTAAAAGGCTCATCTAGTAAATAGATATTCCGATTTAGTAAAGTAGCTCCGGTTATAGCAAGTTTTTTCTTATTTCCAGTAGAAAAATTTTCAACGTACTGCTCCAATTCAAAGGAAAAGTATTCTTTCCATTTATAAAGAGAATCTGAAAAAGTGAAAAAATCAAGATACTCTTTACATTTCATAAAAGGATAAAAATAATTTTCTGCTTCAACATAAGAAAGATTCTTTTTCTCAAGAGTTTTTCCCTTAAATAAAACTTCTCCCTTGTATTTATTGTTTTGATAAATACTTTCGAAAAGTGTAGTTTTGCCAGCCCCATTCATACCAAGAATTCCGAAAACTTCAC
This sequence comes from Apibacter sp. HY039, assembly GCF_004023655.1. Lineage (NCBI taxonomy): Bacteria > Pseudomonadati > Bacteroidota > Flavobacteriia > Flavobacteriales > Weeksellaceae > Apibacter > Apibacter sp. HY039. The sequence continues at coordinate 5,125 of NZ_SAYM01000001.1, read as the reverse complement.
CCATAGGAATAGTTAGATTTAGTTTGTTAAGGACGACCTTAGAACTATAAGACACAAGTAAATTTTTAATTACTAACATACACTGAGATTTTCTTATTTGCAATTTGAGTGTTATTACGTATAGAATATAAGCTGGGTACAATAAGTATAGATTTGATCAGTAAAATAATCAGCAGAACAGGATTGAATTCGATGATTCTGCGATTATCTGAGTAATTTTTATACTTTCTGGAAATAATTTCTAAAATAAATAAATTGACAGGAAAAAAAAGTAATAAAAATTCAGAGTATAAAGTATTTATAAATCCAAATAGAATGAATGGAGGAATGATTATTACGTTAAAAACCTTTAAAGATATTTTATATTTTTCTATTAATGAAAACTTTTGAAAATAAGATATATATAACTCTTTAGGTTCCAGATATTTGTAAATCTCTATAAATGAAGATAAAACCAACAGCAACATAACTATATAAGTAAATGGATGATAACTGGATAAAAAAAGTAAAATATATAAAATCAGGTAAGAAAATATGTTTTTTCTTAACGCAGATTTCCACTCGAAAATATGCACAGGCAAAAGATCAATAATTTTAAGTTGCAATATATCCATATTAAAAGAGATCTTAGGAGATAAGATTGCCCAGAGAAAACAGAATATAAGTATTTTATAATCGGTAATTTTTGAGTAAATCAATAATGTAACAAAAGCAAAGACGATGAGATTTTCTTGTATTTGCAGCAGAAAAGATTTATTATCAAATAGCTTAGCTAAAAATTTTGTATCCCTTCTTTTATTAAGAAAAGAAAAACAAGTGAAGTAAATAATTAAATAAATGTAATCAGGCAGTTTTATAAAATAAAGTATGATACTTACAACAGTCAAACAAACAGAATAATCTAAGCTGTTATTTAGTAACCGTAGAATTTGTTTACATCTAAAGTATAAATATTTTAAAAATAAGCGGTTTTTCAAATCATTCAATTTACAGATTAGTTAAATATATTATAACTTTGTTACAAATTAATGTATCTTTCCAAGGATGAAAAATAAAATAATAGAAGGATTTTCCAGATTAGGTAAAATAGATAAAATTAAGTGGCTGGTAAACAATTATACAGACAACTCTGAAGAAGTTCAAAATATTTTAACACAATATTGGAATGAAGATGCCGCTTTACAAAAATTGCATGAAGAATTTTCTGAAAATACAATATCCAATTTTTATATGCCCTATGGAATTGCGCCAAATTTTTTGATAAACAATGAAGTGTTTGCAATACCTATGGCTATAGAAGAAAGTTCAGTTGTAGCCGCAGCCTCAAAATCTGCTAAATTCTGGTTAGATAAAGGAGGGTTTAAAACCTCTATCCTTGGAGCTTCAAAACTGGGACATGTTCATTTCATTTTTAAAGGTAATCCAGAAAAATTAAAATCATGGTTTGCCTTATATTTACAAGAAGAACTTTATAAGCAAACAAAAGATATAACTCGTAATATGGTATTACGGGGTGGGGGGATAAATGCTATTGAACTGATTGACAAAACTTCAGAATTAGAATGCTATTATCAGATTCAGGCTTCGTTTGATACAAGAGATAGCATGGGAGCTAATTTTATCAATTCATGTTTAGAACAGTTTTCTCAAACATTAAAATACGAAATTCAAAAAGCAGAAAGTTTTACTGAAGACGAAAAAAACTCTATGCAGATCATAATGTCCATACTATCTAATTATACTCCTGATTGCTTAGCACGTGCAGAAATAAGCTGTAAAATCGAAGACTTAATTGATGAAAGTGGAATTTCTCCTCAAGAATTTGCCTGGAAATTTAAACAGGCAGTTGAGATAGCTGAAATAGAACCTTACAGAGCTACCACTCACAATAAAGGAATTATGAATGGGGTAGATTCCGTAGTAATAGCCACAGGTAATGATTTTAGAGCCGTGGAAGCCTGCGTACATACGTATGCCTCACGCTCTGGAAAATATAGGAGTTTGACCCATTGTGAAATTGATAACGGCATTTTTAAGTTTTGGTTAGATTTGCCTTTATCGTTAGGGGTTGTCGGAGGATTAACTAAGCTCCATCCTCTGGTTATTGCATCCTTGCAGATTTTAAACAAGCCCTCTGCCGAAAAACTTATGCAGATAGTAGCCGTAGCAGGGTTAGCTCAAAATTTTGCTGCATTACGTTCTTTAGTAACTACAGGTATTCAAAAAGGGCATATGAAAATGCACCTTTTAAATATACTAAATCAACATGCAGCAACAGAAGAAGAAAAAAATTATTTTGTAAACTTTTTTAAAGATAAGACAGTTTCTCATCACGTAGTGATTTCAGAGTTAGAAAAACTTCGCAACAAGTAATATATAGCAATTTAAAAAATTATATAAAAAGCCGGATGATTTCGGCTTTTTATATTTAAACATATTTATACCAAAGATTATTAAAGAAAAAAAAGATAGAAATATATCTATTCCATACATATAAATTAAGAGTCAAATGATAGTAACACAATTAGGAAGTATTTACTATACATTTGAAATTAAGAAAATAGTGATAATTTAGCGTAGATAAAAATAATATATAGATGAAAAGAATAGTTTTAGGATTATGCCTATCCGTATTAACCCTTATACCAGCCAAAGCAGATGAGGGAATGTGGTTAATGATGCTTATTAAGCGTTTAAATTACGTTGATATGCAAAAAGAAGGACTCAAATTAACCCCCGAAGAAATATACAGCGTTAATAACTCAAGTCTAAAAGATGCAATTGTAAGTTTTGGTGGGTTCTGTACAGGTGAAATTGTTTCTGACCAAGGACTGATACTTACGAATCACCATTGTGGATATTCTAACATTGCTGCGCTTTCTACACCAGAGCATGATTATTTAAATGATGGTTACTGGGCTAAAAATAAAAAAGACGAAATTCCCGTAAAAGGATTGTATGTCCGTTTTTTAATACGAATGGGAGATGCAACAGAAAGAATAAATGCCCGGCTTAATCAAAAGAAAATTACTGAGAAGCAAAGACAGGAAATAATAAAAGAAGAATTTGAAAAAATAGAACAGGAAAATAATGAAAAGGGGAAATATACAGTTGTAGTGCGATCTTTTTTTCAGGGAAATGAATTCTATTACTTTGTATATCAGGATTTCACCGATATACGATTTGTTGGAGCTCCTCCGGCATCTATTGGTAAATTTGGAGGAGATACAGATAATTGGGAATGGCCGAGACATACCGGAGATTTTTCTATGTTCAGAATATACGCTGATAAAGCGGGGAATCCTTCCGAATACTCTGAAAATAATATAGCATATCAGCCTAAGCATTCGTTGCCTATAAATATTTACGGAATAAAACCCGGAGATTATGCTATGATTTTAGGATATCCCGGTGTTACCAGTCGATATCTTACATCTTATGGAATACAGCAATTAGTAGAATATGAATATCCACCATTTATTGAAGCGTCCAGACATGCGTTGGATATATTGAAAAAACATAGTGAAAAAGATAAAGCTATAGAATTAAATTACGCAGGAAAATATGCAAGTATAGCAAATTACTGGAAAAACAGAATCGGAATGATTGAAGCTATAAAAAAAAATGAGGTTATAGCTTATAAAGAAAAAGAAGAAAAAGAATTTACACGATGGGCATTACAATCCAAAAATAAAGATAAGTATTCCTCCGTTTTGTCCAGTCTTAAAAACTATTACCAGCAAACTAACCTTATGGTTGCAGATAAAATGTATTTATTTTGGTTTTTGAGAGCCAGTTCTTACGTGAGTATGCCCAACCGTATAGGAGATATGCTTTCTACTTATCTGGATCAGTCAGATGAAGGAAGAGAAGCAATGAAACCTAAATACATCGAAACTATCAATTCAATGTATGAAACCCTTCACCCGGAGGTAGAAAAAGAGCTGGCAAAAGAGCTTCTTCAATTATATGTTGAAAGAGTACCGCTAAAAAATCAGCTTAAATCCATTTCACAAGGTAAAATTACTGTAAATAACATAGAAAATTTAACAGAAAGCTCTTTATTTAAAGATAAAGAATCCATTATCAACTTTATTAACCATCCATCCAAAGAAGTTTTACACAACGATCCCCTCTATGTATTGTCTAAAGAAGCAGCAACTACATTAATGAACAAAACTGAGGGAGAGATTCAATTAAACGACACATTTGAAAAGTCTCAAAGACTTTTTATTGATGGATTAAGAAAAACTTTCCCTAAAAAAGTCTTTTACCCTGATGCTAATTCAACCATGAGACTAACCTACGGAACAGTTAAAACCTTAATGGATAATCCGGAAAAACCCAACGATGCCCGATTAAATTATTACACAACCTTAAAAGGTATGATTGCTAAATATAAAAAAGGTGATGCGGAATTTGATTTACCTCAGAAGTTGATCGATTTATACAATTCAAAAGATTATGGAGATTATGCCAACGAATATGGAGAATTACCGGTTGACTTTCTTTCAGATAATGACATAACTGGAGGGAATTCAGGTTCGCCCGTCATTAATGGTAATGGAGAACTAATAGGATTGGCATTTGATGGGAACTGGGAAGCCATGAGTGGAAATATTCAGTTCGACGAAAAGTTACAGCGATGTATAAATACGGATATTCGATTTGTATTATTTATAATAGAAAAATATGCAGGAGCAGAAAATCTAATTAATGAAATGAAAATAGTAAAATAAGTATTAATAGATATAAGTAGAAATTACGGGCGGGCGTCAAATGATTTTGACGCCCGCTCGAATATAAAAACCCGTTCGTATGATTTAACCATTAATTTAAATATTAGTTTTTGTACAACTATAGATATTGCAGAACGACATCCCAATTAAAAAGGGGGGGAATTATGTATATCATAGAATAGAAGAATAAAAACAGAGGAGGAGGATAAAGAAATAACATCGTGTTAACATTGGGAAATAGAAGAAGTGAGAGAAATGGAAAAAAAAGGTTAGAAAAAGTTAATAATTTATCTAATTGTTTAATAGCGAGTTATAGGTTTGGGGTTAAAAAAAGTCAAAAAAAAGTACAGAAATATTTGGAGGATAAGAAAAAGTCTGTATCTTTG